>CALVYK010000001.1 GCA_944372195.1 uncultured Bacilli bacterium
AGTATTGATAATGGTAATGTTTTAGGATGCTCTAATATTTATGGTTATGAAAAAGATAATGGAAAATTAGTTATTAACGAAAAAGAAGCTGAAATGATTAAAATAATTTATGATAGATATGCAAATACAAATGATGGTTTATCTAAAATATCAAAGTGTTTATATGAATTAAATTACAAAACCAAAACTGGCAAAAGATTAGATACAACTATTATTACTAGAATAATTGAAAATCCTAAATATAAAGGATATTACTGTGGTAATAAAACAAAAGTACTAGATTATAGGACTAAAAAGAAAAAGAAACTAGATAAAGATAATTGGATTATCTATAAAGATTATGATAAAGTACCCCCAATTGTATCAGAAGAATTATGGGAAAGGGCTAATATCAAATTAAGAAAAAGACAAAAAAGTTATTTAAATAAAATAGAAGATAAAACAATATTTCATAATCGTTATACTTATTCAGGAAAAATATATTGTGGTGTTCATAATGTTACTTATCATAGAAATAGTGCTGGTAAAAGAAAAAATAATCCTGTATGGGAATGTCAGGTATATCGGCGTGATAGTTTAAAAGGGTGTACTAATAATAGAGTATTTGAACATGAATTAGATGAGTTATTCAAAAGCATTATATCGAAACTTTATCTTGATAAAAAAATAATCTTTGATAGTCTAATTGAATATTGTAAAAACTATTTATTATCTAAAAATAGTGATAATGAAATAAAAGTTTTAGAATCTAAATGTGAAGTTATAAAAAATAAAAAAGATAAGTTATTAGAACTTGTAATGGATGGATACTTAGAAAATATTGATTATAAAAAACAAGTAGATAGTTTAAATTTAGAGTTAAATGAATATTTAGATAAAATAGACAATTTAAAAAATAATAAGTTAGATGAATACTTAATCGAAAAAGAAATAAATAGTATAAGAGAAAACTTAGAACATTCTATAGAAGATAATTTGTGCTTAAGTGATATATTTAATTCTTTAGTAGAAAAAATAATCGTTAATAAAGATGAAGATAATCCTAAAAAAATAAAATTAGATATTATTTTTAAAACTGGAACAATATTAAAAGCATCCAGTAATAATTTAGGTAAAAAGTATCATTTAGAGGAGTACCTCACAACAAGTAACAGCAGTATCTGCGGCAATTAATGGGGGAAATTTGTATACTCCTTATATTGTTAAAAGCCTAAATGAGCCTGAAACTAATTCGGTAATAGTTGAAAACAAACCTAGTGCAGTAAGAAAAGTAATAACAGAAAATACAAGTGCTAAAGTAAGATATGCTTTAGAAAGTGTTGTTGCTAATGGAACAGGCCGAAACGCTTATATATCTAATTATCGTGTAGGAGGCAAAACTGGTACAGCTCAAAAGGTTGAAGATGGTAAATACTTAGTTGGTAATTATATAACATCTTTTATGGGATTTTTACCAGCTGATGATCCAGAGGTTGTTGTATATATAGCTATTGATAATGCTAAAGGAGTAACTCAATATGGTGGTACTATTGCAGCTCCTATTGCCAAGAATGTTTTAAATTCGGCTATTTCTGCTTTAAATATAAAAGAGAGATATGATGGTATGACTAAAGAATATAATTATGGCGATAAAAGATATTATACTGTTCCTAATGTCATTGGCATAGATACAAAGGAAGCAGTATCTAATTTAAAAGAATTTAAAGTTGAATTTAGTGGTAGTGGCAATAAAGTAATCCATCAATCACCAAGTGAAGGTAGTTATTTAGCTGAAGGTGAAACGATAAGATTAATGTTAGGAGATGAATAATGTTAACTAAAGTTGCTTTTGTTGTAATGTTGAGTTTTATTTTATCTATTATGTTAGGTTTTTTAATCATACCATTTTTAAAAAAGAAAAAATTAGATCAAATATTAAATAGATATTTAGAGGAAACACATAAGAAAAAAAGTGGTACACCAACAATGGGAGGAATTATTTTTATAATTTCCACTATAGTAATTATATTTTTGTTGTTAATATTGGATATAATAGAGTTAAATTATAGTTTAATAATAGTTATGTTTACTTTTATAAGTTATAGTTTAATTGGATTTATTGATGATTATTTAATTATAATAAAAAATAATAATAATGGTTTAAGTGAAAGTTCTAAATTTGTTTTACAATTATTTGTAGCTGTTATATTTTTTTATTTATTTATGAAAGCCGGTAATGAGCCATTATTATGGATTCATACTCTTAATTTAAGATTAGATATTGGTTGGTTATATGGTTTATTTATATTATTTGTTTTAGTGGCATCTAGTAATGCAGTTAACTTAACCGATGGCTTAGATGGGCTAGCTGGCGGATTATCTATAATTGCTTTTTTAACATTTGGAATCATATCTTATGATACAGGATGGTTAGAAGGATATGAAAGTGTAGCATTATTTTGCTTTTCTTTGGTAGGAAGTATTTTAGGATTCTTAGTTTTCAATAGTAATCCAGCTAAAATATTTATGGGAGATACTGGTTCTTTAGCTTTAGGAGCAACTTTGGGAAGTATAGCTATTATTACAAGACATGAGTTATTGTTAGTTTTAATAGGAATAGTTTTTGTTATTGAAACATTAAGTTGTATTATTCAAAGAACATATTATAAATTTACAAAAAAAAGATTATTTTTAATGACTCCTATTCATCATTCGTTTGAAAAAAAAGGTTGGGAAGAACATGATATAGTAAAATTATTTTGGATAATAGGTTTAATTGCTTCATTATTTGCTTTAACCTTTGGTGTTATAATATAGTTGAATATTTAGAAAAAATATTATAAAATATAATTGGTGAAACTATGATAGAAAAATATATACCTATTGTTGATGAAATTAGTTTAAAATATAATTATCCAGATAATATAAAACATTTATTATATGTAATATTACCAGCATTTGTAATTAAGTATAATAAAGAACATTTTATTATTAATTGTTTAAATAATATACCTATTATTATAACTGGTAAGGAAGATCCTAAAATTCAAGCATTGTATATAAGTTATCCTTATTTGGAAGAAACTGTTAAAACGAAAAAAGCAATTTATTTAAATAGGTATAACAATATTCCATTTTTACAATTATTAGATAATTTAATTCATGAATTAAATCATGCTATTAATTCTTATCAAAATGAAATAATATTAGATAAAGATTATTTTTATTTAAGAACAGGATTAACCAAAACTAAATATAGTTTAAAAGAGTTTAAAATAATTGACAAAAATAGAAGTTATGTTTTAGAAGAAATAATTAATTCTAAACAAACAGAACAATTAATTAATATAATATCTAATTTAAAAAGTAATAATGAAATAATAAAAAATACTATCTATGCTGTTAAAAATAGTATTAATGGTGATTATATATCACCAGCTTATTATAGTTTAAAATATTATTGTAAAAAATTATTAGATAATAAAACATTTTTATTAACTTTAGAAAATTTAAGAATAAATGGTAATATAGATGATATTGAATATTGGTTTGATGGAATATATGGTGAAAAAGGTTATCAAAATTTAATTAATAATTTATATGAATTAAAAGAATTACAAAATAAAAAAGGATTTTTAGTAGGAAGAAAAATAAATAAATTAGCAATCAAATTAATCAAAATTAGTGATCAATTTAATAAAAATTCTAATTTAAAAGCATGAATTATGCTTTTTTATTTTTCATAAAATTAATAGAGGGATAATTATGAAAAAATGTAATTTAACTTTATTAATTAGTGTAATAGTAATAAGTGTATTTGGTGTATTAATGATTTACTCAGCATCTTACATATGGTCAGAATATAAATATGGCGATGCTTTAAAATATGTCAAAAATCAAGGGCTATTTCTTATTGTAGGAATTGTTTTGATGATTATAATAAGTAAAATAGATTATAAACTGTATTTAAAAAAATCAAACTTAATTTTAATTATTTGTTTAATATTATTGATATTAGTTTTAATTCCTGGTATAGGTACTGTGCGAAATGGTAGTCGTAGTTGGTTTGGTATTGGTTCTTTTGGTATTCAGCCTAGTGAGTTTACTAAATTAGGATTATTAATATTTGTATCTAAATATTTAGCTTATAATGAAAAAGCAACTAAATCATTTAAAGGTATATTACCAATCTTAGGAATTCTTATGTTAGTATTTGGACTTATTATGTTACAACCTGATTTTGGAACGGGTACTATTGTTGTAATGTCCATAATTGGTTTATTATTTGTAGGTGGTGTAGATTTTAAATATTTTATTAGACTAGGTATTGTTGGCGTAATAGGGGTAGTAGGATTAATTTTAGCTGCTCCTTATAGGCTTAGTCGTATATTATCATTTTTAAATCCTTGGAGTGATCCATTAGGTAGTGGATTTCAAATTATTCAAAGCTTATATGCCATAGGTCCGGGTGGATTATTCGGATTTGGAATAGGTAATTCAAGACAAAAACATTTCTTTTTACCAGAACCACAAACTGATTTTATATTTTCAATAATAAGTGAGGAATTAGGTTTTTTAGGTTGTTTAATTATTATAACTTTATTTGTTATTATTTGTTATAATGGATTTAAAATATCTCGTAATTGTAATGATTTATTTGGTAAATATTTATCATTTGGTATAATATTTCAAATAGGATTTCAAGCTTGTTTAAATTTAATGGTTGTAGTTGGTTTAATACCTGTTACAGGGTATACAAGAAATTGGGAAAAAATAATAAAATTGGTGGAACCTCTTATAAACAAAGGGAAAACCACCGTTTTATTTAAATGAAAAAACATAAAAAAATATCAAAATTAAAGAAAAATCTTATTTTATGGGATTTTTTACAAAAATATAACAACGATGCATTGTTGGTAAACACAGGAAAGTTTATGAGAGTTGGACTTTGAGATAAATAAGTGCAAATTAAAATATATTTTAATTTATAAAAGTTTATATTTATATATTTTTCCAAAAATTTCCATAAAAGTATTGACAAAGAATATAAAAAATAGTAAATTATTTGGTAATATTTTGAAAGGGACGTTGATTTTGATGAGTATATTTATGGAAAAAGGTAAATTTAAATTATATTGTTACTTTTGTAAATCTTTATATATTAATATAAATTCTTTTTTGACCCTTTCAAAGAAAAGCATGACATAATTTTGTTATGCTTTTTGTTTAAAATTTAATGGAGTTTTTGGAGGAGTTTTATGGAAAATGATATTTTACAAGATTTAATTGACAAACTTAATGAGTATAATTCGGAAGAAGTCGAAGTTATTAAGAAAGCTTATGAGTATGCTAAAAAATTACATGAAGGGCAGTATAGACAAAGTGGTGAACCATATATCAATCATCCTTTAAATGTTGCATATATTCTTGCAGATATGCACGCAGACAGAGATACAATATGTGCTGGTCTTTTGCATGATGTATTAGAAGATACAGAAATTACCAAAGAAGATATTGCTCATGATTTTAATCAAAATGTTGCTAATCTAGTGGATGGTGTAACTAAACTTTCAAAAATGAATTTTTCTTCTAAACAAGATCAAAATTTAGCAAATACTAGAAAGATTATTACAGGTATTACTGAAGATGTTAGAATAATAATTATTAAATTAGCTGATAGACTTCATAATATGAGAACTTTGCAATTTAAAAGTGAATTTAAACAAAAAGAAAACGCACTAGAAACTATGGAAATATTTGTTCCCTTAGCTTATTATATTGGAGCATATAGAATTAAATCTGAATTAGAAGATTTATCTTTGCGATATTTAAAACCAGATATGTATAAAAAAATTGAAGAAAGAAAGTTAAAAATAGAAGAAGATAGTAATGGTTGTTTACAGGAAATGTTGCTAAAAATTCAAGTAATGTTAAACGATAAAAATATTCCTAATGAAATTAAAGTAAGAACAAAGAATATTTATGGTATATATAAAAGATTAAGTGAAGGGCAAAAATTGGCAGATATACATGATTTGTTAGCATTGAAAATTATGGTAGATGAAGTGGCTAATTGTTATTTTGCTTTGGGTATGATTCATGAGGAATATCATCCAATAAATAATAAATTTAAAGATTATATATGTAATCCTAAAACTAATATGTATCGTTCATTACATACAACTGTTTTTGGCCCAGATGATAGATTAGTTCAAACACAAATAAGAACTTTTGCAATGGATAAAGTGGCTTCCTTTGGATTAACTGCATATTGGGATGTGGAAAAAGGAAATGCAAGAGATGTTATGCAAGAAGATTTAAAAAGTAAATTTCAGTTTTTTAAATCTTTAACAGAAATTAATTCAATGTTTGGTGATAATCAACAATTTGTAAATCAAGTAAAATGTGAACTTTTTTCTGATAAAGTTTATGTATATACAACCAGTGGAGAAACAATTGAATTACCTAAAGGAGCAACTCCTATAGATTTTGCTTATAAAATACATACTGATATCGGAAATACAATGGTTGGTGTATTTGTAAATGATGAATATGTACCTATTGATTATGTCTTGAAAAATAAAGATAGGGTGAGAATTGTAACCGATGATTTATCTTATGGTCCAAGAGAAGATTGGATAGAAAAAGCACAAACAAGTCATGCAAGAAGAAAAATAAGAGAATTCAACCAGAAATAATACCTTTAAGATTATGAGTTTATAGGGAGCTCATTAGAAAAAAACTATTAAATTATAAAATAGGAGGTGATAAAGATGAGAAAATTAATGAGAAAATTTAACAAAAAATATGATATGTTATGCACTGCATAATTATCATATGAATTAAGTAGTCATAGTAAATGCTATGACTTTATAAGGAGGGTTAATAAATGGAAAATATAAAGAGCAAGATAATACCAGAAGACTTAAAGTGCCATATAGATGAGGTGTTGGAAAAACAGTTATTTAATGCTAATAGATATTATGCAGAATCTAACCCCGAAATAAGTAATTTAATGGATAGAGAATTATATCAAAGACCAAAAGAATTTTTATCTAGGTTAAAGATAAGATGGAACTGGCACAATACTTATTATGAATTATTGTTAGAGCCTGCTTTCGATAGAATTATTCGTGAAGATTTTATTGAATTATCTCCAGCAGAATTGGATGATATAATAAAAATTTATTCTACTTCTTGTTTAGTTGATGAAGCAACACTTGTTATGTCAGGAGCAATAAAAAAATATCTAGAATATAATTGTAAAAACATTAATACTACTGATGAAAATATTCCATTAGCTAAAGCAAATATAATGTTAATTACACCACCTGTTGAAACATTTTTTGCTCAATATCAAATAGACCATTTATATTATATATATTTACTTAAAACAAACGATGACGATACTAAAAAATTTAAAGATTATTTATTAAAAAAATATCACGCAGGGGATGAAAAAATATTTTTATCTAGGTTTCAAAAAAAATTCAAACATAATCTATTAATGTCAGAAAGTAAAATTTTAGAAGATATAAAACATTATAAAATATCTGAACATTATAAAACTCAACACTTTTATTTTACTCTTGAGCATGAAGATAGAAAAGAAATTAGAGATATTATTATCTATGATAATTTAGATGAAAAACTAATCGCTTCCAATTTAATTGGTATTTCCGGATTCTTATTTAGAAGGAAAATTTTAGAATATCTTAATAGTAGTGGTATTTTGAAAAATAATGGTTATATATATGAATTTAATAATGATATAATCGTAGAAGCATTAGAAGTTTTAAAAAAAGAAAGGGAAAACAATATGGATAAAAATGTAAGACCATATAAACAAAGAGGAGATACTTGTGCTATTGTTTGTATGATGATGGTATTAGAGTATTATAAAGTTATTCCAAAAGCAAATTGGTATGATGAGAGAAGGTTATATAAAATATTTGGTTCAAAGTATATGAGTGGAACTCCATTTTCAGCATTAGCATTTTATATGGCCAAGAATGGATTAGAGACAACAATTTATCATGAAAATAAAGAACTATTTAAAAATGATCAAGGAACTATTAATAGTGATAATTTTGAACTTGCAATGTCTGAATATAAAGAATATTTAAACTATGCAGAAAATAAAGGTGCAAAAGTCGTAAATGGTGTGAATATAACTATTAATTTATTAAAACAAAAATTGCAAGACGGTAATTTAGTAATATTGGCAGGTGAGATTTCTGGTGGATATCATGCAGTTTTACTTACAGGATATGATGAATATGGATTTAAAGTATGTGATCCACTATATAAAACAAAACAGAATAGGACGTTTAATGAAATAGAAAACTTTATGAATACAAGTATAGGAAAATGGTTTATAAGTGTTAATGATAAAACTAAAGAAAAAGAAAATTTAATTAATAATTTAGATAATTTTAATGAAGAAGCTCAAAGTTTTATGAAAAATCAGAAAAATAGGAGTCTTAAACATGTTAAATAATAATTATTTATTTTATAGTGATTATTTAAAAAAAAGAAATATTAAAAATAAATCAATATTAATTGCCAAAACTAAAAAGTCATATTTAATTGGTCCATTAATAAATTCAAAATTTGATGAAAAATCATTTTATAAAAGAATTAAATCTAATAGCATATATACATTTAAAATATATAAAAAAATGTTTAAAACAAAATCTAATTATTTAATTAATAAATATAAAGATATTTTAAAAAATAATCAAATAATTGAGATATATAAAAATGGAGAAATTGTTTTACATTCAATATTAAAAGTGCCAGGTGAATATGATGAAAAAGAATAAATTGATATTAAGTAAAAAAGAAATAATAAATATTTTAGGAAAAGATTATGAAAAGTTAACTGATATATTTAGTGATAAATTTGGAATAGTAAATGCTATGTTAAAACGATATGAATTAGATAAGTATAATCTTTCTATGTATCAATGCTTAAGTGCTAATACTGTTGATTTGTTTGGTTCAAGTAGAGAAATTTCTAGTGGTGGTTTAGGTGTAAATGAAAATGAAAAAATTGCTATGACTAGTTGTTTAGCAGAGGCGTTAGAACGTTATTGTATGTCATATATTCCCAAAAAAGAAATTATAATAAATATTAAAGCAAATTTAAAAAAAGAAAATACTTTTGATAATTTTTTTACGTATAGTGAAGATCAATATAACAACTCTAATTTATTTCTAAATCCTAATAAGGAAAAAATAGAATGGACAAAGATTTATAGTATTGATAATAAACAAACATTTAAATATTGGCCTGCAAGTTTAATATATTTGCCATATGATTTAAATAAACCAGTGGCTGAAACTACATCTACTGGTATGGCGGCGGGTTTTACATTAGATGAGTGTATACAAAGTGGATTGTTGGAATTAATAGAAAGAGACGCATTAATGATTAATTTTATGCAACGATTAGATCCACCAGAAATAAATTTAGAAACATTAGATACAAAAAATTTAAATTTGATAAATATAATAAAAAAAGAATATAATATAAAAATATATAAGCTATATTCTGATATTAAAGTTCCAATTTATTTATCTATTATCTATAAAAACGAAAAAAATCATATACATTATGGTATAGGTGCATGTGCTAATTTAAATTCGGATTATGCAATTAATAAGTCATTAAAAGAATGTTTATTTACTTATTTTTATTCTTTAAATATAATGGATGTTCGTCAAGAAAATCCAAAAAAAATTAAAACATTATATGAGCACTTTTTATATTATCAAAGTAATAATTTTAATAAATTACTATTTAATAGCAAAGTAATTGATTATAAAAGAGAAGTTACATCTTTTAATGATTTAATAAAAAATTTAAAATTGCAAAATATAGATGTATATTATAAGGAATTAACTACTGATGATATAAAGAAAACAGGTATTAAAGTGGTTAAAGTTATAGCACCAAGTCTAATTGATTTAAATAAAAGTCATATATATCCAAGACTAGGAGCAACTCGGTTTTTTCTTGTACCAAAAAAATTGAATTTAAAATATAGTGATAAGTTAACGGATATGCCTCATCCGTTTCCATAGAATGGAGGATTTATAATTATGAGTGAAAAAGATAAACTAGA
The DNA here is from genome assembly GCA_944372195.1 of uncultured Bacilli bacterium. GTDB lineage: Bacteria > Bacillota_I > Bacilli_A > RF39 > UBA660 > Faecisoma. The sequence goes on from CALVYK010000001.1 coordinate 10,110, forward strand.
CATTTTAATTTATAATGCATATTGTGATATATGTGATGATAAAAGCCGAATGCATAAACTAGAATTAATTGCAAATGATTACAATGTGAGCATTGACTATTTATATAATAGATATTTATGGTTAATAAATATGCAAATCAATCCTAATTTTTGTCATTTAGATGAAAATCATAAATTGATATATAAAATATTTGATGAATATAATAAAATGCTTAATGAAAATAATATTGAGTATTATTATACTAGTGGTATTCTTGCATATTTGTTAGCTAATAAAAGTTTAGAAAGATATCATCATGATTTAGATATTTTTATAAACATGAATTGTTTAGAAAATTTAGAACATATTTGCAATAATTATAACTTTTCTTTTGAACGAAAAGTAGGCGAACGTGGTGATGGAACAAAAAGAATTATGTTAAAAATGTATTATCAAGATATGATTAATATACCAATAACTGTTTTTATGTATGTGAAAGAAAGAGATGGATCAATTACTCAAAAAGATTATTTTTTTGATGAAAAAAACAGAGATTTTGTTGAATATATTCATAATTCTCCATTGGTTAGTAAACTAAGTTTTTCTGAGTGCCCGAGAATTCATAATAATATTCAATATTACTCTATTACCCCAGAGGCATTATTTTTATGCAAAACAGGAAATAGACCAAAAGATGTATATGATTGTACAATTTTTAGTGATATTATAGATGCCGATAAGCTCGAAAAATTAAAAGGTGCGTTTAAAAACAATCTTCCTAACAATATAGTTAATGCAGAAGATGATGAATTTTCAAATTATATTTTTAAAAATAAATCTAATAAAAAGGTTTTGATAAAACATGATTGATTATAGTTTATATTTGTGTACAAATAGTGAGATGAACAATAATCACCCACTTGAATATTGCGTAGAACAAGCAATTATTGGAGGGGTAACAATAATTCAAATTAGAGAAAAAGAAAAAAACTATAATGAGTTTTTTGAAATTGCATCTAGAATAAAAAAAGTAACAGATAAATATAATATACCATTAATTATAAATGACAATATTGAAATTGCAATAAATTTAAATGCTGATGGATTACATATTGGACAAAATGATATATCTTGTTTAAAAGCAAGAAAACTTCTCGGTTGTAAAAAAATAATAGGTGTAACCGTAACTAATCTTGATGAAGCAAAACGAGCAATTGAAAGTGGTGCATCATATTTAGGTGTAGGTGCTATTTATAAATCTAAAACTAAAAGTGAGGCAGTAATTGTTGGCGTTGATGAATTACAAAAAATAGTTAATTATTCTTCAATACCAGTCGTAGTAATAGGTGGAATTAATAAAAATACAATTCCTATGCTAGAAAATATTAAAATAGACGGTTATGCTATGATTAGACCAATATTAGAACAAGAAGATATAGTTGAATCTACAAAAGTATTGAAAAAATTAGTGGATAATAATAAGAAGAAATATTTAGATTCATTACAAAAAGTTTATAATGATACTCAAAAAAAGGTATAAGAAATATTTGATGATGGAGCCTTAATTTAAAATAAATAATAAAAAAATAAAAATGTTTGGCAATATTAAAGAATTTAGTCCAAATAAATAAAAAAATATAAATAAGTTTATATTATTATCTAGTATTGATTTAAAAAAACAAATTAAAAAAACACGAACACAAATGAAAAACAAGTTGAAATAAATTAAAAAAAGTAGTATTATATCGATATATGTTAATAAATGTTGATTAGTGATAAGTAGATTATATTGGTTATATTATAGAGAGTTAATGTTTGGTGTAAATTAACATACAATATAATTGAATTACCCACTATGAGTTTATAGGTTGTTACTTTATAACATAATGAGTGTATGAATTTTATTCATAAATTAAGGTGGTACCGCGGTTTAATCGTCCTTATTTGGCGATTTAGTCGCGGTTTTTATTTTATTTAGGAGGGATATATTATATGAATAAAAAAGAAAAAATTGATTTAATTTTAAGACGGACAGTAGAAGTTTACAATAAGGAGTCATTATTGAAGAAGTTAAATGGTGAAAAAAAATTGGTTGTTAAATTTGGAGCAGATCCATCAAGACCAGATTTACATTTAGGTCATACTGTTCCTTTAAGAGCATTGAAAATATTACAAGAATTAGGGCACGAAATTGTTTTTGTCATTGGTGATTTTACAGCAATGATTGGTGATCCATCTGGTAAATCAAAAACAAGACCTTCTTTATCTTTTGATGAAACTAGGAAAAATGGTGAAACATATTTTAAGCAAGTTGCTAAAATCTTAGATCCAAATAAAATTAGAATTGTATATAATTCAGAATGGCTTGGAAAAATGAATTTTGAAGATGTAATAAAATTATGTTGTAAATATACTGTTGCTAGAATTCTTGAAAGAGATGATTTTAGCAATAGATTTAAGAACAATGTTCCTATAGGGATACATGAATTTTTATATCCATTAATGCAAGGTTATGATTCAGTAGCTTTACAAGCGGATATTGAAATTGGGGGAACAGATCAAACTTTTAATTTATTAGTTGGTAGAGAATTGCAAAAAGATTATGGGCAAGAATCTCAAGATGTTATGTGTTTTCCATTATTGGTTGGAACTGATGGAAAAGAAAAAATGAGTAAATCTTTAGGTAATTATATTGGTGTTGATGAAGCACCAGAAGTTATGTATGAAAAAGCTATGAGAATACCAGATGATGTTTTGTTTGATTATTTTAGGCTAACAACAGATTTGGATTTAAATAAAGTATCAGATTTAATGAAAAAAGATGTTGTTGAGGCACATAAGTTATATGCTAGAGAAATTATTAAGATGTATCATAATGAAGATGCAATTAAAAATGCTGAAGAAAGATATTCTACTGTAGCTGGTGGTGGTGTGCCACAAAATTTAGAAACAATATGTATTGAGAAGAGTAGAATTGAAAATGGAATTGTATTAATTGATTTACTAGTTGAATCAGGTATCGTGCCATCTAAATCAGAAGGTAGAAGAATGATACAACAAAAAGGTATTAGTGTAAATGGTAATAAAGAAGAAGATATAAATAAGATTATATATTATAATGATTTTGTTAATGAAGAATTAATAATTCAAAAAGGTAAAAAATGCTTTAAAAAAATAAAAATAAATAATTGTTGAAATCTATATTTTTAATAATATTCATCTTTTCTAAAAAATATTGTTGGTTAAAATATAATAATGGAAAGTTATATTAATTACCATATTTAAATAATTATTGAACTACAAATTATTTATTAATATTAAAACAGTTTTTTGATGTTATTAAATAAGAAAAGAAAAAGATTTGCAAGAAAGTAAAATGTAACGAAAAAGAGTCTAAATTTTTAGATTTTTTTTTTGCATATTTTTTTTATTATAAAATAAATTTTATCGAGGGGAAAATAATATGATAAACAAACTTAAAAATGATTTGCATTTTAATATTGAGTATAGTTTTAATGAAGAAGGCAAAAAATTAAAAGAAATAATAGAAGAGTTATTCTTATTAAATTTAAAAGAATTAAATATATAAAATAATATAAAAGTTATGAGATTTTGGTAAAAAATATAATTAAATCATGCTATAATTTATATAGCATAGAACTCTCATAACTTAATAAAGGAGGATAGAAAAGTTATGAGAAAATATAAGTGTGGAAGATATTTAAGATTATCAAAAGAAGATGAATTAAAAAAAGATGAAAGTTCATCAATTGCTAGTCAAAGAATGATTATAGAATCTTTTGCTAAATTTCAAGGGTTGGAAATTATAAAAGAATATATTGATGATGGCTTTTCAGGAGGAAACTTTGATAGGCCTGGCTTTAAAAAAATGATAAAAGACATAGAAGATGGTGTCATAAATTGTGTAATAACAAAAGATTTATCCCGTTTAGGACGTGAACTATATCAAACAGGTAGATATATAGAAGAATATTTTACAGATAACAATATTAGGTATATTGCAATTAATGATGGATACGATTCTCTTCTTGGAGATAATATGTTGTCTATGCGTTTAACGTTTAATGATTTTACATTAAGAGATGTATCAAAAAAGGTTAAATCTTCTCTTACTGCAAAACAAAAAAATGGAGAGTATATAGGAACTTATCCTAAATATGGATATTTAAAAGATCCTGCTAATCATCACAAATTAATAATTGATCCTGTTGCATCACTGATAGTTAAAAGAATGTTTGAAATGGCTAGACAAGGAAATAGTTGTTATAAAATAGCATCAGTACTAACTGAAGAAAAAGTTCCAATTCCAATAGTCTATAAGAAAGAATCTAGAGGAGCTTTAATTGCAGATAATGATGGATTTGGAATATGGCGACCACAAACAATTAGAGATATATTAACAAGTGAAATGTATATAGGAAATATGGTACAAAATACTTATAATAAGGTAAGATATAATTCAAAAAGAATAAGGGCTACAAAAAAAGAAGAATATATAATTGTAGAAGGAACGCATGAACCTATTATTGATAAGGAAACATTTGAACTTGTTGGTAAATTAATTTCTTCAAAAAGTTTGCGAAAGCAAAGAGAACAAAAAGAAAAATATTTGTTTACGGGTTTATTAAAATGTAAAGAATGTGGTCATAATATAAGTATTTTGAAGAAAAAATGTAAAAAAAGTAATTCACATTATACTCAATGTAATGGGTATAGTAAAAAAGGAAAATATGGTGTTTGTAAAATCCATCGTGTAAATTATAATTTATTAGAGGAAGATTTAATTAAAATAATTAATAAAATTTGTGACTCTTATTTGAAAGAATATAATAATAAAAAACTTACTTATGATGCTAATAAATTATTAGAATCAGAGATAACAAAAATACAAAAACAAATTGATATTTTAACTAAAGAAATAAGTAAATATGATACTTTGATTGAGCAAATTTATATTGATAAAGTAGGTAACAAAATACCTGAAAAAACTTTTGATAATTTATTAAGTAATTATAATGAAAAGTTAGAAATATCTTCTGACAAGAAAAAAGAGTTGTTAGAACAAAAAGAAAAAGTTGAGGCAACAATTAAGATATTTGATTTTGAAAGTTGTAAAACTGCAGTAAGATCATTTCTTAAAACTAAAAAACCAAGTAGAGAATTGATAGTTAATTTAGTAGAAAAAGTAGAAATTGATAATGATAATAATATTAAATTGTACTTTAAGTTTCCAGAATTAACATCATATTTAAGGTGATTTTTTTTTAAAACTTTTGTTTACCAAAAAACTTGCAACCATCTTTTTAGTTTACCAAAAAACTTGTAAGGGGTGTAACATTACCTTTTCTCAGTTATGGTGGTTCTTCTTTATTAATTACTTTGTGTAGTATTGGTATTGTATTAAATGTTAGTAGAAAAAAAATGTAAATTTTATTCAAATAATTGTTATAATATAATAAAGAGGTATGTTGTATGAGAATTTTACATTGTTTTAATTGGAAATTAATTGATATAATTCCAAATTTAGAAAGAATAAAAGATCAAGGATTTGATGCAATTCAAATTAATCCAATTCAACCACTTAAAGAAGATGGAGTGCAAGAATGGTGGATGTCTTATCAGCCAATAAGTTTTAAGATAGGTAATTATTTTGGAACAAAAGAAGATTTAAAATTATTATGTGTAGAAGCTTCAAAGTATGATATTAGAATATTTGCTGATGTTGTTATAAACCATATGGGTGCTGATGAAAGAGATAATTTTAAACCTCATTCTAAAGTAGATCCTTGTTTGCTGAAACCAGAATATTGGAAAAATAAAACTAAAGTTAAAGATTGGAAAAATAGACAAGACGTTATTCATAATTGTATAGATTTACCTGGATTAAATTTATATAATAAAGATGTTGAAGATATGATAGTTAAATTTTTAAATGAATTAGTTGCATGTGGAGTAACAGGATTTAGGTTTGATGCTGCTAAGTCAATAGGATTACCTAGTGAAGGATATAGATTTTGGCCTAATATAATTTATAGGTTGGATAAATATGGATTATTTTTGTATGGCGAAGTTATATTTGAAGAGAATAGAAATATTTTAGATGAATATGCAAATTATATGTATGTGTTAGGTAATTATGATTGTTCAGATAAAAAGCAAATGGTTAAATATGTTGAAAGCCACGATACTTTTTTAAGTGAAGGGCAATTAGGATATACAAAATTATTAGATAGCTCTATTATTTTAAATAGTTATTGTAGTTTGGTTAATTATTTTGATAATACATTATTCTATATTAGACCATTTGATGACACTTGGAAAAGTAAAAAAATAAAAGAAGCTCATAGACATTATGAGTTAGAACAAGAAAAAGTTTTAAAATATAAGAGGAGAAATTTATGATTAAAACTAAAAAACAAGGGCTATTAATAGTTATTTCAGCACCTTCTGGAGCTGGAAAGGGTACAATAATTAATAAAATGTTAGAAAAAAATAATAATTTATGGCTTTCAGTATCAGCAACAAGTAGACCAATGAGAACTAATGATATAGAAGGCAAAACATATTATTTTTACACAAAAGAAGAGTTTGAAAATAAAATTAAAGAAAATTATTTTTTAGAGTATGCTAGTTATGCAGATAATTATTATGGAACGCCTAAAAAATATATACAAGAACATTTAAATAATGGGGAGGATGTAATTTTAGAAATAGAAATACAAGGTGCAATGCAAGTTAAAAAATTAATACCAGAAGCATTGTTTGTGTTTATTATGCCACCATCTTTAAAAGAATTAAAAAAAAGATTGGTAAGTAGAGGTACTGATACCAAAGAAAAAATATTAGAAAGATTTAAAATTGCATATCAAGAAATGAATGAAGTTACTAAATATAATTATGTTGTTGTTAATGATGAAATAGAAATTGCTGCTGACAAAATATTATCAATTATTAAGTCTGAAAAGTGTCGTGTAGATAGAATAGAAGAAGTATTTTTAAATACAGAAGAGGAATACATGCACGAAATGTTGATTGATAAGGATTTAGATAATAATTCTTTAGAAATAAATTAAAAAATATGGGATTTCCCATATTTTTTTAATTTATTCTAGTTATTGAAACACATCCTGAATACAAATCGTTTGGCACTAATTCGAAATCAACATCTGAAGCATTTACTAATCTATAACTACCTCCAGCTGTAGCTTCAAAAATAGCATTTCCATTAATTGTTCCAGTTTGACAACATGATACTTTGTTATGAGTTGATGAATGAGCAATTAATTCAACATTTGGCCAGAATTTTCTAAATTCTATACTTAATGCTTTATCTTCGCAGTCTTTTCCTTTATTTCTAACATTAACCCACCAATGAATTATATAAATTCCTTTTTCTGGTATTGAAAAATCACCAGTTATTGGACTATATGATATTTTATTTGAGAGGTTAGTATTTTGAAATAAAATTGGATTTTGTTTTGGAACTGTTGAATTTGATAAATCATGTACCATAGCATAACTTTGGAATGATGATCCGGTTGGCCCAGTAGGCCCAGCTGGTCCGGTTGGTCCAGTTGCTCCAGTAGCACCTTGAGGTCCAGTAGGTCCAGTGGCTCCAGTAGCACCTTGAGGTCCGGTAAGTCCAGTGGCTCCAGTAGCACCTTGAGGTCCGGTAGGTCCAGTTGGACCAGTAGCACCTTGATGTCCGGTAGGTCCAGTGGCTCCAGTAGCACCAGTTACACCTTGAAGTCCGGTTGGCCCAGTAGCACCAGTAGCACCTTGAGGTCCGGTTGGCCCAGTAGCACCAGTAGCACCTTGAGGTCCAGTAGGTCCAGTTGGCCCTTGAATTCCATCAGCACCAGTGTCTCCAGTTCTTCCCTGAGGTCCAGTAGCACCTTGAGGTCCAGTACATCCTGTACAACCACATGGTCCAGTAGGTCCAGTAGGTCCGGTAGGTCCAGTTGGTCCAGTAGGCCCAGTTTCACAAATATCAATTAAACATTTTATTACTTGACAAAGACAATCATTATCACAATTAGAATTATATTCAGTTAAATTGTTATCCATATTTAATTCTCCTTTCGTTTATATATTATGTTTAAACTTAAAATTTGAATAAACAAATAACTATCATTGTAGAAATACTTATTTTTTTGATATAATTATATAGGTGAGAAGTATGAGTAAAATAAAAATAATGGATGAGATTTTAGCTAATAAAATAGCAGCTGGAGAAGTTGTTGAAAGATGTGCTTCAGTTGTAAAAGAATTGGTTGAAAATAGTATTGATGCTAATAGTAGTGAAATAAAAATTGAATTAAAAGAAGCAGGTACTAGTTTAATTAAAGTAACTGATAATGGAATAGGAATGGATAAAGAAGATGCAATTCTTTCTTTCAATAGACATGCTACAAGTAAAATAAAAAATGAATCTGATTTATACAATATTAATACTTTAGGTTTTAGAGGTGAAGCTTTAGCTAGTATTGCTTCAGTTAGCAATGTATTGCTTAAAACTAGTCAAGGAGAAATAGGAACACTAGTTAATATTAAAGGCGGTAAAATAATTAAAATTGAAAATACCGAAGCTAGAAAAGGTACTGTTTTTGAAATAACTGAATTGTTTTACAATACACCTGCTAGATTAAAACATTTGAAAAGTTTATATACTGAACTTGCTAGTATAACTGATTATGTTAATAAAATTGCTTTATCTCATCCAGAAATTAGATTTACTTTAATTAATAATGGTAATACTATTTTAAAAACAGATGGTTCTAACAATTTACTTAAAACTATAAGTAGTATATATGGCATGGATGTAGCTCGTAAAATGTTAGAAATAAACAATGAAGATGATGACTATATTATAAATGGTTTTATTAGTCTACCTGAAGTAAATAGATCAGGAAGAAATCATATTATTACTTTAGTAAATGGTAGAGTAGTTAGAAATCAAGAATTAAATAAAATAATTAATGATAGTTATCATTCTTATAAACCAGATAATAGATATCCTATCGTTGTTATAAATATTGAATTAGATCCTAGTTTAATAGATGTTAATATTCATCCTACTAAGATGGATATTAAGTTTAGTAAATTAGAAGAATTATTAGATTTAGTAAAAAAAACAATTATTAATAAATTAAATAAGCAAACGTTAATTCCTGTAATAGAACAGCCGATTAATGATTTTAATGAATCAATTATTGAAGAAAAAGTAATAGAACATAAAGAAGAAAAAGAAGCATTAATACCAATAAAAGAAGTATTGCCTAAAATTGAAAAAACAAAATATGAAGAAATAACTTTAAATTTTGATACTGAAGTAATTAAAGAAGAAGAGTCAAAATATGAAGAAAGATTACCATTGTTATATCCAGTTGGCTTAGTTCATGGGACTTATATAGTTTGTCAAAATGAAACAGGTATGTATTTAATTGATCAACATGCTGCTAAAGAAAGAGTAAATTATGAATTGTTTTTAGATAAATTGTCTAATCCAACTAAAGATAAAATACCACTATTATTACCAATGACAATCGAATTATCTAATAACGAATATATTATTTTAAAAGAAAATTTTGAATTTTTAAATAATATGGGATTTGATATTGAAGAATTTGGTATTAATTCTGTTGTTATTAAATCTCATCCTGTTTGGTTAACCAAAGGTTTTGAAGATTTGCAAATAAGAAAAATAATTGAAGCAGTTATTCATAAAGAAAAAGATTTTGATTTAGCCAAATTTAATGATCATTTATCTGCTACTTTAGCTTGTAAAGCAAGTATTAAAGCTAATACTAATTTGAGTATTAATGAAATGGAAGAATTAATTAATGATTTAAGAAAATGTCATAATCCATTTAATTGTCCTCATGGAAGACCAACTATTATTACATTTACTAAATATGAATTAGAAAAAATGTTTAAAAGAAGTGGATTTGAAAGCTTAAAATAAAAAAGAAGATATATATTTGACATCTTCCTTTTTTTATAAATGAAAAAATATATTTTATAAATTATGAATGAACTATTGAATAGCAAGTTAATTTATAGTATACTTATTATCAGGAATATTTAGTTGTTGAGTGTCTGCCAAATCTTTAAAGGGAGGAGGCTTGATAAAATGTCAAAAAGAATTTTTATAATTAAAATTCTAAAACACATTATTATCATTTTATCACTTCTTATCATAATGATAATAGTTATAAAAAAATGACACTCATTTAGCAAATGAGTGCAACCAAAAATTTATAAGGTAGACATTCAATGTTACAAAACTGAATGTTCCTTTTTATTATATGCAAGTTTTTTCCTTACATACTAATAATATCATATATTTAATATTTTTGCAATTAAAAACTAATATTTCTAATAAATTATGATATAATTAAATTGTTGAGGTGAAATTATGCGATTAAGTGAAAACTTTTTCTATACATTTAGAGAAGATGTTAAAGATGAAGAAACTGTAAGTGGCAATCTACTTGTTAAAAGTGGAATGGTTAAAAAAATAGGTAATGGAATTTATATGTATATGCCACTTGGTTTAAAAGTATTAAAAAATATTGAAAATATCATTAGAGAAGAAATGAATAAAGCAGGTGCTAATGAGTTATTAATGCCTAATTTATTACCAGAGGATGTATATATAAATAGTGGTAGAAGAGATAATTTTGGTCATGATATGTTTAGTTTAAAAGATAGATATAATAGAAGTTTAGTACTAGGCCCTACTCATGAAGAATTTTTTGTAGAAGCTGCTAGAATGAAGATAAAATCATATAAAGATATGCCTTTTAATTTATATCAAATAGGAAACAAATATCGTGATGAACCAAGACCTAGATATGGATTAATAAGAGTAAGAGAATTCTTTATGAAGGATGCTTATAGTTTTGATATTTCATTAGATAGTTTAAATAAATCATATATGAAAATGTTTAACGCTTATAAAAATATATTTGATCGAATTGGTATTGATTATCGTATTGTAACAGCTGATACAGGTGTTATGGGTGGATTATTAAGTGAAGAATTTCAAGCAGTAACTGATATTGGTGAAGATATATTAGTTTTATGTGATTGTGGATATTCATCTAATATCGAAGTAAGTGAGTGTGTAATAAATAAAGAAAAAGCTGAAAAGTATAAAGAAAAGGAATTAGTTCATACACCTAATGCTAAGACAATTGAAGAAATATCTGATTATTTAAAAGAAGATAAAGATAAATTTGTTAAAACATTAATTTATAAAGTTGATGATACTTTATATGCTTGTTTAGTAAGTGGCGATAGAGAAATTAATGAAACAAAATTAAGAAAATTATTAAATGGTAAATCAATTGAATTAGCTTCATTAGAAGAAGTAGAAAAAGTTACAAATGCTAAAGTGGGATTCGCAGGTCCAATCGGTTTAGATATTAAAATAGTAATAGATAATGATATTTTATATAAATATAATTATATAGTAGGTGCTAATAAAACGGATTATCACTATAAAAATGTTAATACATCTGATTTTATTTATGATTATGTAGGAGATATTAAAAATGTAAAAGAATTTGATACATGTCCAAAATGTGGCAAGAAACTATATTTTAAACATGGTATCGAAGTAGGTAATACATTTAAATTAGGCACTAAATATTCTAAAGCATTAAATCTAAATTATTTAGATGAAAATAATGAATTAAAACCAGTTGTTATGGGATGTTATGGAATTGGTTTAGGTAGAATAATGTCTTCAATAGTTGAACAAAGAAATGATGAAAAAGGTATCATTTGGCCAATAGCAATCGCACCATACAAAGTAGCTATTGTTTTAATTGATAAAAAAGATGATATTCAAAAATCAATTGCTAATGCAATATATAATAATTTAACTAAAAACAATATTGAAACAATATTAGATGATCGTGATGAACGAGCAGGGGTAAAATTTAATGATATGGATTTAATTGGTATTCCATATCGAATTACAGTTGGAAAAAAGACTAAAGATAATTTAGTAGAACTAAAAATAAGAGAAACTAATCAAGTATTTGATGTTCATGTAAATGATATCGTTTCAAAAATTGATGAATTAATTTAATTCGACAAAATATAACTGATTAATAGGGTATAATTAAAATGGTGAGAATATGAAAAAATATTTATTAACTATAATTGTATCTTTATTAGTCGGTTTTTTATTATCTTTTTACATGTTAAAAGAATATGAAAGTGTTAATATAATACCGGTATTTAATGTAAAGGAAACAGCATATTTAGTACAACAAGGTGTTTATTCTAGTATGGAAAGTATGCAAGAGAATACAACAAACTTATCTGATTATATATATAGTGTTATCGATAATATGTATTATGTTTATATAGGTGTTTCACTAGAAAGTGATAATGTAAATAAGATACAAGAATATTATAAAAATAAAGATATTAATACAATTATTAAAACAACAACAATTTCCGATACGGAATTATTAAATTCTTTAAGACAATATGATATGGTTTTAAAAGAAACAAATGAAGAAGAAACAATAAAAGAAATAATTAAACAAACATTAAGCAAATATAAAGAGGAGGGATAAGTATATTAATTAAAGATATTCCAATAAATGAACGACCTCGTGAAAGGTTAATTAGTAATGGAGTTGAATATTTAAGTAATGAAGAATTATTATCAATATTATTGAAATGTGGAACAAAAGATTTATCCGTTAAAGAACTTGCGAATAATATTTTAAAACAAATTGATAATATTAATAATTTAAAAGATATTAATTATCAAAATTTAATTAAAATTAAAGGAATCGGTAAAGCAAAAGCATGTGAAATTTTAGCTAGTATTGAACTAGGTAAAAGAATTAATAATAAAATAAATAATATTAATCAAATAAAAATATACTCATCTGAAAGTATATTTAATTATTATAAAGAAAAATTAAAAGATAAATTACAAGAATATTTTTATTGTGTTTATTTAGATACTAAAAATCATATTATTAAAGATAAGTTGTTATTTATCGGCACAATTAATCAAAGTTTGGTTCATCCTAGAGAAGTATTTAAAGAAGCATATTTGTTAAGTGCAACAAGTATTATATGTATCCATAATCATCCATCAGGTAATGTTAATCCATCTAATAATGATATTATTATTACTAAACAATTAAAAGAAGTAGGTACATTATTGGGGATAAATGTATTAGATCATATAATAATTGGTAAAGATAGTTATTATAGTTTTAATGATAATGGATTATAATGGATTATAATAATGGATTATAATTATTTACTCATTTTACTATTTATGATAAAATTAGAATAGTAGGTGGTAATATGAAACGAGTTTTTATGATTGTTATTTTAATAATTTATGTGACTTTATTTCCTTTGATTTTAGCTTTCGTTTTAAGTCCTGTTTTAACTAATATGGGAATTTTATTATTATATTTTTTCTTAATTATTCTAAATACTGGAACGGTTGTTAAAATAATACTTGATTATATTAGATATGGCGATAGATCGCTTCCTTTAAAAAAAGTAGAAAGATTTTCTAATAATGATATGATAATAGCTGAATTAAATAAATTAGATACATATCAAAAAACATTAGTAATAAATAATAACTTAATCGTTATAAATGAAGCTGGAATTTTTGAATTTGCCAAATTAAATATAGAAGGTAAAGTAAAAGGAGATATAAAAGATGAATATTGGTATATAAAAAGTAAAAGAATAAAAAATCCTTTTACATTAAAAGAAAATGCTTTTAATTATTTAATATTAAATACTAATTTAGTATTTAATGTTACTGGTGTTTGGCTAACAACTAGAAAGTTATTATATAATACAGTTGATAAAAGATTAAATAAAAGAGTATATAATAAGGAACAAATAGATAAAATATATAATGACTTGTCAAATAATGTCAAATTAGAAGATATTAGTTGCCAAAAATAAAATAATAGTTTATTATAAATATGGGGAAGGTGATTAAATGATATATCCATCAATTGATAAATTATTAAATCAAGTAGGATCTAAATATTTATTAGTAAATGTAGTTGCTAAAAGAGCCCATGAAATAGAAAAAACAGAACATTTTCAACTAAAAGAAAATGAATATGTTTCTAAGAAACCAATTGGAAGAGCATTAGAAGAAATAGCTAATAATAAAATAAAAATTCATTGACATTTATTTACACTAGTAAAGCAATAAAATATTGACTAGAAAAATATATATAATTATAATAAAAAATGAACTACTCCTTGTAGGAATAGTTCGCATAAAAGAATAAAAAGGGGTTGGCTAGTGTGATACTAGCGCCAATTCGAAGTATTTCCGAATTGGTACTATATATACTAATTCAAAAGATTGATTTTGTCAACCTTTTTTTATTATTTTAATGAATTTTTTAATGTGTTTAACATGTACTCTTTATTATTTTCATCGCTATTAGTCCATAATAATTCAAAAAAAACTCCTAAACCTGGTAAAGTTATTTCATCTTTTTCTTTAATTGAAGCTTCTATTGATTCCTTTATTTCATTTGTTTCAGATCCTTTAAAATTAGAAATAATATGTTTTCTTATATCGATATTCATATAATCATTCCTTTCAAATTTATTTTGCCTAAAAAAAAATAAAATATGTATTTATTTTTTATTTAAATTATTATATAATGTTATTGGAGGTTAAGAATATGGAAAGTTGGATGATTGCTTTAATAGTTGTTGGCGTAATAATTTTATTGATTTTATTATTTGTTGGAACTACTTACAATAGTTTAGTTTCATTAAGAAATAAAGTAAAAGATCAATGGTCTCAAATTGATGTGTTATTAAAAAGAAGAACTGATTTAATTCCTAATTTGGTTGAAACAGTAAAAGGTTATGCTAAACACGAAAGTGAAACATTAGAAAATGTCATTGCTGCTAGAAATAAAGTAGTTGATGCTAAAACAACTGAAGAAGAAATCAAGGCTGATGGAGAATTATCTAGAGCATTAGGAAGACTTATGGCAGTTGCAGAAGCTTATCCTGATTTAAAAGCTAATACAAATTTTTTAGATTTACAAGCTAATTTAAAAGATACAGAAGATAAGATTCAATATGCTAGACAGTTTTATAATGATGCGGTACTAATTTATAAAAATAAAATAGAAATGTTTCCATCTAATATTGTTGCTTCAATGTTTGGATTTAAGCAAGAAGCATTCTTTGAAGCTAGTGAAGCTGATAAAGAAGTACCAAAAGTACAATTTTAAAAAGCTTACTTATGTAAGTTTTTTTTAGGAGGTAAAAATGAAAAAATTATTTATTTTATTTTTATTTTTCTTTTCTGTTTCGATAGTAAAAGCTGATTATCAAATAACCGATTACAAAATAGATATGACCATTTTAGAAAATGGTGATATCGAAGTAATCGAAGTTTTTAAAATGGCTGGTGAATATAATGGATTTGAAAGAGTAATTAATTATAAAAATAATTATGTTGGTTATAAAGGAGAAAAATTAGCGAGTGTCGATGGTAATTTATATAATATTTCATCTGTTCAATTAAATGAAGTAAGAGCAATTAACTACGATGATAAATTAACTTTAGAAGAATTACAAGAAAATGGAGATTTATTTAAAAAAGTTGATGTAGCTACTAAAGGTGAGCATGGAGTTTATACGATTACCAAATTAGAAAATAGTGAAGTATTTAAAATATATAATCCATCTAAAATGAATAAAGATTTCTATTTAAGTTATACCCTTAAAAATGTTGTTATTAACCATAATGATGTATCGGAATTTGCTTTATTTTTATTTAATCAAATAGAAGAAGAAATAAAATCTTTAGAAATAACTATTCATATTCCTAATAATTTAGAATTATTAAAAGGTTATGTTCATAATAGTGGAGATATAAAAATAATCGATATAGAAACATTACAAATAAATGTTAAAGATTTAAACGTAAATGATAGTCTTGATATAAGGGTTTTATTTGATAATAATATAATTAAAACAAATAAAGCGACAACTGAAAATGTTTTAGAAAAGATTGAGGATTTAGAAAAAAAATACGAAGAAGAAATTCATGCTCCTTTAGATGATGAATACATAAAAATACAGGAAGAAGCATATGAACTTGTAGCTAAAGTTGAACAAACATATAATAGAATAGATTATGATAATGCAGCATTAGCAGTTAACAAATTAAAAGAAAATGACGAATTAAAAATTAATTTATTAATAAGACTTATGAATATTAAACCAAAAATAGAAAGAAAGGAAACAATTACAAAAGTTATATTAAGTAGTTTTTTATTAATTTGGTCAATTGGTATTATAATAATTATTTATCAAATATATAAAAAAAATAGTAAAAATG
The DNA here is from genome assembly GCA_944372195.1 of uncultured Bacilli bacterium. Classification (GTDB taxonomy): domain Bacteria; phylum Bacillota_I; class Bacilli_A; order RF39; family UBA660; genus Faecisoma. The sequence goes on from CALVYK010000001.1 coordinate 26,504, forward strand.
TAAGCAATAAATTAGAGTTAATTGATATTGGATATATCATGCGAAGAAAAATAACTAATAACGATTTTGCTGCTTTACTATTATCTTTAAATGCTAATAAAAAAATAACGATAACTAAAACTAATAATACATATAAACTAAAACAAAATTCAAAAGACTTGTCAATTATAGAACAAAAACTAATTAAACTTATATTTGAAGATAATGAAGAGACAACGTTTACGAAAGTTAAAAAAAGAGCTATTAATAACTATGATAATTTTATTAATAATTATTCAAACCTTTTAAATACAGCAATAAATGAAGTTAGTAAAAAACACTATTATGAAAATTTATTATTAATCAAAATAATTGGAATATTTTATTCGCTTGTTGGTGTAATTTTGAGCATATTTCTAATAGGCAAAGACACTTATTTTTCTTCATACATAACACTTTTTATTGCAATAATCTTTTTAATCTTTTTAATATTACTTTATAAACGAACACCAGATGGATTAAAAAAATATACAGATTTAATATCATTAAAAAATAATATAAATTATTCAAATGAAGAAGATATAATAAAATCAATCAGTTTAGGATGCTTTGATAGTAATATAAGCAAATTTTATCAAGATGTTATATATCAATTTGATGATATTATTAAAAGTGCTTATATAAGTAAAAAACAAAAACATGAAGAATATATAAAAATATAAAAATTAATTTAAAAATTTAGAAATAATGTAATATATTTTCCACCTTTTTAAATATTAACAAACAAAAAATTGCTAAAAAAAATGCAATTTTTTTTAAAATCTTGCAGGAAATCACCACACTTTTGGCTAATAAAACTAATAGGAGGTGATTTAAATAAAAAAATTTTATACCGCAAGACATGAACCTATTTTTATGTATGCTGCAGTTAAAAAAGAATTTTTAATAGCTATTTTAGAGCCAATATTAGATAAAACAATAGAATATTTACAAATACTAAATCCAAATTTAATTCAAAAAGCATTATAAAACACGTGGTCAAAGATTAGATCTGTTAGTAAAAACAAAAGATGAAATAATCAATGTTGAATTAAATACTAATTATAGTGAAGAAATAAAAATAAGAAATCTTCATTACATTTTTAAGTTGGCAAGTGAAAATACGGAAAGAGGGAATAAATACAAAGTAGGTCATTCGATAATTCAAGTAAATTTAAATTTTTATAATAGTAAATATGAAAAAAGTATCTATACATTATATGATAAAATAAATAAAATAGAGTTAACCGATTATATCAAAATATATAATGTAGGTATAGACAAATACATAAAAAACTATTATAATAATGATAAGAAGTTTACCAAAGGCGAAGAAGCATTAATCATGTTAGATTTGGGTAAACAAGGTTTAGAAGAATTATCAGAAAAGAGTGATATAGTGAATAATTTTAAAGAAGAAGTAATAAAAGCTAACAATGATGAGTTTATAGTAGATTGGATAAGCCGTGAAGAAGAACAAAAGCAATATGAAGAAGTAATGTATGAAAAAGGACTTAATCAAGGATTATCCGAAGGAATTATTCGAGGCAAACAAGAAGGAATCGAACAAACTAAAATTGATGTAGCAAAAGAAATGCTAGAATTAAATATGGATTTAGAAATAATAAGTAAAGTAACTAAATTAGCTAAAGAACAAATTGAGAGTTTAAGAAATTAAACTTTTTTTGTTATAATTAATAAAAAGTTTTGTATAAAATTATCGATTTAAATTAATGTTACTGTACATCAAAAAAGACAGAAATTTAATTTCTATCTATTATAATATTGATAAATAAATTTACATCATTTGATAATTAGAATTATTATAATGATTATTTGCATTAACTAAATTTTCTAAAGCAGTTACTCTTTTTTCTAAGTTAGTAATTTGACTCATCCAATCTTGATTCATATTTTGGTTAGGGATTTGTTGATATGGTATTTGTTGATATGGCATTTGATTAGGAATTGGCATCATTGGCATTTGACTATACATTGAATATTGCATACCACAGTCTCTATCTTTTTTCATAATTTTCCTCCTTTGTTCTAATTAATTATATGCTTTATTAAAAAAATGGTGTATAATTATATTTGGTGGTATTATGCGATTAAGAAATATTAAAGGAGCACAAGATATAATAGAAAAAAGCTCATATTTGGTCAGTGATCCTATTGAACATAAAGGTAAATTTAATAACTTATTTAATAATAATAACAAAATAGAAATTGAAATTGGTATGGGTAAGGGGAATTTTATTATTGAAAAAGCTAAACTGAATCCTAATATTAATTTTATTGGTATTGAAAAATATCCAACAGTTTTAGTAAGTGCTTTAAAAAAGTTAGAAAATATCAATTTACCAAATTTAAAAATAATATGTATCGATGCTAATTACATAGATGAAGTATTTGATAAAGAAATTTCTAAAATATATTTAAATTTCTCTGATCCATGGCCTAAAAAAAGACATGCGAATCGAAGATTAACAAGTCCTATTTTTTTAGATAAATATAGTAAAATATTTAAAGACGATTACTTAATAGAAATGAAGACTGATAATAAAAAATTATTTGAATATTCATTGGTAAGTTTAAGCCAAAAAGATTATGTTTTAGAAGAAATAAAATTAAATTTATATGATGATTTAGATTTAGATAATATTCAAACAGAATATGAAAGAAAATTTGTGTCTATGGGATTACCTATATACAAATTAAAAGTTATACATAAAATTGACAAAAAATAATTGCTAAAATGTTGTAAAATTTGTTATAATATATATGAGTAGGTGAGTCATATGAAAAAAATATTACTTCTGTGTTTGCTACTTTTGTTAACTGGATGTTCTGTTGTTAGAATAGATACATCTAGCGTTGATAATATTATTAATGTTGTTTTATCAAAAAATAATCAATTATATAATCATATTGGAAAAGGTTATAAGTACTATATTCCAAGGGGAGTTACGTATATTGATACAAATGATTATAATGATGTTTTATATTCTAATGGAATATATTATTATTTATATATTGATATAATAAGTTATTACTATTCTAAAGTACAAGAGTATGAGGTTAATGAAAATGCCTATTATTCAAAAAACATTTCTATAAATGGAAAAACAGGTTACTTAGAAATAAATAAGCAAAATGATAATTATTATTTTATAGAATTTATGTACAATTATTCTAAAATAGAAGTAATTGCTGAATATGATCAAATAAATGATATTGTTTTAAATGCTACATATATATTATCAACTATTAAATTTAATGATAATGTTATTAAAGCGATGTTAGACGATAATTTTTTAGTAAGTGAAGAAAAATATGATATATTTACTTCTAAAAAACAAACAGATGATTTTTTGAAATTAGAAGAGGTGGAATAAAATGGGATTGTTTGATAAAGTTAAAAATTTATTTACAGAAGAAGAGGAACCTATAAAAAGTGAAGTTATTCAAGTTGAAATTCCAGCTCCTGTTAAAGAAAAAACAGAAGAAAAAATAGAACAAGAACCAAAGAAAGAAATTAAAGAAGAAAAAAAACCAGCGCCAATATTTTTTGATGATGCGTATTTTAAAGAACTTGAGCAACCTAAAAAGGAGGTAAAATCAAGTTATTTAAAAGAACAAAATAAAGTAAAAGAAGAAAAAAAACATTTTAAACCTACACCAATTATTTCTCCTGTTTATGGTGTTTTAGATAAAAATTATAATAAAGAAGACATAACTCCAACTAAAAAAACGCATTATACTAATACAACGATTACAATCGATGAAGTTAGAAAAAAAGCTTATGGTACTTTAGAAGATGAATTGGAAAATACCTTAAATAATTTATCTATACCTAAAAATGATAGTAATGATGATTTATTTGATGAATTAATTGATAAGGAAGAACCAATTGATGTCCTTGATAAAGAAGAACCTATTAACATTATCGAAGAGGAAGAACATTCAAATATTGTGTCCGAGTCAATGGATAAAAAACCAGTTACTGAAAGTGAGTTATTTGATTTAATTGATAGTATGTACGAGAAAGGAGAATAAAAATGGTTGTCGATTTAAAAGAGCTATTTATAGTAATATTATTTATTTCTTTGATTATACTAATAATAACAACAACTATTGCAATGGCAAATTTAATTAAAACATTAAAAAAAGTAAATAAAATTGTCGATGATGTTGATTATAAAGTTAGTAAATTAAATGGTTTGTTTGATATAATAGATAATACAACTGATGTCATAAATACTTTTAGTGATAAAATAGCAACTGGTATATCAAATGGCATTAGTTGGTTAATAAATAGAAAAAAGAAAGGTGATAATGATGAGTAAAAAAAAAGGTGGATTAGGTAAATTTTTATTGGGCGCAGGAATTGGTGCAGGACTTGGTGTACTGTTTGCTCCTAAAAAAGGATCTGAAACAAGAAAAGAATTAAAAATAAAAATAGATGAATTAATGGCTAAAGTAAAAGATATTGATGTTGATGAAGTAAAAGAAACTGTCGAAACAAAAATAGATGAAATTAAAGCTGAATTAGAAGATTTAGATAAAGAAAAAGTTTTAAAAATTGCCAAACAAAAAGCAAAGGATATTGAAGCAAAAGCAGAAGAATTATTAAATTACGCAATCGAAAAAGGGACTCCTGTTTTAGAGAAAGCAGCTAATTCGGTAAAGGAAAAAACAATCGAAGTTACAAAACAAATAATAGCTAAATTAGAAAAGAACTAATTTAGTTTTTTTGTAAAGTGGGGAAAATTATTTTAAATATTTTTAAAATATGATATAATTATATGGAAGGTTAAGGTGTAGGTAATGAAAATATTTAAAATATTTTTTCAAATAATTTTTGTTTGTTGCCTGTTGATATCTAATTTTTATATTCCAAAAGTACAGGCACAAACTTTAGGTGAGTTAAAACAGGAATTAGAAAAATTAAAAGAAGATTATAAAAATAATCAATTGCAACAACAGTTAACGGAAGAAGAGATTGCTAAAACGAAAGTAAGAATAAATGAAATAAGAACAAGAATAACTGATATCCAAAAAAATATATATGACTTAAAAAATACGATTGAACAATTAAACAATGATATTTCAGCAAAAGAAGAAGAAATTGAGGATATATTATTATTCTTCCAGTTAGCTAATGGAGAAAATGCTTATTTAGAATATGCTTTTGGTGCAAAAACATTTACAGATTTTATATATCGATTAGCAGTTTCTGAACAATTAACATCATATAATAATGAGTTAGTTGAAGAATACAAAGCTGATATTGAGGAAAGTAAAAAGAAATCAGAAGAATTAGCGCAAGAAGAAATTGATTTAAATAACGAACGTGATGACTTAGAAGTTGAAGTTGCAAAATTAGGTGATAGATTATCTGAGTTAGATAGTGATGCTATTTCAATTGAAGAACAATTAAAAATAAAAGAAGAACAATTAAATTTGTATTCTTCATTAGGATGTAGTGATAATGAATCTATCGAGACATGTGCTGCTAATATTTTACCTCCAGATACAACTATGTGGCGTCCTATTCCAACAGGATACATATCTGGATATTCTGGTTGGCGAATAAGTCCAATCAATGGAAATGAAGAATTTCATCACGGATTAGATATGTCCGATAGTGGAGCTAATTATAAAAATTATCCAATATATCCAATTGCTAATGGTCTTGTAGTATATGTTGATAATAGTGATACATCTTCATGTGGTGGAAATAAAGTATATATTCAACATTATATTAATGGGAAATTTTATACTAGCGGATATTGGCATTTAAGAGAAGTTTTAGTTAAACAAGGCCAAGCTGTTACTAAAAATACTCAAATTGCAATTATGGGGGGATATAGTGGAACAGAATATTGGGATAAATGTTCAACTGGTGCCCATTTACATTTAGAATTGTCTGATGAACCATTTAGTATTGAAAATGGTGGTAATGGTAGTATTTGGAGTTTACGCGACGGATTTTTACGCCCTGAATATTATATCAATTTTCCTAATAAAAATGTTTACTGGTCAGATCGTACAACTAAATATAGCAATAGTTATTAAAGCCTCTTTAATTATAAAGAGGTTTTAATTTGCAATAAAAAAGATATTTTTCAATATCTTATTTATATAATTTCATTGTAGAATCGTATGAATCTTTAATTACTTCATCATAAATAACCATGTTGTATTTTTCTCTTAATCCTGCCCAATAGATCATGCTAGCGTTATCTTCAGTTAATAATTCGTCTACTAAATTATCAATGACTTTATCTTTAACTTCATCTAATGCTGGTTTATCTTTTTGACTTACTTTATAAATAATGTGATATCCGAATTCAGTTTCTACTGGTTCGGTTGTCATTTCACCAACATTTAATTTTTCAACAGCTTCCCAAAAACCGGCAACTAAATTACTTTCATTAGTAATGTTTTCTAATAAACCGCCTTCACTAGCTGTTCCAGTATCATCTGATTTTTCTTTAGCTAAATTTATGAAGTCATTTTCTAAATCTGTACTTGCTTGTAATTGTTTTATTATTTCTGCAGCTTCTTCTAATGCTTTAGCTTTAGCATCGTCTTTTTCAGCTGTTGACATATCATCGTTTACTTCTGGTTTGATTAAAATATGTCTGATTGTTGCTTCTCCATAGATGTTCTTGTCATATTCTTCTTGGATTTCTTCATCTTTAATGACATCAGTTTTTAAATATTTCTCTAAAACTAATGATTGTTTATAATTACTTTCCAAATTATCTAGTAAATCATTATCATTTCTAAAACCATAATACGCTAAAAAATTATTCCAATCATTTCCATAATATGCTTTGTATGATTCGTATTCAGCTTTTGCTTGTTCTTCAGCTTCTTTTCGCATCTCATCAGTTAATTCTTGTTCTGTAATATAATTGTTGACTAAATTAACTAACACACCTGTGCCATTAGTATTTTTTAATTCTTCAAAAAATTCTTCTGCAGTAAATTGTTTACCATTTAATTCTACAACAACTTCTTTACCATCAACTAGTTTTGGCTCATATTTACATCCTGTAACTAGAAGAGGTAAACATAATAACAATAATAAATATCTTTTTTTCATATTTTTAAATCCTTTCTTTTATTACTTGCAAAATAATTATAACAAATTCAAATAAAAAAAACAATAATTTTTTAATATCTATCACAAAAGTTTCAAAATTCCATACAATAATGTGAAAAGACAAAAAAGGAGGATGATTTATATGTGTTGTAATAACGGAATTTCTGGTGCTGCTATCGTTTTAGTACTTTTTATTCTTTTAATAATTATACTTGGAGCTTATATTTAGTATAAAGGAGTAATATTTATGTGTGAAAAAAATACGTGTACATGCAAAAATAACAATAATTATGTTATTATAATAGTATTGTATATTTTATTAGCTATTATCTTAGGTGCATGTCTTTATTAAGAGGAAAATTCCTCTTTTTATTTTATAAAAAATTTTACACATATCTCTTTACAAATTTTAATAAAAATAGTAAAATGTTGGTATAGAGTGGCAATAGGTGTCAAAAAGTGGGTGATAATTATGTTTATGGGGGAATATCATCATACAATTGATGATAAAGGAAGAATAACTATTCCAGCCAAATTAAGATACGAATTAGGTGAACAATTTATTGTAACTAAAGGATTAGATGGCTGTTTGTTTATCTATCCTAAAGAAGAATGGAATAATATTGCTAATAAATATAAAGAATTACCAAACACTAAAGACGCTAGAAATTATTTAAGATTTTTCTTATCAGGCGCTACTATTGGGGAATTTGATAAACAAGGAAGATTAAATATCCCAGGGCCACTTATAAAATATGCTGATTTAAAAAAAGAATGTGTTGTAATCGGTGTTAACGAGAGATTGGAAATATGGAGTAAAGAAAGATTTGAACAATTCTTATTAGATAATGAAGATTCTATATCTGATATAGCTGATAAGTTATTTGCTCCAAAGATTTAAGGTGATTTATGCATATAAGTGTTTTATTGGAAGAATGTATTAATAATTTAAATTTAAAAGAAGATAGCATTGTTGTCGACTGTACTTTAGGGTATGCAGGACACAGCAGTGAAATATTAAAAAGAATAAAAAAGGGATATTTATATGCATTTGATCAAGATAAAGAAGCAATTAGTAAAGCTGATTTAAAATTAAAAGAAATAGATAACAACTATAAAATAATTAATAGTAATTTTGTTAATTTGAAAGATGAATTAAATAAATTAAATATTAATGAAGTAGATTGCATTTTATATGATTTAGGAGTATCTAGTCCACAATTAGATGAAAAAGAAAGAGGATTTAGTTTTCATCAAGATGCAAGATTAGACATGAGAATGAATCAAGATCAAGAATTAGATGCTTATTATGTGGTTAATAACTACGATTTAAACAAATTAATCGATATTTTTAAAAGATATGGTGAAGAAAAATACGCTGTATCGATAGCTAAAGGTATAATTAAAAATAGACCAATCACAACCACTTTAGAATTAGCTAATATAATTAAAGATAATGTACCATTTAGTTATAAAAAAGAAAAGCATCCAGCAAGAAAAGTATTTCAAGCTATTAGAATTGAAGTTAATGATGAATTAAATGTATTTGAAAAAAGTTTAAGACAAGCATTAGATTTAATTAAAGTTGGTGGTAGAATTGAAGTTATTACTTTTCATTCTTTAGAAGATAAAATGTGTAAACGAATATTTGATGAGGTAAGTAAAGTAGATAAAAATCTAAAAAATTTACCTATTATACCTATTGAATATCAACCTAAATTTAAAATTGTAGGTAATATTGATCCAACTAGTGAAGAATTAAATAATAATAATCGTGCAAGAAGTGCTAAATTAAGAATAATTGAAAGGGTAAGATAAATATGGCAAGAAAGAAAAAGGGTTTGACTAAGGGGGAAAAAATATTATATTTTAGTGGAGTACTATGCTTTACATTAGCAATAGTCATTAAAATATTTTTTGGCGCCAGTATCGGTAATTATAAAATGAGTAATGAAAAAATAAGATATGAAATATCGACCGAAGAAAAAACTGTCGAAAGTTTAACAATGCAAGTTAATGAATTGACATCGTTTGATAATGTTTCAAAAGTTGTCAAAGATTTAGGTTTAGCGTATAATAATGATAATATAGTTGTTATAGGTGATTAAGAGGTGAATAAAATGAAAACAAGAAGTATAAAATGGAAATCTCCGATGATAGTTTTTTGTACATTTCTTGTTTTTATTTGTATTTTATTTTTACAGTATCTTTATCTATCTTTATCACCTAATGTATATGGCATAAATATGCAAGAGTTTGCTTCTAATCGTAATACTTATTCATCTACTTTATATGCAAAAAGAGGAACTGTTTATGATTCGCAAGGTGATATTTTGGCTAATGATGTGTCTAGTTATACAGTTATAGCATATTTAGACGAAAGTAGAACTGGTTCTTCTACTACTTTATATCATGTTAAAGATAAACAAATGACAGCTGAAGCTTTATCACCATTATTAAATATGGATGTTGATACATTATTAGATTTATTAAATCAAGATAAATATCAAGTTGAGTTGGGTCCAGGCGGTAGAGGTATTACTGAAATATTAAAAAAACAAATTGAAGATTTGAATTTGCCGGGAATAGATTTTATTGAAAGTTATAAAAGATTTTATCCAAATGGCGATTTTGCTTCATATATAGTTGGATATGCTAAAAAAAATGAAGTGGAAATAGTTGTTGATGATGAAACAAAAACAGAAACTGTTATGCAGGGCGAATTGGGAATTGAAGTAGAATATGATGAAATTTTAAAAGGAGTTAATGGATATATTAGTTATCAACAAGATAGATATGGTTATAAGATACCTGATACTCCTGAAGAAAATGTTCCTGCTCAAGATGGTAGTGATATATATCTAACTATCGACGCTAATATTCAAAGAATAATTGAAGCTGCTTTAGATGAATCTATTGCATTTGATAGTCCAGATTGGGTGACAGTAAATGTCATGGATGCTAAAACTGGAGATATTTTAGCTTCGGCTGCTAGTCCTTCCTTTGATCCCAATAAATTAAATTTAACTAATTATGAAAATCCTTTAACATCTTTTGCCTATGAACCAGGTAGTGTTATGAAAATATTTACCTATATGTGTGCGATTGAAAAAGGTACATATAAAGGAGATCAAACTTATCAATCTGGTGTTATCGATGTTGAAGGAACTAAAATATACGATTGGAATAAAGTTGGTTGGGGCGAGATTACATATGATTATGGTTTTGAAATGTCTAGTAATGTCGGTACTGTTAATATTATGCAGAATTTTTTAACTAAAGATGATCTAAAAGATTGCTTTACAAAATATGGATTTGGAAGTCAAACTGGAATTGAATTACCAAGAGAATTATCGGGAAGTTTAGTATTTAATTATCCAGTTGAAGTGGCAGCTGCTTCATATGGTCAAGGTATTACAACAACGCCAATTCAACATTTGCAAGCTTTGAGCATAATAGCTAACGATGGTTATATGGTTAAACCAAACATTGTAAGCAAGATAGTTAATAATGGAAAAATTACATACGAAAGACAAGTTACAAAAAGTGAGCGAATTGTCAGTCAAGCAACAGTTGATAAAATAAAAGAATTAATGTATAATGCCATTAATGATGTGGAAGGTGGAGCTATTGGTACCGCTTACATCGTTGATGGATTAGATGTCATTGGTAAAACAGGAACCGCCCAAATATATGATTCAGTAAATGGTGGATATTTAACTGGCTGGTTAGATAATTTATATTCATTTTCGGGAATGTTTCCTAAAGATGATCCAGAAATAATTATGTTCATATCTTATAAAAGACCTAAAAATGGTTCTAATAGAGGACTTAAAAATATGGCTCATTCTATTATCGAATCGATAGCCAAATATAAAGGACTAATAAGTGATAAAAAAGATGATAATGATATTAAATCATATGAAATAACTGATTACACTAATTTGGATAAAGAAGACGTTTTGAAAAAATTAGATGGCTTGGATATTGTAATTTTAGGTAATGGAAATAAAATAATAGATCAATATCCAAAAAATACAACTTTAGTAACAAATGACAAGATATTTTTATTAACCAATGATAATAATATTAAAATGCCTGATTTAAAAGGATATTCAAGAATAGAAGCAATTTCAATATTAAACTTATTGAATATTGATTATGAAATAGAAGGATATGGATTTGTTACTGAACAAAGTATAAAAGTTGAGGAAAAAATAACTGATAAAATAAAACTAACATTAAAACAAGAGGAATAAATATCAAAGTAATTAATAGATTATCTTTTATCATTATTATACTAAGAAACAAGAGTAAATTAATTCTTGTTTTTTGTTGTATAAAATTTATTAAATATTCTCAATATTAACATAGAATAATATTGGGAGGAAAAATATGTTTGGACAATTTACTGAAGAAGCAAGAAAAATATTAATTGATGCAAAAGAAGAAATGATGGAATTAAGACATCCATATGTTGGTAGTGAACATTTATTGTTAGCCATTTTAAAATCCAAAAATAATGTTTCTAAAAAATTAAAGCAATATAATTTAGATTATAATAAATTTAAAAATAAAATAATTGAAACTTTAGGCATAGGAACTAAACAAAGTGAATGGTTTTTATATACTCCTATGTTAAAAAGAATTATGGAAATTGCCATGTTAGATTGTAAAGAAAAAAATAGTGAGGTAACCATCGATGCTTTATTTTCTGGCATATTGGAAGAAGGCGAAGGAGTAGCTATTAGAATTATGATCAATTTAAATATTGATTTAGATAAATTATATAACGAATTTAGTTATAAAATATTTAAACCAAAAAAGAAAAAGTTATTGCTAGAGGAATTAGGTACTGATTTGACCAGTAAAGCAGAAGAATTAGATCCAGTTATTGGCAGAGATAATGAAATTAAAAGAATAATAGAAATATTATCTAGAAGAACAAAAAATAATCCTTTATTAATAGGAGAAGCTGGTGTTGGTAAAACTGCTATTGTCGAAGAATTGAGTAAAATGATTGCAAATGGTGATGTTCCTAATAATTTAAAAATGAGAAAAATAATTAGTTTAGATATGGCAACTTTAGTAGCTGGAACTAAATATCGCGGTGAATTTGAAGAAAGAGTAAGAAAAATATTGAAAGAAGTAGAAGAAGATGAAAATATAATTTTATTTATCGATGAAATTCACACATTAGTAGGAGCAGGTGGTGCCGAAGGTGCAATTGATGCATCTAATATTTTTAAACCGGCGTTAGCTAGAAACAAATTAAGATGTATTGGAGCTACTACTACTTTAGAGTATAAAAAATTTATAGAAAGTGATAAAGCTTTAGAAAGAAGATTTCAAAAAGTGAATGTTGAAATACCAAGTAAAGAAGTTGTTAGAGAGATTCTATTAAAATTAAAACCAATTTATGAAAATTATCACCATGTAATAATATCTGATTCAATAATTGATAAAATAATAACTTTATCAGATAAGTATATTTTTGACCGTAATCAGCCGGATAAATCTATTGATATTTTAGATGAAGTGTGTGCAAAGAGTAGTTTGAAGGAAAGTAAAGAATTAAAGGAATACAATAAATTAAATAAACAATTACAAAATTTAATTAAAAATAAAAATGAGGCTGTAAGTAACAACGATTTTAAAAAAGCGACAATTTATAAAGAAAAAGAATTTGTTTTAATGGATAGAATAAATAATTTGGAATTAAATTTATGTAATAAAAACAAAAACGAAGTAACAATCGATGAAGTTGCTAATGTAATAAATTCAAAAACAAAAATACCTGTTTATGAAATATTAAGTGAAACTGATATAAATAAAATTAATAATGATTTAAAAGCTATAATAGGTCAGGATAAAGCAATTAAAGAAGTTAGCAATATAGCAAAAAAAATAAAATTAGGCTATAAAGATGATAAATGTTATTCTCTTTTATTTGCTGGACCATCTGGAGTTGGTAAGACAGAGTTGGCCAAAATATTTGGTAAATCATTAGTAGGTGATAATGTGATAAGACTTGATATGAGTGAATATAGTGAATCTCATAGTGTTAGTAAATTTGTAGGAGCACCTCCAGGATATATAGGTTATAATGATAATAAAACTATTTTAGAAGAAATAAGAAATAAACCATTTTCTGTCTTAATATTAGATGAAATAGAGCGAGCTAATCAAAGTATTATTAATTTATTATTTCAAATATTAGATAATGGAAAAATAAAAGATTCAAAAGGAGTAGATGTTTATTTTAATAATGTGATTATCATAATGACATCTAATATTGGATTTGATGATATAAATGTTGGATTTAATAAAAATAATGATGATTTAACTAAATTAAAAGAATATTTTAGTATTCCTTTTATTAATAGAATTGATAACATTATATCATTTAATCGATTAAACGAAGATAATATAAAGAAAATAATCGATGTTAAAGTTAATAATCTAATTAATAAATATAAAAACATTAGAATAAAAATAGATGAAAATGTAATAAATGATATTATAAAATTAAGTAATTATAATGAATTTGGAGCTAGAAAAATAGATAAGATAATTAAAAATAAATTAGAAAACATAATAATTGATAAAATTTTAGACAATAAAAAAAGTGTTCATATTAAAACACTTGAATTTAGTTTAAATTAATGTAGATTTCTACATTTTTTTATTATTTTCATTTTTTTGAAAATATATATTAAATAATTCAATAATTGGACAATCATTATTAGTTGAAATTGATTTGGAATCCAATAAACCGTCACTATTAATAAAATAATCATATAAAATTCTAATATTAAAGTCGTCTAAAAAATTACTTAATTGTTTAAGGGAATTTTTTTGATTTTCTGAAATATTAGTAGGCATCATGAAAAATCCACTTTTTCCTTTTCCAAGTTTAGTTGTGTTAAAAAATACGATATGACTTTTTTCGGTTAATATATAACCAACTGTTTCAGGAATTGTAGTATAATTTATTTTTTTAAAAATGTCTTCATCTAAAAAATTTTTTTGAAAAAAGTCTAATAAACATGAAATGTGAAGATCATCAGAATTAATATCACCTAAACATTCTATTTCACCATTCCTGTTCTTACCATCTACTTTGTTGTCTCCGTATATTATTATTAATTTTGCCTTATTCATAAATCCACTTCCTTTATAATAATTATAGCATAATATAGCTTTTTTATGTAATAAATTTGTCTACTTACATTATGATAAAAATAAAAGTACTAAAAATCATATAATAAATTATAGTTTACAAAAATGTATTCTATAATTTGAAAAATGTTGAAAAATGTTGAAAATATATTATAATTTTAGTAAAATATTAGATAATATATTGAAGGTGGTGAATAGTTTGGAAAAAAATGAAAAAACAACTAATAAAATAGATATTGTAAAAAAAATTTTTGATGTAGTATTTTGGATAGTTATTATTGGGTTGATTATCATTTGGATAACAGATTTTATTAACGTAAAAAATGATAAAGATCCAATATTTTGTATAAGTCAAAAAACGCATATATTTGATGACGGGTCTGTTGAAGAATGTATCGGCTTAGGCTATAAAATCTACACATATAATAGAAGTTCTTTTAATAATGCTCGTCAATTCGGACCTTTCTTTATAGGTATGAAAAAAAATTAGAAATATTTAATTGATAATGCAAAATAATAAATAAAAGTATTTTAATATTATGCGCAATCATTTGACTACTGTAAATTTCTAAATATTTTTCTAAAAAACTATTAAAAATAGTTTTTTTATGTAAAAAAATGTAAATATATAAAGTAAATATAGTAAAAAATGGTATAATATATCTAGGTGGTTAATAATGAATAGATTAATAATTATAATATCTAAATTAGCTTATTTTGTATTGCATAAATTAGGTAGAGGCACATCTTTTCCTGGTAAGATAGCTTTAAAGTTAAATAAAAATATTTTGAATTATTTTGAAATGCCTAGGACTACTATTTTTGTTACTGGTACAACTGGTAAAACGAGTGTAGCAGGTACTTTATATGAAATATATAAATATAGTGGTTATAAAGTTGTTAGTAATTTAAAAGGATCTAATTTGATAGATGGCGTAACTACGGCTATAATTGAAGCAAGCAAAATAAATGGTAAAACAAAAGTTGATGTTTTAGTTATCGAAGTTGACGAAAGATATGTTAAAAAAGTATTTAAGTTTATAACTCCTAAATATTTTATTATCAATAATTTATCTAGGGATCAATTAGCAAGAAACGGTCATTTTGAATTAGTATTTAAAGAAATTGATAAAAGTATTGATGAAAAAACTCATTTAATTTTAAATGCGGACGATCCATTAGTTACAAAATTTGGATTAAATAAAAAAAATAAGATAACTTATTATGGACTAAAAGAAAATAAATATTCAACTAAGAAAAACAGAATTGATACATTAGATTTGGCTTATTGTCCAAAATGTCATAAAAAGTTGATATTTGATTATTTTAATTATGGTAATTTAGGTTATTATCATTGTCCAAATAATGATTATAATAGACCAAGTTGTGATTTTGAGGGAATTTTAACTAAAGTATTAAAGGTAGAAAATGAAACAATCAAATTAAATAATACTGCTTTATATAGTGCTTACAATATTTTGGTTTGTTACACTACAGCTAGAGTAGATAATGTTGACAAAGATAAAATTGTCAAATCTTTAAATAATTTATCTTTAAAAGTTAAAAGGTTAAATGAATTTAAAGTAAAAAATAATAAAGGAACATTATTATTAAGTAAAAATGAGACTCCTTTATCTTATAATCAATCATTAGAGTATGTAAGTAGAGAAAAAGGTACTAAAACAGTAGCAATCGGTTTTACTAGAGTTAGTGGAAGATATGACCTAAAGGATTTATCTTGGTTATATGATATTAATTTTGAATTATTAAATGATAAAAGTATTGAAAAAATTATTTTAATTGGTCCTTTTGCTTATGATCTAGCTGTTAGATTAAAAACAGGTAATGTTGATCCTAAAAAGTTTTTATATTGTTTAGATTACAAAAATTCTTTAGATTACTGTTTAAAGCATACTAAAGGTGATTTGTATTGTTTATTATATTTTGACTTAAATTATTTATATATTGATCAATTAAAAGAAAGAGGTTTATTATGAAAATAGCTTATCTATATTATGATTTTCTTAATTTATATGGAGAATCTGGTAATATTAAAATAATTAGTAATATTTTAAAATATAATAAAATAAAACACGAAGTATTATATTTATCTTTAGATGATAAATTAGAATTCGATAAATATGATTTAGTTTATATTGGATCTGGGACTGAAGATAATTTACTAATTGCTTTAAAGCATTTATCTAAATATAAAAATGATATAAAAAAATATATTGACGACAATAAATTTGTATTAGTAACTGGTAATAGTATTGATATGTTTGGCAAAAAAATAGAAGATAATAAAGCGTTAAATATATTTGATTATGAAGTTACTAAAGGTAGTAGAAAAATGGAAGAAGTATATCATAACAACATATTAGGATTTATTAACAATAATAGTTATAATAGTGAATATAATGATATCGATATAATAAGGAAAAATAATTTCTATGGCACTTATATATTGGGACCTATTTTAGTTAGAAATCCAGAATTTGTCAAACTTTTTTTAAATAATTTGACTAATAAAAAATTAAAATACGATTTGAAATTGGAAACTAAAGCTTACAATCAATTTATTAAAAATTTTAAGGAGAATGTTAATGAATAATGTCGTAGAAGCTATAATTGAAATACCTTTAAAAACAAAAAATAAATTTGAAATTGATAAGAAATCTAATCGTATTAAATTAGATAGGGTATTATATTCTGCTATGAGTTATCCAGCTGAATATGGGTATATTGAAAACACTTTAGCTAAAGATGGTGACCCGTTAGATATATTGGTTATTTCTTCTGAACCAACTTTTCCTGGTTGTATTGTTCCAGCAAGAGTAATAGGCTATTTATCAGTTATCGATAATGGTCATGAAGATTATAAATTAATATCTGTTGTTAACGTTGATCCAAGATATAATGAAGTAAAATGTTTAAATGATTTATCTAATTTTACTTTGGCAGAAATTAAAAACTTTTTTCAAAATTATAAAACATTACAAAATATTGAGGTAAAAGTTTTTGATTATCATGGTATTGAAGATGCTCTAAAATTAATTGAAGATTGTCAAAAAAGGTATTTAGAAAAATAAATATCTTTTTTGACTTTTATAATTAAATATGTTAGTATATAAAATATGGAGGATAGATATGACTATGTCAACAACTTCAGTATTACAAGGGAAAAATATTAAAGAATATCGTGGAATTGTATTTGGTGAAGTAATAAATGGAATTAATTTCACTAAAGATTTTGCTATTAATATAACTAATTTTATTGGTGGTAGATCTAAAGAATATGAAGAAGAATTAGTAAATTCTAGAGCCGATGCTATTAAAGAGATGATGGAACGTGCTAAAAAAGTAGGAGCTAATGCTTTAATAGGTGTTAAAATTGATGTTGAAACAATCGATATTAATGAAAAAGGTGTCATGCTTATGATCGTTGCTAGTGGCACAGCTGTTATAGTGGAGGAATAATTATGAAAAAAAATAATCAGTACGTTGGCGTAGATGAAAAGTATATTCCAGATGATGAAAAATATATAGATGATAAAAATAATGAAAAAACTAAAAAAATTATAAAAGGAATAGGTATTGGATATTTAGCCATTATATTATTTATATTTTTAATTGCTATTGCCGTTTTTGTGTTTATATTCATGAATTTTATTAAAATAAGTGATAGAGTAAATGAAAGACAAAATAATGTATTTAATGTGATAGGACAATAAAAGATAACAAATTAATCGTTATCTTTTTTTAAATTTATACCAACCATACCACCTAAAACACTTGCAATTAAAGTTATAATATATAAAAATATATTTGAAATATTAACTCCACTATCAAAGGCTAAATAATTAAATATAAAAAATATAACTATACATATAAGTCCATATTTTATTCCTTCTAGCCATCCCTTGTTATTACTAGTTTTTCCTAATAAAATACTACCAATAAAGATTGATATAAAAGGAGTAATATAAGAAAAACTTGTTACTATTTTTAAGCCAATAATTCCAATATAGTTAAATATTGTTATTAATAATGTAATAAGTAATAAAAAAGCCAAACTAATACCTAAAGATTTAGTTAATTTTTTTAAATAAAACATATTCTCACCTAATAATTAATATGTCTATGTATAAATTATTATTCCTTTAATCATAATGTAATAGGGTGATTAAAATGTATATAAATATAATATTTAAGACTTTAATTTTGTATGTTTATATTGCTATATGTTATAGAATAATGGGAAAAAAAGAAGTTGGCCAATTAGGAATAATAGATTTAATAGTTTCAATTTTAATTGCTGAACTGGCAGCTATGAGTATTGAGGAAATAGATAGGTCTATTTTTGTATCACTAATTCCGATAGCTATTTTAGTAATATTACAAATAAGTTTAAGTTTTTTAGCTTTAAAGAGTAGTGCTTTTCGCAAATTTATTGACGGTAGCCCACAAGTTATTATAAACAAGGGGAAAGTGGATTTTAAGCAAATGCAAAAAATTAGATATAGTTTAGATGATTTAATATCACAATTAAGAGAACAAGGTGTAAAAAATATTAGTGATGTAAATTATGCTATATTAGAAAATAATGGTAAATTATCAGTTTTTAATGATAATAATGTTTATCCGATGCCAATTATAATTGATGGAACAATCGATGTTGATACTATAAAAAATATGAAAAAAGATTTAAATTGGGTATACAACATTTTAGAAAAAAATAAGTTAAAATTAAAAGATGTTTTTTATGCGTTTTATACAAAAGATAAAACATATATTATTAGGAAAAATGAGATTGACTAAAAAAAAATTAAAATGTATAATTATACTAGGTGGTAATAATGAAAAAAGGTTTTACATTAGCTGAATTATTGGGTGTTTTGATTGTTTTAGCTGTTATATCGATGATAGTATTCCCAATAATTAGTGAAACGATTAAAACTAACAAGGAAAAATTGTATAATTCTCAATTAGAAGAAATAAAAAGTGGCGCTGAAAAATGGGCATATTCTAATACCGAAATGTTGCCTACAAATTCTGAAGAATCTGTCACTATAACATTACTAGAATTAAAAAAAGCAGGATTTTTAGCTTTGGATATTAGAAACCCAATAACAGGTGAATTACTTCCTAATGATATGGTTGTGACAATTACATTAAAAAATAATAATTATGAATTTTTTGTAGATGCTGAAAGTGGAACTGATATTGATAACGAAGTGAATAGTGATTCTCCAATCATTATATTAAATGGTAATTTTATTGAATATGTTGAAATAAATGGTACATATGACGAAAAAGGAGCAATAGCTAAAGATAAAGATGGCAATAAAATTGATGACATTCAAATTAGTTATCAACTAAATGGTGTTGAAGTTTCTAATGTTGACACTAAAAAATTTGAAACTTATACTGCAATTTATAGTGTAATAAATAATGGATATACTTCTCATATAACTAGAACTATAGTTATTAGGGATACAACTGCCCCTGATTTAGTAGTACCTGAGGCTATAGAATTATTACCAGATGAAATTGCTAGTTTCAATTTAATGGCGGGAGTTTCAGCAACAGATAATAGTGGAGAGACAATTAATATTGAAACTAGAGATTTCGATCGACTACCAATAGATAAAGTAATTGAATATTCTGCTTGCGATAGTCATAATAATTGCGTTACTAAAAGAAGATTAATCAAAATTATTAAAGAAGAAACTACATATACTGATAACAGTGGTGCTAATAGTCCAAAATTACTTAATAATATGATACCGATAAAACATGATGGAAGTAATTGGAAATATACTGACGTATCACAAAAATGGTATGATTATGATGCTAAAGAATGGGCTATAAATAGTGGTGTTAGTAAAAAAGTAGGAGATACTACTAAAGGACTTTAAAAACTTTTAACAGTGCGTCAGGTTGTTCTACTTCCAACGTTTCCTCTCGTGCAGTTTTATGTAAATAATTAATAAATTAACATTATCACACATAAAATATAATGGTGATAATGATGTATTTAAGTGAACTAAATGAAATATTAAATGGCATCATAACTAATGATGCCTTATTTAATAAAATAAAAATAAATTCAAAAGAAATAGAAGATGGAGATTTGTTTTTAGCTATCAATTCTGGTCATAATTATATAGAAGATGCTATTAACAATGGAGCCTCATGTATTATAAGTGAAAAAGAATTAGATAATATACCTAATATTAAAATAGATAATTCTATAGAAACATTAGGCAAAATAGCTAATTTTATAAGAAATAAATATAAAATACCTTTGATTGCTGTTACAGGAAGTGTTGGTAAAACAACAACAAAAGAATTAATATCATTAATATTAAGTACTAAATATAAAGTATTAAAATCTCAAAAAAATCATAACAACAATATTGGTTTACCTATGACATTGTTGGATTTAGATGAAACATATGATGTTATTGTAACAGAATTAGGTATGAATCATTTTGGTGAAATATCTTATTTATCAAAAATGTGCAATCCCAATTATGCGGTTATAACTAATATTGGAAGTGCTCATATAGGTAATTTAGGTAGCAAAAAAAATATTTTAAAAGCTAAACTAGAAATATTAGATGGCATGAACAATGGATATTTATTAGTTAACAAAAATGACAAATATTTAAAAAAATTAAAATATAAAAATATAATAAAAGTTGATGGTAAATTACTAAATGTTAAAAATATTAAATACAAAGATAATATTGAATTTGATATAGATAATACTCACTTTATATTTAAATCATATAAGCATATTTTACCAGATTTATTTATTGCAATTAAAATAGGATTAATGTTTGATATTGATTTGAAAACAATTAGTGAGGCTATAAAAGAGTATAGTGGCATAGAAGGTAGATTAAATATAATAAAAAATAAATATACAATTATAGATGATAGTTATAATAGTAGTTTTGAATCATTAGTAGGGGGATTAAATTTATTAAGAGGTAATGAATTAAAATATATTGTATTAGGTGATATGTTAGAATTAGGTAAATATAGTAAAAAATATCATAAAAAAATAAATAAATATTTAAAAAAAATAAAGAATAAAAAAGTATTGTTGTTAGGTGAATATACTAAACAAATAAAAGGCATCCATTTTGATAATATAGAAGAAATAATTGATTATTTAAAACGAAATATAAAAGATGATTGTATTATTTATTTAAAAGGTAGTAGAAAAATGAATTTAGATAAAATAAAAAATACGTTTTAGCGTATTTTTTTACTTTGTTGTGGTGTCACTTCATGTTCTAATCTATTATACAATTCTTTATGAAATTGAACTATTTCATTTATTTTAATAAGTGTGATATTAAAATCTCTAACACCATAATATGTGCAAAATAAATTACATAATTTATTTAGTGATTTATTAGTTAATTGAACTTCATTACTAACATCTAATTCATCAGCCATTAAAACAAGCTTTTTTGTTTTATAAATAAGTCTAGAATAACTATATAATTGATTATATGAAATTCCGTTTTTAATTAAATACTTAATGAAGTCAACATTATCATGATAAACAATATTAGTTGCTAATAAATCTTTAGCTGGATCACTT
This sequence comes from uncultured Bacilli bacterium, assembly GCA_944372195.1. Classification (GTDB taxonomy): domain Bacteria; phylum Bacillota_I; class Bacilli_A; order RF39; family UBA660; genus Faecisoma. The sequence goes on from CALVYK010000001.1 coordinate 48,445, forward strand.
AAATTTTTATATTTTGCTGTTCTAGATATCTCTCTTGCCCTTGATGTTAAGATTTCTAAAAGTGTGTTTGAATTATCACGATAAGTATGTCTTAAATAGTTTGAATGAAAAGTACTTTCTTTTTTAATTATTTGTAATTCTTCTTCTGTAATTGTTTTTAAATCCTCTCTAGTTGTAATAGTTTTAAAATCTATTCTATTTGATGTCATAAAATTTTCCCCCTTCAAAAATACGTTTGTTATAATAACACAATTTAAAAATATTGTCAAATTTATATTTTTAATATATAATTAATAACTGGTGATTTGAAATGAAAATAAAATATGAATTAATAAAAACTGATGGTAAAGCAAGATTAGGCAAATTAAAAACTAATTATGGTACATTTGATACTCCTATGTTTATGCCTGTTGGTACTTTAGCTAATGTTAAAACTTTAACTCCAGAAGAATTATATGCTATGAATAGTGCAGTTATCTTATCTAACACATATCATTTATGGTTAAGACCGGGTGAAGATGTAGTAGATAAAGCTGGAGGATTACACAAATTTATGAATTATAATGGTCCTATTTTGACTGATAGTGGCGGATTTCAAGTTTTTTCTTTAGCTAAAAAGAAAGATATAAGTGAAGAGGGAGTAATATTTAAAAGTCATATTGATGGTAAAAAATTATTTTTAACTCCTGAATTATCTATTCAAATACAAAATAAATTAGATAGTGACATAGCTATGAGTTTTGATGAATGTATTCCATATCCTGCTAGTTATGAATACGCTAAAGCAAGTACTGAAAGAACAATTAGATGGGCTAAAAGAGGAAAAGATGTTCATAGTAATGACAATCAATCTTTGTTTGGTATTGTTCAAGGTGGAGAATACGAAGATTTAAGAGAATACAGTGCGAAAGAAACAGTTAAACTTGATTTTGATGGTTATTCAATTGGGGGAACTAGTGTCGGTGAAGACAAAGTTACTATGTATAAAATGATCGATTATGCTATCAAATATTTACCTCTAGATAAACCAAGATATTTAATGGGGGTAGGTGAACCTATTGATTTATTAGAAGGTGTTGAAAGAGGAGTTGATATGTTTGATTGTGTGCTACCTACAAGACTTGCTCGTCATGGTAATGCTTTTACAAGACATGGTAGAATTAATTTAAAAAATTTAAAATATAAAGAAGATTTCACACCTATTGAAGATAATTGTGATTGTTATACTTGTAAAAATTATACTAAAGCTTATATAAGACATTTAATTACATGTGATGAAATGTTGGGTGGTAGATTACTATCTATTCATAATATAAGATTTTTAATTAAAGAAATGGAAGAAATAAGAGAAGCTATAAAAAATGATAGTTTTAAAGAATACAAAGAAAAATTTATAAGTGACTATCAAAATAAGTAAAAATATGATATTATATTAATAGGTGATAGAATGAAAAAATTAAGTGTATTTTTAACTGTTTTATTATTAATTATAGTTGGATATTATGTATATAATAATTATTTTGCTAAAGAAGAAAAAAGTAATTTTTCTAGTTTATTAAATTATTATAGTGAACAAATAAAAACAAATATTAATGAAAAAAATTATGTGTTAGAAACAACAAAAATAGATAATGATTGGATAAAAGAAAATGTTGATTTAGATATTTCTTGTGATGAGATATATTATTCTAATGATGATAAAGTTTTACTTCATAATTGTTATATAGAAAATGAGGGACCTTATTATTATTATGATAAACTATATCAAAAGAATGATGAGTATGATAAATTATATGAAGAAATCAAAAATGAAAAAGTTGAAGTAGAAAAAGGAAATTTATTAAAAGATTTGGCTACTATTGATTTGTCTTTAGGTATTAACGAAATAGATGAGTGTGCTTCTTCTGGTATTTGTGCAGTAGGAACTCCTTTTATCATCCAAGTAAATGAAATTGAAACATATAAATTTTATGTTCTATCTGATGATGGAGAAAAATTAAATTTAATAATGGATAAAAATATAAAAAATATTGTACAATGGGCACCAAATTTTAATTCGGATGGACCGGTAACTGCTTTAGAACAATTACAACAAGAAACAAATGATTGGACTAATTTATTAGAAAGAAATTATAAAATATCTGATGAAAATGATGATAAAGCATATCAAGATTTTTATGTTAAATCAAGAGCTATTTTACCAACTTATTCTTTGATTTCTAATAATTTAAAGAATAAATTTATTTATGATAATCTATCTGCAACTAGTGGTTATTGGATAACTAAAGCTAGTCCTAATAAATCATTTAATGCTTATATTGTAAATAATACTGGTGATATACAATTAGTTGATATTAGTAGTGAAGATTATGGTATCCGACCAGTTATAACAGTCTATAAGTATTGATTTCAATACTTTTTTTATGATATAATTTAATAGTTAAGGAAGGTTAAATATGAACGAAAATATAGTAAAAAATACAAGTATAGAATTAAATATAAAACCAAAACAAGTAGAAACTGTTTTAAAATTGTTAAGTGAAGGGAATACAATACCTTTTATTGCAAGATATAGAAAAGAAGCAACATGTGCTTTAAATGAAGAACAAATTAGAAAAATTAGTGAGATATACGAATATCAAGTTAATTTATTAAAAAGAAAAGAAGATGTTATTAGATTAATTGATGAAAAGGGATTATTAACCGATGAATTAAAAAATAGTATATTAAATGCTAGTAAATTAGTAGAAGTTGAAGATTTATATAGACCATACAAAGAAAAGAAAAAAACAAAAGCAACAGATGCTATTAATAATGGATTAGAGCCACTAGCTAAAATAATTATGTCTTTTCCTAATAAAGAAATTGATTATTCTAAATTTATTAATGATAAAGTTAAAACTAACGATGATGCCATAATGGGATCTAAATATATAATTGCTGAATGGATTAGCGATAATGCACATTATCGTAAATCAATTAGAAATTATACATTTAGAAATGGAATAATTGTTACTAAATTAAAAAAAGATGACGTTGATGAAAATAAAGTTTATGAAATGTATTATAATTATCAAGAAAAAGTGCGTGAAATAAAACCCCATCGTGTTTTAGCTATTAATCGTGCTGAAAAAGAAAAGGTAATAACTGTTAATATTGATATTAACAAAGATGATATAATTAACAATTTAAAATCAAAAATAATTAAAAATGATAAATCAACAGTTACAGATATAGTAATGGATGCTATAAATGATGCTTATAAAAGATTGATAGCTCCATCTATTGAAAGAGAAATAAGAAGTGAATTAACAGAAAAAGCGGAAGAAGTTGCTATCGATAATTTTGGTAAAAATTTAGAAAAATTATTATTGCAACCACCGATGAAAGATAAAATGGTTTTAGGTTTAGATCCTGCTTATCGAACAGGTTGTAAATTAGCTGTTTTATCTCCAGTTGGGCAAACTTTAGAAATAGCAGTTATCTATCCTCATGAACCAGTAAAGAAATATGAAGAAGCTAAAAAAATAGTTTTAGATTTAATTAAAAAATATAATATTGACATTATCGCAATTGGTAATGGCACTGCCTCAAGAGAAAGTGAAGCTTTTATTGCCGATGTTATTAAAGATTGTGACAGAAAAGTAGAATATATAATTGTAAGTGAAGCAGGAGCGAGTGTTTATTCTGCTAGTAAAATTGCTATTGAAGAGTTTCCTGATTTAACTGTTGAAAAAAGAAGTGCAATTAGTATTGGTAGAAGATTACAAGATCCTTTAGCAGAATTAGTTAAAATTGAACCGGAAAGTATTGGTGTTGGGTTATATCAACATGATGTTTCAAATAAAAGATTAACTGAAAGCTTAGATTTTGTAGTTAGTAGTGCTGTTAATAAAGTTGGTGTAAATGTCAACACTGCTAGTCCACCTTTATTTAAATATGTATCAGGTATAACTAAAAAAAATATTGATAAAATATTAGAATATCGTAATAAAAATAGAATACAAAATAGAAATGAATTAAAAAAATTATTATCTGATAAAACATATGAACAAGCAATTGGATTTTTAAGAGTTGTTGATGGCACTAATCCTTTAGATGTAACTAGTATCCATCCCGAAAGTTATGATATTACGTTAAAATTATTGGATATGTTAAATTTAGATATTAAAGATTTAGGTAGTGAAAAGATAAACAATTTAAATATTGATGTCGAAGAATATAGTAAAAAACTAAATACTGATATTTATACATTACAAGATATAGTCGATGCTTTAAAGAAACCTAATCGTGATCCACGTGATGAAATGCCCAAACCAATTTTAAAAAGTGATATATTACATATTGAAGATTTAAAAGTAGGTATGAAATTACAAGGAACAGTAAGAAATGTTGTTGACTTTGGAGTTTTTATTGATATTGGCTTAAAAAATGATGGATTAGCGCATATTTCTAAATTAACTAATAGATATATTAAACATCCAATGGAAGTAGTTAATGTTGGTGATATAGTAGATTGCTACGTTGATGATATTAATTTAGAAAAAAATAAAGTTTCATTATCATTGTTAGAAAGGTAATTTTATGAAAAAAATAATTATATTTTTAAGTTGTTTTATATTAACAGGTTGTTTTGAAAATAGTGGTTATTTAGTTAAAAGTTGTGAAAAGCAAGAAAAATCTGATGATTTAACTTCGACAACTATTTATACGTTTGGTTTTAAAAATGATGTGATTGATGATTTAAAAATTACTTATGATAATATTGGTAGTAGTAATACTATTTCGTCTATTAAATTATCACTTGAAACACAAAATAAATTTTCTAATTTAGAATATAATATTTTAGTAGATAATGAAAATGAATATAAAATAGAATATAGTGTACCTTTAGATAGCAATAAAGAATTATTAGATAAACTTAATGTTAAACAAAGTAGAACAGATTTAGTAAAAACATTAAAAGAATTAGGGTATACTTGTGAGTAGGTGAAAAATGAAAAAAATATTATTGATACTTTTGTTATTAGTAGGATGTAGCAATAAAAATGATATTGATAAATTTAAAGAAGAATATGAATCTTTAAATGATTCTAATATTGAAGTAAATATAGATAGTAATTATAATATTAAATATTTAAGTATTGATGAGGTTGTAACATTTTTAGAAAATGATACAGGTATATTGCTTTTTGGTATTTCTAATGATGGCATGACCCGTTCAGTTGTTGAAACATTATTAGAAGTTGCCAAAGAAAATAAATTAAATTTATATTATTATAATCCTAGCAATATAGAAGAAAATGAGTCTTTCTCCAAAATGATTGGTATATTAAATGATTATCTACAAACAAACGAGGATAATCAAAAGGTGTTATCAGTTCCTGATGTTTATTTTGTTAAAGACGGTAAAATAATTGGTAATCATTATGGAACAGTTAATTCTAATAATGTTATATTAAATGAAGAAGAAAAAGAAGAGTTATATAATATTTATAATAAATTAGCGCAAGGAGTTAAATAATGGAAAAAATAGTTGAGATATTTATAAATTTATTTGGCGGAATAACTAGTATTAGTTATGGTAAAGAGATATTAATATTTTTAATATCGATGATGCCGATTTTAGAATTAAGGGGTGGCATTTTAGCTGCAGCTTTACTAAATATGGATCCTAAAAATAGTTTTATTGTTTGTTTATTGGGTAATATAATAGTTATTCCAATCGCTTTGTTTTTATTAGAATTGATATTTAAATTATTAAGAAAAATTAATTTTTTTGATAAAATCATAACTAAAATAGAAAATAAATGCTTAAGTAAAAGAGAACAATTAGACAAATATGGTTATTTAGGACTGTTGCTGTTTGTTGGCATTCCTTTACCTGGGACAGGTGCTTGGACAGGATGCTTTTTAGCTTCTCTACTTGGAATGGATAAGAAAAAATCAGCTGTTGCAGCTATATTAGGGGTTTTAATGGCTGGTATAATTATGATGATATTATCATTTGGCGTATTAAAAAAGATTTTTTAAAATAAGAAAAATCTTTTTTGTTTTTCGATTGCTTCTAAAAAATTTGGTGGCATATATTGTTGGTCTTCAAAATTAAATAATTGATTATACAAATCCCATAGTTCTTTATCTTTTCCTAATGGTGTATTTATCATTATTCTTTTGTTTGAAATAACTGTTGGAATATGATAATAAAACATATATAAAACAATTATATTGTACAAAAATAAATCTAATCTTTCATCTAGTGGTAAAATATTTAAATATGTATTAGTTAATGCTTTAGGAAAACTATCTGTTTTATATTGATTTATTGTCGAATTGTCCAAATCGCATATGTATACTTTATCACTATTAATTAAAATATTAGAAGCATTAAGGTCACCTATAATAATGTTATTCTTATGAGCCTCATTTATTAATTGTTTAATTTTTTTTAATATAATAATTTTTTTTTGGCGACTTTTAAATAGAAATTCATCTAAAGTAGATGATGGAATAAAATCTATTGTGTAACCTCTAAATTCTCCATCTATAAAAATTAATTCTTTTGCTTTAATAAAACTATCACTTAAATTGATAGTATCCAAGCATTCTAATTTGTTTTTTTTATTTTGAAGAACGCTTAGATCATATTGAGCATATTTTTTATTTTCATTTTTTCTTCTAAATATTTTAAAAACTTTATTATTTTTTATATATAATACACTTTCATAACTTAAATTTGTTAAAATTTTCATATTCTGCAATTCAGTCTCAGTAATATTTATAATATTCATAAATCTCACCTATAAATATTATATCGTAATTAATTGAATTATCAAATGTTATTTATATAATTAATCATTTAAAATTACAAAAATGTCATATTATTTTATTTATATTTAGTGTATAATTTAGTTGGGTGGAATTATGAAAATATTAATTGTCGAAGATGATGCTACTATAAGAAGTGGTTTAAAATATTGTTTAGAATATGAAAATTTTGAAGTTGATGAAGCAATAGGTATTGATTGTTTAGATAAATTAGATAATGTTTCTTTAATTTTATTAGATTTAAATTTACCTGATACTAATGGTTTTGATTTGTTTAAAAAAATAAAAGAAATTAAGAATATTCCAATTATATTTTTAACGGCTAATGATTTGGAACCTTCCATAGTTATGGGATTAGATATGGGAGCCGATGATTATGTAACTAAACCGTTTAAAACAAGAGAATTAATATCAAGAATTAAAAATGTTTTAAGAAGAAATAATCATTATGATCTTATAAAAATAAAAAATATTACAATTGATTTAAAACAAGCTAAAGTATTCAAAAATGGAAAAGACGTTAATTTAACAGCTTTAGAATATAAAATATTATTAACTTTGGCTCTTAATCCTAATCAAGTATTTACTCGGGAAAAGATTTTAGCTGATATTTGGGATGTTAATGAAGAATATGTATATGATAATACTTTAACTGTTTATATTAAAAGAATAAGAGAAAAAATAGAAGATGATGTAACTAATCCGAAAATTATTAAAACAGTAAGAGGAATCGGCTATAAAATAGGTGATGAGAGTGAATAAAAAATATTTTATTGTTAATTTTATAGCTATTTTGATTATTATACTATTTTATTTTTTAATTTCTAATGTTATTAATAATAATTATGAAAAACAAATAATTGATAATGAAAGTTATTTAATTGGTAATTTAATAACTAAACATCCTGATTTAAAAGAAGATATAATATCAAGTTATTTAATTAAAGATAATTATGAAATAGGTAATGATTTAATAAATGAATACAATTTAATTACTATTAAAAATAACAATATTATTATTTTATTATATTGTTTAATAAGTGCTTTAGTATTATTTGTAATTAATTTTATTTATATTAGAAATATCTACAAAAAAATAAGTAAAATTGATAAATATATGAACAATATTTTAAATGATGATTATTCAATTGATATTAAAGATTATTGTGAAGGGGATATTAGTAATTTAAAAAACGATATATATAAAATGACTATTAAATTAAAAGAACAAAGTGAGTTACTAATTAAAGAGAAAAAGTATTTAGAAGAAACTTTACAAGATATATCTCATCAAATCAAAACACCTTTAACTAGTATGTATATGATAAATGATATTTTATTTAATTCCAAAGACCAAAATGTTAAAAAAGAATTTTTAATAAAAAATAAAAATCAAATTGAAAGGATTGAATGGTTGGTAACTAGTTTACTTAAACTATCAAGACTAGAAAGTGGAACAGTTAAATTAAAAAAAGAAAAAATAAATTTAAAAGAATTAATAGATAAAGCCATTGAACCAATTAATGTTTTTTTAGAACTAAAAAATATTAAATTAATTAAAAATATCGAAGATACTACTATTAATGTTGATATTAATTGGACTGTTGAAGCATTACTTAATATAATTAAAAATGCATGTGAACATACTCTTGATAAAATAGAAATAATAGGTAGTACTAATCCTCTTTATACCGAAATAAAAATAGTTGATAATGGTGTAGGTATTAGTAAAAAAGATATTAAACATATTTTTGAACGATTTTATAAGGGAAATCACAATAAAGAAAGTATCGGAATTGGGCTTAATATGTCTAAAAAAATAATTAATCTACAAAATGGTTTAATTGAGGTATCTTCTAAAGAAGGTGTTGGTAGTACTTTTATAATTAAGCTATATAAAAATAATTTGTGACGAAATTGTAATTAATTTAGTCATTTAATTGTAATAATTATTTAATATAATTATCTTGGAAGGAGAAATAATATGGAAATATTAAAAGTAGAAAATTTGTGCAAAAATTATGGTAAAGGAGAAACTTTAGTAAAAGCTTTAGATAATGTTAGCTTTTCAGTTGAAAAAGGTGAGTTTATTGCTATAGTAGGAAGTAGTGGTTCAGGTAAATCAACTTTATTACATATTTTAGGTGGTGTAGATAGACCAACAAGTGGAAAAGTATTTGTTGATGGAGTTGATGTATATAAATTAAACGAAACTAATTTAGCAATATTCCGTCGTCGTCAAGTTGGTTTAATTTATCAATTTTATAATTTGATTCCTATATTAAATATTAAAGAAAATATAACTTTGCCAATTTTATTAGATAATAAAAAACCAGATGAAAAATATTTAAATGAATTAATTGAAACATTAGGATTAAGTAAAAGAGTAAATCATTTACCTAATGAATTATCAGGTGGTCAACAACAAAGAGTTAGTATTGGTAGAGCTTTGATGAATAGACCGGCTTTATTGTTAGCTGATGAACCAACTGGTAACTTGGATAGTAAAGCAGGACGTGAAATAATTGAATTATTAAAACTATCTAATCAAAAATATAAACAAACTATTATTATGATTACTCATGATCATAATTTAGCTCTATGTGCCGATAGAATAATTACTTTAGAAGATGGTAAAATAATAAGTGATGAAAAAAATAATAAATAATGTTTGACAAAATAATTAATTTATAGTAAAATGTATATAGATATGAATTATTTCATATATTAAAAAAAGAGATACATTTAATTTTGGATGTTAAGTGTTTTCTCTAATTATGTTTTGTTGAGAAAACACCGTTCAAAGAAGAATCGGTGTTTTCGTTTAAGATTAGTCCTTATTTTTAAGGACTAGGATTGTGTAAAGAACAATCATAGCAAATGCTACAATTAGTTGCATTATATATCCTTTCTATAGTTTTAATTTCCATAGAATCACCTCCATCTTTAAAATAAATTAAAAATAGAGTAAAACACCTAACTATTAAACATATCTCTAAATTAATTATAAATTAATTTAATATAAAAGTCAACTATAAATTAATTATTTTGCGGATTAATATTGACAGTGATGTTAATTTATAGTAAAATAAATATATATATGAATTAATTAGTATTATAAAAATTAATTAGATTTGAATTAATCCTTTCTATAAATTTTTTAATCATAGAAGATCACCTCCATATTAATGATTTTTGATGATAAAAATTATTAATACAATTATTTCATATATTAAAAAAAGAGATACATTTAATTTGCAACATTAAATGTTTCCTCTATTTTGTTGGATAAAGAAAACACCATCCTTAAGTTGAACGGTGTTTTTTTGTTATTTAATATTACAAAATTGTCACTATATAAGTCATTTAAAAATAATAATATTTTGTTATAATATCTTAAAGGAGTAATATTATGAAAATATTAAATATTTTGACTATTAAACATTTAAAAGCAAATAAAAAAAGAACCATTTTAACAATCATGGGAATCATGCTAGCCACTTTTTTAATGATTGAATTAGGGCTATTATTTTCTAGTTTTAGAGATAATGGAATTCGAACAACTATTAAATATAATGGAGATTATCATGTTAATTTAAATGTGAAAAAAGAAGATTTAAATTTCATTTCTAAAAATGATAATGTTTTAGATTATAAATATAAGTCTAATTTAGGATATTCATTATATGAAGGATTACAAAATAAAAAATATCTACAAGTTTTAACAGCGTCTAAAAGTTATTTAGATGATTTAAAGTTAATTGAAGGAAGATTACCAAATAATGAAAATGAAGTCATTATTTCAAATAATATTAAAACTGAAGGAAATGTTGATTTAAATGTTGGAGATACTATTAAATTAAATATTGGTCAAAGACAGTGTGATGGCAAATTATTAGGGGAAAGTGCTTATGTAGTTGAATATAAATATTTGAGTGATGGAACAGTAGAAATTGTAAAAGAAGAACATTTAATAAATACATCGCCAAAAGAATATAAAATTGTTGGTATCGTTGAAAAAGATATATATGAAGAATATTCTAATCCAGGATATAGTGTATTTACAATTTCAGAACCTATCGATTTATTAAATGTATATGTAAAATATAAAAATGTTTTTAAGACAATACAAAATAGTGATTCTATTATAAAAAATTTAAATTATGAAAGTGATTTAAAATATAATGATAGTTTACTTTATTATTATGGAATAGGAGAAAATAATAATTTTATTAAATTTTCAATTTCAATATTACTAATTATTTTAATATTAATTACATTTGCAAGTGTTATTGTAATTTATAATGCTTTTGCTATATCAGTTACCGAACGAATAAAACAATTTGGTTTATTTTCAAGTATCGGCGCTACTAAGAAACAATTAAGATATACAATATTTTTTGAAGTTTTTGTAGTAGGTACTATTGGTATTGTACTAGGATTAATTTTATCTTTTATTGGTATTAATATTATTTTATCAATTATTAATAAATTATTAGTTAATAGTTTATCTATTCCATTAGAATTATCAATATATCCTTTATATATATTGATTTCTCTTATTTTTATTATTTTAACTATTGCTTTAGCAGCTTATTATCCTTCTAAAAAAGCGAGTAGAGTAAGTCCTATTGAAGCAATTAGATTAAATAATGAAATTAAAATTAAAAAGTTCAGAACACCTAAATTAATTCAAAAATTAGGTATTGAAGCAGAGGTTGCTTACAAAAATATGAAAAGAAATAAGAAAAAATATAATATAACTATTTTATCATTATTTTTAAGTATTGTTTTATATGTTTCATTTAGTTCGTTTTTAAACTATACAATTGAATCTAGTAAAGATGCTATGGATATTCCAAGTTATGATTATTTTGTTAGATTATCTGGTAAAGATAAAAATAAAATAGATGAAATCATTAATCAAGTTTTAAATGTTGAGGGAGTAAAGCAGAATAGTTTAATTGAATTAAAAACATTAGAATCTGATTTTAATCTAGATTATTATACTGATGAAGTAATAAACGAATTTGGAATAAGTAGTAGTCCTAAACAATATGTTCATTTATATATGTTAGATGATAAAACATATGAACAAGTTAAAAAACAACTTAATATTAAAGATAGACCAATTTTGTTAAATTATTTAGATGAAGAGGGATGGATAAATAAAGATATCAAAGGCTTTAATTTATATAAAGATATTAGTAGTTTAAATATATATGATAATAATAATAATTTTGTTTTAGATAATATTTATATGTCTGATATTAAAATAGAAAATGTTGAACCTTGGATTTATACATATACTTTAATTGTTGATGAAGATACATTTAATAAAATTAAAACCGATGAATATAATATAACATTAACTTTAAATGGCGATAATTTTACTAAAGTCGATGAATTATTACATCAAGATATTTTAGATGTTAGTATTAGTACTGATAATATTAAACAAACGATGCAGGAACAATACAATACTTTATTAGCATATAAAATAATATTATATGGTTTTGTTGTTTTGATAACTTTAATCGGTGTTACTAGTGTTATTAATACAATAAATATGAGTGTTACTTTAAGAAGACAAGAATTTGCAATGTTAAGAAGTATCGGTTTAACACCTGAAGGATTTAATAAAATGATAATTTTTGAATGTTTATTATTTGGTTTGAAATCATTAATTTATGGAATATCGATATCATTAATTATAACTTATTTATTTCATTTAGCATTTAATAAAATGGCAAAAACTAGTTTAATAATACCATATACAAGTATAATAATATCTGTATTTAGCATATTTATAATTGTTTTAATGACTATGTGGTACACTACTAAAAAAATAAAAAAAGAAAACATTTTAGATATTATTAGAAAAGAAAGTATTTGACAAAATAATTAATCTATAGTAAAATGTATATAGATATGAATTAATTCATATACTAAAAAAAGAGATACATTTAATTTCCTATGTTAAGTGCTTTCTCTGTTAATTTTTTGGAAAGCACCGTTCAAAGCTGATCGGTGTTTTATTTTAATCTTTGTTTTTTATTGCTAATACTGTATAAAATACAATCATAGAAAATATTATAACTAATTGCATTTGAAGTCCTTTCATTTGTTCTGAAGGTCATAAAGATCACCTCCGTTTTTACTAAAACAGAGTAAAACACCTAACTATTAAATATATCTCTAAATTAGTTATAAATTAATTTGATACAAAAGTCAACTATAAATTAATCACTTAATATTATTGACAAAATAATTAATCTATAGTAAAATGTATATAGGTATGAATTAATTCATATATTAAAAAAAGAGATACATTTAATTTTGCATGTTAAGTGTTTTCCCTATATTGTTTGTGTGAAAAAACACCGTTCAAAGTTGAATCGGTGTTTTCATTTAAGATTAGTCCTTATTTTTAAGGACTAGAATTGTATAAAATACAATCATAGCAAATGCTACAATTAATTGCATTTGAAGTCCTTTCATTTATATTGAAGGTCATAAAGATCACCTCCGTTTCTACTAAAACAGAGTAAAACACCTAACTATTAAACATATCTCTAAATTAATTATAAATTAATTTAGTATAAAAATCAATTATAAATTAACACAATATGACAAAATTGTCACGGCATTAGTCATTTAATTGTAATAATAATTTAATACAATTATTATGGAGGGAGAAATAATATGAAAATATTAAATAATTTAACAATTAAACACTTAAAAGCAAATAAAAAAAGAACTATAGTAACAATTATAGGTATTATTTTATCAACTGCTTTAATGGTTGGAATTGGATTGTTATTTTCAACAGTAAGAGATAATTCAGTGAAAATGATCATTGAAAATAATGGTGATCATCACGTGGCAATTGAACTAGAAAAATCTAAATTAGATTTTATTGCTAAAAACGATAGTGTATTAAAATATAAATATAAATCTAGTTTAGGTTATTCATTATATGAAGGTATTAATAATGAGTATAAACCTTATATTAAAGTATTAACAGCATCAGATGAATATTTAAATGATTTAAAACTGATAGAAGGAAGATTACCTAATAACGAAAACGAAATAGTTATACCTGAACATTTAGAAACTAATGGCGAAGTAAAATTAAATATTGGTGATAAAATTGTTTTAAATATCGGCCAAAGAGTAGCTAATGATGGAACATTATTGGGCGACACTCCATATGTTTATGAATATTCTTGTGATGAAAATAATGTTTGTACAACAGATGTTAATAAATCAGATGAACATTTAATTAATACTGTAAAGAAAGAATATACAGTAGTAGGAATTATAGAAAGAGATATTCAAGAAGATTATCAAGATCCAGGATATAATGCTTTTACATTATCTGAACCTAGTGATTTATTAACTGTTTATGTTAATTATAAAAATATTAAAGATACATATAAAAATACCAAAATTATTGCTAAGAATTTAGGTAATGAAGAAGTATATGATAATTTATATTATGGTATAAGTTATAATGATAATTTACTGGCATTTTCTGGTGTATCTAATTATAGTAATATGATAGATTCTATGGCGTTTATTATAATTATAATTCTAGCTTTAGTTTCAATTGCTTGTATTATTGTTATATATAATTCATTTGCTATTTCGGTAATGGAAAGGAAAAAACAATTTGGTTTATTTTCAAGTATCGGTGCTACTAAAAAACAATTAAAGCATACTGTATTTTTTGAAGCTTTTATAGTAGGTATTATTGGTATACCATTAGGTGTTTTATCAGCTTATTTAGGTATTGGAATAGTTTTAATGATCGTTAATAAATTATTACCTAATATGTTTGATTTCCCACTTGCCTTAGCGACATATCCATTATTCATTATTATTCCAATAATATTTATGATAATAACAATATTAGTTTCAGCTTTCTTACCAGCTAGAAGTGCTAGTAAAGTAAGTCCTATTGAAGCTATTAGATTAAATGATGATATAAAAATAAAATCAAAAAAATTAAAAACACCTAAAATAATTAAATTTTTTGGTGTTGAAGGTGAAATAGCTTATAAAAATATGAAAAGAAATAAGAAAAAATATCGAATAACTATAATTTCATTATTTATAAGCATAGTATTATTTGTATCATTTAGTAGCTTATTAAAATATGGATTAAGAAGTGTTTATGATTATACTGAACTACCAGAATATGAATATACATTTAATATGAGTAGTGATAATAAAGAAAGTATAGATAATATAATTAATCAAGTCTTAAAAGTAGATGGTATTAGAAAATATAGTATAATTAGACCAATTTATTATTATGCTGATAAAAATGATGATTATTATACAAAAGAATTAAAAGATAGTTATGATGAAAGTTCTTTTGAAAATGATGTTATAAATATAATGATTCTTACTTTAGATAATAAATCTTATGAACAATATAAAAAAGAAATCAAATTAAATTCAGATTATCCAATTTTATTAAATATATTAAATAAAATAGATTATACAGATAATTCGAGAAAACAAATTAAAATAACACCTTACAATAAAATTACTTCTTTAGAAATATTTAGTTATGATAAAAAAGTAAATCATAAATTAGAAAATATATTTATAACTGATATTTTACCATTTGGTGTTGATAATACTTATGTTAATACTATGATGTTTGTAGTTAATGAAAGTATGTATAATGAATTAAAATATGATAATAATTATCAATTAGAAATGTGTTTAATAGCTGATAATTATGATGAATTTGATAAAATGTTAGATAGTGAAAGTAAAGAAAATATTTTAACAGATGATATAAGCATCTATACTATGAATATTAAAAAAGAAATGCAATTATTATCCAATATAGTATTTGTTATTAAATTATTATTATATGGTTTTATTAGTTTAGTAACATTAATCGGTATTACTAGTGTAATAAATACTATTAATACTAGTATAGCTTTAAGAAAAAAAGAATTTGCCGTATTAAGAAGTATTGGACTTACTCCTCATGGATTTAATAAAATGATGTTATTTGAATGTTTATTCTTTGGACTTAAGTCATTATTATATGGTTTACCTGTTTCATTTATAGTTATATATTTATTCCATTTATCATTTAATGGTATTGTAGCATTTGATAGTTTGTTAATACCATATGGAAGTATATTAATAGCTATATTTGGAGTATTTATTATAGTTTTAATAAGTATGTGGTATGCTACTATAAGAATTAAAAAAGCCAATATTTTAGATGCAATAAGAGAAGAAAATATTTAAAAAAACTAATGGGTTTCCATTAGTTTTTTGGTGCATAATCTTAATAATATTAAAAGTATAATAATAGGTGATAAAACAAGAAATAAAACAGTTGAAATAGTTAAACCAATTGCAACAATACTTAAATTTTTGATAATATCGCCTCATTTCTAATATAAAATTATAGCACACATTTCTAGTATTGACAAGTTTTAAAAATATGATACAATATATTTAATATTTGTTTGAAAGAGTATATATATTGATTAAATAGAGAGCTGGTGTTGGGTGAAAATCAGTTAAGAAATATATAGAAAGACATCAAACTATAAAATAATCGGTTAATCCCGTTAAAGATTTAAGAGCATAGAATTCTATGAAATAAGGTGGCACCGCGATATTATTCGTCCTTATATTTATAGGATTTTTTTAATTATGAGGAGGATTTATGAAAGTAAATAATAATACAGATTTTAATATTAAAAATGTAGGTGAAGTAGTAACATTATATGGTTGGGTTGCTAAAAAAAGAAATTTAGGTGGTTTAATATTTATTGATTTAAGGGATAGAAGCGGCATTATTCAGTTAGTTGTTAAGCCGGATAATAAATATTACGATTTGGCTGAATCTTTAAAAAATGAATATGTTATTAAAGTAGTAGGAAGTATAACTGAAAGAGAAAGTAAAAACAAAATTTTATTAACTGGTGATATTGAAGTTATAATTAATGAATTAGAAGTATTAAATACTAGTATCGATTTACCTTTTAATTTAAATGATACTACGGCTTTAGAAGATACAAGATTAAAATATCGTTATTTAGATTTAAGAAGAAGTGAAATAAAAGAAAAGTTAGAAGCTAGACATAAAATTACTTTTGCAATAAGAGAATATTTAAATAAATTAAATTTCTTAGAAATTGAAACTCCAATTTTATGTAAAAGTACACCTGAAGGAGCAAGAGACTATTTAGTTCCATCTCGTATATTTAATGGTAAATTTTATGCTTTACCTCAATCACCACAAATATTTAAACAATTATTAATGATTGGTGGTATGGAAAGATATTTTCAAATTGCTAAATGTTTTAGAGATGAAGATTTAAGAGCAGATCGACAACCTGAATTTACGCAAGTTGATATGGAAATGAGTTTTGTAACTGAAGATGATGTTATGAATCTAACTGAAGGATTAATTGCTTATATTTTTAAACAAGTAAAAAATATTGATATTAAATTACCTTTAAGAAAAATGAAATATGATGATGCAATAGAATATTATGGATCTGATAAACCTGATTTAAGATTTGATATGAAAATTAATGACATAACTGATATTTTTAAAAATACAGAATTTACTATTTTTAAAGATGTATTAAATAATAATGGTATTATTAATTGTTTAGTTGTTAAAAATAATGCGGATAAATTTTCAAGAAAAGATATTGATAAATTAACTGATTTTGTTAAAACATATAAAGCAAAAGGTTTGGTTTATCTTAAAATAGATAATGAAGTAACAGGAAGTATTGCTAAGGTTATCTCTTTAGAAGAATTAAACAATTTGAAATCTAAATTAAATTTAGAAAATAATGATTTAATTTTAATAATATCTGATAAAAAACAAGTAGTAAAACAAGCATTGGGTGCTTTAAGATTACATTTAGGTAAACAATTAAATTTAATAAGTGACAATTATGAATTATTATGGGTTGTTGATTTTCCATCTTTTGAGTATAGTGAAGAAGAAAATAGATATGTAGCTTGTCACCATCCTTTTACCGCTCCAAAAGATAGTGATATCGATAAACTATTAACTGATAAAGCTAACTGTTATTCTAAAGCTTATGACATTGTAATTAATGGTTATGAAGCTG
Source organism: uncultured Bacilli bacterium (assembly GCA_944372195.1). Taxonomy (GTDB): domain Bacteria; phylum Bacillota_I; class Bacilli_A; order RF39; family UBA660; genus Faecisoma. The sequence continues at coordinate 66,411 of CALVYK010000001.1, forward strand.
GTGGTGGAAGCATTAGAATTCATGATCAAGGAGTTCAAAAGAAAATGTTTGAAGCATTAGAATTGACAGACGAACAAATTAAAGAAAAATTTGGTTTCTTCGTTGATGCATTAAAATACGGAACACCTCCACATGGTGGTTTAGCGTTAGGTTTAGATAGATTAACTATGCTACTTACAAATACAGAAAATATAAGAGATGTTATTGCATTTCCTAAAACTGCTAGTGCATCTGATTTAATGAGTGAATGTCCAAATGTAGTAGATGAAAAGCAACTAAAAGAGTTAGGTATAAAAACAGTTTAGTTGTTTTTTTTGATATTTTTTTATGGTATAATTATATGTAGTTGATGGATGGAGAATGATTATATGAATGGAAAAACAAAAATAGTTCTTAATATATTAATAATGATTCTAATTGGTATAATAATATTTTTAATACTAAGAAATTTCTTAATTGATAAACAATTAAAGGATGAAATAAATGAGACTTACAATTTGATTATTATGGATAATTATAACTACAAAGATGTGTATGAAAAGATAGATAATATAGTAACAAAAGAAGGTTATGCTATAGTAGAAGATTCAGCTAAAGATTATTTATTAGATTATTTTTTGGAAGTTTTAAATTTAGATGAAACTTACGAAAAAGTTGATATTAAAAATATGATATCAATCGAAAATATTAAAAATGATGGTAAAGAATTCAAAACCACTAAACAAACTTTGCGTGATTTAAAAGAAAATATTGAAAATATCAAAAATGAAATAATAAGTAATTTAAGTAAAGAAAAAATGATGAGTTATATAAATGATAAAAATTTAGATGATAGCTACATTAAATTATATGAATCATTAGATTTTATAAAAGATAAAAATATCGAAAAAAGAAAAGCTCAAATAGAAGATAAAGTTAATTTATATTTATCTAAAATAAATAAAGTAGAAGAAGTAATTGATTTATTAATTAAAAATAGTTGGTCAATCGAAAATGAACAAGTAAAATTCAATGATGAAAAATTAAATATTGAATATAATGAGATGGTGAATTCAATATATGAAGAAACCAATAATTAAAATCATAGATGAAATAGATATAATTACTTCGTTAAGCAAAAATATTTTCAGCAATGTTAAAATAACTGATAAAGAAGGAAATATTGTTTGTAAAGAAGTATTATATGATAGTTGTATAATTGAAAAAGTAGATTTTACAAAACAAAGTATAAAAAAATTGGAATTTATTGATTGCAGGTTAATAAATTGTGATTTATCCAATTTAGAATTTGAACAAATATCCATTACCAGATGCGAATTTATTAATTGTAAAATGATGGGGACTAATTTTATTGAATCATCGTTATTTGATTGTTTGTTTGATAATTGTGTATGTAGATATATTAATTTTTCTAATGTTAAAATTAAAAATAGTATATTTAAAGAGACTAACTTTGTTGAATCTAATTTCTTAGAGGTTGTAACTAACAATTTAAGTATTGATAATTGTGATTTTACTAATAGTAGTTTTTACAATAATGATTTTAAAAACGTTGATTTTTCGACATCTATAATAACTAATATAACTACTGATTTTAAAAGTATTAAAAAAATGACTGTTAATAGTAAACAAGCTGTTGATTTGGCTATCCTTTTAGATATAAATGTTAAACTATAATAATTTTTTATAGTTTTTTTAATATAATTTATTATGAAAAATATATTTTATTTAATAATAGGATTTTTTTTAAATATTATCTTTATGGTAATAATATTACCGATTTTAATAATAAATAAAATATTTCAATATTTGAATAATATGCTATTGCTTTAAAAAAACATAAATAAAAAACAAGTTTTTGATAAAAAGGCAAAATGCCCCTTTCCCCATATGAAGATACATGAGAATAAACTTGTTTATTATGTTCAACTGTATAATATTGAATCTTATAATTCTAACGTGAAAAACTTAATTTTTATTAAGAAAAGGACTTATATAGGTCGGCCTTTTTTCTGACAGTTGAAATTTGTAAATGTTATTATATATTAGTTTTAGAAAGTTTGCAAGTTAGGTTGCGGACGCAGTCTGCCGTATGTTATAATTAATATGGTGATAGTATGAAAACTATTTTTAGCATAGTTCTTTTTATTATTTTTTTAATAGGGGTTTATTTTAATAAATATTTAATTTGGATCGATGATTTCGGTTATTCAATTATTTCATTATTTATTTCTGATACTATGACTAATATAATGAAATTTATTACTTTTTTTGCTGATCCTATTTGGTGTATATTATTTAGTTGCTTAGTTATTATATTATGGAAAAATATAAGAAAAATCTTTTTGATTAATTTATTATCAGTTTTTATTTTGAACTATATTTTAAAATTGATTTTTTCAAGAGAAAGGCCAATTGATATAAATCTAATTACGGAAACCGGGTATAGTTTTCCTAGTGGACATGCCATGATAAGTTTAGCCGTTTACGGATTTTTAGCATATTTGTTATGGAAAAGTAATTATAAATATAAAAAGATTGGTTCTTCATTATTAATTTTATTAATAGTTTTAATAGGTATCAGTAGGATATATTTGGGTGTTCATTATACTTCTGATGTAATTGGTGGATTTATTATATCTCTTAGTTATTTATTATTCTTTATTGATATTATCTATCCGAAAATTAAAAAAATTAATTAATTTTGATATATATGCTAAAAACATATATATTTTTTTTTACATAAATGATATAATTTAAAAAGGTGGAGTATGAGAATAGATAGAAATATATTAATAGCATTTATTTTAAATATCAGTTTTTCGTTATTAGAAATAATAGGTGGTTTTATTACTAATAGTATTTCTATATTATCAGGAGCAGTTCATGACGTTACTGATGCTATAAGTATAGGTATTTCTTATTTTTTAGAGAGAAAAAGTAAACATAAATCAAATTATAAATATACTTATGGTTATGTTAGATATTCTATTTTATCAGCTTTTGTAATGACGATTATTTTACTTTGGAGTTCATTGTTGGTTATATATAATGCTATAAATAGGTTATTTAACCCTATTGATATTAATTATGATGGTATGATTATAATAGCTTTAATTGGTATTTTATTTAATATAGTTGCAGTATATAAAACTAGAGTGGGACACTCATTAAATCAAGAAGCAGTAAATTTACACATATTACAAGATGTTTTAAGTTGGATAGTGGTTTTAATTGGCTCAATATTAATTAAATTTACCAAAATAAATTATATTGATTCTATTATGAGTTTTATTATTTCAATTTATATAATAATTCATGCTTTAAAACATTTAAAAATAGTATTAGATTTATTTTTAGAAAAAACTCCAGATAATATAAATATTAAAAAGATAAAAAAGCAATTATTAGAAAATAAAAACATAGTAAATATTAATCATATTCATATTTGGAGTATAGATGGATATAATAATTATGCTACTTTACATGTTACTATTAATAATGATGAAGTAGAGAAAATAGAAGAATATATTAAAGAATATTTAAAAAGCGAAAACATTAGTCATACGACTATTGAAATAGAGAGGAAGAAATATGGAAAAAGTTTATTTTGCAAAAGAAATAAGTAGTGAAAGTTTGATTAAAATTTATGAAAAATTAGGACGTAAATTAGAGGGGAGAGTTGCAGTTAAAATTTCAACTGGTGAAGCTGGTAATAATCATTATTTAAAACCTAGTTTAATTAATGATTTAATTAAAAAGTTAAATGGAACAATAGTTGAGTGTAATACTGCTTACGAAGGAAAAAGAAATAATACTAAAGATCATTTAGAGACAATTAAAGAACATGGATTTACTGATGTTGATTTGTTAGATATTGATGGTGATATATCAATACCTGTTATTGGCGGTAGACATTTAAAAGAAAATTATGTTGGAAAGCACATTGAAAATTATGATTCAATGTTGATGTTATCTCATTTTAAAGGTCATCCAATGGGTGGATTTGGTGGCGCATTGAAAAATATGTCTATCGGTCTAGCATCATCTAGAGGTAAAGCATGGATTCATAGTGCGGGAACAAAAAGAGATAACATTCGGACAACACCACAAGTTGATTTTATCGAATCAATGGCCGAAGCTGATAAAGCAGTGGTAGATTATTTTAAAAATATAGTTTATATTAATGTTGTTAATAATATATCAGTTGATTGTGATTGCGTGGCAAATCCAGAGCCACCTTGCATGCATGATATTGGTATATTGGCCTCATTTGATCCTGTAGCATTAGATCAAGCTTGTTTAGATTTGATTTATAACTCTAACGACTTGGGAAAAGATCATTTTATTGAAAGAGTTGAATCAAGAAAAGGTAAAGTTATTTTAGATCATGCTGAAGAATTAGGTATTGGTAGTAAAGAATATCAATTAATAAATATAGATTAAGGGAGTATATATGAAAAAAGTATTAATTATAATTGGCATAATAGTTGCCATAGCAGTAGTATTAATTACCACTTTAATTATAAAAGATTTAAATCAAGAAGAAAAATTAAGACAAGAGTTAAATGAAATAGATAGTTTAATTAATTTTGATGAATTTGATTATGATGTAGTAAATGAAAGATTGGGAAAAACAATTAGTAGTGGTTATTATTTAGTTGTAGAAAAAGCTGCTAAAAAATATTTAAAAGATACAATTGATACAACATTAAATTATGTTAACATAGTTACAAATGAAAAATTTTCTAATATTTTAACCATAGAAAATTATCAAGAAGATGGTCCTGATTTTATTAATACAAAATTATATATTAAAGACACAAAACAACAAATAGAAAACAATAAAACTGCAATATTAAAACAATTTGATAATGAAACTGTTTTATCATACGTTGAAAATAAAAATTTAGATTCATATTATATTGATTTTTATAAAAGTTTAGCTTTTTCAAGTGAAGCTGAAATTACTAAAAACAAGCAAGAAATAGAAGATAGTATAAATGATGTTATTAATACGTTAAACGTATATGATGAAGTAATTGATTTTTTAATTGCTAATAAAAATGATTGGACAATAGATGGTGAATATATAGTTTTTTCTAACAATGAATTAAGTGATCAATATAATGAATTGTTATTAAAATTATAATGAAAAATTAATTATATTATGCAATTTACTAAAAAGGAGTTGATATAGTTGAAAAAATCAAAGAAAAAAATACTAAATATAAAAAAGATAAATAATAAATTTGCAATTACTAATATAATGTGTTTTGTAATATTATGTATAGTATTTTCTTTGGCTGTATCTGGAATTAAAAAACTGGAAATTAATGACGCTAAACTAAAATTATCAGATAAAGATGTTGGTAATGAAATAAATCAAGAAGAAGTGAATAACGATGACATAGACTTAGCGTTTGTGTATGTTGGTTCAAAAGAGACACCTCAAACACTTCCTGGTAAGGGTGCAGGCTATTATGTTCAAAATGTAAGTTGTAAAAATGGAACAGCAAAATGGAGTAATGATTTATGGTCTTTAACTAATGTTAGCGTTGAAAATGGCAAACAAATGGCTTGTTTACTAACATTAGGGGATACCGCTACATATGATGATACAATTGATCAAAGCTTTTCAAATTTGAAACCAGAAAATATTGTTTCTGGAGTTCAAATTGGTGATATTATTGGAACGGGTGAGAGACAAAAAACACTAATAGCGGCAGTATATGTAACTAGCGCTAATACTTATGGTGATTTTTATAATGGTTCTTATTATGTCAGGTATGTTAAAAATAATGAATGGAGTGGAGCGGTTTATAATACAACGGGAAGAACATTGATTGCTTCATCGTTTATAGCTTTTTCAGATTGTGGATTTAGAATTAACGGAGTTCAATATGTTGGCCTTCATGGAAGTGGTAATTTTTCTATAATTAGTGGAAATCTTGGAAATATTGCGTTGCAAAATGTTTCAGGAATTGCTAGTGCTATGGGTGATGGTGAAAATGGAATTATTTATATTTTTGGAGAGGTACGTTAGAATTACTAGGAATTTTAATCAAATAATTTTAAATAATAAATTAAAAAGATTATTTTTATTTAATAAAAAAACATGTTATTTATTTGTATGATAAATATAAATAGTTATGTAAAAAATAATCATGAAATAGTTAAGGAGAGAGTATGAAAAAAATCACTAACAAATTTATAAATAATACTATATATGCGCAAAAAGGGTTTACCCTAATAGAATTATTAGGCGTAATAATAATACTAGCAATAATAGCTTTAATAACATATCCAATAGTAGATAAATCAATTCAAAAAAGTAGAGAAAGTGCTTTGGAAAGAACAATCGAAAACATAGAAAAATCAGCCTATAATTATAGTGTTGAATATGATTTAGGTTATCCAAGAGAACAACAAATATTAGAATTAAAAGAATTGGCTAACAAAGGATTTATAAGTGATAAAGAACATATCAATCCAGTAACCAATAATGAATTGGAGGGATGTGTGTTATATAGATGGAATGAGGCAACTAGTCAATATTATTTTAAATATGCTGAACCATGCGTAAGAACAGAAATCGCACCAACAATGACATTAGTTTATGATAAAGAAAATATAAATGAAAATGACTGGCTAAATAAAAATATAATGGTAAATATAAATGGGACAGGCACAAAATATTATTATTGTATAGGAAATACAGAATGTGAGCCAAACATAGAAGAAAATAAAACAAATGGAACAAAAATAATAATAAATGAAGGAACAAATGTATTGTGTGCCAAAGCAGAAAATGCATATGGCGAAAGTAAAGTAGTATGTACAGAGGAATTAAATTTAGATAAGACAGCGCCAAATATAGAAGGAATAGGGGATAAAACAGTTCAAAGGAATACGAATGTAGATTTAATAACAGGAGTAACATATAACGATGCATTATCAGGAATATCAGGCGAATTAATAATCGAGCCAACAATTGTAGATACATCAGTAACTGGAACAAAAGTAGTAAAATATAAAATAACAGATAAAGCAGGAAATACAAAAGAAGCAACAAGAAATATCATAGTGGATGCCCCAGCGCCAACAATAACATACAATTTAGTTGATAGCAGTTCTGTAAATAGTAATGGCTGGGCAAAGAGTAATTTCTTTGTAAGAGCAATAATCACAGATAATAGCGGAAGTGGAATCAATATTGCCAAAAGTTGTTCAAGTAATAGTTCAAGTGAATGTACGCCAAGCGCAAGCTTTACATCAATAACAAAAGACTTCTATATTCAAACTGAAGGAAATAATAGAATATGTATCGAAGTAACAGATAATAATAATAAAACATCAAAAGTATGTAGTAGTACCTACAAACTAGATAAGACATTACCAAATATAGCTGGAGTAGCTGATAAGACAGTACAAAGAAATACAACAGTAGACTTGAAAGCAGGAGTAACATATAGTGATGCATTATCAGGCATATCAGGAGATTTGATAATAGAACCTTCAAGTATAAGTACATCAGTAACAGGAACAAAGACAGTAAAATATAAAGTAACAGATAAAGCGGGAAATACAAGAGAAGTTACAAGAAATATTATTGTCGATGCAGCCGCACCAACAATAACATATAAATTAGTAGATAGTAGTTCAATAAATAGTAATGGCTGGGCAAAGAGTAATTTCTTTGTAAGGGCAACGATTACAGATAATAGTGGAAGTGGAATCAAGACTGCAAAAAGTTGTTCAAGTAATAGTTCGAGTGAATGTACGCCAAGTGCAACATTTACCGGAACAACCAAAGACTTCTATATAGAAGTAGAAGGAAATAATAGGTTATGTATCGAAGTAACCGATAATAATAATAAAACTTCAAAGCTTTGTAGTGATACCTATAAACTAGATAAGACAGCACCAACAGCCGGAACTGCAACATTTACAGGTACATTAGGAAGTAATAGTTGGTATACAAGTAATGTAACAGTAAATAAAGTAAATGGAAGCGATAGTTTATCAGGACATTCAAGTACAACAAGTAATATAAGCAGTATAACATCAAATACAAGTGGAACAAAAGTAACAATAACAACAACAGATTTAGCCGGAAATAGTTCAACTAGAAATTATACAATAAAAGTTGATAAAAATAGTCCAACGATAACAGCAAAAAGTGGAACAGTAAGTATCACAGAGGGTGATAGCAATCCAACAAGTAATTACTTTACAGTAAGTTATGGAATAAGTGGCGGAAGTTTAAGTTGTAGTCCAACTAATACAAGTGGTTTGACATATGGAACAAGAACAGTTACATGTACAGCAACTGGAGGTAATGGCAAAAAAGTTACTGCTACAAAACAAATTGAAGTCAATTACGGAGATATAAATTTATCATTTAAATACGTTGGCTCAAAAGCAACTCCACAAACTCTTCCAGGAAAAGGAAATGGATACTATGTTCAAAATGTAAGCTGTGAAAATGGAACAGCAAAATGGAGTAATGATTTATGGTCTTTAACTAATGTTAGTGTTGAAAATGGTAAAATGATGTCATGCGTATTAACATTAGGCGATACTGCTACATATGATGATACAATTGATCAAACTTATTCAAATTTAAAACCTGAAAATATAGCTTCAGGAGTTCAAGTCGGTGATATTCTCGGAACTGTTGAAACACAAAAAACTTTAATTGCAATCATATATATAAATGGTTCAAAAACATACGGCACTTTTTACAATGGTTCTTATTATGTGGCATCTAATAATATTGGACAATGGGGTGGTGCAGTTAGCAATCCAACCGGAAGAACATTAGTTGCTACATCATTTATTTCTATGTCAGATTGTGGATTTAGAATTAATGGAGTTCAATATGTTGGCCTTTTTGGATTTGGTAATTTTACTGTAACTAGTGGCAAAATAAACAATGTTATATTACAAAATGTTTCTGGTGTTACCAATTCTTTAGGCAATGGTGAAAATGGAACAATTTATATTTATGGGGAAGTACGCTAGATTTTATACTAGGAAGAATATTTTAGTAAATATTTAAAAGTTTGATTATAGCAAATAATTGGTTAAAATATAAAAGAATACATATAAATACTTGACAAACATATAATAAATGGTATAATTATATACGAAATGAAGAAGGAAAGCGAGTATTCTCCACCTGATAGCACATTAGCTATGGGTTATAAGCCATTTATTTTGCGTTTATAAAAGGTGGATACTATATTTGTGTCTACTTTTTTATTGTTGGAGGTGTCAATTATCGCAAATAAAACAAAAGATTCATTAATTAATGAACAAATTAAAGCTAAAGAAGTTATGGTAATCGGTCCTAAAGGAGAACAATTAGGAACTAAAAATATTAAAGATGCATTAACTTTAGCTAATTATGCAGGATTCGATTTAGTTTTAATTAATCCTAATGGTAATCCACCAGTTTGTAAGATAATGGATTACAATAAATTTAAATATGAAAATAAAAAAAGAACTAAAGAGAATTTAAAAAAACAAAGAGAAGCAAATTTAGAAATGAAAGAGTATCGTTTATCAGTAACTATCGATGTTCATGATTTTAATACTCGTGTTAAAAATAGTGCGAAGTATTTAGAAAAAGGACATAAGGTTAAAGCAACGATAAGATTTAAAGGAAGAGAAATGGCTCATCCAGAATTAGGAAAAGATGTTTTAATGCGCTTTGCTACTGCACAAGAAAGTGTAGCGATTATTGAACAACAACCTAAATTAGAAGGTCGTATCATGTCGATGATATTAGGGCCAAAGAAGGAAAAATAGGAGGAATTTTATATGCCAAAAATGAAAACACATAAAGGTACTAGTAAAGTATGTAAAGTAAGACCAGGTGGAACAATTAAAATTGGTCATCCTGGAACAAGACATAACACAGGAAAGAAAAATGCTGCAAGCAATAGAGTAGGTAGAACAGCTTCTACTTTAAACAAAAGTGATTACAAAAGAATTAAGGATTTAATATAAGGAGGTAAATTATGGCAAGAGTTAAAGGTGGAACTATTAGTCGTGCAAGACATAAAAAAGTAATGAAACAAGCTAAAGGTTACTTTGGTAGTAAACATAGATTATATCGTACAGCTAATGAACAAGTAATGCATTCTGGTAAATATGCTTACCGTGATAGAAAACAAAAGAAAAGGGATTTCCGTAAATTATGGATTACAAGAATTAATGCAGCTTGTAGACAAAATGATATTAGTTATTCTAAATTTATCAATGGTTTAGCTAAGGCAGAAATTGATATTAATCGTAAAATGTTAAGTGAAATAGCTATCGATAATCCAGCTGCATTTACAGAATTAGTTAATACTGCTAAAAATGCTTTAGAAGGCAAAGTAGAAAAAACTACTAAAGCTGTAAAAAAAGAAACTAAAGAAGTTAAAAACGATTTATCTAGTAAGACAGTTGCTGAATTAAGAGAATTAGCTAAAGAAAAAAAAGTTGAGGGATATTCAACAATGAAAAAAGCTGAATTATTAGAAGCTTTAAAATAATTGTTAATTAATTTTAACAATTTTTTTATTGTCTTATTACAATATTTATTATATAATTGTAATGGTGATACTATGAAAATAATAAAGTGGCCAATAATTTATTTTGTATTTCAATTTGCTTTAATTTTTTTATTAGCTTATACCTATATTTCATCTGGTAATGATGTTAATTTATTTAATGAATATTTAACTAGTAAACAAATTTATTTAGCGCTTATTTTGGCTATTATATTTATACCATTGTTAATAAAAGATTATAAAAAAGTTAATTTTGATAAAAAGAATAAAATTAATTATTTGCAATTAATTTTAATTGGAATAATTTTAAGTTTAATTTATAATGTTTTTGCTTACTATTTTAATTTTTTATTAAAAACTTCATTATTTGATAATAACAGCAATTTAATTGTTACTTTGATTTCAACGGGTTTAATAGGACCTATTATTGAAGAGTTGATGTTTAGAGGCATAATTTATACTGAATTAAAAAATAAATTTTCAAATATGAAATCTATATTAATAACAACTGCCTTTTTTGCGCTAATTCATATTAATATTATTCAGATTTTATATGCTTTTGCATTAGGTTTTATATTGATATATGTATATGAGAAATATAAAAATATTAAAGCTCCAATTATATTACATATGGCAAGTAATATAACAACCACTTTATTTTTACCTATTTTAATTCAAAATAATTTAATAATAAATTATAGTGTATTTTTAATTTGTTTAATTTTATTAATAATTATAAAGAAATACACTAAAATATTTAAGATGTGATATAATTGTTGTAGGTGAGTTTATGAAGAATTTATATATAGATTTTGATGGAGTAATAATGGATACAATAAGTGTTACTTATGATATGTTAGATAGATTAGAAGTTGATAGAAAAGATTCAGATAAAATGAAAGAATTTTTTTCAAATTTAAATTGGAAACAATTACTTACTTTGACACCTATTATTAACGATGCATTTAATTGTTTAAAAAAGATATTTGCTTCTAATAAGTTTAACGTTGCAATACTTACGCATGTTAATTCATTAGATGAAGCAGTAGCTAAGATAAATTATATTAGAAAATATTTTAAAGATGTAACAATTATTCCTGTTCCAAGAGAAATATCAAAAACAAAAATATGTTTAAGTAAAGATGCTATTTTAATTGATGATTATTCTGGTAATTTAAAAGAATGGGCAGCAGAAGGTGGAATTGGAGTTCAATTTTCAAGAGATTTAACTAAAGATAAAGGATTTCCTGTTATCGATAAATTAGATAAAGTAATAGATATGTTTTAGGAGGAGTTATTTATGGAATTATTTATATTATCTTTATTAAGTATGTTTTTATATGTATGTTTAGATTTAAAAAAATCTTTTCATATGTTACAACAAAATTGGTATAACGATGGAAATAGATATTTAAAATGGATTAACAACAACAGTAGATTTGTATTTTTATGGTTTGATTACTTATATGTGTTTATTGTATTATTAGGGGTGTTTATAAATAATAATATTTTAAGTATTATTGTAACAATTTATTATTTGATTATATCTATTATTTTATATAATCGATATAAACACGAGCAAGTAAAAAAACCTCTTGCTTTTACTAGTAGAATTAAAAGAATGTGTGTTACTATTTTAATTATTTATAGTATACCAATTGTAACAATTCTATTAACGTTTTGTTCGCAAAATGTATATTTATATTATTTTATAATAGGAAGTTTAATTTATTTTAATTATTATATAGTTTATTTAGCTAATATAATAAATAAACCAGTTGAAAAATTTGTATATTTATATTATAAAACTAAAGCAATTAAAAAATTAAAATCATTATCTCATATGAAAGTTGTAGCTGTAACAGGAAGTTATGGAAAAACTAGTACTAAAAATATTATAAGTGATATTTTAAATGTTAGATATATGGCTTTTCCAACACCTAAAAACTTTAATACTAACTATGGATTAATCAGAACAATTAATGAATATATTGATAAATATAATGATTATTTTATAGCTGAATTAGGAGCATTTAGAAGAGGAGATATTAGATCACGTGCTAGTATTGTTAAACCTAAGTATGGTGTATTAACTAAAATTGGAACTGCTCATTTAGATACTTTTGGTTCTATTGAAAATACAACAAAAACTAAATTTGAATTAATCGAATATTTACCTAAAGATGGAGTAGGATTTCTAAATATTGATGATGAGTTACAGGTAAATTATAAATTAAAAAACAATATTAGAATAGTTTGGTATGGATTATCTGATAAAGCTGATGTATATGCTACAGATATTAAATATTCAAATAAAGGAATGAGTTTTAAAGTTCATTTTAAAGGTGATAAAAAATCTTATGAGTTTACGACAAAATTATTAGGCGAGGCTAATGTTTATAATATTTTAGCTGGTATTGCCGTTGGTAAAGAATTAGGATTAAATATTGAAGAATTACAAAAAGGTGTATTACAAATTAAAACAATTGAACATCGATTAGAAATGAAAAAATATGGTAATATCACTTATATAGATGATGCTTATAATTCTAATCCAGTTGGTTCTAAAATGGCTTTAGATGTTTTAAAACTAATGCCAGGCAAAAAAATCATTATTACTCCAGGTATGGTTGAAATGGGCGATAAACAATACGAAGTAAATTATAATTTTGGTAAATTTATAGCTGATAGTGTTGATTTAGCAATTTTAGTAGGAGCTCATCAAACTAAACCAATTCAAGATGGTATTAAAGATTCTAAGTTTGATGATGATAAATTAGTTATTGTTAATGATGTAAAAGAAGCTATTAACATTGCTCAAAATTATTATAAAGGTAAAGAAGTTTATATTTTATTAGAAAATGATTTGCCAGATTTATTTAATGAAAAATAAGACATATTAAGATTTATGTCTTTTTTGTTTACGATTTTGTTTACGATTTGACAATTTTAAAAATTAATATTATAATAATCACTCAAAAAAGGGGGGAACCTTTATGGAAAATAGTTTACGTGATTTAATAGTTTTAATATTTGAAGGTTATCTAAAAAGAAAGGGTGAACATCGATTATATAAAAAAGACAGTTTAATTCCTGAACAAATAATTTCTATGTATTATCAATCTAATAGTGATCCACAATTTAATACTATTTATTATAATTTTAAAAGAAATTATTTATATAATGAAAGCCGAATTGATGAAACAATTACAGAAGAGGAAAGAAAAGGATTATCTAAGGTATATGATTATATAAGAGATTATGATTTTAGTAAGCAAAAATTTGATATATTTGTTGAAGCAATGAAAATACATATGCTTTTATATTCAGAATGTCCACATCCTGAATTTGGTGGTCAATTAAGAAATGATAGTGTTATTTTAAATAAAGAAATGATTGAAGTACCACCAGCAGATGAAGCTAAAAAATATTTTCAATCATTTATAGGCAAAAAACTACCAGAAGTTGATTTTAAAAATTCTGTTTCCATTTTTGATTACATTAATTCATGTATTTATATTACTACTGAATTAATTAAGGCTCAACCATTTACTGATGGTAATAAACGTACATTTAGAGCATTATTAAATTTAATGTTTAAGCAATATAATTTACCACCCGTTTATGTTAAAACAAAAGAAAGAACTGAATATAAAGATGCTTTAATGAAAGCCATGAAGAAAAAAGATTATACTTCATTAAATCAATTTTATTATTATAAGATATGTGATTCAATTTATGATTTAGATATTTCTGAAGAATTAAAACCAGAACAACCAAAAAATTTAGTAAAAAAATAAAAACTCTATTTAAGTAGAGTTTTTAAGTGCTTTTTAACTTCATCAATATCACAAAATTCAATTATTTTATCTTTTAATATTTGATAGTTTTCACTACCTTTACCAATTATTAAAACTATATCATCTTTTCGAGCAATATTAATTGCTTTTTTTATTGCTTCACTTCTATCTAAAATAATTTCATAGTTTTTATAATCTTTAACCTTACTAACTAAATCATTGGCTATATCCATAGGATCCTCATTTCTTGGATCTTGACTAGTTACAATAGCATAATCACAATTAGTTATAACATTATATCCTTTACTAGGTCTTTTAGATCTATCTCTTTCTCCTGGTTCAGAAAAAACAACAATTAATTTATTAAATACTAAACTATTAATAAATTCCAATAATTTACTTATACCATTTGGAGTATGTGCATAATCAACAATAACTTTGAAATTTTGCCCCATATCAATATTTTCTAATCGGCCACTGATTTTAATATTTTTAACTTTAGCTATTAATTCATTTAAGTCGTACCCTAAACTAACTAAAGCAAGTAGGGCAGCACTTAAATTGTAAACATTAAACATAGCTATTAAAGGACTTACTATTTTATATTCTTTATTTTGATAAACAATTGTAAACGTTGTTTTGTCAATATCTAGTTTAACATCTTTAAAGTATAAATCATTGTCACTACCTTTACCATATGTATATATTTTTTTACAATGTTTAGCTACTTCATTAAAATGTTCATCATCTTTATTTAAAATACAAGGACCTATCGTATTATCAAATAATTTACATTTACAGTTAATATAATTTTCTAAAGTTTTATGAGTATTTAAATGTTCTTTTGTAATGTTTGTTATAATACTACAATTAAATTTAATTCCATCAATTCTATTATAATAGAGAGCTTCACTAGATACTTCCATACTAACATTTTTAATACCATTTTTAACCATATCATAAAATAATGGTATTGTTTTGTCTAAGCCTGGGGTCGTATTAAGTGTTTTTTCTTTATAATTATTATAGTTAATTCCATTTGTTCCTATATAAGCACAATTAGATAATAGTTCATAAATAATTGTTGCAACAGTTGTTTTACCATCAGTGCCGGTTATTCCTATCATATTTAATTTTTTAGTAGGGTAATCATAAAATTTATTTATAATTTCAACATAAGTTTCATTCGGATTATCTACTTTAATAATAGGAACTTTTTTATTTCCAATATCTTTTTTAACTATAACTGCGCTAGCTCCTTTATTAATAGCATCATCAATAAATAGGTGTCTATCCATTGTTTTAGTATCAGTACAAATAAATAAATCACCTTTTTTAATATTTGCTGAACTTGTTTTAATACCAGTTATATCTATATCATAATCACAATTTATTAATTCTTTTAATTTCATTTTTTCACCTTCTTAATTATTATTATAGCACATACACTAGCAAGAAAAATAATTATATAATTATTGTTTATATTTGTTTGTGCTTCTTCCACTATAAAATTTTCGTATTCATTAATTAAATTATTTATGTTTTCTACATTTCCATCAAAATTAATAAAATAATTTTTAACTTCATTATTAATACTATCATAATTTTCATTATCTTTATATTTATTATAAACATCAATTAAGTTATTTATTTCATCCGGTATTTCATATAAAGATGGGGCAATATCAGGTGTTTTATAATAATTAGTTGCATTTTCATAAGCGCTAGCTATTTGATATAAAGTTGTTTCGGTTTGACTCATTATTTCTAATCCATATGGTAAATCATTATAATATCCCATAGGAACACTAATAGCAGGATAACCAATTAATGGAGCTGTACTAGAACTTGCTGTATATATCTGTTCATATTTAGCTTCTTCATTAGTAAATAGTTTAGTTTTTAAAGTAGGGTAGATAATAGCATCATAATTTTTAAATCTATTATTTGCAGTTTTAATATTATTATTACGAATACTTATATAATTTTTATAACTATCAGTTAGTTTATAATCGTTGTTACAATAATATCCATTATATCCTTCAATATTTTGTGTGTAGCCACCATTTTTAATTAAATCATCTAAACTTTTTATTTTACTTGATGTTCCTTTTAAATATTCGTTAAAGTTATAACACATTGTAGTTGCATCAAATTTATAAGTTAAGGAAAAACTATCTATATAAGTTATTTCAGCTCCTAATTCTTTTAATTTATCAATTGCCTCATTCATCATATCATAAATAAATTGATCTGTTTTACCATAAGTAATACTAGTATTATTAGTATTAGGATTCATAAATCCAGATACAACAGCAATTTTAATACCATTTAAATCTTTATTTAAACAATCCTCATATTTAATATCTTTATCATCTAAAATATCTAAAATAACTGCATTATCACTTACATATTTAGTTATAACACCAACAACGTCTCTTGTTTCTTCAAATTTAATAACACCACTAGTGTTTATTAGATCATAAGATGGTCTTAAGCCAACAACACCATTGGCACTACTAGGAACTCTAATTGAACTACCTGTATCAGTTCCTAGTGCATAGACAGCTAGATTAGCAGCTACTGAAACTGCACTCCCACCTGATGAACCATAAGCTGAATAATTTGTATTAAAGGCATTATAAGTATAACCAAAACTGCTATGAGTGTATGATGCATTAAAAGCAAATTCATCCATATTAGCTTTGCCGATTATAATTGCACCATTATCGATTAATTTTTGAACGGCATAACTA
This sequence comes from uncultured Bacilli bacterium, assembly GCA_944372195.1. Taxonomy (GTDB): domain Bacteria; phylum Bacillota_I; class Bacilli_A; order RF39; family UBA660; genus Faecisoma. The sequence goes on from CALVYK010000001.1 coordinate 83,532, forward strand.
TTTTCATAAGGGTAAGAATCTAATAAAGCTTTAGTACCATTAGTTGTTGGAAGTCCTTTAACATCAATATTATCTTTAACGATAACAGGTAGTCCAAATATTAAGCTTCTTCTTCCTTTTTCTTGATATTCTATATCTAATTTTTTAGCTTCTTCAATTGCATTTTCATTAATTGTAATTAAAGCATTATATTGCTCATTATATTCATTGATTCGATCTAAATATAATTTGACTATTTTTTCATAAGTTAAATAACCTTGATCAACATATTCTTGTATTTCATATATATTTAATTCATTAATATCGATTATTGCTTGTTCTAATGCATTAATTTTAAAAGGAATTAATAATAAAAGTAATAAAAGCTTTTTCATTTACAATCACCACACTTATTTTACCACACTTTTTCAATAATTGAATAGAATAAAATAGGTGATTATAATGAATATTAAAGATGATTCAAGAAAAGTAAATAAAGGTGACATATTTGTTGCTTTAAAAAAAGTTAATGATGGTCATAAGTATGTATTGGATGCTATTAAAAATGGGGCTAGTAAAGTAGTAGTTAGTGATGGTGATTATGAAGTTGAAACGCTAAAAGTAAAAGATACTCATGAATATTTAGTAAATTACTTATATGATAATTATTATGATAAGATAAAAAATTTAAAATTAATTGGGATGACTGGAACTAATGGTAAAACGACAACCTGTTTTTTGATATATCAAGCTTTAAATAAATTGGGTATAAAGTGTGCATATATTGGAACAATTGGCTTCTATTTAGATAAAAAAATTAAACCATTAAATAATACTACTCCAGATATATTAGAAATATATGAATTATTGTTAGAATGTGTAGATAATGATTATGAATATGTAGTAATGGAATGTAGTAGTCATGCACTAGATATGCATAGATTAGATAAATTAGAATTTAAATATGGGATTTTTTCTAACTTAACTCAAGATCATTTGGATTATCATAAGACTTTAGAAAATTACATAAAAGCTAAACAAAAACTATTTGATAAAGTAACTATTAAAACATTTGTTAATAGTGATGATAAATATAAAGATTACTTTATTAGAGATAACACAATAACATATGGTTTAAATGGAGATTATAAATTAAGTGATATAAATCTTAAGGAAAGAACTTTTAAAGTTAATAATATTACTTATAAAACTAATTTAATCGGGGAACATAATATATATAATTTATTAGTTGTAATAGCCTTATTAAGTGAATTAAAATTAGATACCAAAGTAATAGAAGAACTAACATGTCCTCCTGGTAGAATGGATATTGTGAATTATAAAGACAATATGATTGTAATAGATTACGCTCATACACCAGATGCGGTTAGTAAAATATTAGATTCTATTAAAGAATTAAATTTTAATAAAATTATAACGATAATTGGGTGTGGTGGGGATCGAGATAGTTTTAAAAGACCAATTATGAGCAAAATTGCTTGTGATAATAGTGATCATGTCATTTTTACAAATGATAATCCAAGATATGAAAATCCTAATAATATTATTAGTGATATGTTACATAATCTTGACAAATTTAATTATGAAATTATCTTAAATCGTGAAAAAGCAATCATAAAGGGTATACAAAGGTTAGAAAAAAATGATATACTATTAGTGCTTGGAAAAGGACATGAAAATTATCAAATTATAAATGGAGTAAAACATCATTTTGATGATAAAGAAATTGTACTAAAAAATATATAAGTGGAGATGATTATGTGTTAATTTTAGCAAAAGCGGTACTAGCATTCATGATAGGGTTTATATTATCAATTATATTTGGGGTAATTTTAATACCATTATTGAAAAAATTAAATATAAAACAAACGGTAAGTATATTTTTATCTAAACACAAGGACAAAGAAGGAACACCAACAATGGGAGGATTAATATTTATAATTCCAACTATTTTATCAGCTGTTATTTTGCTTTTAACTAATAAATTAGAAATGACTTATAATTTAGGTATTGTTTTATTTGTTTTTTTAGCTTATGGATTATTAGGATTTATCGATGATTATTTAATTATTAGAAGACATAATAATTTTGGCTTAACAGAATTACAAAAACTAGTAGGTCAAATATTAATAGCAATTGTATTTTTTATTTTATTTAGAGCAGGTGGTAGAGAGCCGGTATTAGAAATATATACATTTAATTTAACTATACCTTTAGGTTGGTTTTATTGGGTATTAATTTTACTTATGTTAGTAGCTACTACTAATGCAGTTAACTTAACAGATGGTTTAGATGGTTTAGCTGGTGGTTTGTCAGCAATTGCCTTTTTAGCTTTTGGGATGATAGCTTGGGCATCACTTGGGATTGAAGGTAATGAAGATATTGGTGTATTTTGCTTCATATTAGTGGGAGCTTTAATAGCATTCTGTTTCTTTAATACATATCCTGCTAAAGTGTTTATGGGTGACACTGGATCTTTAGCATTAGGTGGTACATTAGCTGCTGTATCAATTGTTTCAAGTCATGAATTAACTTTAATAGTTGTAGCCGGTGTATTTGTAGTTGAAACTTTAGTATGCATTATTCAACGAGTATCAGTAAGATTTACGGGTAAAAGAATATTTTTAATGACACCTTTACATCATCATTTTGAAAAACTAGGTTGGCAAGAATTAGATATAGTTAAAATGTTTTGGTTTTTTGGAATTGTTTTAGCTGCAATAGCAATATTATGGGGTGTTTGGATGTAAAAACTGCTTAAAACAGTTTTTTTTATTGCAATTAATTAAAAAAAATTGTATAATTAATTAAGAATAGGAGCTGTTAAAATGAAAAATATAACCAAAAATTTACAAAAAGATGCTTTTACCTTAGCAGAATTGATAGGTGTTGTAATAATATTAGCAATAATAGCTTTATTAGCATTTCCGCCTATATTGAATGCAATTCGACAAACAAAAGGGAAAATAAGTGATGCAAGTAAAGAAATATTATATAATGCGACAGGGCTTTATGTTAGTGATAACCTTGACTATTATCCTAAGTATAATGGGAATACTTATTGTGTAACTATAAATGAGTTGACTAAAGGTGAATATTTACCTACTAAAGTATATGATTCAGTAACTGGTAATGAAATCTCACAAGATAGTATGATAGAAGTAAATGTTGATAATGGTATTTATAATTACAATTTAAATAATGAATGTGAAGAATATTACAAATATGGCCCATTGACAAAAGTTTTATTAGGACAATATAATGAATCAAATACAACTGGATTAGTAAAAGATAGCTCAAACGAAAATTTATATTATTATACTGGGACAAATGAACAAGTAGCTAATAATTATTTATGGTATGGCGGCCATCAATGGCGAGTATTAGAGTTTAATATAGATGAAAATACTTTAACTTTAATAACACAACAGCCATTAACAGCAATCCAACCCGCTAGTTCTGCTTGGGAAACCAAAGAAGCATATGAATCAAGCTATATCAATACATGGTTAAATGATTACTTTTGGAATAGTTTAGATAGTAGCATACAAAATAATATATTAGATAGTATATTTAATGTTGGAATATATACTGATGTCGATGAGATAATGGCAATTAATAAAGTAGGACTATTAGATGAGGAACAATATAAAAGAGCAGGAAATACAGATTCATTTTTAGATATAAAAGATCATTTTTGGTTAGGTAATAGATATGTTTCGTCTTACGTTCGCTGCGTCTACAACGATGGTCGCCTCTTCCGCACTTCCGTTTCGTCTGCGTTTGGCGTGCGTGCAGTTATAAAAATTTCTGATATAACCATCACTGAAGGGGATGGTACTCTTACAAGCAATTATCAAGTAGCAAATAAAGCAACAGATACTAATAATGTACAAGTAGGAGAATATATCAATGTGCCATATAGTGGAAGTGACAGTGCTTGTGGAAGTGATAATATGTGCACATTTAGAGTAGTAAGTAAAGATAGTGATAGTATTAAAGTAGTACTAAATGGATTACTTCCAACAGCAAGTGCATATGGAAGTTCAACAACAATAAGTACGAGTCATACAATATATACCCCACTGAATACATTTGTTGAAGGAATAAGTGACACATATCGATATACCGGAAATAAAATATTCTATATAGGAGATTATCCATCTGGTTCAAATTATAAAGATGTACAAAATGAAATATTGGGAGCAAGTGTGGGATTACCAACAGTAGGAGAAATGTTTAGTGGCAATGACATTGATTTAAGTACATCAAGTACCAAAACATTTGTTGATATAAATACAATCGAAAATCCAACTGTATCAAATTACTATTGGACAATGAATGGATATAGTTCGTCTCTCGTTCGCAGCGTCCACAGCAATGGCCACCTCAGCGACAATAGTCCTTCGGTTGCGTTCGGCGTGCGTGCAGTTATATATTTGAAGTCAGGGACTTCAGCCATAACCTTCACAGGGGGAGATGGAAAAGCTCAAAAGCCTTATACTTTAGATTAAACTGATAATAATGATTTATCAGTTTTTTTGTCTGTTAATGTAACATTTTAATATTTTAAAAATCATATAATTATGATATAATTGAAAATAAGGAAGTGAAATATGAAAGTTATTGTAAGTGCAGGTGGAACAGGTGGGCACATTTATCCTGCTTTAGCTATCATAAATAAAATAAAAGAAAGAGAACCTAATAGTGAGTTTTTATATATAGGTACTCACAATAGAATGGAAAAAGATATAATACCAAAATATAACATTCCTTTTAAACAAATTGAAATATATGGATTTAATAGGAAACGTTTATTAAAAAATATAAAGACAGTTAAATGCTTAATAAAGGCAAATAAAGAGTGCAAAAAAATAATTAAATCTTTTAATCCTGATATAGTAATTGGTTTTGGAGGATATGTTACAGCGCCAGTTATTAAGATGGCTAAAAAGTTAGGATATAAAACATTTATTCATGAACAAAATAGTATTCCAGGTAAAGCTAATTTATATTTAAGTAACTACGCCGATTTAATAGGTGTTTCATTTAAATCAAGTAAGGAATATTTTCCAAAAGATAAAACTATTCTAACAGGCAATCCTTGTGGGGAAGATGCCAAAAATGTGAAAGCTTGTGACAAAAAAGAATTTAATTTAAGCGAAAATAAAAAGTTGGTTTTATTTGTTATGGGATCATTAGGGGCTTCAACTGTAAACGATTTTTTAATAAAAACAATGTCTTTATTTAATAACAAAGATTACGAAATATTGTTTGTTACTGGTAAAAATGATTATGAAAAAATAAAACAAATTAATTTTCCAAGAAATATAAAAGTGGTTCCTTATATTGATAATATGAAACGAGTGATGAAAAAAACTGATGTTATGGTTACAAGAGCAGGAGCTAGTACATTAAGTGAAATAATTTCTTTACAAATACCAAGCATAATTATTCCAAGTCCATTTGTACCTAATAATCATCAGTATAAAAATGCTTTAGATTTAGTAAATAATGATGCTGCTATTATGATTGAAGAAAAGAATTTAAAGGGTGATATAATCGTTAGAACTATTGATAATTTAATAAATGATGAAAATAAACTATTAAAAATGAAACATAATTTAGAAAAGTTACAAGTTAACAATAGTGCAACTATAATATATGAGAATTTAAAGAAAATAATAGATAGGAAGTAAAATAATGATTGAAAAATTAAAAAAATTAAAAGTTGGTAAAATTATTACTGATCCTAAGATGAGTAATTATACTACTTATAAAGTTGGAGGCAATGCTTTAGCAATTGTTTATCCAAATCATTTAAATGATTTGATCAAATTATTAGATTTTTTAAAAGAAAATGATATAAAACATAAAATATTAGGAAATGGTTCTAATTTAATTTTCTCTGATGAAACTTATGATGGTGTATTAATTAAACTAACTGAATTTAACAACTTAGAAATAGATGATACAGTTATTACAGTAGGAGCCGGTTATAATTTACCTAAATTATGTATGAAAGTAGCTAAATTAGGATTAGCTGGTTTAGAATTTGCGGCGGGTATACCTGGCACAATTGGAGGCGCTGTTTTTATGAATGCAGGCGCTTATAAGTCTGATATGGGGTACGTTGTAAGTGAAGTTAAAGTAATAGATGAAAATTTAAATGTTAAAACACTTTATAATAAAGATTTAGATTTTCATTATCGCAGTAGTTATTTGCAAAAGCATAGAGATTTAATTTGTATTGAAGCAAAGATAGTTTTACGAAAAGGTGATGCTAAGGCAATAATGGATGTTATAGCGGATAGGAAACAAAGAAGATTACTAACTCAGCCTTTAGAATATCCTTCTGCAGGAAGTGTATTTAGAAATCCTAAAAATGATTATGCCGGAAGATTAATAGAAGAATTAGGATATAAAGGGAAGAATATTGGTGGAGCATATGTTTCGGAAAAACATGCTAATTTTATTATCAATAAAGGTAATGCGACAGCTAGTGATGTAAGAAATTTAATTTGTGAAATCAAAGAAAAAGTAAAAGAAAAATATAATATAGATTTAATAGTAGAACAAGAATTTGTAGATTAGAGGTAATTATGAAAAGTAAAAAGAAAAAAAGAAAAATTAGATATGATCGAATTTTTATATTTTTAGTTATTATAATTTTTATAGTAATTTCTTTTGCTTTTCTTTTTAATTTAAAAATATCAAATATATATATATTAAATAATAGTTTTTTAACTGATCAAGAAATAATTGAAATAGCTGGCATTAGTGATTATCCAGAAACTTTAAAAAATTTAAGTGTTCAAATTGAAGATAGATTAAAAAACAATATATATATAAAAGATGTAAAAGTTTATAAAAAAGGTTTAACCAAAGTATATATTGATGTTGTTGAAAATAAACCATTGTTTTATTACGAATCATCTAAAAAAACTATTTTAATGGATGGAAAGGAAACAAATGAAAAATTTGTTGTACCAACAGTTATCAACTATATTACAGATAATTATTATGATGCTTTTATAAATGAAATGGCAAATATTGATGAAGATGTTTTGAAAAGAATATCTGAGATTCAATTTTCACCTAATGATGTTGATGATAATCGCTTTTTATTAACAATGACAGATGGAAATTATGTTTATGTTAATATCAACACCTTTAATAAATTAAATAAATATATTTCAATTATAGAAGAATTACCAAATAAAAATGGTATATTATATTTAGATTATGGTAATAATTTTGAAATTATTGAATAATAATCTTTTCTTTTTTTAAAAAATATTGTATAATTAATGATAGTAGGTGAGTGCATGCGACATATATATACTTGTATTGATATTGGATCAGATAGTATTAAAATTATAGTATGTGAATTATATCAAAATAGATATAATCTTTTAGCGAGTTCTACTATAAAATCAAAAGGAATAAAAAAAGGATTAATCACGGATATAAACGAAGCTAAAAATTGTATAAAAAGTGGTTTTGATGAATTAGAGACTATGTTAGGTTTCAAAATAAAAAAAGTAATTGCAATTATTCCAAGCTATTTTTCTGAATTTAATATGATTAAAGGTGAAGTTGTAATTAATGATGTAGTTAGAGGAAGCGATATCATAAAAGTACTACAGACTGCTATGAAAGAAAATGATCCTACAAAAGAGATGGTAACAATTATTCCAATCGACTTTACAACTGATAATGAAGTAACCAAATTTCCTTTAGGAAAAACATGTTCACTTTTAAAATCTAGGGCAATTATGGTTACAACTCCAAAAAAGAATATTTATTCAGTTATTAATCTGTTAAATAGCATGGGAATTGAAGTTATTGACATTTCTTTAGGCTGTATTGGTGATATTAATACTTTTATGGATGAAAAAATAGAAAAATGTATAAGTGCCGTTATAAATATCGGTGCTGAAAAAACAGAAGTTTCGTTATATAATAAAGGTATTATTGTAAAACATGGCATTATAAATATGGGAAGTAAAAATGTTGATCATGATATCTCGTATATGTATAAAGTTGATTTAGAAACGGCTAAGATGCTAAAAGAAAAATTTTCATCAGCCAGTCGTACTAGTGCATCTTTAAATGAAACAAAAGAAGTAAAATGTAAGGATGGACAAGTTATAAATATAAATCAGTATGAATTAAGCGAAATTGTAATTTCAAGATTAGATGAAATATTAACTTTAGCTAATCAAGAAATTAATAAATTAACTTCACACAAACCAGAAATTATATATATTACTGGTGGTATTACTAATATGAATAATTTTCAGCAATTTAGTAGAGAAAAACTAGGAAAGTGTGTTATAATAGGAAGTGTAAATTTAATTGGTTTAAGAAACAATAAATTTTCATCAGCTATTGGTAATATTATATATTTTGTAAATAAACTTAAATTAAAAGGAAAAGATTATTCAATGATTACGAATGATGAAATGGAAATTTTATCAACACCTAGAAAGAATACGAACGATTCTATGTTAGGGAAGATATTTGGATATTTCTTTGGCGAATAAGGGAGGATATACATGTTTGGATTAGAAATGGATCAATTAGCTAATATAAAAGTAATCGGTGTTGGTGGTGGTGGTAATAACGCTGTAAACCGTATGATAGAATCAGGAGTGCAAGGTGTTGACTTTATAGTTGCTAATACAGACTTACAAGTTTTAAATAAGTCAAAAGCGCCTGTTAAAATACAAATTGGTACAGATTTAACTAATGGCTTAGGTGCTGGTGCCAATCCGCAAATAGGAAAAGAAGCTGCTTTAGAAAGTAAAAATGATATCGAAGAAGCTTTAAAAGGTGCTGATATGGTATTTGTTACTTGCGGTATGGGTGGTGGAACAGGTACTGGAGCAGCACCTGTCATTGCCGATATTGCTCAAAGCTTAGGAGCTTTAACAGTAGGTATTGTTACTAAACCATTTAGCTTTGAAGGTAGAAAAAGAATGCAACAAGCTGTTTCAGGTTTAGAAGAATTAAAGAAACATGTTGATACTTTAATTGTTATACCAAATGATAGATTAAGAGAAATAATCGATAAAACTACACCTTTATTAGATTCATTTAAAGAAGTTGATAATGTATTAAGAAGAGGTGTTCAATCAATAAGTGACTTAATCGCTGTAGCAGGGTTAATTAACTTGGACTTTGCTGATGTTAAAGCTGTTATGGAAAAAAGAGGAAATGCTTTAATTGGTATTGGTATGGGTGTTGGTGAAGATAGAGCTAAAGAAGCCGCTTTACAAGCTGTATCTAGTCCATTATTGGAAACAGGTATAAGTGGAGCAACTGATGCAATTATAAACGTAACAGGTGGCGCCAATTTAACTTTATTTGAAGTAGAAGAAGCTGCTGAAGTTATAAGACAAAATGCTAATACCGATATTAATACAATATTTGGAGCGGTTATTAATGAGAATTTAAATGATGAATTGATCGTAACTGTTATTGCAACTGGTTTTGAAGAAGAAAAACCAGCCCTTCATTCTTATCAAACTACAACTTATAGTACTGATGACGATTCAGATGATGCTGATGTTCCATCATTCTTAAGAAATAGAGGATTTTAAAGTTTAAGAAATTAAACTTTTTTTGTTCAAAATTTTTAATAGAAAATTAAATAAAATAGGAAATTGCAAAAAAACTGCAATTTTTTTTAAATCTTGCAGGAAATCACCATACTTTTTGCTAATAAAACTAATAGGAGGTGATTTAAATAAAAAAATTTTATACCGCAAGACATGAACCTATTTTTATGTATGCTGCAGTTAAAAAACAATTCTTAATAGCTATTTTAGAGCCAATATTAGATAAAAAAATTGAAGATTTAGAACTGTTAAATCCAAATTTAGTTCAAGATTATTTTAGATTAAGAGGGCAAAGATTAGATTTGTTAGTAAAAACAAAAGATGAGGTAATTAATGTTGAATTGAATACTAATTATAGTGAAGAAATAAAAATAAGAAATTTACATTACATTTTTAAGTTAGCAAGCCTTAATACAGAAAGAGGGAATAAATACAAAGTAGGTTATTCGATAATTCAAGTAAATCTAAATTTTTATAATAGTAAATACGAAAAAAGTATCTACACATTATATGATAAAATAAATAAAATAGAATTAACCGATTATATAAAAATATATAATGTAGGTATAGACAAATACATAAAAAACTATTATAATAATGATAAGAAGTTTACTAAAGGTGAAGAAGCATTAATCATGCTAGATTTGGGTAAACAAGGTTTAGAAGAATTATCAGAAAAGAGTGATATAGTGAATAATTTTAAAGAAGAAGTAATAAAAGCTAACAATGATGAGTTTATAGTAGATTGGATAAGTCGTGAAGAGGAGCAAAAGCAATATGAAGAAGTAATGTATGAAAAAGGACTTAATCAAGGATTATCTGAAGGAAAACAAGAAGGAATTGAACAGACTAAAATTGATGTGGCAAAAGAAATGTTAGAATTAAATATGGATTTAGAAACAATAAGTAAAGTAACTAAATTAGCTAAAGAACAAATTGAAAGTTTAAAAAATTAACAAAAAATTAAAAAAACAAAAAAATTTCATTTTATTGCAATTTTTTTTATTTTCTTGCAGGAATTCGATATAGCCTTGGCTAATATAACTAGTAGGGAGGTAAAAAAGTGTTTAAAAGAATTAAGCAAGAAGGTTTTAAAGATTGTGGTCCAAGTAGTTTACTTACTATAATTAAACATTACAAAGGTTATATTGACATAAATGATTTAAAAGAAATGTGTAAAACAGATAAATCTGGAACAACTGCCTATCATTTAATTGAAGCTAGTAAAAAACTAGGATTTGAAAGTTATGGTATTAGATGTAATTTAAACGATTTAAAAAAAGAAAACGTAATACTTCCTTGTATTGCTCATGTAATTATAAATAACTCCTACAATCATTATGTTGTAATTGAAAAAATAGATTTTAAGAAAAAAAAGCTATTAATTAACGATCCAATTGGAAAACGTAAATTTTGCTCGTATGAAGAATTTGATAAAATATTTAATAATATTTTGATTTATTTATACCCTATAAAAAAAATAATAAATATCCCTAATAATTCATATATAAAATTTTTTCAAGAAATAATAAAATCCTCAACAAATCAATTGGTTCAAGTTATTGTTATATCTATTTTTATTACAATATTTTCTATTATCTCATCATTTTATATGCAATACATGATCGATAATATTATGTTTTCTAAGCAAAAAATTATACTTATTTTTATAATCTTTTTAATTGTTTATTTACTTAAAATCATATCAGATTTTTTTAGAAATAAAATTTTGATTATAATTAATCAAAAAGTTGATTTTAATCTTACTTTTAATACTTTTAAACAAATTATTAACCTTCCTTATCGTTACTATAAAAATAATACAACTGGTGAAATAATATCAAAAATAAATGATCTAGAAGCTGTAAGAGAAGTGATTTCTAAAGTAGCTTTGAGTTTATTTATTGATTTGCCTTTAACAATTTTATCTTTAATAATTATGTATATGTTAAGTGATACTTTATTTTTCATAAGTTTAATTATTATGCTTTTATATTTATTTATAATTATTATATTTCAAAATAAATTTAATAATTTAATAGATGAAGCAACACTAGATAAAGCATCTGTTACATCATACATGGTTGAATCTATTAATGGCTATGAAACAATAAAAGGATGTAATATGGAAGGTAAAATTATTCATAATTTTGAAGATAAATATGCTACTTATTCTAATAAAATAAATGAATTAGATAGTTGTTACAATTATCAATATTTGCTAAAAGAATTAATAAATAATATAGGTTTTATAATTATTATATTAGTTGGAATATTTTTAGTAATGGATAATAAAATAACACTTGGTTCATTATTGTCATTTAATTCTTTACTTATTTATTTTTTAAGTCCTATTAGAAACATTATTGATTTAGATAATAATTTAAGACAAGCTAAAATATCTATTAAAAAAATATTATATTTATATTATAAAAAAAATAATTTTCAATTTGAACAAGTTATAGGAGATATAGAATTTAAAAATTTAACTTATAGTTTTGATGACGTAAATAATGTTTTATCTAATATTAATTTAAAAATTAAAAATAAAAGTAAAGTTATGGTATTAGGAAGTAGTGGTAGTGGGAAAAGTACTTTATTTAAAATTTTAAAACAAAATTATGAAATTAAAAGAGATAAAGTATATATTAATGGTGTTGATATTAACGATTACAAATTAAATAATATTGTTTATGTATCACAAAATGAAATATTATTTTCTGATACAATTGAAAATAATATTGGTAACGATATTTATAAAGTATCTAAAATATGTTTGGTTGATGAAATAGTAAAAAAAACACAATTGGGTTATAAAACTTTGATTGAAGAAAATGGTTTTAATTTATCGGGTGGTGAGAAACAAAGAATTATTTTAAGTAGGGCTTTAGCTAATCCTTTTGATATTTTAATAATAGACGAAGGATTAAGTCAGGTTGATACAAATATGGAAAGAGTAATTATAAAAAATATTTTAAAAGAATATCAAGATAAAACAATAATTTTTATATCACATAGATTAGATAATATTGATTTATTTAATCAAGTTATAAAAATAGAGAAAGGAAAAATAATTGATGATTTATCCAAAAATATATAATAACTTCTCTTATATTTTAAATAAAAAAACATCACTATCAATCTTTTTATGGATAATATTATTAATTATAAGTTTGATTATATTTATAATTATCTCTTTAAAATATGAGTATTATTTATATCAATCATATTTTGGATATGTAAAAAAAATAGATGATTCATTTTATACATTTATTTATGTTCCAAAAGATAAAGTAAATGAATTATCAAGTAGTAATTTATTAGTGGATAATAGTGATTATAGTTTTGAAATTGTTTCAATAAGTGAAGAATATTTTATTATTGATAATAAAACTTGTTACCAAGTAATATTAGATTTTGATTTGAAAGATGAATATCAGATTGAAAATAATATTATTGATATCGTTTTAAAAAATAATAGAACAACACTTTATCAAGAATTAAAGAAAGGAATAAAGAAATGGAAAAGTTAGAAACTAAAGAATTACAAAAAATATCCGGTGGCGGATTAGGTTTAGGTTTATTAATAGGAGCTGGTGTTATATTTTTAATCGGTGTTATTGATGGCTATATAAGGCCACTAAAATGTAACTAGGAGGTGAAATATGTTAGAAAAAGAAGAATTGTTACAAATAGTAGGTGGAATTAGTATTACAGGTAGCTTATTAAGTTCAATTTATAAAGGAATTAATTCGATAATGGATGTGGGAAGAAGTTTAGGAAGCGCAATTAGAAGAGCAATATCAGGTTCAATGTGTCCAGTATAATAAGAAATCATTATAAACAAATCATATTAACTGTTATAATAATTTGTTTATTGCCTTTATTTCCTATATGTGTCGAAATAATATTTAAGTTTGGTAATTTAATAGGTTCTTCTATTAGATGTTTAACTTCTTGTCCAGTATAAAAGAATGACAAAAATCATTCTTTTTCTTTATTTTTAATAAAAAACTATTGTAAAATAAAGAAAAAGGTGATATAATCTCAAGTAGTTGTGTGGAAGGAGGGATCATATGTCAAAAGTTGTAGTTAAAAATGGTAATGTTGATGGTGCATTAAAAATGTTTAAACAAAAAAATGTTAAAGATGGCCTCCTAAAAGAAGTAAGAAAAAGAGAACACTATAGTAAACCAGGAGAAAGAAGAAGAGAAGCTAAAAAAGAAGCTATTAAAAATAGTCGTCGTCGTGAAAGAAATTATAATTAAGCCTTTGGGCTTTTTTAATATAAGAAAGGGATAATATATGAAAGAAAAAATAATGATCGATTTAAAAAATGCAATGAAAAATCAAAACAAAGATTTATTAAATGTTGTAAGAATGGTTAAAGGAGCTATTCAATTAGAAGAAATTAATAAAAAAAGAGAATTAACTGATGATGAAGTAGTAACTGTAATAGCTAAACAAATTAAAACAAGAAAAGAAACTATTAGTGATTTAGAAAAAAGTGGTAGAACTGATTTAATTAAACAAGCAGAAAAAGAAATAAGCATTTTAGAAAAATACATGCCTGCTATGATGAGTGAAGAAGAAATTAATAAAGTTATTGATGAAGTATTTAATGAAGTAAATCCAACAAGTCAAGCTGACACAGGAAAAGTTATGGGTAAAATTTCTCCTTTATTAAAAGGTAAAGCTGATATGTCATTAGTTAATAAATTAGTAAAAGAAAGATTAAATAATTTATAAAATTGTATGAAATATTACAATTTTTTTATTTTTTATTTAAAAAATGATATAATGTAATAGGTGATAAAAATGTATGATAATAAAAAAATGTTTATTTTAGGTATGGCAAGATCTGGTTATGAAGTAGCTAAAGTACTAGCTAAACATAATTGTGATATTGTTATTACCGATATGAAAGAACAAGATGAAGAAAAAGTAAAAGAATTAAAAGAGTTGGGAGTTAATTTAATAATAACTGATAAACCAGCAGATTTATTAGATGATAGTTTTAGTTATGTTGTTAAAAATCCTGGAATTAAATTAGATCATCCTGTTTGTTTGAAAGCTAATGATTTAAATATTCCAATTATTAATGAATTAGAAGTAGCTTATCATTATTTACCTAAAAATGTAAAAATAGTAGGTATTACAGGAAGTAATGGTAAAACAACAACAACAACATTAACTTATAACATATTAAAAGAAGCAGGATTACCTGTTCATTTAGGTGGCAATATTGGTTATCCTATGTGTTCATTATTAGATAGTGTTAAAGAAAACGATATTTTAGTTTTAGAAGTTTCAGGTCATCAAATGCATGATTTTAAAGATTTTAAAATTGATATTGGTGTCTTAACTAATTTAACTCAGGTTCATTTAGACCATTTTGGAACTTATGAAAATTATATTAAAAATAAAGTAAAAATATTTAATCATCATACTAGTAATGATATTGCCATATTAAATGGTAATAACATAGATGTATTAAATAATACAAAAGATATAAAATCTAAAAAAATATATTTTTCAGCTTCTAAAGAATGTGATGCTTGTATCAAAAATGATGCTATTTACTATAAAGAAGAAATTATAAAACTAAATGAAATAAAATTAAAAGGTAATCATAACTATGAAAATATTATGTGTGCGGTTATTGTAGCTAAACAATTTAATGTTTCAAATGAAATAATTAAAAAAGTATTAAGTAGTTTTGGTGGAGTAGAACATAGATTGGAATATGTAAGAACATTAAATACAAGAGAATTTTATAATGATTCAAAAGCAACTAATGTTGTTTCAACTATTATTGCCTTAGATTCATTTAACAAACCAACTTATTTATTATTAGGTGGGTTAGATAGAGGACATTCTTTTGATGATTTATTACCACATATGAAAAATGTAAAAGCTGTTGTTTGTTATGGACAAACTAAAGATAGAATATTAGATTTCTGTAATAAAAATAATATTACTTGTTATAAAAAAGACAACTTAGAAGAATCAATAAAAAAAGCTTACGAATTATCAGTTGATAACAGTGTTATCTTGTTAAGTCCAGCCTGTGCCTCTTGGGATCAATACGCTAAATTTGAAGATAGAGGAGATGAGTTTAAGAAAGTAGTGAATAGTTTAAAATGATAGTAAAAAGTTTAGGAATTATTGATGGCGTTATTCAAGATAAATATGGTAAAAGAGGCAATATGGAATTATCTATACCTTTAGAATTTATAGATTATCCTAAAAATACTATTTCTTTTGCAGTAATAATCGAAGATTTTGATGCAATACAAGTATGTGGTCATGATTTTGTGCATTGGTTGGTTGCAAATATTACTAAACCATATTTGGAAGAAAATGCTAGTTTAAATAAACATGAATTTATTGAAGGAAAGAATGATTTTAATAGAAATAATTATGGTGGTATGGCGCCACCTGATCGACCACATTATTATGATATAACTGTCTATGCTTTAGATTGTTTACTTGATTTAAAAGAAGGATTTACTTATAAAGAATTAAAAGAAAGTATAAAAAATCATATTTTAGCCGAAACTAATATTAAAGGTTTATATAATAATTAGAAAGGAAAAATATGAAAATACAAAACATAAAAGCTAGAGAAGTATTAGATTCAAGGGGTAATCCAACTGTCGAAGTTGACGTTATTTTAGAAAATGGAATTTTAGGTAGAGCAATTGTTCCAAGTGGTGCTTCAACCGGTAGTCGCGAAGCCTTAGAATTAAGAGATAATGATTCAAGATATATGGGTAAAGGTGTTTTAAAAGCTGTTAACAATGTTAATACAATTATAAGAGAAAAACTAATTAGTATGGATGCTATGAATCAAAAATTAATTGATAAAACTTTAATAGAATTAGATGGAACAGAAAATAAGAGTAATTTAGGTGCTAATGCTATATTGGGTGTTTCTATGGCCACTTTGAAAGCAGCTAGTCTTGCAAGCGGTAAACCACTATATCGATATGTTGGTGATGGTACAACTTTACCGATGCCAATGATGAATATTTTAAATGGTGGGGTTCATGCTGATAATAATTTGGATTTTCAAGAATTTATGATTATACCTAATGATTATACCTTTAAAGAACGGTTAAGAATTGGATCGGAAGTTTTTCACACATTAAAACAAGTCTTAAAAGAAAAAGGATATAATACAAATGTTGGCGATGAAGGAGGATTTGCCCCTAATTTAAAAAGCAATAAAGAAGCTTTAGATATAATAGTTGAGGCAATTAAAAGAGCTAATTATACACCGGGCGTTGATGTTAATATCGCATTAGATATTGCGGCTAGTGAATTATATGAAGATGGATTTTATAATTTAAAAGGAGAAAATAAAAAATTAAATACAAATGAATTAATTGAATTTTATCAAGAATTATGTTCTAATTATCCAATTATTTCGATTGAAGATCCAGTAGATGAAAATGATTGGGAAGGTTTTGCTTTGATAACTAATAAATTAGGTGATATAATTCAGTTAGTAGGTGACGATTTATTTGTAACCAATAAAAAATATTTAAAATATGGCATCGATCACAAAGCAGGGAATGCAATATTATTAAAAGTTAATCAAATTGGAACAATTACTGAAACATTAGAAACAATTGAACTTGCTAAAAAGAATGGCTATAAAACAATCATTTCACATAGAAGCGGTGAAACAGAAGATACAATTATAGCTGACTTAGCAGTAGGTCTTAATTTAGATCAAATAAAAACAGGCTCATTATCAAGAACTGATAGAGTGTGTAAATATAATCAATTGTTAAGAATTGAAGAGGAATTAGAAAAATAATTCCTTTTTTTTATTAAATATGGTATAATTTTAATTGTAGAAGGTGAATTAAAATGACTAAGAAAAAGGTAAGAAAAGAAGTAAAGAAAGATAATAATGCTAAAGTTGAAATATATGGAATATTACTTATTTTAGCTGCTATAATAGGCTGCTGTAGATTTGGACTACTAGCTAATATTATAGTCGGATTTTCTGGATTCTTAGTTGGAGTTTTATGGTCTATCTTATTAATAATAGTAGGTATTATTGGGGGATATATGATTGTAAAAAGAACCAAACCAGATTTGTTGACGAGTAAATTAATTGGACTATATATAATTGTTTTAGGTATATTATGTTTATTTCATTTAGGGTATATAAAACAGTTAGCTATCAATGATACTATTAGTTATGGAACTGTAATTGAAGAAACATTTAATAATTTAAATTATTTTATCGATGGTACTATGGATATTCAAGGTGGGGGAATGATAGGCGCGTTACTTAGTGTATCTATGGTAAAATTAGTGTCATTACAAGGGGCTAATGTTGTTAGTGTTGCTTTAATAATTTGTGGTTTTATAATGTTTACAGGTATTACTATTTACGATATTATTAAATCTTTAGAAAATGGTGTTAAAAAGACTGTTCAAGGAACAGTTAATTTAGCTCATAAAACTAAAGATAAAGAACATATCAAAAAAGTTGAAGATGAATACGAAAAAGATGATAAGATCGTGATTTCTAGTATGGATGAGATAATTCAAAATGATGAACCGAAAAAAGATGATATTGAGACAATTGAATTAGATGAAATAAAAGATGTTGGAAATACTAACGTTAATTACAAATATCCACCAATAAGTTTGCTTTCAAAACCAGCAAGAAAAAATAATAAAGAAAATCAAGAAGCTATCAAAGATACAGTTGATATTCTACAAACAGTTTTTCATGATTTTGGTATTGAAGCTAAAGTTGTGGCAATAAATATCGGACCTGCGGTAACACAATATGAATTAGATATTAAAGCAGGAACAAAGTTAAGTAGAATAGTAAGTTTGGATAAAGAAATTGCTTTAGCGTTAGCTGCTAAAAGTGTTCATATTCAAGCACCTATTCCTGGTAAAAAAACAGTTGGTGTCGAAATACCAAATAAATCAGTAACGATGGTTAGTGTAAGAGAAATATTAGAAAGTGTTCCAAAGGGAATGGAAGATTCTAAATTATTAGTTACATTAGGTAAAGATATAATGGGGAAACCAATTTTTTGTGAAATAAATAAAACGCCACACTTATTGGTAGCAGGTTCTACCGGTTCTGGTAAATCAGTTTGTATCAATAGTATGTTGATATCAATATTGATGAGAACTAAACCAGATGAGGTTAAATTAGTATTAGTAGATCCTAAAAAAGTTGAATTATCAATGTATAATGGAGTACCACATTTACTAACGCCAGTTGTAACTGACCCTAAAAAAGCTAACATAGTACTTAAAAAAATAGTTGCTGAAATGGAACACAGATATGATTTGTTTGAACAATCAGGAACTAAAAATATAGCTGGGTATAATGCTTATTTAGACAAAAAGAATACAAATGGTGATATTAAAAAACTACCATATATTGTT
Organism: uncultured Bacilli bacterium; assembly: GCA_944372195.1. Classification (GTDB taxonomy): domain Bacteria; phylum Bacillota_I; class Bacilli_A; order RF39; family UBA660; genus Faecisoma. The sequence goes on from CALVYK010000001.1 coordinate 102,593, forward strand.
GTAATAATCGATGAATTAGCTGATTTAATGTTAGTAGCAGCTAAAGAAGTTGAAGAATCTATTATGCGTATCACACAAATGGCAAGAGCGGCAGGAATTCATTTGATAGTAGCAACTCAAAGACCATCTACTGATGTAATTACCGGTGTCGTTAAAGCTAATATACCTTCTCGTATTTCATTTGCTGTATCTTCAAGTATCGATTCAAGAACAATCTTAGATATGACAGGTGCTGAAAAATTGTTAGGTAAAGGAGATATGCTATTTTTACCACAAGGAGAAAATGTTCCTATAAGAGTTCAAGGTACATTTATATCTGACGAAGAGATTAAAGCTGTTGTTGACTATACTATTTCACAACAAAAAGCAAGATATGATGAATCATTAACAATTGATTCTGAAGAAGTTAAAGGTGCAACTACGATGACCAATGATGCAATGGAGGAACCTTTATATAATGAAATTGTTGAATTTGTTGTTACTCAAGGTAAAGCGAGTGCCTCTTTATTACAAAGAAGATTTAGATTAGGATATAATAGGGCAGCAAGAGCAATCGATTTATTAGAGGAAAGAGGCATAATCGGTCCTTCTAATGGTTCTAAGCCTAGAGAAGTATTAGTCAAATTAGAAAAGAATCAGGAATAAAAAAGAATTTTTAAAAACTATAAATTTATGTTATAATATCTGCAATTAGGGGGGATTTTATGCAAGATTTTAAATATCTTAATTTGTTAGAAAGAAGAAAACTAGCTATAGAAGAACTAGTTAAATATTATTCTGAATTGCGAAAATATGAGTATCACAAGGGAGAAAAATTAAATTTTATTGAACTTAGAAAAAAATTGCATTTTATAATATCTTTGATTTTAATAACAGATCAATTGATATCAAAAGAAAAAATTCATATTGTAAATGATTTGCATTATTCAAATAGTGACAAGCCTAAAATTTATGCTTGCACTCACATTGGTGGAAACGATATACAAAGGACTTTTCAAGTAATTAAACAACCAGCTTACTTAATGTTAGGCGATCCAGGAATACTATATCGAAAAATGATTTATTTAGGTCTTAAATTAAATGGTGTAATACCATTAGAAACGGCTGATAAAGAAGATCGAAAAATAGCTTATAATAGAGCTGTCGAATTGTTAGAAAATGGCGGAAATTTATTAATATATCCTGAAGGTGCTTGGAATGTTTCACCTAATTTGTTGGTAATGAAAATTTTTAATGGTACAGTTCGCATGGCTCAACAAACTGGTGCAGAAATAATTCCTATTGCAGTTGAGCAATATGATAATGATTTTTATTTTAATATAGGTAAAAATTATACAATTTCTAAAGATACAACTAAATCAATAAAAGAATTAAATGATGAATTAAGGGATAAATTGGTATCATTAAAATGGGATATTATTAGTACTCAACCAGAATTAAAAAGAGATGAAATTGCAGATAATTATTTAGAAAAATTTCAAAGTGAAATTGTTGAAAGATGTAATTATGGTTATGGATTTTCTTTAGAAGATGCGTTAAGAGAAAGTTTTCACGATAAAAATATTACATCAGAAGAAGAAGTTTTCTCTTTTATGAAAACTTTAAAAATTGATAAAAATAATGCATTTTTACTTAGAAATAAAAAGAATTTGTTAAAAAAAGATAATTAAGGAGAAATAAAATGGAAGCATTATTATTGCCAATTGTTGGTTTATTAATTATATTAACTCTTACATTTTTGTTTTATTCTAAAAAACATATTCATAATGAAGAAGTAAATATTTATTCGAAACTTTTGATATTAAATATTATATTTATCATTGTAGGTATAATTGCTTTCGCTATAGCAAAATTGGCAAATGATATGTTTTTAGTAAAAATATTTCAAAAGATATATATGAGTATATTGATTTTATTGAATTATTTTTCTCTTAAATATTGTTTTATGATATTCAGCGTTAAAAAAACAAAAATAATTAATTTAACTCTCAATATTTTAACTGCATTAGCAATTTTATTAGTTTTTGCTTTACCGCTAAATGTAATATACTATGATAATGTATTAGATGGTGAAGGATTGTCTTACGATATTGCTATAATTTATTCGGTAATAACATTTTTAAATTTTGTTATTTTAAGTTTATATTTGTTTTTCAAAAAAAATCGTATAACAAAATTGATTCCATTTTTAATATTAATTTTGTTATATATTATTGGATTTGTTTTAAGAGGATTTTATCGAGAATTGATTTTTGAAGGATTTTTTTACTCTTATATTTTACTCATTATGTATCATACGATAGAAAATCCTGATGTTAAAATAATTAATCAATTGAATTTGGCAAAAGATCGAGCTGAAAAAGCTAATCATGCTAAAAGTGATTTCTTATCTAGTATGTCACATGAAATAAGAACTCCTTTAAATGTTATTGTTGGATTAAGTGAAGATTTACTCAGTTATAATAATTTGCCAAGTGAATTTTCAGAGGACTTAAATGATATTCAAAATGCTTCATCAGCATTATTAGAGATAGTTGGTAATATTTTAGATTTAAATAAAATAGAAGATGGAAAAGTTGATGTGATTGATCAAACTTATGATATTAGGCTAGAAATTAATAAAATTATAAAATTAGTATCAACCAGAATTGGTGAAAAACCAATTACATTAAATGTAAATATTGATGATAATGTTCCATTTGAGTTAATAGGTGATATTGGTCATGTGAAATCAATTTTGAATAATTTATTAACTAATGCAATTAAATATACCGAAAAGGGTAATGTAGAATTAAATGTAAGTTGTAAAAATGATAATAATGTTTGTAATTTAACTATGTCTGTTAAGGATACAGGTAAAGGTATTAAGGAAGAGAACCTAAGTAAATTGTTTACTAAATTTAATCGTCTTGACGAAGAAAGGAATACAACTATTGAAGGTACAGGATTAGGATTAGTAATAACTAAATCTTTAGTTGAATTAATGAATGGTAAAATAGATGTTAAAAGTCAATTTGGTCAAGGATCTATATTTACAGTTTGGTTGCCTCAAAAAATTAAATCTTTTAAGAAAAGTTCATCAGACCCTGTTAATAATTTAAATAATGATTATAATATTAATTTTGGCCATAAAAAAATTTTGGTTGTTGATGACAATAAATTAAATATTAAAGTTGCTAGAAAGGCATTATCGACTTTTAATTTTGATATTGATGAATGTTATGATGGATTAGAATGCTTAGAAAAAGCTAATAATAATCAATATGATTTAATTTTTATGGATATAATGATGCCTAACATGAATGGTGAGCAAACTCTTGCCGAGCTAAAGAAAAATCCAAATTTCAATACTCCTGTTATTGCTTTGACAGCTGATGCTATTTCTGGTTCAAAAGAAAAATATATTTCACAAGGCTTTGTTGATTATATAGCTAAACCATTTAGTAGAAATCAAATAAAAGAAAAGTTAAATGAGATTTTTAAAAATGATCAAAATTTATCAAATCAAGAATCAGCAACATACGTATTTGATTCTAAAAATAATGAAGAATATATAATTACAGATGGTAAAAAAGAGGATATAACAAAAAAAATATAACTTTATATGTGAGTTATATTTTTCTATATAATCCTATTGCTTTGCCTAAAATAGTGACATTATCCATAATAAATGGTTCCATAGTATCATTTTCAGGTTGTAATCTAAAATGATCTTTTTCTTTATAAAATGTTTTTAATGTTACTTCGTTTTCATCAGTCATGGCTACAACTATTTCTCCGTTATTTGCAGTATTTTGCCTTTCAACAATAACAATATCTCCATCTAATATTCCGGCGTTAATCATACTTTCACCACTTACTAATAATGTAAATACATCTTTGTTTTTAGGTATTAAATATGATGGTAAACTAAAGTATTCATCTGGCCTTTCGATTACCTCAATAGGATTACCAGCTGTAATTTTACCAAGTAGTGGAACTTCAGTAATTAATTCATTTTTAATTTCATATTCGTTATCAACTAAAATTTCAATAGTCCTATTTTTGCTTTCTTCTTTTTTAATATATCCTTTTTTTTCTAAATTATTTAAATGAACTTGAACAGTAGCTGTACTTGATAAGTTCATTTCTTGACATAATTCTCTAACTGTTGGCGCATATCCATGGCTAACAACATATTTTTTTATAATATCTAGCATTTTTTCTTGCTGATTAGTTAATTTTTCCAAGTTGAGTACCTCCTTTTAACTTTCTATTAACATCTTAACATATAATTTTACATTTGTCAAACAAATTTTCGTTTTTTTATAAAAATGTGTTGACACGAATATTTGTTCGTGATAGAATTAAATCATGAAAGGAATGGTGCTATGGAATATTATACAGTTAAAGATCTGCAATTGTTAACAGGATATAGCAAGAAAAAAATTTGTTCAATTATCAAAAAATTAAACAAAGAGAAATTAGAACATTATAAAAAATATAATCCTGTTATATTTGATGACAAAATTGAAAAAATTTATTTTATTAAGAGAATGGAGTTTGAATTATGAAAGAAATGTTAAAAAATAAAACTATTATTGCCTTTGTTGTTATTATGTTAGGAATAACTATTATTAGTACGCCTAGTACCAAGTTAGAACAAACTAAAGATATTACAGAAGATTATGTATCTTACAATTTAAAATAGTGAAAACTATTTTTTTTATTGACCATTTATTAAAAAAAATGTATAATTGTATTATAATTGGAGGGATACAATGCTAGGTAATATAATTGGGGTAGTAGAAAATCAAGTTTTATTAAAATTAGCTATCGATCTAAACAAATTTGAAAATTTAATTAACATTCATGTTATTATGGATGATGGAACTAGGAAAATAGTAGGGGAAATAATCGATATAAAGGATAATATTGCCTATATAAACTTATTAGGGGAAATAATTGATAATAAGTTTGTATTTGGAGTTATGGTAAAACCATCTTTTAATTCAGTTGTAAAACTTATTTCTAAAGAAAAAATACCAATGATAGTTGGGGTTGAGAATTATCAAGAAAATATTGATATTTATTTGGGGAATAGTCCAATCTATCAAGGGGTAAAAATAGGAGCTAATATTAATAAATTTTTCAGTAATCATTTTGCTATTTTAGGCTCTACTGGTTCTGGTAAATCATGTGGTGTTGCACGAATAATTCAAAATATATTTGATAAGAAAAGATTTATTCCTTATCGCGCCAGTTTATTTATATTTGATGCATATGGTGAATATCACAATGCATTTAAAAATATAGGTGGCGAAGAAATATCTTTTAAATCATACACAACAAATTTAAACTTTAGTGAAACTGAAGTATTAAGAATACCAACATGGTTATTAGGTGTTGACGATTTAGCACTTTTATTAAATGCTGATAATTTGTCACAATTGCCAATTATTGAAAAAGCTTTAAAATTAGTAAATATTTTTACTAGTAATGGTGAAAATGTTATCAAATTGAAAAATGATATTATTGCTAGAGCTCTTTTAGATATTTTATCAAGTGGTAATTCACCAGCCCAAATAAGAGATCAAATATTTTCTATTTTATCATATTATAATACGCAAGAATTAAATTTGGAAACTCCTATTTTTCAGCCTGGATATACTAGGCCACTAAAACAATGCCTTTTAATTGATGCAACTGGTAAAATAAGGGAAATGGAGTTATTAACCAATTTCATTCAAAAATTTATTCAAAACGATTTAAACATAACTATTCCTGATGAAGAATGTATGTATACACTAGAAGATGTTGAAAAAGCGCTAGATTTTGCTCTTATTAGTGAGGGAACTTTAAATAGTGAAAAGATATATGAAGATTCAAACACTTTAAAGGTAAGATTACACTCTTTGGTTAATAGTGAGGCAAGAAAGTATTTTGAATATGATAAATTTGTTACAAGAGAGCAATATATTAAAGAGTTATTAACTGCACCAAATGGTAGAAAAGCTCAAATAATTAATTTTAATATTAACTATATCGATGATAGATTAGCCAAAAGCATAACTAAAATTTATTCAAAATTATTATTTGATTATGCTAAAGAATTAAGAAATAGGGCAACAATGCCATTTCATATTATTTTAGAAGAAGCTCATAGATATGTTCAAAATGATAATGACATAAATTTACTAGGGTACAATATATTTGATCGTATAACAAAAGAAGGTAGAAAATATGGTGTAATGTTAGGCCTTATTAGCCAAAGACCTAGTGAATTATCAGAAACTTCATTATCACAATGTAATAATTTCTTAATATTTAAAATGTTACATCCTGTTGATGTTGAGTATATTCAAAAAATGGTTCCTAATGTAACCAGTGAAATTATAAAAAGATTAAGAATTTTACAACCAGGAAATTGTATAGCTTTTGGTACTGCATTTAAAGTGCCAGTAATGATAAAAATGGATATGCCTAACCCTATGCCATCTAGCAGTAGCTGTGATATTAGCAATACTTGGTTTATTGAAAAAAAATAGCGATTTTTCGCTATTTTTAACTTAAATATTGTTTAATTTGACTTAGATTTTTATTAGTAATTTTCGCTATTGTTTTTAAATCTAAAGAGCAATTGATCATATTATTTATTAATTTAGTCATTGTCTCTTCTTTACCAATATTGATTCCCTCCTTATAATAATATAATAACTCATTTATCTCATTTTCTGTTAAATGAGCTTTTTTTAATATAAACTTTTCCATAATATTCCTCCTTCATATCTAATTATAAATAAATTGAAAAATTAATCAAATAACCAATTTTATAAATTGATTTTAAAAAAACTCTAATTTTAATAATTGATTAGAGTAATTTTAAATATTATAATAAATTTATTCTTATTTGTTAAACTAATTTACAAATTTGTATAATCTCCTTGAAAAATGTTATTTTTATTCATATATTTGTCTATACCATTTAAAACATCTATTTTTTTTAAAGTCCATTTTGGTTCTATTAAATCTTCTTTTTTAGGATCACCAGTTAATCGATGGATAACTATCTCTGGTCTTAAATATTTTAATTGTTCACAAACAATTTCAATATATTGATCTTTAGTTAATAAAGGAAATGGATTTTTTTGATAAACTTTTTCTAATTTTGTATTTTTTAAAATATGCAACATATGAATTTTAATTCCTTGAATGTCCAATTTATTTAAAAATTTTACTGTTTCGATCATCATTTCTTTTGTTTCATAAGGCAATCCATTAATTATGTGAACTACGACATTGATGTTTTTTTCTCGTAATTTGTTAACCATATCGACAAAACATTCTAAACTATGACCTCGATTTATTAATAAAGCTGTTTTTTCGTGAATAGTTTGCAAACCTAGTTCAATTGTAAGAAATGTCTTTTTATTTAATTCACTTAAATATTCTAAACATTCATTTGAAATTGAATCTGGTCTCGTAGCAATAGCTAGTCCTATTACATCATATAATTTTAAAATTGTTTCATATTTTTCTTTTAAAATGTTTAAAGGGGCATATGTGTTAGTCCTTGCTTGAAAATACCCAATGTATTTGCCTTGCCATTTACTCATTAATTTCTTTCCTTTGTTAAATTGAGTAATTAAGTCATCATTTTTATTTCCAGCATATTCGCCACTTCCTAAGTCGCTACAATAAATACATCCGCCACTTTTTAAATGGGGACAACTAAAACCGGCATTTAAACTTATCTTAATAATTTTTTCATTAAATTTATTTTTATAATAATAATTTAATGTATGATATCTTTTATTGTCTAAAGAATATTTAAATTTCATCAAATCACCACATCTATTATATCATTTTGTAAAAATATTGTGAAATTTTGGTAAAATTATTTAATATTTATATATTTTTTGATATAATTAACGTGGAGGTTAAGGAAATGAAAAAATATGATTTATTAAAAGTTCTTGGGATAACTTTATTAATCGTTGCTTTGATAAGTTGGGTTATTCCAGCGGGTATTTATTCTAATGGATCATTTACATCAATGGAAACAATAGTTCCAATTGGATTATATGATATTGTTAGAATGCCTGCAATCACTATAGCGACTTTTATTCAATATGGTATATTGTTTTTAGCTATAGGTGGATTTTATGGTGTTTTGAATAAAACTGGAGTATATTCAAAACTAGTTGATAACATTGCTGATAAGTGGAAGAAAAAACGTGAAAAATTTATGATAATAACTGTCATTGTTTTTGCTTTATTATCTTCAGTATTAGGATTAAATAGTGTTATATTTATTTTAGTACCATTCTTTGTAGCTGTTTTGTTGAAATTAGGTTATAGTAAAATTAATGCTTTAGCTATGACAGTTGGCTCTATGTTAGTAGGCCAAATTGGTACGACACTAGGATTTGGAACATGGGGATATTTAAAAATTGTTTTTGATCAATTAGGTGATGGTCTTTCAATGTTCAGTCTAATTTTAGTTAGAATTGTTTTATTTGTAATTGCTACAGCACTTTATATTTTACTTATAAGTAAAAATACTAAAGAAGTAGTTACCGATAAAAAAGAAACTAAAAAAGCAAGTAAAGAAACACCTAAAAAAGAAATTTCAATTCCTTTATATTCTAAATTTGAAAATAAAAAAGGAACAATGCCATTGGCTGTTATATCTATAATTATATTCGTATTCTTTGTTATTGGTGTATACAATTGGTATTACACATTTAACATCGACATATTTAGCAATATATATGAATCTATTACATCAGTTTCTATTGATGACTTTAAAATATTTGCTAATATATTAGGAACAACTTCTGAAATTGGTTATTGGGGAAATTATGATATTTCTACATTGTTAGTGATTTTCTCATTAGTTATTGGATGGGTTTATAGTGTCAAAATAAGAGATATTGTTGATGGCTTTATGGATGGAATGAAACAAATGTTAATTCCTGCTATTTATGGTATGTTAGCATCAATTATTTTTGCTGCATTCTTAAATTTATCAAGCAATTTTGTATTTACAATTGTTAATAATCTTGTATCTGCAAATGAACAATTTTCTCTTCCTGCAACAATTGGTAGTGCAATTATAACTTCTGTAACATATAATGATTTTTATTCATTAGTTAGTTATTTTATGGGATTCTTTAGTGTTTATGATGCTAATGTAATACCAATTATTGCTTTAGTTTTCCAAGCTATATATGGAATTGTTATGGTTATTGCTCCTACTAGTATTTTCTTATTAGTTGGTTTATCTTATTTAGAAGTTTCATATAAAGATTGGGTAAAATATATTTGGAAATTTACACTTATCATGTTTGGTGTAACAGTAGTAATTTCTGCTATTGCAACAATGTTATCTTAAAAACTGAATTAATTTCAGTTTTTTCTCATTTTTAATGGTATAATATAAATAGGTGATAATATGGCATATATCGAAGTTAAAAATATTAGTAAAACATATAAAATGGGTGAAGTTTCTATTAAAGCAATAGAAAATGTTTCTTTTGAAATAGAAAAAGGTGAATTAGTAGTTATTTTAGGTCCATCAGGAGCAGGTAAAACAACTGTTTTAAATATCTTAGGTGGGATGGATACAACTGACAGTGGTAGTATTGTAATAGATGGAGAAGATATTGCTAAATATAATAAAAAACAATTAACTAATTATCGTAGATATGATATTGGATTTGTTTTTCAATTTTATAATTTAGTAGGCAATTTAACCGCTTTAGAGAATGTTTCTTTAGCAAGTCAAATATGTAAAAATCCTAAAGATAGTGAAGCAACATTAAAAAGTGTCGGTTTAGAAGAACGAATAAATCATTTTCCAGCGCAATTATCGGGTGGAGAGCAACAAAGGGTTAGTATCGCTCGTGCCTTAGCTAAAAATCCTAAATTATTATTATGTGATGAACCTACTGGTGCATTAGATTCTAAAACAGGTAAGCTAATATTGGAACTACTTCAAAAAACATGTCATGATTCTAATATGACAACAATTATAATTACCCATAATGCAGTAATTGCTGATATAGCTGACAAAGTAATTAAAATAAAAAATGGTACAGTACAAGATATTATTATTAATAAAAATCCTAAATTAGTTGAGGAGATCGATTGGTAATGATATATAAAAATAGTTTTAGAAAAATAAAAAAATCATTAGGGAGGTTTTTATCTTTAATATTTATTGTTATGCTAGGTAGTGCTTTTTTCTCTGGTATTAGAGAATCTGCTACTGATATGATTAAAACAATGGATGAATATTATGATAAAACATCTTTAATGGATTATAAAATAGTAAGTACAATGGGATTAACTGAAGGTGATGTAGAGTCAATTAAAGCAATATCTTCTGATTTAATAGTTGTTCCATCTTATTCGTTTGATATTTTGTTAAATGGTAATGTAACAAGAATTCATGCTATTACAGAAGTTAATAAAGTTAATTTAGTAAGTGGTAAAATGCCTAATAGTGATGAATGTTTAGTAGAAGATGGTACTTATCAAATAGGGGATAAAATAGAAATTGTTAGTGATAATTTAAATGTTAAAGAATATACCGTTTCTGGTACGATTACAAGCTCATTATATATTTACAAATCAAAAGGTATTTCTACTATTGGTGATGGTAAACTAGATACTTATATTTATATACCGATTGATAACTTTGATATTCCATATTATACTGAAATATATATAATTGATAAAAATAGCATCGATAAAACTTCGTATTTAGATGATTATAAAGAAGTTATTAATTCTTTAGATGGTAAATTAAAGGAATTAAAACCAATTAGGGAAACAATAAGATATGAAGAAATCTTAAAAGAAGCAATGGATATTATTAATGAAGCTGAAGACAAATTAGTAAATGAAAAAGAAACTAATGGTAAAAAGTTAGAAGATGCTTTAAAAGAATTAGATGAAAATAAGAAAAAATTAGATAATTCATATAAAGAATGGGAAAATGGTAAAGATAAATTAAATGAAACTAACAAAGAAATGGAAAGGACATTTAATGATGCTAATAGTAAATTAGATGAAGCTAAAAAAGAATATAGTGATACATTAAAAAAATATAATATAAAAGAAAATGAATTAGAATCTAATTTAAATTTATTAAATGAACAAATTACAAACTTAAATAATTTATTAGATAATTTAGATCCTAGTAGTGAAGAATATATATCTTATAGTAATCAATTAAAAATACTAGAAGAAAATAAAAGCAATATAGAATTATTAATAAATACAAAAGCTGAATTAGATAAGCAAGAAACAGAACTAAATAATAATATAGATTTATGGAATGAAGAATTTGAAAAACAAGTAAACACTTTAAATGAAAATTATGAAAAATTAGAAAGTGCTAAACAAGAATTAGAAGATGGTTATAAGGAATATGAAGAAAATTATAACAAATATATTGAAGAAATAACTAATGCTGAAAATGAAATAAATGACGCTAAAGAAGAATTGAATACTATTGAAAAACCGAAGTGGTACTTATTATCAAGAGAAGATAACAGTGGATATACTAATTTTTATGAAAGTGCTGTTAAAATAGATTCGATTGCTGCAGTTTTTCCAATATTCTTTATGTTAGTAGTATTTTTAATGAGTTTAAATACAATGACAAGAATGATTGAAGAAGAACGAGGAGAAATAGGCACATATGTATCGTTAGGTATTAGTAAAATAAAAATTGTATCAAGTTATTTATTTTATGTTTTAATAGCTACCTCTATTGGATTATCTATTGGTTTAACAATTGGATATGCTTATGTTCCTCATATTTTATATAGTGTATATAAAGCTAATTTTGTAATACCACAATTAAAAACATATGCCGAATTAATACCTTGTGTTTCAATTATTTTAGTAACTATATCTTTGATGGTAATAGTAACTTTGCTAACTGTTTTAAAAGATTTTAAGTATGTTCCAGCTACTTTATTAAGACCAGAACCACCTAAAAATGGTAAAAAAGTTTTATTAGAAAGAATTAAATTTATTTGGAAAAGATTATCATTTACTTGGAAGGTAACAATTAGAAATTTGTTTAGGTATAAAAAAAGAATCATTATGACTGTCTTAGGTATTTCTGGGTGTACTGCATTATTATTAACCGGTTTTGGTATAAGAGATAGTGTTAGTTCATTAGTAAATATTCAGTACGATAAAATACATGTCTATGATTCTATGCTTATCTTAAATGAAGAACAAACTACAATTAATGAAGATATTGATAAAGTTTTAAATGATAATAATATAAATAATTTATTATATACTCATATGGAAACATTTACCTTTAATGCTGATAATAAAAATATTGATACATATTTATTAGCTTTTGATGATTTATCTTTAGTAGATAATTATATTAAAATAAATGATTTAAATGGTAATAAATTAGAAATTTCTGATAATGGTGTTATCATAACTTCGAAAATGGCAGAATTGTTAAATGCTGAAATTGGTAAATCAATTAGTATTAGAAATAGCGAAAATGAATTATTTATCTTAAAAGTAGAAGGTATATGTGAAAACTACGTTAATAGTTATATTTATATGAGTAGTAATTATTATAATAAAATATTTAATGAAATAACTTATAATACTATTATTGCTAACGTAGATGAATCTTTAGCTACTACATTAATGGATACTGGATATTTCAGTAATATCCAATTTACAACCGATAGTTTAGATGTGTTTAATGATATTATAAGTGGCATGAATAATATTGTTTATTTAATTATCGTTTCATCAAGTTTATTAACTGTTATAGTTTTATATAACTTAACAACAATAAATATAAATGAAAGAAAAAGAGAGATAGCTACTTTAAAAGTATTAGGATTTAAAGATAAAGAAGTATCAACTTATGTTTATCGAGAAACTCTTATATTAACTTCAATTGGTATTTTAATTGGTTTGTTTTTAGGAGTTGTTTTAAATAATTTTGTCCTTACTATAGCTGAGACTGATGAAATATTATTTGTTAAAAATATTAATATATTAAGTTTTGTATATACATTCTTAATTATGATTTTCTTTACTATTTTAGTCCAAGCAATAACTCATTTTTCACTAAAAAAAATAGATATGATTGAATCATTAAAATCAGTTGAATAGAAGATTGTTTAAATCTTCTTTTTTGTGATATAATAGCTAGACAAAGGAGAATATTTATGCAAATTGAAATTTTGAATCAAATTACTAAAGTAGAAGACTATAAATGGTTTGAAAAGATAATACCTGAGATAGAAGTCATTTTTAAAAGACTTGGTATAAATATTAATAATAAATATTTGTATTATGAAAGAAAGAAGAATGGTACTAGTTTATTAGCAATTCAATTATTAAATGGAAATAAAAATGATATATCAAATTATATGATTTTTGGTTGTAGTACATTTATAAGTAGTGGGATTGCAAACAAAAATGTATGTTGTGATGTTTACTTACATGCTGATGCTAAGTCAGGAAATTACGCTCAAAATATACTTAATATAATGTCAAAACAAATTATTGAATTTTTTGAATATATTGAGAATGATTTATGTATAAAAAATGAATTAACTAAAGAGATATCTTTTTTAATTTCGCTTAATCAAGTGAAAACAACTAGTTTTGGTGATGAACGAAATAATATAAAAGCGAAATTATTAAGTATTTTTAGAAAAAAATTAATGTAATATTTATTTAATAAATGGTTTAATTAATAAATATAAAAGCAATAATACTATTGATATTAATAATACTGGCAAAAGAATATATTCATTTTTAAATAAGATTATAATTAAACAAATTAATCCCATAATAATAAAACTTAACGAAAGACAATATAAAATAATATAAGGTATTTTTTTAGTTAAGTTTTTCTTTTTATCAAATGCTTTATCATATACTAATTCAATAATCATATTTATTATAATTTCTAATCCTTCAAATAATTCCATAATTTCTCCTTGCTTAATCTTTAAATATATTATATAATATTTTTAAAGATTAAGGTGGTATAAAATGAAAAAGTTAAAAGTAATTGTTGAAAGATGCCCACAAAATCATAAATGCCCAGCGGTTAAAGTATGTCCTGTTAATGCTTTGTCACAAACAGATTTTAATGCTCCTACAGTTGATTACGACAAATGTATAAAGTGTGGTAAATGTTCAAATTTTTGTCCTAAGAAAGCATTAGTATTGGAGGATATAAAATGATAGTAAATTATCCTGATCAAGAAATTATAAAAGGTGAAAAATCTATTTTTTTAGCTGGCCCAACCCCACGAGGAAAAGATATTATTTCATGGAGAAATGAAGCAATTAAAATATTGGAAAGTTTAGGATTTGGTGGTTTAGTGTATGTTCTAGAATATTCTAATTGGAAACCTAAAGATAGTTATGTTGATTAAGCAATGTGGGAAAGAATTGGATTAACTAATGCTAGTGTAATTGCTTTTTGGATACCTAGGCATCTGCCTGATATGCCTGCTTTTACAACAAATGTCGAATTTGGTTATTGGTTACATACTGGTAAAGTTGTTTATGGTAGACCAAATGATGCTGAAAAAATAAAATATTTAGATTGGTTATATAAATTAGATTATGATGAAGAACCAATCGTTTCTTTAGAAGAGTTATTAAATATAAGTGTTAAAAAAATTACTGTTAAAGATAAAACTTATAAGAAATTTTAATATTTTATTTATAATAAAATATATAATATATGTTGAAAATGTGATATACTAATTATAGGTGATGATATGAAAGATGTTAATATATTAAAAAACAATGGTGTTAATGTTGAAAAAAGTTTGGAATTATTTGGTGATATGGCAACATATGACGAAACATTAGAAACATTTTTAAATGAAATTGATGAGAAAATAACTAATATTAAAAAATATAAAGAAATTGCAGATATGGCTAATTATGCTATTTTAGTACATTCATTAAAAAGCGATGCTAAATATTTTGGCTTTGATAAATTGGCAGAACTTGCTTATAATCATGAATTAGAAAGTAAAGCAAATCATATTTATTATATTTATGATCATTTCGATGAATTAATGGATGAATTAGATAGAATACTAAATATAGTAAGACAATACTTAGGTAAAGAAACTATAAAAAAAGAAGAAGTAAATGTTGTTAAAGATAAAACAATTTTAGTAGTTGATGATTCAGAAGTTATAAGTACTTTTATTAATAAATTATTTAATAATGAATATAATGTTATTTTAGCTAAAGATGGAATGGAAGCAATAAATAATTTAGATAATGAGTCAATAGTTGGTATGTTACTAGATTTAAATATGCCAAACGTTAATGGATTTGTTGTGTTAGAATATATGAGTAAAAATAATTTATTTGATAAAATACCTGTATCTATCATAACCGGAGTAGGTAATGATGATATTGTTAAAAAAACATTTGAATATCCTATAGTTGATGTGTTAAGAAAACCATTTAATGAAAGAGATATTAGAAATGTAGTCGAAAAAACAATTAAAACTAACAAAAGTTAGTTTTTTTTAATAAATATATTGACAAATGTCAAAATGACGCATATAATGTAATTGAGGTGATAAAATGGAAGTAAAAAATCCACTATATCAAAATCAAGGAATACACGTTATTGCTTCAATATTTACAGTTGAAAAAGGAATTGTCAAAGTATTATTAATAAGAAGAACTAACGAACCTTTTAAAGATAGGTGGGCTTTACCAGGTGGAGCATTATATAATAATGAAAATATTATAGATGGATTAAATAGAGAGTTAAAAGAGAAAACAGGAATAACTAATATTAATTTAGAGTTATGTAATGTTTTTGGTGATGTCAATCGTTCAAAACTAATGCGAATGGTAGGGATATCTTATTTAGGTGTAATTGATAGTGAAAGAGTAGGGATATTAAGAAAAACACAAAAAACATCTGATGCGGATTGGTTTACAATTAATAATATTCCCAATTTAGCTTACGATCATAATGAAATAATAAAAGCTAGTTTAGAAAAATTAAAATCTAGTATTTTAAATAGTGATATTTTAAAAACATTATTTCCTAATGGCTTTACAATTCCAGAACTACAAAAAACTTATGAAGCAATTTTAAATAAGACTTTTGATAGAAGAAATTTTAGACGAAAACTATTAAATCTAGATCTTATTTATGATACAAATAAAGAAATAAATTTTGAAGGTAAAAAGAAAGCAAAATTATACAAATTTAAAGAAAATAATAAAAATGTCTTTTAATACATTTTTTAAGGAAGTTAAATGCGTCATAATAACGTTTAAAATGTATTAAATATTATAAAGAGTCAAAAGGACGTTATAGGAGGTAAAATGATTTATTTAATGAGACATGGTCAAGATGATGAAACAAAAATAGGTGGATGGAGTGATGTTAAATTAACTTTAGAAGGAATTAAACAAGTTAATGAAATAGGTAGTAGATGTTCTAATTTAGAAATAGAAAAAATTATTTCTAGTGACGTTAAAAGATGCCAAGAAACATCTTTAATTATGCAGAGTTATTTAAATAAACCGATATTTTATAATCGTAATTTAAGAGAACAAAGTAAGGGTAACTTAAATGGAATGAATGCTTTAGAAGCAAAGAAAAAATATGCTGAGCTATTAGAAAATATAACACCGACAACAATTTATCCTAATGGTGAATCATTATTTGATTTATACATAAGAATTAAAAAAATAATGCCTTGGATTTTAAAGCAAGATAAAGCATTGATTATTACTCATCGTGGAGTTATAAATATGCTTTATTATATATTAAATAATATTGAATTAGATATGAATAAAACACAATTTAATGTTACTCATGCTTCTATTCATGAACTAGATCCAGCTAAAAAATTAATTAAAAGGAGTTTTTAAAATGGCTGAAATTGTTAGTAAAATTGTTTTAACAGGAGGTCCTTGTGCAGGTAAAACAACTGCCTTAGCACGTATTGAACAAAATTTACAAGAAAAAGGGTATTATACTTTAATAGTAAGTGAAAGTGCTACAGAACTAATTAAGGGGGGAATAAAACCATTTGGTGATGCATCTGTAAAAATGTTTGATTTTCAAAAAATAATAATTCCATATCAATTAAGTAAAGAAAATGCTTATGAAGAAGCTATAAAATATTTACCAAGTGATAAAAAATATGTCATTATTTATGATCGTGGTGTTATGGATAATAAAGCATACATATCAAGTGATGAATTTAATGAAATATTAGTTGAACAAAATTTAAATCAAATAGAATTGTTAGATCGCTATGATATGGTTATTCATTTGGTTACATCAGCATTAGGTAAAGAAGAATATTATACTTTAGATAACAATCAAGCAAGGACAGAAACATTAGAAGAAGCAATAAGAATGGATAATAGAACACTTAATGCCTGGACAGGTCATAATAATTTGGTAATCATTGATAATAAAGATAATTTTGAAGATAAAATAAATAATGTTTTAACTACAATTCACAATTTCTTAGGTAATCCGATTTCTTTAAAAAAGCAAAAATTATATACAATTGATTTAAGTAAAAGTTCATTAATTGATAATTGTGAAGAAATATCTCTTGAATATTTTTATTTAGAAAGTGACGATTATGAACGAAGAATAAAAAAAAGAACTCAAAACAATCAAACTACTTATTATTTAACTATTCAAAAAAGAGAGGAAGATGGGTTATCTAAAATAATCATGGATAAGAAACTAACTGAAAAAGAAGCAAAAAAAATATTATCTTCAAAAAATATTAAATCAACATTAAAGAAAACTAGATACTGTTTTTCAATAAATAAGCAATATTTTAAGTTAGATGTTTTTCCTAACAGTGATATTGGATTGTTACAAGTAGATGTTAATACTAATAAAATATCATTGCCTCAAGAATTAAAAATTTTAGAAGAAGTTACAAATGATACAAATTATCAAAGTTATAATATTTCTTTAAATAAAAAAATAAAAAAATTGAACTGCTTTTAGCAGTTCTTTCAATAAAATAATTTACTTTTTTTTTTATTTTTGATATGATTAATAAGGTGGTTATATGTTGTATAGTTCAGTTGATAATAGTAAAATTAAAGATTTAAAGAAATTACAAACTAAAAAGTATCGAGATAAGAAAAACATGTTTTTAGTTGAAGGCAAACATCTTGTGTTAGAAGCGTATAAAACAGGATATTTAAAAGAGATGTTGCTAGAAGAAAATGAAATACTTCCATTAGATGTTATGACTTACTATATGACAAATAATGTTAAAAATTATTTAAGCCAGTTAGATACTCCAACAAATGTAATTGGAGTTTGTAATAAAAAAGAAGGAACTATTAAAGGTAATCGAATAGTTTATTTAGATTGTATTCAAGATCCGGGCAACTTAGGTACGATTATTAGAAGTTGCGTTGCTTTTAATATTGATACTTTAGTATTAAGTAGGGATACAGTTGATTTATATAATTCTAAAGTTATAAGAGCTAGTCAAGGATTAATTTTTCATTTAAATATTGTTATAGCAGATATTAATGAATTTGGTCCTGCTTTAAAAGATTCGGGATATAAAATATACGGGACGAAGGTAACTTATGGAAAAAGTTTAAAAACTATTGAAAAAGTTTCTAAATTTGTTATAATAATGGGCAATGAAGGAAATGGCATCAGTGAATTAAGCAGTGAATTATGCGATGAATTTATATATATAGATATGAATGATAAATGTGAAAGTTTAAATGTTGGGGTAGCAACTAGTATTATTTTGTATGAATTAGATAAGTAGGGATTTATATGGTTTATGTAGGAGAGATAGTAAATACTCATGGTATTAAAGGAGAACTAAGAATTATATCTGATTTCAAATATAAAGATAAAGTTTTTTTAAAAGGTAATAAACTTTATCTAGGTAAAAGAAAGCAACAAGTTTTAATAGATACGTATCGTAAACATAAGAATTATGATATGGTTAAATTTGATGGTATAAATGATATAAATGATGCTATCATATTTAAGGGTGACGAAGTATATGTCAAAAGAGAAGATTTAGATATCGATGGTTATGTTGATGAAGATATAATTGGCTTAAAAGTTTATAATGAAGATAAATTAATTGGTAAAGTTACAAATATAGTTAAAAATAAACAAGAAATTTTAGTTGTTAAAAATAGAAACAAAAGTTATTTAATCCCTTTTGTTAATGAATTTGTTAAAAATATTGATTTAGATAAAAAAATATTAAGTATTAATGTAATAGAAGGTTTATTGGATGAAAATTGATATTTTAACATTATTTCCTAAAATGTTTGATAATTTTTTAACTGAATCAATTATTAAAAGAGCTATTGCTGATAATAAAGTTACAATAAATATTCATAATATAAGAGACTATTCAAAAGATCCACATAAAAAAGTTGATGATTATCCTTTTGGTGGTGGGGAAGGTATGGTTTTAATGCCACAGCCAATATTTGATGCTGTTAATGACTTAAAAACTGATGATTCATATATTATTTTAATGACACCACAAGGAATTAAATATAATCAAAAAAAAGCTTATGAATTAAGTTATAAAAAACATTTGATTATTATATGTGGTCATTATGAAGGCTTTGATGAAAGAATAAGATCGTTATGTGATTTAGAACTTTCAATCGGTGATTTTATTTTAACAGGTGGCGAATTAGCTAGTATGGTGATAACTGATAGTGTAGTAAGGTTAATTGATGGTGTAATAGATACTAATTCTCATTTAAATGACTCATTTAATAATAACTTATTGGATTATCCAGTTTATACTAGACCAGCAGATTACAACGGCATGAAGGTACCAGATGTTTTATTATCAGGACATCATGAAAATATTAAAAAATGGCGCTATGAACAAAGTTTAAAAAGAACTAAAGAACGTAGACCAGATTTGTTGGGGGAAGATTAATATGGGACATTATTTTATATCTAAAAAAAATTATAATGGCGAAGTTGTTTTTATTAATTATGACAAAGTAAATGGCTATAAAGTTAGTCCTAAAAATAATTGTCATTATGATGGCGTTAAAGTAAATGAAATGATTATAATTAAACCATCTTTAATAGAAAAAATAATTAAAAGAAAGATAAAAAATAAATTAGATTTTTATCTAAAAATAATTATTGATAATTTAGATGATGATTCTTCAGATGATACTAGAATAGCTTTAGATGATTTAGCTAGATATAAAAAAGTAATCAAAGAAAAATATTCTATTTATCTAGATGAAAAATATATGGATTTATTAAATAAAAAAATAAACGTTATTGAAAGAGAATTAAAAAATAATCTTTTAAATGAAAAAGAAGAAGTTTACGAAAGTACTAGAAGAAGATAGTACTTTTTTATTTACTTTTTTTAAAAAATACTGTATAATTAGTTTAACGATAGGTGATGATTTATGAAGAAAATAGTAATAATTTCAATTATTTTATGTTTATTTATACCAATTGTTTATGTTTATTCAGAAGATGTTATATTATCAGGATCTGCTTCTGATGGGACTGGAAAACAAAGTGATATAAATTTTAGCAGTGATAGTGGAGATGGAGCTACCATATTTGACCCTAGTACTGGTTCCGCAAAAGGAATTAGATTTTCCTTGGTTAACTCATACGGGACTAATTATGTAAGTAAGGATTATATTGATGGTGGATATGCTGGAAATGTTAAAGTATTTGATGCAACTGGGTACAATTCTAGATTTATTGTTGATAGTGGTTGTAGTAAAATTGCTTATTTAAGTGGGAGTTGTGACTTTAATGATCCATCTTCTTTAAAGAGCATTAAAGTTGCTGATATATCTGCTTTAGAAGATTTATTTATGGTTGATGGTTTTTCTGCATCGTTTATTGAAAACATTAGATCATCAGTTCAAAGTTCATTATATAGTTCTATAGATATTAAAGATAAACCTTCTGGTATGACACAGGAACAATATTCTGATCTTCTTACTGATTTATTTAGTGGCTTAACTGGCAGATTCCTTAATAGACCTTTATCTGATTTTGCATCTTTTTCAGAGAAAGAAAATGAAGCACCAATTGTTAATTTATTTTTAGTTTTTGAACCATTATATGTTGTGCAAATTAATAATGAACTTTATATGGGTACGTCTTACGAACTTGCTAATTTTGCTAAGAAAACAGAAACTAGTTCTTTCGGATGTGATACTGCAATATGTGCTTTAGGTGCATATTTAAAAAAGCAAATGCCTTGTACTTCTCTTTTAGATGGAAATTTAGCAAAAAAAATGGAACAAGCAGGAGCATCGTTTTTGTTAAATCATTTTTCATCGTCTTCGTATTTTAACGGTGCAATAAAAATTGATTATAATTATTCTTATAATATATGTAGTACTTCTGAAAAATTAGTTGGAAAAATTGATGGAGTTTCTAGATTTACACCAGAACAAGTATCAGGAAATTTAGGTATTGGAATGAAGGTTATTTGGCCTAGTTCTGTTTATTTAGGTGATGATGATACTCCACCAACTAATCCACCATCTGGTAATAAATTTAATTGTACTCCATACTATAATGTTGGTACATGCATTAATACAGAAAAAATTGAATATCAAGATTCAATACAAGCAAAAGATTATATAACACCTGAATATTGGGAAAATTGTATATTTAATAAAAAAGGTTATTATGATATTGAACCACATAAAGACTCTTTAAAAAATCAGAACGATTTAACATATTATGAGTCGGGATTAGGTGGTAAATATTGTGAAGTATATTGTATTGAAACATTTTCTTCTAATTTTCCAGAGGGCGGATTTTCCGTTTTAGCAGGGCAATATTTTATTTGGGGAAATGGTTCTGCTACTGGAGGAAGAACATGTAGAACAAAAGAAGTTGATTGGGCTCAATTTAAAACTGATATGGACAATGCTAATAAAAATATAAGACAGTCATATGTTAATTGGCAATTAGAAATAAAAAAACAAAATGCAATAAATGAAGCGTTACAGAATCCAATTAAAACGCTTAATGTTTGTGGATACAAATATAGTGAAGGCGGAATTGATGGTTGTACAAAAGCAGAATATAATGAATGTTTAACTGGATCAAGACCACAAAAAAGAAAATGTAAAATAGGTGAACAACCTCAAGCTGATGGTTATTGTTATACTGAAGACACTTGTAAAGGTGGATATGTTTGTGTTGGACCTATAGATAAGACAGTTCTTTGGCGTTATGAGCCTAAATCACAAAGTTTCAGTATAACTAATGGTGAATCTGCAAGTTGGAATGGTCCTGCTAACGCTTGGTGTTCTAATCAAGCAACGCCAACCGCTAATGTTAAAGGCGCTGGAGATCAATATAATAGTGCATTAGAAAAAGCACAGGGTGTTATTAACGAAATGCGTCAATGTTATAATTGGTCAAATGATGATAAAGTAGGTAATATATATACTACAAATCCAAGTTTTACTGTTAGTTATAGTGATACAAAATATAATTATAATGGACAATTAAAAACAGATATAAAATATAATCAAATAGCTGATTCATCAAATAATATTTCTGATGAAGATGTTCCAAGAGTTTCATATTGTAGTGGATATGAATGTTACTATGTAGACGAACCTATGAAGAATGGAAGTCAAGGATACTTCGAAATGACTAGAACTGCCAATATAAATTTTTCACTTCAAGATAATATATTTAGATATGTCATAAAGGGAACTAATGAATCTAAAAATGTCATACCAAGTTCAACTCCGTTTACTACAAATTATTATGATATGGGATTTCCAAATTTTCCAGTTGCTTTTTCAACTCCTGATGGAACTTATAATACTCTAAATATTCATTATGAAAATTTGGGTCATACAAAAGGTTCAGGAACAACTGATGTTGATACTATTCTTTCTACGGTATATCATAATGCAGGAGAATCTTATAATGAATGGTCATGTCAATTTACTGTTTATTCTAAGTTAATTCCAGATCCAAATAATCCAAATAATCCAAATAATCCAAATAATCCGAATAATCCGAATGGAGGACCTGGAGATATACGAGTTGTTTATAGAACTATTGATTTAATTGATCCATTCCCTGATATTGACGGAAGTAAAAGGAATACTGGATCTAATTGGTGTGATGGTAATGGAAATTGCAGTTACAATAATTATGTTGTAGAAAAATATATTAATAATAATCGCGGTGTAAGTGATTATGAAATGTATTCGGGAGATCCTATGTATACATTTATATTAACACCTTCAATTATAAAAGAAATAAGAAGATATAATAGCACAAATAGTTACGCAAGTTACACAGGTAGTTTGGATGGTAAAAATTATGATTATAAATGTAATACATCAAAATATACTGATGGTAGATATTGTGTAAGTGATTATTTATCTTATATTATTAATATAACAGGAGCTAAAAATGAACCGGGATCATGTGTTGATGATAAATATCGTAATTATAATGATACAGCTAATTTTGAAGCTTGTAGATACTAAAAAAATATTGATTAATTTCAATATTTTTTTTAGTTATATAATAAAAAAATACCTATTTAGGTATTATGCTGCTTTATTTAATGTTCTTAATTCTCTAGCGCTCATTCTTACTGTTTGACCATTATCTAAAGTTACTTTTTGTAAATTTGGTTTTCTTGAATGTTTAGTAGCTTTACATGAATGAGATCTTAAATTACCACTTAAAGGTTTTTTACTTGTTATTTTTTTAGCCATGATATTCCTCCTTGTTTTCTTCGCTATTACATTTTACTATATTCTTTTAAATAAGTCAAATATTTCTTTAAAAAATATAAAAAATATAGTAAAATAGTTATAGGAGTTGATAGCATGGGACCACTTTATATAAAAACAGATAATAGTTTATTAAGTAGTTTAATTAAAATAAATGATTTAATTAAATATGCTAAAGAAAAAAATATAAATGTCTTAGCTATTGCTGATGATTCAATGTATGGCTGTATTGAATTTTATATAAAATGCAAAGAAAATAATATTAAGCCTATAATTGGTTTAGAAATAAATAGTGTTGTTTTATATGCTATTAATTATAATGGATATAAAAATTTAATAAAATTAAGTACGATTAAATCAAAAGAAGAGATAAATATTAATATATTAAGAAAATATAGTGATGATTTAATTTGTATAGTTCCATATCATAATTTAAATAATTATGATGATTATAAATTTTATAAATATTTATATAAGGGATATACTAATTTAGATGAAAAAAATAGTATTGATGGTAAAAAAGTATATTTAAATGAAGTTTTATATTTAGAAGAGAAGGATAAAGATTATTTAAAATATTTATATGCTATAAAAAAAGGTGTAACTGTTAATGAAATAAATATAAATAAACATGATAATTATTTATTAAGTTATCAAATGTATCAAGATGAAACAAATGAAGAAATAATAGAGTTGTGTAATTTAGAGTTACCTTTGCATCAAGATTTATTGCCTATTTATGAATGTCCAGATAATTTAGATAGTTTTAGTTATTTAAAGCAATTAGTTATTAAGGGACTAAAAAATATATTTGGTGATAAGGTAAATAAAATATATTTAGATAGACTAAAATATGAATTAAACATAATAAATAAAATGGGATTTTGTAATTATTTTTTAGTTGTATGGGATTATGTTAAATATGCTAAAGAACATGATATATTGGTTGGACCCGGAAGAGGTAGTGCAGCTGGATCTTTAGTATCATATTGTTTAGGAATAACTACTATTGACCCAATTAAATATGATTTATTATTTGAAAGATTTTTAAATCCTGAAAGAATTAGTATGCCTGATATCGATATTGATTTTGAATATACTAAAAGGGATGAAGTGTTAAAATATTGTATTAATAAATATGGAATAAAAAAAGTAGCGCCTATTATTACTTTTGGTACTTTAGGAAGTAAACAAGTAATAAGAGATGTTGGCAAATGTTTAAATATGGATAATAAATTGGTTGATTTTATTGCTAAAAAAATAGATTCAAAATTAAGTTTATATGACAATTTAGAAAAAGTAAAACAATTTTTAAATACTAATGAATTAAAAAAATTATACAAAATATCTTTAAAATTAGAAGGATTAAAAAGACATACTTCTATTCATGCAGCCGGTGTTGTTATATCTAAATATGATTTGGATGAAATTATTCCTTTAAGTTATCATGATAATTATTATATAACAGGTTATTCGATGGAATATTTAGAAACAATTGGATTATTAAAAATGGATTTTTTAGCTTTAAAAAATTTAACTTTATTAAATAATGTTTTAAAAGAAGTAAATTTAAAATTAGAAGATATTCCTTTAAATGATAAGAAAACAATAGAAATATTTACTAATGTTGATACAGCGGGAATATTTCAATTTGAATCTAGTGGCATGATTAATTTTTTAAGAAAGTTTAAAATTAATAATTTTGATGATATAGTTGCTGCTATTGCATTATTTAGACCAGGTCCTATGAACAATATAGATACGTATATAGCAAGAAAAAATAATCAAAAATACGAAATAATTGATAGTTTAAAGCCGGTATTAAGTTCAACATATGGTATAATTGTTTATCAAGAACAAATAATGCAGATAGCTAATATAATGGCCAATTATTCTTTGGCTGAAGCTGATTTATTAAGAAAAGCTATGAGTAAAAAGAAAGAAGAAGTATTATTAAAAGAAAAGGATAAATTTATTAATCAAAGTGTTTTAAATGGATATAATAAAGATGTGGCTACTAATATCTATAATTTAATTCTTAAATTTGCTTCTTATGGATTTAACAAGGCTCATTCGGTATCATATGCGATGATTGCTTATAAAATGGCTTATTTAAAAGCTCATTATTATAATATTTTTATGAAAAATTTATTATCGATGGTAATAGGTAGTGAAATAAAAACAAGAGAATATATTAATATATGTAAATTAAATATTTTAAAACCTGATATTAATATTAGTGATATGGATTATATTATTTATAATGATAGTATAGTTTATCCTTTAACCAATATTAAAAATGTTGGAAGTATTAATGCATCTTTAATAATAGAAGAAAGAAAAAAAGGTAAATTTAAGGATATATTTGATTTTATTTCAAGGTGCAAAAGTATCAATAAAAACGTATTAGAAAGTTTAAACAAAGCTGGTTGTTTTGAAAAATTTATCAACCAAAAAACATTTGATGAAAATATAGAAGTATTATTAAATTATAGTGAATTAGGTGGCTTATTAGAAGATAGTTTAAAACCAGAATTAATAAACATGAAAGAATATTCTAAGCAAGAATTAATGAATAGAGAAATTGAAGTGTTTGGAACTTATTTAAGCGAGCATCCGATAACTAGTTTAAAAAGTAAAATAAATGTTGTAAATTTAATTGATATTGAAAAATATTTTAATAAAAATATAAGAGTTTTAATGTATGTTGAACAAGTAAAAAAAATAAAAACTAAAAATAACAAAGATATGTATTTTATTACTGGCAGTGATGAAACAAAAAATTGTGAATTTATTTTGTTTCCGAACGAATTTTGTGATATAATAGTTGGTAGTGTATATATCGTAGAAGGAAAAGTTGAGAAACGATATGATAAATATCAAATAATAATTAATAGAATAAAGAAGGTGGATTATGAAAAATAAGGGATTTACATTAGCTGAATTATTAGGGGTTATAACTATTTTGGCAATAATTGCTTTGATAACAACTGTAACTATTACTAATGTTATGAAAAGTAGTAAGGAAGAATTATACGATGTACAAATTAATAATATTATTGTTGGCGCTAAGACATGGGCTAGCAGTAATGTTTATAGTTTGCCAGAAAATGAGGGTGAGTATATTATGATAACACTTGGCCAATTAAAGCAAAGTGGTTTTGTTGAAAATGATATTACTGACCCTATTAGTAATGAGCCATTTGATGATAGTATGCAAGTAATGATAACAAAAACAGGAAATACTTATAAATATGAAATAGTTGAATAAGATTTAAAGAGGTGAAATTAATGGATATATTGGGAATAATAATACTAATTTTTGTATTATTTGGAGCGGCTTTGGGTTTTAAAAGAGGATTTACTAAAGAGTTAGTTGAAGCTTTAGGATTTATAGTTATAATTATTCTAGCTTATTTTTTAAAAAATCCTTTATCAGTAATTTTATATGAGTATTTACCTTTTTTCAAAATAGGTATATTAAAAAATGTTGAAGTTTTAAATATTTTAATTTATGAATCAATTGCTTTTATTTTATGTTTATTAGTTTTAGGATTGTTATTAAGAGCAATTTTAGTTGTTTCATCAATTTTTGAAAAAATATTAAACGCAACAATAATTTTAGGAATTCCTTCTAAAATTTTAGGAGCAATAGTTGGTTTAATTCATCATTATATAATTGCCTTTATCGTAGTTTATATTTTAGCTTTATTTTGTTTTGATTTAGATTTTGTAAAAAACTCTAATTTTGCAAATAAAGTATTAAATAATACACCTATTTTATCAAGTTTGTTTGAAAAAAGTGTTGGTGTTATTAATGAATTTAAAGACTTAAAAGATAAATATAGTGATAAAACAATTAGCGAAAGTGAGTTTAATTATCAAGCTATTGAATTATTCTTAAAATATGATGTTATTACCCCAACATCTTTAGAAAAATTATTTGATAATGGAAAAATTGAAAAATTTGATAATTATGACAAATTAATAGAAAAATATAAAGGAGAAGATAAAAATGGAAATTAAAAATGAACAAGAATTTAAAAATATTATAAATAGCGATTATGCTTTAATTGATTTTTTTGCAACTTGGTGTGGACCTTGTAAAATGATGGGACCAGTATTAGAAAATGTTGCATCTAATAGGGATACAATTAAAATAGCTAAAGTAGATGTTGATAAATTTGAATCTTTAGCGCGTACTTATGGTGTTATGTCTATTCCAACTCTTATTTTATTTAAAAATGGGCAAGTTGTTGCTACTAAAGTTGGCTTTACACCTGAACCATTATTAAACGAGTGGATAGATAGTAATCGATAATGCAAAGATATTTTTCAAATTTAAAAAAAGACAATTGTTTAGTATTAAGTAGTGATGATTTATATCATATCAAAACTGTTATGCGAATGAAAGAAGATTTAATTGAAGTAGTTTATCAAAATAAATTACATATCTGTAAATTAGATAAAGATTATAATGCTTTAATAGTTGAAGCAAAAGATGATGTAAACGATAAAAAAATAAAGTATACTTTATGTATACCATTATTACAGGAACAAAAAATGTCTTTTGTTTTACAAAAGGCAACAGAATTAGGAGTAGATGAAATAATTCCAGTTTTAACTACTAGAAGTATTGTTAAAATAAGTGATAAAGAAGATAAAAAAATAGAAAGATGGAACAAAATTTGTAAAGAGGCTAGTGAACAATCTAAAAGATTAGATATTCCAATTATTAGTAAAATAACTAAAATAGAAGATTTAAAATTAGACGGTTTAAAGTTATTGTGTAGTACTCAGGAAAAAGAAAACACGTTAAAAAATGTATTAAATAATTCTTCTAATTATGATAAAATAATTATGATTGTTGGTCCAGAAGGTGGCTTAACTAATGAAGAAGAAATTAAATTAAAAGAATTAAATTTTGTTCCTATCACTTTAGGTAAAAATATAATGCGAGTTGAAACTGTACCAATTTATTTATTAAGTGTTTTGAATTATGAGATGGAGTGATTGTTATGGATATAATTATTGATCATATATTAGAATATAAATATGTATATATAATTTTAATATCAGTTTTATTATTAGTTTTAATTTTATTAATTGTTTTTAAACCAAAAAAAGTTAAACCAATCGAAGTTACAATCGATGATGAACCAAAAGAAAAAACTGAAATTGAAAAAGTTATCGAAGCTTTAGAAGAAAATAAAAATGAACGTGTCATGACTTCTTTTGAAGAAGAACAGGAAGCTAATGCGATAATAAGTTATCAAGAATTAGTAAAAGCAGTTGAAGAAAAAAGATTACACTTAGACTCTAAGAAAACTGAAACTGATGAAAAATTAAGTTCAGTTGTAGAAGCTGTTGTTAATCCTACTAGTGAACAAGATATAACTAATATAGAAGAAACTAAAGAACCAGTATTAGAAATAGAAGAATCTATAGAACAACCAGAAAAAAGTCATCCAAAGTTTAAAAATAGTGAATTTATATCACCAATCTTTGGTAAAGACAATAATAATGATAAATTTTTAAAAGATTTGAAAGATTTTAGAAACAATTTATGAAATATTATATAATTAATTTAGGTTGTAAAGTAAATGCTTATGAAGCAAAAGTTATGAGTGATTTACTTGATAATGCAGGTTATTTAAAAGGAAGTATCGATGAATCTGATATCTATATCGTTAATACTTGTTTTGTTACTAATGTAGCAGAACATAAATCTTTTCAAATGATTAGAAAAGCAGTTAATAAACATCCTAAATTAGTTATCGTTTGTGGCTGTTTACCTCAAATGAAAAGTAAAGAAGTATTAGCTATCGATGGAGTGAATATTGTATTAGGTAATAAAGATAAATCAAAAATAATTGATTATATTAACAATTATAAAGAAAAAATAAGTAAAATATACGATTTATCTAATATTGAATTTGAAGATATGCAATTAAATAATTTTAATAAAACAAGAGCTTTTGTTAAAATTCAAGATGGTTGCAATAATTTCTGCTCATATTGTATAATTCCTTATACTAGAGGAAATGTAAGAAGTAAAAGAAAAGAAGATGTTATTACTGAAATAACCAATTTAATAAATTATGGTCATAAAGAAGTTGTGTTAACTGGTATTCATACTGGAAATTATCACGATAATGATTATGATTTTGCGGATTTATTAAATGATGTTGTAAAAATAAAGGGATTAAAAAGATTAAGAATTTCTTCGATTGAAATAACAGAAATAAATGAAAGAGTAATTGATGTAATTAAAAATAATAATATTTTAGTAGATCATATGCATATTCCATTACAATCAGGATCTAACGAAATACTAAAATTAATGAATCGAAAATATGATATTGATTATTTTGTTAATAAAATAAACGAATTAAGAAGTATTAGACCTAATATTTCTATTACAACAGATGTAATTGTTGGTTTTCCCTCCGAAACAGAAGAATTATTTAATGAAACAATTAATAATATTAAAAAAATTAATTTTGCTAAATTACATGTTTTTCCTTACTCTAGAAGAGAAGGAACTAAAGCAGATTTGATGGATAATCAAGTAGATGATGTTACTAAAAAAAATAGGGCTCATGTTTTAATAGAATTATCTAAAGAATTAGAATTAAAATATATGAATAAATTTATTGGTAAAGAAATGGAATTTATTCCAGAAACTTATAAAGATGGTTATTTATATGGTCATACCGGTAATTATTTAGCAATCAAAACAAAAGGGAATAAAGATTTAATAAATAATATTGTAAAAGTAAAGATAGAGAAAATTGAATATCCATATTGTGTTTCTAGTTTAATATAAAAAGGGTGATTATTTATGGTTTTAGAAAGGATTAATTTAAGAGGTAGTAGTCCTAATTTTAATTTTAAAAAATTTTATGTTGGTATTACTGAAGATACTGGAGTTGTTTTAGTATCTACCGATTACTTTTTTAAAACTTCATTTTTAAAGCCATATAGTCCTAAATTTTATGCTAAAGCAGCATATCAAAATATTAAACAAGATAAAGAAAGATTTATCTCATTAAATAAAGCAGATCAATTTGCGCAAACTAGAGAAAAATTTATTAAAAGTTTAGCTGAATGGGAAACTCCGAGTGATATTGATAATATGTTTGCTGAAACTAGTAATATTCATCAAGGAGCAAGTGAAAAAGCTAATAGTTTATCTAGTGGTGGCAAAAGATTATCTTTAAATAATGGTATCTTTAAATCTAATGATGATTATACTTTGAATTGATAGATTTTTCTATCTTTTTTTGATATAATTTATAAAGGTGAATTGTATGACATATATAAAAGGAAATTATCGTAAATCTATTTTTACATCAGATAAAGGTTATGTTATTGGACTATTTAAAATAAAAGAAACTGATAATGATGAGTTAAAAATGTATGTTAATAAAATAATAACATTTACTGGTTATTTTCACGAATTAAATTTAGATGATATATATATTTTTAAAGGTGACGTGGTAGATCATCCTAAATATGGCTTACAATTTAATGTATTAGATTATGAAAGATTGAAGCCTGAAGATGAAGATGGATTAGTAGCTTTTTTATCTAGTGATTTATTTAAAGGAGTAGGAGAGAAACTGGCCAAATCGATAGTTGATACATTAGGCAAAAATGTTTTAGATGAAATAATAAAAGATGAATCATGTTTATTATTAGTACCTAAAATGACTAGTAAAAAAGCTCATTCAATTTATGAAACTTTGATGAAATATGAGGAAAGTCATCAAATAAT
Source organism: uncultured Bacilli bacterium (assembly GCA_944372195.1). GTDB lineage: Bacteria > Bacillota_I > Bacilli_A > RF39 > UBA660 > Faecisoma. The sequence continues at coordinate 134,181 of CALVYK010000001.1, forward strand.
AGTTTATTTAACTGAATTAGGTTTTAATATGAAAGATGCATTAGATATATATAATACATACAAAAGTGAAACTATTATTCATATTGAACATAATCCATATTGTTTAACAGATTTTATATCATTTTTAAAAGTAGATGAAATTGCTTTAAAATTAAATGTTAATAAAGAAGATGAAAGAAGAATTAAAGCCTGTATTATTTATATGATGAATAAGTTGTTATTTACTAATAGTGATACTTATTTAGAATATGATGAAATATTAGAAAGTGTTTTTAATTATTTAAAAATTGATTTAAATGTTGATGATTTTGATTTATATTTAGAAGAATTAATTAATGAAAATAAAATAATTTTAATTGATAATAAGTATTATTTAAAAGAAATGTATGATTCTGAAATTAATATTACAAATACAATTAAATATCTAATAAATAAAAAAACTGATAAATTATTTTTAGATAATAGAATAGAAGAGTTAGAAAAAGTTAATAATATTAAATATAATGATAAACAAAAAGAAGCAATTAAAAAGTCATTAGAAAATAATATAACTATTATAACTGGCGGACCAGGAACAGGGAAAACAACTATTATTAAAGCAATATGTGAATTATATCAAAATATATTTGATTTATCTTATGAAGAATTAACTAATAGAATAGCTCTACTAGCTCCAACCGGACGAGCTAGTAAAAGAATGAGTGAATCTACTAATTTACCGGCTAGTACAATTCATAGATTTTTAAAATGGAATAAAGAAACAAATGAATTTGTAGTTAATGAATATAATAAAAATGATCATCATTTAATTATAATTGATGAAGTTAGTATGATTGATTTAAATTTGTTAGATAGTTTATTTAAAGGATTAACCAAAAACATTAAATTAGTATTAGTAGGTGATCATCACCAATTGCCTTCAGTAGGTCCAGGTAATATCTTAAAAGATTTAATTGAAAGTGATTTGATTGATACTGTTTATTTAGATACATTATATAGGACTGATGAAAATTCTTATATAACTACTTTAGCGCATGAAATAAAAGATAATAATCTAAGTGAATCCTTTTTAGAAACTAAAAGTGATTATACATTTTTAAAATGTCATTCAATTAAAGAAAATTTAAAAAATTTGTGTTTACAATTAATTGAAAAAGGATACGATTATAAAAGAGTTCAGATAATGGCTCCAATGTATGCAGGTATTAATGGAATAGATAATTTAAATAAAGAATTACAAAATATATTTAATCCTAAAACAAATCAAAATGAAATTAAATATGGCGATGTAGTTTATAGGGAAAATGACAAAGTATTACAACTAGTAAATTTACCAGAAGAAAATGTTTATAATGGTGATATTGGAATTATTAAAAATATTGTTAAAATTGAAAATAAAACATTTATTTATATCGATTTTGATGGTAATTTAGTTAAATATGAAACAAAAGATTTAAATAAAATAACTCATGGTTTTATTATATCAATCCATAAATCACAAGGCAGCGAATTTGAAGTAGTTATTATGCCTATTTGTAATAGTTATAAAAGAATGCTTTATAAAAAATTAATTTATACAGGAATTACTAGAGCTAAGAAAAAATTAATTTTAATAGGTGAACCTGATGCATTTTTATATGCTGTTAATAATAGTAATGAAAGGGTAAGAAAAACTAATTTATTAGAACAATTAAAGAATAATATTTTAAATAAAGGTTAGAATAATAATGTATGTTTATACATACCTTCGTTTTTTCTAATAAAGAGGTGATTTTTATGAAAGAATTAGTTAAAAGTATGGTATATATGGGGATTGGTGTAGGTGCTACTCTTATGTATCAAAAATATAGTAAGCCAATGATGAAAGAAATGGAAAAAATTGCTAATAAAACAATGAAAAAAATGAACAAAGAATTAGAAGAAATGATGTAATATAAAAACTCTCTATCTAGAGAGTTTTTGTTTATACTAAATTAATTATTTGTTATAATTATTATGGAATACTTAATGAGGTACTATTCCTTTCGCTTAAAGTGAAAGGAGGTTGATATAATGAAACAAACTGAAAAATGCCTTTTTCTAATCATTATTCTCCTTATTGTCATAATTTTAATTATGCTAATAAAAATAGTACCAACTGTATAAGCCGGTACTAAAACCAATATACATAAAGGAATAGTACCTAAAAAAAGAGCATTAGGTATTCCTTTTTATTATATGAGAATTTCTCATCTATATACATTATAGCATATTTATTTATAATTTACAAGTAATTTATTCAACTGTAACAGATTTAGCTAAATTTTTAGGCTTATCAATATCACATTTTCTTAATTTAGCAACATGATATGCAATTAATTGAATAGGTATAATGGTTAATAAAGGTTGATATATATCTTCTTCAATCACAATTTTTTCATCATAAAAATCACTTTCTTGATCTAAACTATTTGTTGTAATATATATTACATAAGCACCTCTTGCTTTAACTTCTTTAATATTACTAATAGTTTTTTCAACTAAATCTTTATCTGTTGCAATAGCAATAACAATAGTATTTTTTTCAATTAAAGAAATAGTTCCGTGTTTTAATTCACCAGCAGCATAAGCTTCACTATGAATATAGGATATTTCTTTTAATTTTAATGAACCTTCTAAAGCTAAATAATAATCAATATCTCTTCCAATATAAAATAAGTGTTCAGATTTATATATTTTTTTAGCTATTTCTTCATAATCATTTTTTAATAAATTATTTATCTTAGATATTAAATTAGTAATATCTTTTTTTAAAGCCATCATCATTAATACTAATATTTGACAACTATAAGCTTTAGTAGTAGCAACAGCTATTTCACATCCTGCTTTAGTATAAATTACGTTTTTAACTTCTCGTGCTATTGAAGAATCAATTACATTGATAATTCCTAAAGTATCACATTTGTCTTTAACCTTTTTAACACACGCTAAGGTATCAGCTGTTTCTCCTGATTGTGATATAAAAATAACTAAGGTATTTTTATTAATAAAGTTATTCTTATATCGATATTCGCTTGCTATTTCGACATTAACTTCAATATTACAATACTTTTCAATGTAATATTTTCCAACTAGTCCAGCATGATAAGCACTACCGCAACCGACAATATGAATTTTATTATATTTTTTTAAATCTGGTAAATTTTGATTTTCTAAATAAGTTTTATATAAAACATCCGGTTGTTCATATATTTCTTTTAACAAAAAATGTTCATATTTACCTTTTGATATTTTATTTATATCTCCGTCAAAAGTATTTATTTTTTTATCTAAAACATTTAATTTTGAATCATATATTTTAACTTCATCTTTGCTCATTTTAACAATATTGTTATCATCTAATAAAATATATTCATTAGTGTATTTTAATATAGCTGGTATATCACTAGCTAAAAAATTTCCAATATCAGATTTAGCTAATATTAAGGGACTATTTTTTTTAATACCATATATATTATTTAAATCATCATTTAATATAATTCCTAAAGCATAACTACCTTTAACTAATTCATTTAATTTAGATAATACTTTTAAAATATTATTATTTTCTTTTAATAATTTATCAATTAAACAACATAATACTTCAGTATCTGTTTCACTTTTAAATTTGTATTCTTTTAATAACGATTTTAATTCTTGGTAATTTTCAATTATTCCATTATGAACTAATGTAACTTTACCTTGATGATGAGGATGAGCATTTTTTTTATTAGGTTTTCCGTGAGTTGCCCATCTAGTATGACCAATACCTAAATAAGTATCAGTATTTAAATCTAATAATTTTTTAAGATTATCTAATCTTCCTTTTTCTTTAATTATATTTATTTTATCGGTTACGTAAGCAATACCTGCTGAATCATATCCTCGATATTCTAAACTAGCTAATCCATCTAATAAAACAGGAATAGCCTTTTTCTTACCTACATAACAATATATTCCGCACATAAATTCCTCCATGATTAAAAAATATGCGTAATATATTTTTTGTCACAATCTTGATTTTATGGTTTGTAATATATTTGCGAGAGCATATTCCCGTAACAGCATCCGCCGAATATTTCGATAACTGTTATCCTCGTCAACTTATTAGTTCTGGCGCTAACTTAATAAATAACTCCTTTCATTATTAAGTTTTATATTAATATTATATTATAAATTAAATTATTTGTGAAGATTTAAAAAATAATTGTCAAACTAAAATAAATATTATATAATTATTCTAGGTGAATAATATGAAAATAATGGCAAGACTAACATTAAAAGAAATATTAAATAATAAGAAAACTTTTACTTTATGCTTTATAAGTGTCTTATTATCTTGTATTTTACTCTTTACTGTTGGTCTTGCTTTTTCTACTATTAGGCAAAATCAAATTAATAGTATTATAGATAATTATGGTGATTATCATGCTATTATTTATGATGCTTATATAAATGAAAAGAATAATTTAGATAATAAGTTAGTCAATAAATATTATTATATTTATCAAATAGAAGACAATTTATATAGCATAAGTGATAATTTTGATTTAGATTTAGATATAAAAGGTAGATTACCAAACAATAATAATGAAATATTAATTAGTTCAAATAAAGCAAATGAATTAAATTTAGAAATTGATTCTAATTTAGAAGTAAATAATAAAAGTTACAAAGTAGTTGGAATTTATAAAAAAAATTATTTTTTAAACTTTACTTTTGATGATATTATATTAACTAAAGATACTGAAGATAATAATAAAGCAGCTTATTTTATTTATTTAGATTCTTATAATAACATGAATTTAGATTTGGATTTATTAGTTAGTAAATTTGATAATGCTTCAATATATAAAAATAAAACATTAATTAGTTATTTTGACAAATCAGATACTTCAACACAAAATCAAGTTTATATGTTATTAACAATGTTTTTATGTTTAATATTAGCTTTTATTATTTTCTTTATAATTTATAATGCTTTTTCAATATCAATTAACGAAAAGAAAAAGAAATATGCTATGTATAAAAGTATTGGAGCAACACCTAAACAAATTTTATGTTCAGTATTTTTAGAATCATTAATTGTTTTAGTTGTTGCTATACCTTTAGGATTTTTATTAAGTTTAGGTTTTATTTCGTTAATATTATTTATAATAAATAATATGTTAGAAGGCATTGCACCTAATATTTATACTTTAGAAATGTATCCAACTTTTATATTTATATCTTTAATTTTTATTTTAGTAAGTACATTATTTGCAACTTTTTCAGTAGCAAGAATGGCAAGTCGGATTAATATTATTGATGAAGTAAGACAAAATAAAAAGTTTAAATATAGAAAATCAAATAAATTAATAAAAAAATTATTAGGAATTGAATGTTTAATATCAGCTAATAATGTAACTAGAGATAGGGCAAAATATCGAATAACAACCATTTCAGTTGTGATAGGAATTATCTTATTTTTAACATCAACTACCTTATTATCAATTTCTTTATATCAAACATCTAGTGAAAAATTAAATGATTATATTAGTGTAACTATTTATGATGATTTAAAAAAAGAAGAAATTATAAATACAATTTCTAAATTAGAATCAGTTGATGATTTTGTATATTTTAAATATAAATATTACACTTTTAAAACTACAAATAATTTTGATAATATAACAAATAATTTTATTTCATATCTTTATATAAATGAAGATAAATATAATGAATTAAAAGAACATTATAATATTGATAATGATTATCCATTTTTAATTAATACTTTATCTAATGGTAATAAAATATTTACAGATGATATTGTAGAACTTGAATTAATGAGTGAAGAAAAAAATCAAAATATAATAGTTAATACAGTAGATGATTATGGCATTTTTGATGAAAGTTATGGTTATTATTTTACACCTTCTATGAATCCCGTTATAATAGATAAATATAATGATAATATAAATAGTTCCATTAATATATCAATCCAAGCAAAAGATTATTTGAAATTAGAGCAAGAGATAACTGATGCCATTGAATTTAATGAAAATATTGATTATTGGAATACTTATGTTATAAATCATAATAATATAGTAGTTACAAATTGTATTAAATTAATAATATATTTAGCTTTATTATTTATAACGTTTATAACTGTTGTTAGTATTATTGGTACTATAAGTGCTAGTTTAAATTTAAGAAGAAAAGAATTCGCTATTTTAAAAAGTATTGGATTATCTAATAAACAATTTAATAAAATGATTTTTTATGAAAGTTTGATGTTAAGTTTGAAATCATTATTGTTTGGTATACTATTATTTATATTGATAGTTAGTATATTTATTAAAATAACGATGATAAATGATGCTACTTATGAAGGATTATTACAAATACCACTAAATATTTATTTAACGCCATTATTAATTTGTGTAATAGGCGTAATATTAATAGTATATTTATCTTTCATAATAGCTACTTATAAGATAAAAAAAAATAACATTGTAGATGTTATAAAATATTATTAAAAGAGTCAATTAACGACTCTTTTTAAGTTCTTCAATATGTTTTTCATAATCTTTTTCAGATGGAAATACTAAAATAGAATCATAATTTCCATGAATGAATACTTTTCTATCAATAGCAAATCCATTAGGATTAAAAATAATTCTTCCCATTTTATCAACTTTAACTAAAGCTACGATAGAATGTGTTATTAATTCAATTTTATTATTTTCTTTTTTAAATTGTTCAATTTCTTTTTCTATTTTTGACCAGTTAATAATAACATAATAATTGCCTTCACCTTTTTGAATAATTAACTCGTCATTTTGTTCAACTCCAGTAAATTTTGGTATATATAATCTTCCTTTAGAATCGATTTTATATTCGACATTTCCAAAGATTGGTCTTTCTCCAAACATTATAAATCCCCCCATTTAGTGAAGTATATTATAGTTTAAGTATTTAAACTTGTCAAATTTATTTATATACAGTTAAAATATTAAAAAATTGTATTGTAATATATTCAATAATTTGATAAAATTATAATGTAATAGGTGGTGGATTTATGGAAGAGACAAAAATCTTTACTCAAGAAGAAATTGAAAATGCTTTAATTGAAGAAACTATTAAAGAAGTATTAGATATACTGACAGAACGCGGATATAACGCTAAAAATCAATTAATTGGTTATTTGATAAGTGGTGATCCGGGTTATATTTCAAGTCATAAAGAAGCAAGAAATAAGATATCTAAATACGATAGAACTAAAATTTTAGAAGTATTGATAGATAAATTTATAAAATGAATTACTTAGGACTTGATTTAGGTACAAGAACATTAGGATTAGCTTTTTCTAAAGGAATGATTGCTAGTACATTAACAACAATTAGATATGTTACTAAAGATGAATTATTAAAAAAATTAAAGCAAGTGATAGAAGAATATAATGTTGATATACTTGTTTTGGGTTTGCCAAAAAATATGAATAATTCAATTGGACCACGAGCAGAAGAAACTTTAGAATTTAAAGAAGAATTAGAAAAGTTAAATTATAAAGTAGTATTACAAGATGAAAGATTATCAACCGTTGCTGCTCATAATTATATGATAAGTGCAGATATGTCTAGAAAAAAAAGAAAAGAAAAAGTTGATTCATTGGCTGCCACAATAATATTACAAACATATTTAGATAAGGAGAATAAAAAATGAAAGAAGAACAAATGAAATTTAAAGTAATAGATGATAAAGGCAACGAAATTGAATGTGAAGTATTATTTACATTTGATTCTGACGAAACTAATAAAAGTTATATTGTTTATACAGATGATACAACTGACGAACAAGGAAATACAAAAGTATATGCTTCAACATATACACCTAATTCTGAAAACTTAGATTTAAAACCAATTGAAACCGAAAAAGAATGGAAAATAATTGAAACAATTTTAAATGAGTTACAAGATGAAGTTAAAAATGGCATGGAGGATGGCGAGTAATAAACTCGCTTTATATTATGAAGAAGTACGTAAATATTTATATTTTTGTCATTGTTATTATGGCAGTAGTGATAATTGTTGGTTGTGTATCTTATAATATAGGTATTAGTCCAGTTACTAAAGAAAGTAATGAAGTAGAATTTGAAATTACTGAAAATAGTACTTATTTATCTATAGCTAGTCAATTAAAGGAAAATAATTTAATTCGTTCCCAAACATTTTATAAAATATTTATTAAAATTTTCAAACCAGAAAATTTAGAAAAAGGTACTTACATTTTGAATACTAATATGGGAGTAAAAAATATAGTTGAAACATTGGAAAATGGCAGTGAAGCCAAAACTACATCCTTTATTATACCTGAAGGAAAACATATTACTGATGTAGCAGATTATATAAGTGAAGTTACTGATTACAAAAGTTCTGATATATTAACTTATTGGCAAAGTAAGGATTTAATTAATAATGTTATTGAAAAGTATTGGTTTATAACTGATGAAATAAAAAATACTAATATAAGATATAGTTTAGAAGGATATTTCTTTCCAGCAACTTATGAAATATATCAAGATAGTAGTATTGAGGAAATCACATATAAAATGTTAGATAAAATGGATGAGGTATTATCACAATATAAAGAAGAAATAGAAAATAGTAAATATACAGCTCATGAAATATTAACTTTAGCTTCAATAGTTGAACATGAAGCAATATTAGATGAAGATAGACCTAAAATAGCTAAAGTATTTTTAAATAGATTAGATATTGGAATGAAATTACAAAGTTGTGCAACTTTGGGCTATGCTTTAAATGAATGGAAATTAACTTATACTAATAGTGACATGGCAGTTGACTCATTATACAATACTTATAAATATCTTGGTTTGCCAGTAGGACCAGGCGGTTTACCAGGCGAAACAAGCATCAAAGCTGTTATATATCCTGATGATAATGATTATTTATATTTTTTAGCTAATGTTTTTGATGCAAATGCTAATAAAACATACTATTCAAAAACATATCAAGAACATCAACAAAAATGTTTAATTTATTTGGGGTATGAATGTTAGAAATAGAAGAATATGCTAAAAAATATAATATTCCTATTATGCAAAAAGATGGAATTGAATTTTTAATAGATTTTATTAAAAAAAATAATATAAAAAATATATTAGAAATAGGAACAGCAATCGGTTATTCAGCTATTAAAATGGCAAGTGTTAGTGAAGATATTAATGTGGTTTCCATTGAACGTGACAAAGTTAGATATAGCGAAGCTGTTAAAAATGTCAATAAATGTAATTTAAATGACAGGATAAAATTAATTAATGATGATGCTTTTAATGTTGAATTAAATGATAAGTTCGATTTGATTTTCATTGATGCAGCGAAAGCTCAAAATATTAAATTTTTTCTTAAATTTGAAAAAAATTTAGGTAGTAATAAGTTTATAATTACCGATAATTTAAATTTTCATGGTTTAGTTAATAGCAGCGAAAAAATGAGCAAAAATCTAAGACAACTAGTAAAAAAAATAAAAAATTATATTGAATTTTTAAAAGATAATAAAAACTATGAAACGATATTTTATAATATTGGTGATGGAATAAGTATAAGTAAAAAAAGAGGGTGATTAAATGACAATAGTGTATGAAACTTGTTACGGAGGATTTAGGCAGACAATATTTGATGGTAATGAAAAGAAAAGTACTAACAATTTAAATAAAATAGAACAATTAATTTCTAGACTTCCTCGAGCTCCTAAATTAATAAAATATGTTGGAAACGATGTTAAATTTATTTATGAAGGAAATCATAAAGTAGTTTTAAAAAATTATTCTAAACATAAGGACAAATATTTGTATCAACAAGTTTTTGCCACTGTTGAAAATAAACCTGAAATTATTAGAATCAGAACGCAAAACAAAAATAGGCTGGCTAAATTAGCAGTTGGAGGAATTTTACTACTTAGCTTGACTGGGATGGCTATGAGTTTTCCTAATTCTTTTAATACAACTGATACGCCTTCAATTTCAATAGGAAATGCAGTTGGAAGAAAAGACATCGAACGACATGAAATAGTTGAAACACCAACTTTAGTGGATGATTCAAATTATGATTTGACGCCACGTTTAGAACAGTCGAAAAAAATTATTCAAGGAGAAATTGTTAATAATTCAATTGTTCCTATTGGAACCAATTTAAATGATTATACAACAAAAAAATTGGTGACATTTATTAATTCACAAGATGGTCAATATTGCTATCACTTATGTGAAGATTTTGGTATTGATCCATATTTGTTTATAAGTTTAATAATGCAGGAATCAAGTTTAAATCATTATGATACTATTCCGAACGGAAAAAATTATAATGGTAGTGGGGTTGGAATTTGTCAATTAGAAAATCCACATGGTGAAGAGATAACTGCTTTCAATTATGCTACAAATCAAGAAGAAAAATTAGTTAATACAATGGATGCAGCTTGTGACGAAGAACAAAATATTAAAATGGGAATTATGCGATTTCAAAAAGTTTTAGAAAAGTACAATGGAAATATTTATTTCGCTCTACAATCTTACAATTATGGTAATGGGGCAGTTGATGCTATTATTTGTACTTATGCTGATGAAATAGGTTCAACATATGATGATGTTGTTGCTAATTTCAATGATTTTGGATGGATGAAATATGTTGAAATGGTTCATGATAATCCTAAAGTGTTTAGTACATTAATAAATACTAATAAATATCCTGAATTAGAAATAACTGTCGATTATTTGAAAAATTGGGCTTACAACACATATGGCGACGATAAATATATCTCGAATGTTCTAAGTTATTATATTGGAACATATGGTAGATATCAGATAAAAGATAACATTATAGAGATAAACAATTTGACGGGAGATATTGTTAAAGTTTCTACCGCTTCTCTATATGAATTAAATAATAATCATAAAATTTCATAAAAGTTTAAAAATCTAAACTTTTTTTGATATAATAGAAAATGTGATGTTTATGGAATTAAAGGAAATTGAAAGAAGTATTATTAAAAAGTATCGTAAAAAAATATTTGGTCCTTTTATAAAAGCAATCAAAGAATTTAACTTGATAAATGAAAATGATAAAATAGCTGTTTGTATTAGTGGTGGTAAGGATTCTTTTTTGCTAGCTAAATGTATGCAGGAAATTAAAAAACATGGTAAGATCAATTTTGAATTAGAGTTTATTGTAATGAATCCAGGATATACTTTAGACAATTTAAATAAAATAAAAGAAAATTTATCAAAATTAAATATTCCCGCTCACATATTTGATTCTTCAATATTCGAAGTTGCTGATAAAACTGACAATCCATGCTATTTATGCGCTAAAATGCGAAGAGGTTATTTATATAGTTATGCCCAAAAATTAGGATGTAACAAAATTGCTTTAGGTCATCATTTTAATGATGTAATTGAAACAGTACTACTTAATATGATTTTTACAGGTAATTTTAGTAGTATGGTTCCTTTTGTAAAAAGCACTAATTTTGATAACATGTATTTAATAAGGCCACTTTATTATGTTAAAGAAGAAGATATAATTAGATGGGCTAAATCAAATGAGTTAGAATTTTTGGATTGTGCTTGTTCAGTGACCAAAAAGAATAGTGGACAAAGATTAGTTATAAAAAAATTAGTTAAGGAATTAAACAAAATATACAGTAAAGCGGATGTTAATATTATGACAAGTACAAAAAATGTTAATTTAAATACTATTTTAGGTGTAAAAATGATTAAACATTAAATTAACATTTTGGGAAATTATTAAATTTAATTATTTTAGTATAATTTTATTTAATTTATGATATAATATAATTGTCTAGGAATAACGACATGCTCTAGTTTGAAAAACCGACTAATTAACGAACATTGGGAATCTAATTCATCAATGGTGTTGAATGCTCAAGATTCTTGAGAATCCTAATATTGATGATGTGACGCCCACCTGGTAGAGACTAGGTTTTATCGTTAGGGGCCCGTATTCTTGGACTTTTTTTTTTATATAAAGTGTGATATAATGTAAAAGTAAGCGAAGGTGATAATATGGATAGAGAAATAGTAAATAATATTAAAACTTTAGGAATTGATATGATTAATAAAGCAGGAAGTGGTCATCCAGGTATCGTTTTAAGTGCAGCACCTATTATTTATACTTTATATGCAAAACATATGCATGTAAACGTTAATGATCCATTATGGGAAAATAGAGATAGATTTGTTTTGTCGGCTGGTCACGGTTCTGCTTTGTTATACGCAACATTATATATGGCAGGTTTTTTGTCATTAGACGATTTAAAACGATTTAGGAGAATTAATTCTAAAACACCAGGTCATCCTGAATATGGTGTTACAAATGGAGTTGATATGTCAACTGGTCCTTTAGGCCAGGGAATAGCTTCTGCTGTAGGTATGGCAATAGCCGGAAAAAAATTAAATAAAAAATATGAAATTCCGAAAAGAAGTAAATTGGGAAAGCAACAAAGTTTATTTGATTACTATGTATATGTTTTATGTGGTGATGGTGACCTAATGGAAGGAATTAGCTATGAAGCAACTTCATTAGCAGGTAGTTTAAAATTAAACAATTTAATTGTTTTGTATGATTCTAATGATATTTCCTTAGATGGAAAAATTAAAGGGGTATTTGATGATAATATAATAGATAGATTTAAAGCTTTAAATTGGAATACTATTTTAGTTAAAGATGGTACTTTAATATCTAATATTGACAAAGCTATTGAAGAAGCTAAGAAGAGTGATAAGCCAACATTAATTCAAATTAAAACAATTTTAGGTGATGGTTCTATTAATGAAAATACAAATAAGGTTCATGGCAGTCCGTTAGATGAAGATGATGTAACTAAATTAAAATTAAAACTAAAAATGGAACCAGAAGAATTTTATGTTGATATGGAAGCTAAAGAAAATTTTAGTAAACAAATCAGTGAAAGAAGTTTAAAAAAGTATAATTTATTCAATCAATTATGTTTGGATTTTAATTATACAAAACAAGATAATAAAATCGATTTAAGTCATTTAGTATTTGATCATAATTTAAAAGAATCACTAAGAGTTACTAATGGTAAAATAATGAAAGAAATTGAAAAAAAATTACCTAATTTTATAGGAGGTTCTGCTGATTTAGCTTCTTCTACTAAAACGATAATAAACAATAATATTAATTTTGGAGTAAGAGAACATGCAATGGGAGCTATATTAAATGGCTTAGCTTTATCTAATTATTATGCTTTCGGTTCGACATTTTTAGTTTTTTCTGATTATCTAAAACCTAGTATGAGAATGAGTGCTTTAATGAATTTGCCTGTTACATATATTTTTACTCATGATTCTATTAATATTGGTCAAGATGGCCCAACGCATCAACCGATTGAACAATTAATCTCTTTAAGAAGTATTCCTAATATGTCTGTTTTTAGACCAGCTGATGCTAAGGAAATAGTTGGTAGTTGGGAATATATAATTAATAATAAGAAACCAAGTTGCTTAGTTTTATCAAGAAATGAAGTTGGCCTAAATAAATTAACTAATTCTTCATTAGTTATGTATGGTGGTTATATTGTAAGAAAAGAAGATCATTTGCACGCTACTATTATAAGTACTGGTAGTGAGGTTGAGTTAAGTATTAAAATAGCTGATTATTTATATGAAACATATAAACTAGATATTAGAGTAGTAAGTATGCCTAATCGTGAGTTATTTTTAAATCAAAGTAAAGAATATCAAGAAAGTATAGTGCCAAAAGGATATAGAACTATTGTAATAGAAGCAGGAAGTAAATATGGTTGGGAAGGTTTTGTTTATAATGATAAATACCTAATTACTATAGATAAATTTGGTTGTAGTGGCACCTCTGAAGAAGTATTAAATGAAATGGATTTTAGCTATGATAAAATATTACAAAAAGTTATTAAATTGCTAAAATAAGACAAAATTTTTAAGTTAAAGATTATATAATCTTATTGGTGATTACTGATGAGAGAATATAATCTTTTTATTATTAAAAAAGAATATTATGACTATTATAGAAAAAATCCTTTATTTTTATTTGATACATTAAAAAAATTATATACACTAAAAGAAGATTTTAATTATGGGATATCTTTATATAGTCAATTATGTGAAAGAATTAATCCTTTTACTTTGAGACATTTTATCAATAAAAAATATAATTTGGATAATAATAAATCTTTTTATATTGATAAAACTTTTATTGAAATAAGGCATACGAGAATTATTGTAAGGAGTAGAAATTTAGATATAATTAATGATTTAAACGAATATAATAAATATATATTTGTATGTGATTTTATTAATAATGATTATTTTTATTTAAATAAGTTACAATATTGTTGAAAAAACTTTAAAAAAATAGTAAAATGTTTATAGGTGATGAAATATGTTATGGAATTTATTATATTTGTTAGTTGGAGTTTTAATAGGAGGAGTAATTGGTTTTTTTATAGCACGTAATTTAATTAAAAAACAATTAAAGAAAAATCCACCTATCAATGAACAAATGATTAAAGCAATGATGACACAGATGGGAAGAACTCCTAGTCAAAAACAAGTTAATCAAATGATGAAACAAATGACAAAATATATGTAAAAAGGTATTTTAGATACTTTTTTTTATGATATAATATTTTAAAAGGAGATTTTATTATGAAAGAATATGCTGATTTATTATTACCAAATATTGATAAAACAATTGAAGATTATAAAAAAATATATCCTGATCGTAATTTAAAAGAAGGCGCTATTGTAACAAGATATGCTCCAAGTCCAACCGGTTATGTTCACATGGGAGCTTTATTTTCAGCTTTTATAGCTAGTAAAATGGCTAAACAGACAAATGGAGTTTTCTTTTTAAGAATTGAAGATACTGATAAAAAAAGAGAAATTGAAAATGGTGTAACTGGTATTATTAAAGATTTAAAAAATTATGGAATTAAAATCGATGAAGGAATGATTAGTGAAACTGAATGGATAGGGGAATATGGTCCTTATATTCAAAGTAAAAGAAAAGAAATATATCAAACATTTGCTAAACATTTAATTATGAATGATTTAGCTTATCCTTGTTTTTGTACAGAAGAAGATTTAGAAAATATTCGTAAAGAACAAGAAAGTATCAAAGATAGAATTGGTTATTATGGTAAATGGGCAAGAGATAGATATTTATCTCATGAAGAAGTTATTAATAGAATTAATAATGGTGAAAAATATGTAATAAGATTAAAATCACCTGGTAAATTTGAAAATAAAGTTATTTATGATGATTTAGTAAAAGGGAAATTAGAATTACCAGAAAATGATTTAGATATTGTTATTATTAAAGGTGATGGTCTACCAACTTATCATTTTGCGCATTTAGTAGATGACTACTTAATGGGAACTACTCATGTTATAAGAGGAGATGAATGGTTATCTAGTGTACCAATTCATTTACAATTATTTAAAGTATTTGGCTTTAAACCACCTAAATATGCTCATATCGCACCGTTATTAAAAGAAGATAATGGGACAAGAAGAAAATTGTCTAAAAGAAAAGATCCAGAAGCTGCTATTTCATATTATCACGAAAAAGGTATACCAACAGAAGCAGTATTATTGTATTTATGTACAGTAGCTAACTCTAATTTTGAAATGTGGTATCTACAAAATAAAGATAAAACGATCGATGATTTTAAATTAGAATTTAAAAAAATAAGTGCGAGTGGTTCATTATTTGATGTTGATAAATTATTAAATATATCTAAAAATTATATTAGCTTATTAAATGCTGTTGATGTTTATAATAATACATTAGAATATAGTAAAAATTATGATAATGAATTATATGATTTATTAGTTAAATATAAAGATTATAGTATTAATGTTATGAATATTGAGCGAGTTCAAAAAAAACCTCGTAAAGATTTAGCAATGTTTTCAGATTTTAGAAAACAAAATTGGTATATGTATGATGAATTATTTACTCATTTAAATTATGAATGGCAAAATATAACTGATAAAAATGAAATAAAAGAAATTTTAAATTTATATATTAGTAAATATGATGTTAATGATGATAAAGATACTTGGTTTAATAAAATGAAAGAAGTATGTGATACTTTAGGTTATGCTTCTGATATGAAAGAATATAAAGAAAATCCTAATAATTATAAAGGAAATATAGCAGATGTGAGTAATGTATTAAGAGTAAGTATTACTACTAAATCAATGACTCCAGATTTATATGAAATAATGAAACTATTAGGTAAAGAAAGAATTGAAAAAAGATTTAATATGATTTAAATCTGTGAATTGAAAAAGTAAATTCCAGTTTCATAATATGAAATTAAAATGTAAGAGAAACGTCTGTAATAAAGGCGTTT
>CALVYK010000002.1 GCA_944372195.1 uncultured Bacilli bacterium
ATTACTGGTGCTTCTGGTATACTTGGCGTATCCATTGCTGGTGCACTTGGCATTACTGGTGCTTCTGGTATACTTGGTGTATCCATTGCTGGTGCACTTGGCATTATTGGTACTTCTGGTATACTTGGCGTATCAAATGTTGATGCACTTGGCATTACTGGTGCTTCTGGTATACTTGGCGTATCAAATGTTGATGCACTTGGCATTACTGGTGCTTCTGGTATACTTAGCGTATCCATTGTTGGTGCACTTGGAGTAACATTTAAAGATTGACTATTATCCGCATTATTAAATAAATTTTCTAATTTAAAAGAATTTTCTTGTTTTGGTTGTTCAGTTGGTTCATCAAAAAAATTAAAAAATTTATTTGTTGATTCTTCTTGTTTTGGTTGTTCTGATTTATTATCTTGTAATAATTTATCCATATCTGCAACCGGTTTTTCAGGAGTCACTATATCTTTAGCATTATTTTCAATTAAATCTATATTCATAAATCCAGGAGCATTCATTGCAGTATCTGGTATTTTAACAATTTCTTCTGGTTTATCATATTCAAATTGTTCATTAGTATTTTTTTCATTTAACATTTTATCTATCTCCTCATCTGTTTTTCTAACTGTTAATCTTTCATTTATAATTCTATTTAACATTTCTACTTGTTTTTTTTCATCAGTTATTTTTAATAGTGATCTAGCGTGTCTTTCTGATATTTTATTTTCTAGCAAAGCTTCTTGAACATCATCTGACAAATTAAGAAGTCTTAAAGTATTAGCAATAGAGGACTGAGATTTACCAACTTTTTTTGCTAATTCTTCTTGATTAATATATCCCATATCCAATATTTTTTTATAAGAAACTGCCTTTTCAATTGGAGTTAAATCTTCTCTTTGAACATTTTCTATTAATGCAATTTCAACGCTATCTTTATCACTTAAATCTGATATAATAGCCGGTATTGTCTTTTTACCAGCAACTTTACTTGCTTTATATCTACGCTCACCTGCAATTATTTCGTATTTATTACCAATTTGTCTAACAACAATTGGTTGTATTACACCATATTTTTGAATTGATAGAGCTAATTCGTTAATAGCATTTTCATCAAATTTAATACGTGGCTGAAACCTATTTGGTAATACATCTGCAATGTTTAATTCAACTATTTTCCTTTCATTTTGCACAGAAAAACCCCTTCCTAATTCTTTTATAAATTAATAATACTATATTTTGGGAAATAATGCAATACTTTTTGGGAAATAATTTTTTTTTGATATTAATTATTATAGATATGCATAATTTTATAACATAAAAATGCAATTTCTCGATTTTTCTCTGCTAAATCACTTTTATTCTAGTTGTGTTATGATCAATATTTTTAGGTTGCCTAGAAAATAAGAATTATTTCCTAATGCTTTAAATTTTAAAGTAATAATTAAATTTTTGCCTCTGGTTCCAAATCTAAAATTATTGATTATTTTAAATATTTCTAAGAATAATTTTTCATCATCAATATTAAAAGCAATTGCTATTTAAAAAATTCCTAGAATTATAGTGGATTTTTCTTGATTTCACTATATTTTCTAGGAAATTTTTTATTTGTTTCTTTTATTTTTTTTATTTTAATAATTGATCGATTACTATTTTCAATAGGTAATAAAAATGAATTTGTAGTAATTATTTCACTATTTAATTCTCTTAGAGCATTAGCTGCTTCTTCTGATTTACCTTTCATTGCAATAAAATAACCATTAATTTTTGTGATTGGAATACAATATTCTAATAATATATTTAAAGGTGCTACTGCACGGGCTACAACAACATCAAATTGTTTTTTATATTCTTCAACTCTTGAGTGAACTGTTTCAACTTCTTTCAAATTTAGTTCTTTAATAACAACATTTAAAAAATTCAATCTTTTATTTAACGAATCTAATAAAGTTACTTTTAAATTAGGAAACATTATTTTAAGAACTAGTCCTGGAAATCCTGCTCCAGTTCCAACATCACATAATGTTTCATATTTATTTAATTCAATTACTTTTGTTATTGTTAAACTATCATAAAAATGTTTTAAATAAACATCTTCTTTATCAGTAATTCCAGTTAAATTCATCACTTTATTGTATTCAATTAACAATTCATAATATCTTTCTAATTGCTTAAGTTGTATTTCAGTTATATTAATATTTAATTTTTTTAATTCTTCTATAAATCTATCTTGATTCATGATACTCCTTTTTTAAATAAACACTTAATATTGATATATCAGCCGGATTTACACCACTGATTCTAATTGCTTGACCAATAGAAGTAGGGCGGATTTCATTTAATTTTTGACGAGCCTCGCTAGCTAAATTAGTTATTTTATTGTAATCAATATCATCAGGAATTTTTTTATTTTCTAAATTAATTAATTTTTGAGCTTCTTTTTCTGCTTTTTTAATATAACCTTCATATTTAATATTTAATTCTACTTGTTCGATTATATCATCATCATAATCAAATGTATAATTCATTTTGGATAATGTTATTTCTGGTCTTCTTAATAAGTCATATAGGCTAACACCATCTTTTAAAGGTGTACTACCTAATTTAACCAACAAACCATTAGAAGTAGGTGTAATTTTAACACTTATTAATTTATCTTTTAATTCCTTAATTTTTCTTATTTTATCTAATAATTTGTTGTGTCTTTTTTCATCAATTAGACCAACTTGATAACCATATTCTCTTAATCTCAAATCAGCATTATCATGTCTTAATAATAAGCGATATTCTGCACGAGATGTTAATAATCGATATGGATCTCTTACGCCTTTAGTAACTAAATCATCAATTAAAACACCAATATATGCTTCATTTCTTTTCAATATTAAAGGTTTTTTATTTTCTAGTTTTAAGCTAGCATTAATACCAGCCATTAATCCTTGACAAGCGGCTTCTTCATATCCACTTGTACCATTTATTTGACCAGCAGTATATAAATTTTCAATTATTTTTGTTTCTAACGTTCTTTTAATTTGCGTAGGGTAGATTGCATCATATTCAATGGCATAAGCATATTTATTAATTACTGCGTGTTCCAATCCTGGCAAACTATGAACCATTTGTTCTTGAATATCTTTAGGCATACTTGTTGAGAATCCTTGTAAATATATATCATCATAATATAAACTTTCTGGTTCTAAAAATAATTGATGTCTTTCTTTATCTTTAAATCTTACTATTTTATCCTCAATAGAAGGACAATATCTTGGTCCGATACCTGTTATGTCATCTAATCCACCATACATACTTGATTTATTCAAATTATCTAAAATTATTTTATGGGTTAGGGGAGTTGTATAAATTAAATGGCATGGAATTTGATCTTCTATTTTATAATGTGGTTTATTATCAAAACTAAATGTATGATATACTGAATCACCATTTTCAATCTGAGTTTTAGAAAAATCAATACTATCTTTAGCTATTCTTTGAGGTGTTCCTGTTTTTAGTCTAATAATTTTAAATCCATATTTTTTTAAATTATCACTTAAAAAATTACTTGGTTTTTCACCATGTGGACCTTGTCTTGTTCTAGTATCACCAATTAGTATATCTGATTTTAGATAAGTACCTGTTGTTAAAATAACTGCTTTAGATGATATTTTTTCACATGTTTCAGTTACTACGCCAACAACCTTACCATCTTCAATTATTAAATCTTCAATTATTGCTTCTTTTAAAGTTAAATTAGGTGTTTCATTTAATAATTTTAACATTTGCTGTGGATAAGTTATCTTATCAGCTTGGGCACGTAATGCTCTTACAGCAGGTCCTTTAGCGTAGTTTAACATTTTTATTTGTAATAAACTTTGATCAGCTATTTTACCCATAGCCCCACCTAAAGCATCAATTTCTCTTACGACAATACCTTTAGCCGAACCTCCTATTGAAGGGTTACATGGCATCGTTGCTATATTATTAATTCTTCCAGTTACTAATAATGTTTTGTGATTTTTTCTAGCACAAGCTAAAGCAGCCTCGCATCCAGCATGACCACCACCAACTACTATTACTTCATATTCCATTTTAACACCTACTTTCCTAAACAAAATTGACTAAATAATTGATCTATTAATTCTTCTTCATATGTAACACCAATTATACTACCTAATAAATTCCAAACATTTTTTAAATCTATTTCTAACATATCTATAGGCAAATTATTACCTATACCCATTTTAATATCAGTGATTGCATTAAGTGATTGTTTTAATAAAGAGATAGATCTAGCATTAGTTAGATAAGTTAAATCAGAAGTTTCTATCTTATCTATATTAAATATTTGTTTTATTTTATTTTTTAATTCATCGATACCTTTATTATTTAAAGCACTTATATATATAATTTTATCTTTATCTAATTTAGATATATCTATTTTAGCGGCTAAATCAGTTTTATTAATTACAATTAAATAATTTTTATCTTTAATATTATCTAATAATTCCATATCTTCATTAGTTAATTCTTCATTATTATTAAGTAATAATAAAACTAAATCAGAATTATTCATTAAATCAATACTTTTATTAACTCCAATACTTTCAACCACATCATTAGTTTCTCTTATTCCTGCCGTATCAATTAAATTAACTATTATTCCATCAATATTTATTGTACCTTCAACACAATCTCTAGTAGTACCTGCAATGTCAGTTACAATTGCTTTATTATCTTCTAATAAACAGTTTAATAAACTACTTTTACCAACATTTGGTCTACCTATTAAAGCAACATTTATTCCTTCTTTAACAATTTTACCATTTTCACTTTTATTAAGAATTGTTTTAATACTATTTTCAATATCAGATATTCTTTCACCTAACATTTTAGTAGTCATTTCTTCTATGTCTTCATATTCTGGATAATCGATATTAACTTCAATATTAGCAAGTATTTCAATAATACTTTGTCTTAAATCTTTAATTAATTGTGATGTACTACCATCTACTTGATTGATAGCTAAATTACGTGATATTTCAGTTTTAGAGTTAATTAAATCCATAATTCCTTCAGCTTCGATTAAATCAATTCTTCCATTTAAAAAGGCTCTTTTGGTAAATTCACCAGGTTCAGCTAATCTACATCCATTAGTTAGTAATAATTCTAATACTTTATTAGTTGTTGCAATACCACCATGACAATTAATTTCAACTATATCTTCTTTAGTAAATGTTTTAGGAGCTTTCATAACAGAAATTAAAACTTCATCAATTATTTTATCTTTTTCAACAATATAATCATAATTAATAGTATGAGAATCTACTTTATCCAGTTTTTTAAACTTAGTTATTTTATTTACTATATTAATTGCTTCATTGCCACTTACTCGTATTATTGATATTGCACCAACACCTAAAGCTGTGGAAATGGCTGCTATTGTATCTTCCATATTATCACTTCTTTCTTAAACCTACATATTTATACCATTCTTTAGGACTTTTAAATACTTCTAAAGAACAATATTTATCAATAAGACATATTAACCAACTTTCATAATATAGTGGTGGAATAAAATTTAAAGGAAACATATGTCTTTTGATTATGTTTTCTACCTTTTTATCAATTAAATCTGGAAATAATTTTTTTGAATTTTCTAAAGCTTCTTTTGCATGAACAAAACCATGTTGTTTCCTTAATGGTTGCTTTTCTTTATTTAATTGCCAATCTTTATAATAAAAATCGTGTAACAGTCCGCCAATGGCTGCAGCTTTATAATCAAGACCTAATTTTTTAGCCAAATGATATGATTTTAAAGAAACCATCAAACTATGTCCATAAACTGATCTATGTTCATGATGATTAAAATTTTTTCTTTTTATAAATTCTTCATTGGATATAATTGGATTTATTATACTTAAATATTCATCATCTAATTCATTCAATATTTTAGTTGGTAATTGTTCAGACATATTTGAACCCCTTTCATCTAAAATATTATAAAATAAGTTTAAACAATAATCAAGAAAAAAAGACCATTAGTCTTTAATTTTTATAACAGTATATCTATTTGGAGATTCGCCATAACTAATAGATTGTAATCCTTCAAATTCTGCTACAATAGAATGAACTTTTCTTCTTTCATATGAATTCATTGGATCTAATTTAACTTCAACTTTAGTTTTTAAAACTTCTTTACAGATTTTTTTAACTTCATATTCTAAATTTTTTATTTTTTTAGCTTTATAATTACTTACATCAACTATAATTCTTAAATCAAATTGATTTAATTCTTTAAAAGATTGTCTTAAAATTAATTGAATTGCATTTAATGTTTTACCATCTTTACCTATTAAAATATTATTATTATCACTTACTAATAAAATATTAATATTATTTTCTTCAAATCTTATTTCTGAATTAATTTCTAAATTCATATTTTTACTTAATTCATTAATAAATGATTTTATTGAAGATATAATTTCTTCTTTTGTTATTGCTTCTAATTGATATTTTTTACCTTTAAATAAACCACTTTCTAATTCTTTTGTTACCATGTAGGCATTTTCTAATTCATTTGAACATTGTTCTTTTAATAAATCAACATTTTTTCCTTCATATTTATGCAATGTGATCATTTTTCTTTCTCCTTTTAACTAATAAATTTTGAACTATTGTAAAACTACTATTAACAATCCAATATAAAGCTATACCAGTAGATATTGTAAATGAAGCTATTGAAATCATTACTATACTTATATTCATCATCATCTTCATTTGATTAGCTTGTTCACCAGATGGATTCATTGATGAATTTAATTTAAATGAGAAATAAGTAGCCGCGATAACTAATGCACTAAAAATTAAATAATAAAATTGACCATTTGATAATGCATTAAGAGGTGTTAAACCTAAATTAATACCATAGAAGTTTTCTTCTAAAACAACTGGTAATCTATATAATGCTTCATAGAAAGCAAAGAATAATGGAATTTGAATTAAAGCAAATAGACATCCAGACATTGGATTAATATTATAATCTTTATATATTTTCATCATTTCTTGGGCTTTTAACATTTGAGATTGTTGATCATTTCTATTTTTATATTTTAATTCTAACTTATCTAATTTTGATTTAGCAGCATTTAAATTTTCTGATTGCATTGCTGTTTTTTGTGTCAATGGGAATAAAACTAATCTAATTAATATTGTAACTAAGATAATAGACCAACCATAATTTTTAGTAAATGTTCCTATTTGAATAATTAACCAAGCTAATGTTTTAACAAATAAAGTAGTCCATAACCCCTCATTTTGGGCAAAAACTTGAAATTCAGTACAATATGCAACATTTGATATATCAAATGTATTATTTAATTCTTCTATTTTTTTATCATATTCTTCTTGACTAATACTATTATTATTTAATTGTTCATCTAATTTTGATTTGTTTTGTTCTTTTAATTTATTAAATTCTTCTTCAGTTGCTTCTGTTTTGCACAAAATATTTTCAACAACTCTTTGACCTGTTGATTCAATAACAACAGGTTGTTTTTCATATGTTTTATATTTTGTGCATCCTGTAAGTAATAAAATTGCTGTTAAAATTAATATAATTTTTTTATTCATCTTTTTCTCCTTTAATTAAATTATTTTTCAATAATACTTCTAATAAATTTAATTCCATTTCATTAAAAGATTTATTTAAAATATTACTACCTACTATTATAATACAATTAAAGCCATTTTGGTAGTCTTTTTTAGCAACAATATTCCTTAATTGTCTTTTTACCTTATTTCTTGTAACTGCTTTTCCAACTTTTTTACCAACAGAAAAACCAAATCGATAATTATTTTCCTTATTTCTTTCTATATATAGAATATAATCCTTATATTTATATGGCTTATTATTTTTAATTATTCTTTGAAAATCTAAATTTGATTTAACAATATGCTCTTTATTCATATAATCACTCCTGCATTAAGAAAACACCACTGTTTATCAGTGGTGTACTAATGAGCTAAAACTTTACGTCCTTTTTTACGACGACTACTTATTACCTTAGTTTTAACACGTGCTAAGAAACCCATTTTTTTACTTCTTTTTCTATTATTTGGTTGATAAGTTCTTTTCATTTATAATCCACCTCCAAAATTTCGTTTTTTTGATTGCTTTATTAATTATATAGATAAAAGTTAATTTTGTCAAATATTTTATTTAATTTTTTTAAATATCTTTAATATTAAAACATAATTATTAATTTATAATTAATAATCAAAATTATATTTACTATTATAATACTTATTTTTTCAAAGATACGATCTATATTGAAAAACTTATTTGTCATATTAGCTATTAAAATATTATTTATAAAAAGATAGTAAAAACTTAGTATATATTCATATTATATAATTTTTTTTATAATTTAAAAAAATTTAATTCATAAAAAACATTTTACAAACAAATAATTAAATAATTACTTTTATATATTAATTAATATGAATACATAATTAATTTAATTAAAATTTTTATGTTAAAAATCATATTTTTTATATACTATACATTAACATTCAATTGATAAAATTTAATAGTTATCCACAATTTATTAAGTTATCCACATTTTTATTAACAATTGTGTAATATTTTATTAACAATTTCTTTGACATGTGGATACAGTTATCCACAAATATGTGTATAACTATTATTTCCCAATAATTTTAAGTATATTAGTGTGTGGAAAATATGTTTTTTTTTATTTTTTTATAGCGTTTTTCATTAAAATAGTGTAGAATATATGTGTATAAAGTGGGTGATAATGTATGGATATCAACAATATTTGGAATTCTTTTTTAGAAAAAATGGAACAAAATCTAACACCAGTATTATATGATATGTGGTTTTCTGAAACTAAATTGGTAGAACTAAATGAAGAGTATGCTAAAATATTGGTTCCAATGCCAGTGCATAAAAAACATTTAAAAGAAAATTATATTGATTTAATTGAAAAAACTTTTACTGATGTTACTGGTTCTATTTTTAAATTTGAGTTTGTAACAGAGGATGAATTAAATAGTAAAAATGTCATCGATGTTGATGAAATTGGAGTTCCGGAATCTGCTATTTTCCAGTCTAATCTAGATCCAAAGTATACTTTTGAATCTTTTGTTTCAGGAAGTAGTAATAAATTTGCAAAAGCATCTGCATTAGCAGTAGCTGAACAACCTGGTAGTATGTATAATCCTTTATTTATATATGGGAAAAGTGGGTTAGGAAAAACACATTTAATGCACGCAATAGGTAATTATATAAAGGAAAATAGTAGAAAAAAGGTTTTGTATGTTACAGCAGACACTTTTGTTAATGATTTTTTAAAAATATATAGAAAAGATAATGATAGCAATTTTGATAATATTGATAATTTTAAAGAAAAATATCGTAATGTTGATGTACTTATGATAGATGATATTCAATATTTAGAAATAGCCCATAAAACACAACAAGAATTCTTCAATACTTTTAATGATTTATACACAAATAATAAACAAATTATTATTGCTTCTGATAGATCTCCAGATGATTTAAAAAAATTAGAAGAAAGATTAAGAACACGATTTGTATGGGGATTAATAGTAAATATTCTTCCACCAGATTATCAATTAAGAATTGATATAATTGATCGTAAAATTGATAGTAATAATTTAAATACATTTTTTCCACAGGATGTTAAAGAATATATTGCTAATAATTGTACTACAGATATTAGAAAACTTGAAGGAGCAATAACAAGGACCATTGCGTATGCTACTATTATGAATGGTTCTGATATAACATTGGAACTTGCTATGGATGCTTTAAAAGATTATTTTGGTGGAAGCGTTATATCTAAAAATAAAATTGAGCAGGTACAACAAATAATCGCTAATAATTATAATATTGGCATTGAAGATATAAGAGGAAAAAGAAAATCAAATGACATAACAATTCCAAGACAAATTGCTATGTATATTTGTAGAATTTATTTAAAAGAATCATTACCTAAAATAGGTGCTGAATTTGGTGGAAAAGATCATACAACAGTTATGCATGCTGTTAATAAAATTAAAAAAGAAGTCGAAACTAACGATGAACTAAATATTGAAATAAATAAAGTTATTTCCCAACTACCGTGGATAACTAAATAATTTCTACATAGTTATCCACCTTATAAAATAAGTTATTTTATAAAGGTTTTATAAAGTTATCCACATTATCCACATCTATAATAATAATATATATATATAATATAAATAAAAAAAGGAGCTGAAAATTATGAACTTTAAAATAAAAAAAGAACACTTAATAAAACATTTAAATTATGTTATAAAAGGTATATCAAACAAAAATATTAGACCAATTCTTAATTGTATTAAATTTGAATTAACAAACGAAGGATTATATTTATCAAGTACTGATAATGAAATAGCAATAAAAACATTTATTACTAAAAATGAAATAGAAGAAGATTATAGCTGTGGAAAATTTGTAGTATTTGGAAAATATATATATGAAATTATTAGAAAACTTCCAAATGAAATAATAAGTATTGAAGAAGTAATGGATTCTAAAATATTTATTTCCACAGCAAACAGTTCTTTTTCATTAAATTGTAATAATGTTAATGAATTTCCTGATTTAGAATTAGAGGATAGTAAAAATCCTATTATATTAAGTAATAAAGTCTTAAAAAATATTTTTAATCAAACAACTTTTGCTGCATCAACTCAAGAATCTCGTCCAGCAATTACAGGTATGAACTTTAAAATATCTAAAAATATCTTAGAATGTACTGCTACAGATTCATATAGATTAGCTAAAAAAACAATTAATTTAGAAAATACTGTGGATGAAGATGTTAACATTATAATTCCAACTAAAAATTTAATTGAATTATCAAGAATGTTTAGTGATGATGAAGAAAATGTAGAAATCCACATATTTAATAATAAAATAATATTTAAATTTGGAACAATCATTATGTTATCAAGATTAATAAATGGTACTTATCCTGATGTTTCAAGATTAATTCCAAATGATTTCTTATTAAAAATAACTGTGGATATGCATGATTTTTATGCTTTATTAGATCGTGTTTCACTATTTTCCACAGAAGAAGAAAAAAATACTGTTAAATTAGAATGTACAGATAATACTGTGGTAGTAACATCTAATATTCCAGAAATAGGTAATGTTGTGGAAAAGATTGAGGTTGAAAAAAATAATGATGAAAATATTAAAATTGCTTTTTCATCCAAATATATGATGGATGCAATCAAGGTATTAGATTGTGATAAAATTGAATTAGCTTTCAACGGTGAAATAAAACCAATCATTATAAAAAATCCAGAAGATGAAAATTTAATTCAACTAATTGTACCTATAAAAACTTATTAAAATACAATAAATTTGTATTTTTTTTATATTTTCGACACAATTTGACATAATTCGACATACCAGTTGTGATATAAGAGATTAGCCAATTAATTTGGCTAGAGGGGGTGTTTTATGATTGATGAGTATTTTATTAATGAAG
Organism: uncultured Bacilli bacterium; assembly: GCA_944372195.1. GTDB lineage: Bacteria > Bacillota_I > Bacilli_A > RF39 > UBA660 > Faecisoma. The sequence goes on from CALVYK010000002.1 coordinate 11,556, forward strand.
ATACGTTATTATTAATGCCAAAAGATAAGAAAACAACTAAAATATATGATATTAATGGTGAATATACAATAAAAAAAAATATCTTTAATGTTGTGGATGAAAGTTGTCAATATTATGGCAGTAATTATAATGGCAGGTATGTAAGTGCTAAAAAGACATTAGATATGGATTACAAATTACCTATTATAATTGATGAAGTAAAAGAAGTAGTTTTATTTCCCACTTGTTCACCTAAATTAAATAATTGTATTTGGATATGTGTTAATAATGTGGAAAATTATAGCAAAAACAAGAAAAATTCAGTTATTAAATTCACTAATGGCGAAACACACGAAGTTAATATTACTATCAATGTTTTAGAAAATCAGATTCTAAGAGCAACAATGTTATTAATGAAGTTAAAAAAAAGAAAATCTAATCCAAAAAAAATAGGCTAAATGCCTATTTTTATGCTTTTTTAACGCTATTTTATGATATAATATATATATGAGTATGGGTGTACATAAATACATAAAATACGAAAATTTGGACATTTATTAAAAAAAGAGGTGACTTTATGTATTTAGATGAATTAGAACTTCAAAATTTTCGCAATTATGATTCATTAAAAATTAAATTTAATAGTCATGTTAATATTATTTATGGAAATAATGCTCAAGGAAAGACCAATTTATTAGAAAGTATTTATGTTCTAGGTCTTACTAAATCACATCTTTTGGATAATAATTTGATTCAAAATGGTAAAAGTAGTTGTAAAATAAGAGGAACTGTGAAAAAAAACAAATTTAAAACAAAATATGAAATAAATTATTTTGAAGATAAAAAAGTTTTAAAAATAGATAATCAGGAAATAAAAAAAATAACTGATTACATTAATAACAGTTTAAATGTTATTGTTTTTTATCCAGAAGATTTGGAAATTATCAAAGGATCTCCAAATAATCGAAGAAATTTTTTAAACTTAGAACTTAGTCAATTATCCGATAACTATTTAAAATTGTTAAATGAATTTAATAAATTATTAAAAATAAGAAATGAATATTTAAAAAAAATGGCTAAGAATATTGAAGTAGATAATACTTATTTTCAGATAATAACTAATTATTTTGTTGACAAATCGGTATTACTATATAAAATGCGAAAAAAATTTGTTGAAAAATTAAATGAAAACTGTGGAAAAATATTTTATGAAATAACTAAATTACCTAATTTTAAAATATCTTATGTTACTAATTTTGAAACAGAAGATATTAAACAAAATTTATTAAATAAGTTAAATAAAAATTTGCAAAAAGAAATAAAATTAGGAAGTACTTTATACGGACCACATCGTGATGAATTAGAATTTTATTTAAAAGATAATAATTTAAAAATATATGGTTCCCAAGGTCAAAAAAGAATGGCTGTTTTAGCTATGAAATTAGCTGAAATTCCTATTTTTAAACAGTTTAAAAATAATAATCCAATTTTATTATTAGATGATGTATTTAGTGAGTTAGATGACATAAAGAAAAATAATATTATTAAATATATTTCTGAAGATATTCAAGTAATTATAACAACAACAGAAATAAAAAAAATAAATAAAAAGAAATTTGCTTCGGTTAGTATATTTAAAATAAAAAATGGTGAAATAATAAGAACAGAAGAGGTGGAAAGATGAAAAAAAGTCATTACGATGCTTCGGATATTCAAGTATTGGAAGGATTAGAAGCAGTAAGAAAAAGACCTGGTATGTATATCGGTACTACAAGTAGTAAAGGTTTACATCATTTAGTTTGGGAAATAGTTGATAATGCAATAGATGAAGCATTAGCTGGATATTGTGATGATATTGAAATAACAATTAACAAAGATAATTCAGTTACTGTTAAAGATGATGGTCGTGGAATACCTACTGGAATTCATGCTAAAACAGGTATATCTACAGTAGAAACAGTTTACACAGTATTACATGCTGGTGGCAAATTTGGTGGTGGTGGATACAAAGTATCTGGCGGATTACATGGTGTAGGTGCATCAGTTGTTAATGCTTTAAGTAGTTGGGTTGAAGTTAAAGTATATCAAAATGGTAAAGTATACTTTATAAGATTTGAAAATGGTGGACATACAGTTGAACCTTTAAAAGTAATAGGTGAATGTTCTATGGACAGAACTGGTACAACAGTTACTTTTAAACCGGATCCTGAAATATTTCAAGAAACTACTATTTTTGATTATGAAATATTAAAAACAAGAGTAAGAGAATTAGCTTTTTTAAATAAAGGATTAAGATTACTTTTAATTGATGATAGAGACCCATTAAATATTCGAAAAGAAGAATTCGTTTATGAAGGTGGAATTAGCGAATATGTTAAAATGTTAAACGAAAATAAAAATCCTATACATGAACAAATAATTCATTTAGAAGGATCTGAAGATGATATTTCAATAGAAGTTGCGTTTCAATATAATGATGGTTACTCATCTAATATCTATTCATTTACAAATAATATCAACACTTATGAAGGTGGAACACACGAAGAAGGTGTTAAAAGAGCGCTAACAAGAATTATCAATAATTATGCTAGAAATAATAAATTGTTAAAAGATAATGATGAACCATTATCAGGTGATGATGTTCGTGAAGGATTAACAATGATTATCTCATGTAAACATCCAAACCCACAATTTGAAGGTCAAACTAAAACAAAATTGGGAAATAGTGAAGTAAGAAAAATTGCTGATGATGTCTTTAGTGAAGGATTTGAAAGATTTTTACTAGAAAATCCTAATGAAGCAAAACTAATTGTTGAAAAATCAATGACAGCCGCTAGAGCAAGAGTTGCAGCTAAAAGAGCCCGTGAATTAACAAGGAGAAAAGGTGGATTAGACACAATCAATCAATGGGGTAAATTAACTGATTGTACTAGTAAAGATGCTACTATTTCCGAAATATTTATTGTCGAAGGAGATTCAGCTGGTGGCTCAGCTAAAGGTGGAAGAGATCCAAAAACTCAAGCTGTGTTACCTTTAAGAGGAAAAATATTAAATGTTGAAAAAGCAAGATTAGATAGAATATTAGCTAATGAAGAAATTAGAAGTATGATTACAGCTTTTGGTACTGGAATTGGTGATGAATTTGATATTAATAAATTAAGATATCATAAAATAATCATTATGACTGATGCTGATGTCGATGGTGAACATATTAGAATTTTATTATTAACTTTATTTTATAGATTTTTTAAACCAATTATTGAAGGTGGTTATGTTTATGCTGCTCAACCTCCATTATTTAATATAAAACATGGTAAAACAACTAAATATGTTCTAAATAAAGAAGAATTAGACGCTTACGTTGCTGATTTATTAGAAAAAAATCAAAATATTAAGTACGAAGTAAGTCGAAATAAAGGTTTAGGAGAAATGGATGCTCATGAATTATGTGATACAACAATGAATATTGAAAATAGAACACTTATTCAAATAACAATAGATGATGCTATAATGGCAGATCAAATATTTGATAAATTAATGGGTGAAGAAGTAGAACCAAGAAGACAATTTATTGAAGAAAATGCAACGTATGCAGAAAATTTGGATTTTTAGGAGGTGAAATAAATGGATAAATATGAACAAAGAAATATTGTTGATGAAGTAAAGCAATCATTCATTGATTATTCTATGAGCGTTATAGTATCACGTGCTTTACCTGATTTAAAAGATGGATTAAAACCAGTTCACAGACGTATTTTATATACAATGTTTGAAGACAATTTAACGCCAGATAAACCTTTCAGGAAAAGTGCTACTACAGTCGGAGCAGTTTTAGGTAGATACCACCCACATGGTGATACTTCTGTTTATGATGCTATGGTTCGTATGGCCCAAGACTTTAGTTATCGTTATGTTTTAGTAGAAGGACATGGTAACTTTGGATCAATAGATGGTGATGGTGCTGCGGCTTATCGTTATACAGAAGCAAGATTATCTAAATTATCTTTAGAATTATTAAGAGATATCAATAAAAATACAATTGATTTTGTGCCTAACTTTGATAATACAACTAAAGAACCTGTTGTATTACCAAGTAGATTTCCTAATATTTTAGTAAGTGGAACAATGGGAATTGCTGTAGGTATGGCAACCAATATCCCACCACATAATTTAGGAGAAGTAATTGATGGTTGTGTTGCTTATATTGATAATAATGATATAACAATACCAGAATTAATGGAATATATTAAAGGTCCTGATTTTCCAACTGCTGCTACAATCTTGGGAAATAGTGGTATTAAAAAGGCTTATGAGACAGGTAAAGGTACAATTACCATTCGAAGTAAAGTAGAAATAGTTGAAAATAATAATAAAACACAAATTATTGTTACTGAACTACCTTATCAAGTAAATAAAAAAGCATTACAAGAAAGAATTGCTGAATTAGTAAGAGATAAAATAATTGATGGTATTAGTGATCTACATGATGAAACTAACTTAAAAAATGGTATTAAATTAGTTATCACTCTTAAAAAAGAAGCGAATGCTAATGTTGTACTTAATAATTTATATAAACATACTCAATTACAAACAAATTTTGGTATTATTTTCTTAATGTTAGATGAAGGCCAACCAAAAATATTAAATTTAAAAGAAATTATTTCAAAATATGTTGATTATCAAAAAATAATTATTATTAGAAGAACAAAATTTGAATTAGATAAAGCAGAAAAAAGAGTTCATATCTTAGAAGGATATAAAATTGCTCTTGATAACATTGATGAAGTTATTAAAATCATTAAAAATGCTGAAAGTGATGTCGTTGCTAAACAACAATTAATGAATAGATTTAATTTAACTGATATTCAGTCTGATGCTATTTTAGAAATGAAGTTAAGAAGATTAACTGGATTAGAAAGAAGTAAAATAGAGGAAGAATTGAAAGAATTATTAGCATTAATTGATGAATTAAAATCTATTTTAGCAAGTGATGAAAAGATTTTAAATATAATTAAAGAAGAATTAATTGCTATTAAAGAAAAATATAGTGATGAAAGAAGAACTCATATCGACATGACAGCTGTTGAATATATTGAAGATGAATCATTAATTCCAGTTGAAGATATAGTCGTAACTTTAACAAATAAAGGATATATTAAACGTATTACTACGGAAACATATCGTACACAAAATAGAGGTGGTGTAGGAGTTAAAGGTATGACGACAAATGAAGATGATTTTGTTGAAAATATTATATCAATGACTACTCATGATTATTTGTTATTCTTTACAAATAACGGTAAAGTATATCGTATTAAAGGTTATGAAGTACCTCTTTATTCTCGTCAATCTAAAGGGTTACCTATTATTAATTTATTATCATTGGATAAAGATGAAGTTGTTAAAGTTATGCTTAAAGTAAGTACTAATGATGACAATAATTATCTTGTATTTTGTACACAAAAAGGTTTAATTAAAAGGACAAACATTAGTGAATTTGAAAATATAAGAGCAAATGGTAAGATAGCCATCACTTTAAAAGAAGATGATGAATTGATAGCAGTTAAGAAAACAACTGGTGAAAATGAAATTATTATAGCTGCATCAAATGGTCGTATGATTAGATTTGATGAAAAAGAAATTAGAGTTATGGGTAGAACTGCATCTGGTGTTCGAGGAATAGATATTGGCGATGGTGTAGCTGTAGGTTGTGAAATAGCTGAACCAAACCAAGAAATATTAGTTGTTACTGAAAATGGATACGGTAAAAGAACTGGTGTTGAAGAATATCGTATGACACATCGTGGTAGTAAAGGAGTAAAAGGATTAAATGTAACTGAAAAAAATGGTAACATAGTTTCATTTAAAACTGTTCATGGTGATGAAGATTTAATGATTATAACTAATAACGGAATAATTATTCGATTACCTATTGAGCAAGTATCTACTACTGGTAGAGTTGCACAAGGTGTTAGATTGATCAATCTTAAAGATGGTCAAAAAGTTTCAACAGTAGCTATGATTAAGAAAGAAGAATCAAATAATATATCAGAAGAAAAATAATTCTTCTTTTTTTATTTAATAATTTAAAAATAATAAGATTTTCTAGTTTAATTTTAATAATTGTAACATTGACACATATATTTAAAATTAAATTTTTTTGCGTATTAAAGACATAACTTTCTTCTAATTTTAAAAATTGGAAATAAATTACTTAAGTTATTAAACAATTCAATGTTTCACGTGAAACTATAAATAATAAAGCAATTTAATGTTTTACGTGGAACCATAAATAATAAAACAACTCAATGTTTCACGTGGAACTATAAGCAATAAAACAATTAAATGTTTCACGTGAAACTATAACAATAAAATAATTCAATGTTCCACGTGAAACTATAACAATAAAACAACTCAATGTTTCACGTGGAACTATAAGCAATAAAACAATTAAATGTTTCACGTGAAACTATAAACAATAAAACAACTCAATGTTTCACGTGAAACTATAACAATAAAATGACCTAATGTTTCACGTGAAACTATAACAATAAAATAATTCAATGTTCCACGTGAAACTATAACAATAAAACAACTCAATGTTTCACGTGGAACTATAAGCAATAAAACAATTAAATGTTTCACGTGAAACTATAAATAATAAAATAATTCAATGTTCCACGTGGAACTATGAAATATATAGATAATAAATAAAATATTTAAAATTGTACATAAAAATTATTATAATTTTTAAAATGTAATATATTTATTGTTTAATTTTAAAAATCAATTAATAATAATTGTTATTTGAATACTTAAAGTAAAATTAATGACTGAAATCATTGATTTTATAATAATATTATTGTATATTATATATGCACAACATTTATGTTTGAATCTGGTCAGAGTCGGAAGACAGCAGCCATAAGATCCTCTAAATGTGTGTGCTTTTTTTGTAGGTGATTACTGTGGAAAAAAAATATATGTTAGAAGCATTAAAGGAAGCAAATAAAGCTTATAAATTAGGTGAAGTGCCCATAGGGGCTGTTATTGTCAAAGATAATAAGATAATCTCTCGCGCATATAATAAAAAAGAATCTAGTAATTTAGCAACTTCTCATGCTGAAATATTAGCAATTAATAAAGCATGTAAAAAATTAAAAAATTGGAGATTAGTAGATTGTACATTATATGTTACAGTTGAACCATGCTTAATGTGTTGCGGTGCTATAATTCAATCTCGAATAAAAAAAGTTGTATATGGAACACATAATGAATATTATGGTGCAGTAGAAAGTATAGCCAAAACATTAAAAAAATATAATGTTGAGGTGAGATCAAATATATTACAAAACGAATGTTCGTATATTTTAAAAGAATTCTTTAAAAAAAGAAGATAAGTATTTAATATTATTAATAAAAATGATATAATTATGAAGTCGAGGTGAGTAAAATGTATCAAGCTTTATATAGAAAATATCGACCTAAAACATTTGATGATGTATCCGGGCAAGAAGTTGTTATTAGGACTCTTAAAAATGCAGTTATAAATGATAAAATTAGTCATGCTTATCTTTTTGCTGGTCCTCGTGGCTGTGGAAAAACGTCAATCGCTAAAATATTTGCAAAATTAGTAAATTGTAAAAATAGTATTGAAGGAAAACCATGTAATAAATGTGTTTGTTGTACACAAAATAATGATCAAAATATGGATATCATTGAAATGGATGCTGCCTCTAATAATGGTGTTGATGAAATAAGAGAAATTAACAACAAAGTTAATTTAGTGCCTTCACTTGGAAAATATAAAATATATATTATCGATGAAGTTCATATGTTAACAATTGGAGCTTTTAATGCTTTGTTAAAAACATTAGAAGAACCACCATCTCATGTTATATTTATCTTAGCTACGACAGATCCACATAAAGTTCCAATAACAATTTTATCAAGATGTCAAAGATTTGATTTAAAAAAAATTCCTACGGAAAAAATTTATGAGCGTTTAAAATACATTTGTGATAATGAAAATATAAAAATAGAAGATGATGCTATTTGGGAAATTGCTAGATTAGGTGATGGTGGATTAAGAGATGCTATTGGTATATTAGATCAAGTTGTATCATATGCAATTGACACTGTAACATTAAATGATGTTCATGAAGTAAATGGAACCATTTCTCAACAAAATGTATTTGATTTAATGAAAAATGTAGTTGATAACAATTTAACTGATGTTATTAATGAAATAACTGAATATAGTAATAAAGGGAAAAGCATTATAAAAATTACAGAAGAAATAATTTTGTTTTTTAGAAATGCTATTTTAGCTAGTGCAACAAATTTAGAAGATAAAAATATTTACCAAGAAATAAATAATTATATTAATACCGATGAAATGTTAAATTATATCAGTATTTTGAACGATTCACTATTAGATATGAAAAAGTTTTCTAATCCTAAAATGATTTTAGATCTTGCTTTTATAAAAATAATGAACAAATTAAATCAAAAAAGAGAAAATGAATATGAAGAAAAACAAAAAGTTATTACTCAAAAAACAATAAAATCAGAAAAAATTACCCAGGAAATAAAATTTGAAGATAAATCAAAAAATACTGCAAATAATGAAAATATTTCCAGGGAAATAAATAAAAAAAATATGGACAACAATTTGTTAGAAAAACTTAATAAATTTGTCGAAATAAGAGTAAATAATACACTTTCAAAATTTTCAAAAAAAGAAACAATGGAGTTAAAAAATGAATTAAATAGAGTAATGGATTACGTGATGGATGAAAAATATAGTATCTATGCGACAATGATATTAGATGGGCAGTTAAAAGCAGTCAGTGATGAATATGCAATATTTACTTATAAAACTGAACATTTATCAAATCTATTTAATGAAAATATAATTAATATTGAAAATTTAATTAAAGAAGTTTTTAATAAACCATACAAAGTTGTTGCTGTAGATATTGATAAATGGAATGTTATAAAAGATAATTTTAACAGCAAAAAACAAAAATTTGAATATCAAAATGAAATATATTCGATAGAAGATATTTTAAGTCAATTAAATCAAGAACCAGAGGATGATATGAAGTCATTGTTTGGAGATATAGTAGAGTATAATTAAGGAGGAAAATTTATGAATATACAAGCTATGATAAAACAAGCTCAAAAATTACAAAAGGATATGATGAATGTTAAAAAGGAAATTGATGAAACAGAATTTGTTTGTACTAAATCTTTTTTAACAATTAAAGCAATGGGAAATAAAAAAATTAAATCTATTAAAATAGATATGGATAGTATTTCAAAAGATGAAATGGAAATGGTTGAAGACTTAATTTTAGTTACTGTTAACGAATTAATGGATAAAATTGATAAAGAAACTGAAAAGAAAATGGGTAAATACACTCAAGGAATGCCGGGGTTATTCTAATGCTATATCCTGAGACAATTAATAATTTAATTGAGTGTTATAAAAAATTTCCGGGTGTAGGCGAAAAATCTGCTGAACGAATGGCTTTATACACATTAGAACTAGATCAAGAAGTAATTGATCTTTTTGCGCAAGCTTTAAAAGATTCTAAAAAAAATATTAAAAGATGTAAAAAATGCAATAATTTGTCTGAAACAGATATTTGTCCAATATGTGGTAGTGACACAAGAGATAAAAAAGTTATCTGTGTCGTTGAAGAACCTAAAAATGTTTTTCAATTTGAAAAAATAGGATCATACAATGGTTTATATCATGTATTAGATGGATTAATTTCACCATTAGAAGATATTAACCCAGAAGATATTAATTTAGATAGTTTATTAGATCGAATTAAAAATGATAATGTAGAAGAAGTTATTATTGCAGTTAAACCTAGTGTTGAAGGTGAAACAACTGCATTATATATTTCAAAAATATTAGAAGATAAAAATGTTACAATATCTAAAATAGCCCATGGTGTTCCAATGGGAGCGGATATGGATTATGTTGATTCTTTAACTTTGGAATTAGCGTTACAAGAAAGAAAAAATATAACTAGTCATACTGAATAATATTAATTCATAATTTTTATTGGTGAAGAATATGTTTAAAAAATTATTTAATTTAATCAAAAGAATTGTTATTAGTGCTTTTGTGTTATATGGATATAATTTATTAGTTACACCAATAAATTTAATTATACCAATTAATATAGTAACAGTATCGTTATTAACAATTTTTGGCCTACCGGCTTTATTTTCATTAATTATCATATTAATTGTAGTTTTTTAGGAAGGTGTAAGTATGTTAGAACAATATCAAAATAATCAACCAATTGCTTATCAAATAATTAAAAATACTTTAAATAAAAAACATTTCGCGCATGCTTATTTAATCGAAACAAATGGCTATGATAAAGGTTTTGATTTTGCTTTAACATTTGCTAAATTATTATTGTGTCCTTACGATGGATGTATTAATTGTATGCAATGTAAGATGATTGATGATAATAATTTTCCAGAGCTAAAAATAATTAATCCTGATGGTAACAATATAAAAAAAGAACAACTAACCGAATTACAAGAAGAATTTAATAAAAAATCAATTGTAGGAAATAAAAAAGTTTATATTATAAATAAAGCTGAAAAGCTAAATATTAATTCAGCTAACACAATATTAAAATTTTTGGAAGAACCCCAAGAAGGAATAATTGCCATTTTAATAACTAATAATATTTATCAATTGTTGGATACTATAATCTCAAGGTGTCAAATAATTTCTTTAAATGGACAAGTTGATTTAAAAAATAAAATTACATTTAATAAAATAGGCCAATTATTAACTGATAATAACGAAGATTATAATAATTTTATCAATGATGAAAATAACAAAGAAAAATTAGAGGCTTTATTAAAATTTGTTAAATATTATGAAAATAATCATAAAAAACTATTATTGTATATGAACGATTATTGGTTTAATTATTTCAATGATAAACAAGAAATGAGTAAATACATATTGATAATGATCTATTTTTATAAAGATGTTTTAAATTATAAAATAAATTGTGATATTGAAATATTTAATGATTATTTGAATTTAATAGAAGATATAGCTAATAAAAATACTGTGTACAACTTAGTTAATAAGATAACTATTATTAATGAACATAGAACATATTTGGAATATAATGCCAATTTAAATTTATTAATGGATAAAATTATAATTGAATTAGAAAGTGGTGTAAGATGAAAGTAGTAGGAGTAGCATTTGATAATAATAAACAAATATATTATTTTAATCCTAAAACATTTGATTTAAGAAGAAATGTTACTGTAATAGTAGAAACAGAAAGAGGATTACAATTTGGTAAAGTTATTTTACCGCCTTTTGAAATAGAAGAATTTAAACTTAAATCTGTTTTAAAAGATGTAGTAAGAATATCTACTAAAAAAGATTTTTTAGAATATAAAAAAAACGTGAGAGATGCTGAAAATGCTCTAATTAAATGTAAAAAATTAATTGAAAAATTAGAACTTAATATGCAAGTTATGGATGCTAGTTTTACTTTTGATAGATCACAGTTATTATTTAGGTTTTTATCAGATAATAGAGTTGATTTTAGACAATTAGCAAAAGAATTAGCCTCTATTTACAAAACAAGAATTGAATTAAGACAAATAGGTGTTAGAGATAAAGCTAAAGAAATAGGTGGTTGTGGATTATGTGGTAGACAACTTTGTTGTGCAAGATTTAATTCGGATATGTCTTCAGTGTCTATTAATATGGCTAAAAATCAAAACATATCTTTAAATCCCAATAAAATTAATGGCGTTTGTGGTAGACTTTTATGTTGTTTAAAATATGAAGATGAAACTTATAAAGAATATAGAAAAGAATTACCTAAAGTTGGTAATATTGTTGATACTGATAAAGGAAGAGGTAAAGTCGTTAGTGTCGATATTCTAAATAAAAAATATAGCGTAGATATTAAAGATGTGGGGATTGTTGAGATAGATGGAACTAACTAATTATTTATTAGGATATAAAGATAAATATATTGTCCAAAATACACAAATGTTTAATTTTTCTTTAGATTCTGTCTTATTACCTAATTTTGTAACTTTAAATAAAAATATTAAAAATATATTAGATATTGGCTGTGGTAATGCACCAATACCTTTAATTTTATCCACTAAAACAAATGCTTTAATTACAGGTGTAGAAATCCAAAAAGATGTTTATGATTTAGCAGTTAAATCAGTTAAAATAAATAATTTAGAAAATCAAATAAATATTATAAATGCTGATATAAATGAATTATATAATAAATTTGAAACTGAATCTTTTGATGTAATAACTTGTAATCCACCATTTTTTAAAGTAAGTGAACAATCTAATTTAAATAAATCTGATTATAAAACTATTGCTCGTCATGAAGTTAAATTAAATTTAGATGATATATTTAAAATATCAAAAAAATTACTTAAAAATAATGGTTATGTTGCTATTGTTCATCGTCCAGAAAGATTATTAGATATATTAGAAAGTATGAAAAAATATAATATTGAACCTAAAAAAATTCAATTTATTTATCCTAAAACAAATATGGAAGCCAATATATTATTAGTTGAAGGAAAGAAAAATGGTAATAAAGGATTAAAAATATTACCGCCTATTTATACCCATTTAGAAAATGGTGAATATACAGAACAAATAAAAAAATATTTTGAAGGTGATTAAAATGTCGCAAAAAAGTTATGATAATAAACCAACTTTATATTTAATAGCAACACCAATAGGTAATATGGAAGATATTACTTATCGCGCTATTAATGTATTAAAGAGTGTTTCAGTTATATTTTCAGAAGATACAAGAGTAACTAATCAATTATTAAGTTATTATAATATAAAAAATAAATTGATATCTTCTCATCAATATAATGAAAAAGATAATATAGATAAATTATTAAAGTATTTAAATGATGGACAAGATGTCGGATTAGTTACGGATAGAGGGACTCCTATTATAAGTGATCCGGGTTATTATTTGGCTAAAGCAGCAATTAATAATAATTATAATGTTGTATCAATACCAGGAGCTACCGCTTTCGTATCTGCCTTAATTATATCAAATATTGATGCACAACCTTTTACTTTTTTTGGCTTTTTAAATAGTAAATCTAGTAAAAGAAGAAAAGAACTAGAAGAATTAAAAAATCATAGGTATACTTTAATATTTTATGAGTCACCTCATCGTTTAATAGATACTTTAAATGATATGTTAAAAATATTGGGAAATAGAAATATCTCAATTTCCCGGGAAATAACAAAGAAATTTGAAGAAATATATAGAGGTACCATAAGTGACGTAATTAACGAATTAGACGTGCTAAAAGGCGAATTTGTCATAGTTGTAGAAGGTAATAAAAATGTAAATGATTTTAATAATCTGTCAATCTTAGATCACGTTAATTTATATATTGAAAATGGATTAGATCCAAAAGAAGCAATAAAAAAAGTTGCACATGAACGCAAACTAAATAAAAATGAAGTGTATAGAGAATATCATAAGTAGGTGATTATAAATGAAGTTAATAGTAGGTTTGGGAAATAAAGGAAATGAATATAATAATACTCGTCATAATGTTGGATTTATGGTTGTTGATAATTATATTAATAAAAATAATTTAACTTATAAATCTAAATTAGATGGATTATATGCAGAAACAGTAATTAATGGTGAAAAAGTAATATTTTTAAAACCCCAAAATTATATTAATTTATCAGGTGATGTAATAAGTAAATATATTAAATATTTTAAAATAGATGTTAAAGATATATTAGTTATTCATGATGATATGGATTTAGAAATAGGTACTTTTAAAATAAGATATAAAGGTGGATCTGCTGGTCATAATGGCTTAAAAAATATTGAAGCAAATTTAAAAACTAATGAATATAAAAGAATAAAAATAGGTATATCTAAAAATAATATAGATAAAGTAGATTATGTTTTAGGTAAATTTAGTCCTTTGGAACTAAGTAAATTAAATAAAGTTATCGATATTACTTATAACATAATTGAAGATTATGTCTCTTTATCATTTGAAAATTTAATGAATAAATACAATGGATACAAATAAGTATCCTTTTTGGAGGTTATTATGATATTTAATAAACTATTTAATGATTATAGTAATAACGATATTGGTGGATTAACTGATGAATTAAAATGTATATATATTGCTAATAACTTTAAAGAAAATACCTTAGTTGTATGCAATAGTCTATATGAAGCCAATAAATTTTATCAAACTTTAAAAAACTATGTAGATAATGTCTACTTTTTTCCGATGGATGATTTTATGACTAGTCAAGTACTAGCTATATCTCCTGATTTTAAAATGACTAGATTAGAAACATTAAATAATATTGATGATAAATGTATCGTTGTAACTAATTTAATGGGCTATTTAAGATTTTTACCTCCAAAAGATATATTTAAAAAAAGTTTTATCAAATTAAAAGTAAATGATGATATTAAAGATTTAGATCGTAAATTATATGATATTGGTTATGAAAAAGATACTATAATTAATAAATCTGGTGATATGGCTGTAAGAGGTTATGTAATTGATGTATTTCCCATTAACTATGATAACCCAATAAGAATAGAATTTTGGGGTGATACCATTGAATCAATTAGAAAATTTGATATCAATACCCAATTAACTATTGAAACAATTGATGAAGTTGATATAATACCTAATACTGAAGAATTATCTAGTGATTATGTAGATATCTATAGTTATTTAAATGGTAAAGTTTATTATAATGAATTTGAAGATATTAAAACAGGTTATGAGCAATTGATGAATGAAGTATTAGAGTATGATACTAGTAAAAAATATTTCTTTGATTTTAAAGAATATGATTCTATTAAACTATCAAATAATTATGGTGAATTTAATTATAATTCATTTAAAATAGAAGATAGATTTAATAATATTAAAGATATTCTAAAATATAAAAATAAAACTATTGTTATATGTGTCTCAAATCGATATCAAGCTAATAAAATAATCGATGAAATAGATTGTGTATTTACTAATGTTAATCAAATATTTGAAAAAAAAATAAATGTTGTAATATTTAATATCAATGAAGGATTTATTTTTAATGATTATGTTTTTATATCTGAAAATGAAATATTTAACAAGAAAAATTCTATTCCATATAAGACTAATTTTAAATATGGCACTAAAATAAAAGATATATCAAAACTAGAAATAGGAGATTACGTAGTTCATAATGTTCATGGTATAGGTAGATATTTAGGTCTTAAAACTATGAATAAAAATGGCTTAATTAAAGATTATTTACAAATAGAATATAAAGATGGCGATAAATTATATATTCCTGTTGAAAAGATAGATTTAATTAGTAAATATGCGTCTAAAGATGGTTATATACCTAAAATAAACAAATTAGGTTCATCTGAATGGTCTAAAGTTAAAATGAGGGCTCGCGCTAAAGCCCATGATATTGCTCAAGAATTACTTAAAACATTCGCTTTAAGAGAAGTAAATAAAGGCTTTAAATTTAAAGAAGATGATGAGACTCAAATATTATTTGAAAAACAATTTCCATACCAAGAAACACCTGATCAATTAAAAGTATTAGATGAGATTAAAAAAGATATGGAAAGCAGTCATCCAATGGATCGATTGTTGTGTGGTGATGTTGGATATGGTAAAACAGAAATAGCTTTTAGAGCTGCTTTTAAAGCAATATTATCTGGTAAACAAGTAGCTTTATTATGTCCTACTACAATACTTTCAAATCAGCACTTTCTTAATGCTTTAGATAGATTTAAAGAGTTTCCTGTTAATATAAGATTGATTAATCGTTTTACTACACCTAAAGTATATAAAGATACATTGTTAAAACTCCAAGAAGGTTCTATAGATTTTGTAATTGGTACACATAGATTATTAAATGATGAAATTAAATATAAAGACTTAGGATTATTGATAATAGATGAAGAACAACGCTTTGGCGTAACACATAAAGAGAAAATAAAAAAATTAAAAACTAATATTGATGTTTTAACTTTATCTGCTACTCCAATACCTCGTACCTTACAAATGTCTTTATCTGGTATTAAGGGGTTATCAACTATTGAAACTCCGCCCTCTAATAGATATCCTGTTCAAACTTATGTCTTAAATTACAATACTAAAATAATTAAAGACGCTATTTATAAAGAATTATCTAGATCAGGTCAATGTTTTATTTTATATAATCATGTTGATAGTATTGCTTCTAAGGCAAAAGAAATTCAAGATTTAGTAAAAGATGCTAAAGTAGTATATGCTCATGGCAGAATGAATAAAACTGATATCGAAGATATAATGCTTAAATTTATAAATAAAGAATATGATGTTTTAGTTTGTACAACTATTATCGAAACAGGAATAGATATACCTAATGTTAATACATTAATTATATTAGAAGCTGACAGATTAGGTTTATCTCAATTATATCAATTAAGAGGAAGAGTAGGTCGTACTAACAAAATAGCTTATTGTTATTTAATGTATAGTAAAATATTATCCGAAATAGCAACTAAAAGATTAAATGCTATTAAAGAATTTACTGAATTAGGTAGTGGATTATCAATTGCTCGAAGAGATTTGTCACTAAGAGGAGCAGGTGATTTCTTAGGAGATGAACAATCAGGATTTATTGATTCAATAGGTATAGAATTATTTACAGAGTTACTAAAACAAGAAATAGATAAATTAAAAGGAGTATATGTTAAAGAAGAAGAAGATACACAACCATTAATTGAAGTAGATACTTATATATCTGATTCTTATGTTAAAGAAATGGATTTAAAAATAGAAATACATAAAAAAATAAATGAAATAGATTCTTATGATAAATTGGTATCAGTTCAAAAAGAATTAGAAGACAGATTTGGTAAATTAGATGATAAATTAATTATTTATATGTATCAAGAATGGTTTGAATCATTAGCTTCTAAATTAAATATCATAAGTATTAAACAAAATTCTAAAGAAATAGAATTAACTATTGATTCAAATATTGATGGTGAGAAATTATTCTTAGAAACATTTAAAATAAGTAATAATTTTAGATTTGGAACTCGCGGTAAAAATTTAATTATTACTTTAAAATTACAAGGATTAGAAAAACATTTTATTTATTACTTAATTGATTTATTATTCGTAATTGAAAAAGCAAAAAAAGTATAAAACTTTAAAAAATTTTCCGCGCGCGCGTAATTTAGGTCTTGCAATTAATAAAAAAATAATGTATAATTACATTAAGGTAGTAAAACTATCATAGTGGAAGGGAGAAATTTATGAAAAATAAAAAGTTAGGTTTTACTTTAATTGAACTATTAGCAGTTATTATTATATTAGCTATAGTAGCACTTATAGCTACACCAATAATATTAAATGTAATAGATGATGAAGAATGTGATGGAGAAGAAGTAGTACAAGGAGAAAGTTTAATTACAACATTATTAGAACAATATAAAGAAGGAAATCAAAAAGGATTAGTAAAAGATAGTACTAATGAAAATTTATATTATTATACTGGAACAAATGAAGAAGTAAGTAATAACTTTTTATGGTACGGAGGCCATCAATGGAGGGTATTGGAGTTTGATAAAGAAAAGAAAACATTAACATTGATAACCCAACAACCATTAACAGCAATTCAACCAGCAAGTACTGTATGGACAACTAAAGAAGAATATAATTCAAGTTATATAAATGCATGGTTAAATGAATATTTTTGGAATAGTTTAGATAGTAGTATTCAAAATAATATATTAAAGAGTACATTTAATGTAGGAATATATACAGATGTAGATGAAATTACAACAACTCAAAGAGTAGGATTATTAGATGAAGACCAATATAAAAGAGCAGGTGATGGAACAACTGGGAAAGATTCCTATTTAGATATAAAAGATTATTTTTGGTTAGGTAATAGATATAGTTCGTCTTACGTTTGCCGCGTCCACAGCCTTGGCGCCCTCAGCTACAGTATTCCTTCGAATGCGTACGGCGTTCGTGCAGTTATAAAAATTTCTGATATAACCATCACCGAAGGTAATGATGGTACTCTTGCGAGCAATTATCAAGTAGCAAATAAAGCAACGAATACTAGTAATGTACAAGTAGGAGAATATATAAATGTACCATATAGTGGAAGTGATAGTGCTTGCGGAAGTGATAATATGTGCACATTTAGAGTAGTAAGTAAAGATGAAGATAGTATAAAAGCAGTACTAAATGGATTACTTCCAACAACAAGTAAATATGGAAGTTCAACGACAATAAGTACGGGTCATACAATATATCGCCCACTGAATACATTTGTCGAAGGAATAAGTGATATGTATCGATATACAGGAAATAAAACATTCTATATAGGAGATTATCCATATGTATCAGGAACAGGTCAAGATTATAAAGTAGTACAAGATGAAACATTAGAAGCAAGTATTGGATTACCAACAATAGGAGAGATGTTCAGTGGAAATGATATTGATATGGTATATCCTGTTGATGCTGCAAAAACATTTGTAGATGTAAACACAATAGAAAATCCAACTGCATCAAGTTGGTATTGGACAATGAATAGATATAGTTCGTCTTTCGTTCGCGGCGTCCACAACGATGGCACCCTCATCTACATTAGTCCTTCGCTTGCGTTCGGCGTTCGTGCAGTTATATATCTGAAGTCAGGGACTTCAGCCATAACCTTCACTGGAGGTGAAGGTACTCCAAATTCACCGTATGTATTATCATAGAAATTTAATTATCATAGAAAAAAAAGAAACTCTTATAAATAAAGGGTTTCTTTTTGACTTTTCTCTGATAACAATTATAAATTTAATAGTTGGTTTAGTAAATTTTGATCTTCATTCCAATCTGGTAATTTATCATTAAATTTTGGATTAACTTTTTCAATAGCTTCAAATTTTGATTTTTCAATCACTTTGGCATATTCCATTGTCGTAATAATAGAAGAATGACCAAGAAGCTCTTGTATATATACTATATTGACACCTTTATCTAATAAATGCACTGCTCTTGTATGTCTAAATGTATGTGGAGATATTTTTTTATTTAAATTATTAGTACTTTTTATAACATCTCTTATAAAATCATTATTCATTCGTTTTCCATTTTTATTAAATAAATAACCATTTTCAATTTTATTTTCTTTAATATATTTAATTAATAAAGTTTTAGTTTGTTC
This sequence comes from uncultured Bacilli bacterium, assembly GCA_944372195.1. Lineage (GTDB taxonomy): Bacteria > Bacillota_I > Bacilli_A > RF39 > UBA660 > Faecisoma. The sequence goes on from CALVYK010000002.1 coordinate 30,835, forward strand.
CATTATAGATACAACTCTTTGTTTGTTACATTTTCCTGTCAAAATAATATACTTGTTTTCTAAATGAATATCATCTATTTTTAAATTAATAATTTCACTAGCTCTTGCAGCTGTGTCATAAAGAATTGTGAGTAATGTTAAATTTCTTCTACCTTTATTAGTAGACGTATCAATATTATCAAAAAGATTTTTTAATTCATCTTCTCTTAGATAAAGAATTACTTTCTTTACTTCTCTTTTTGCTTTAATTGATAATATCTTTCTTATATTATCAATATTATCTATTTCATCTACTGCACAATATTGGTAAAAAGATTTTATACTTGCCAATCTTTGATTTCTAGTTCTAATACTGTTTTTTTTATTATTTTCTAAATAACTTAAAAATTCCAAAATTATTTCTCTAGTTACATTTTCAAATGTGATATTTTTTATTTCGAATCCTTTAACATTGACTAAATATTCTATTAATATTTGAAAAGTTTTTTTATAGGAACGAATAGTGTGTAATGACATATTTCTTTCTATAATTAAATAATCTTTTAAAAATTTTGATAAATAATATGGAAAGTTTTTATTCATTTGTTTCACCAACATCTGGAATTAAATATCCTAGTTCCTTTTCAGATATATTATTAACTGTTTTTAGAATATCTTTGTTAATATGAAAATAATAAGAAACAGAATCTATACTTTTATGACCTAATTGAACCTCTAGTATAGGCATAATTATATTAATATCTTTATCCAATTTTATATACTTATCAATATTATGAACGACAAAAGTGTGCCTCAAATCGTGTAATCTTGGCCCTTTATCAGTTATTTTTATATTTGATAAAATTAATACTTTTCTAAAATACTTTATAATACTATTTTTAGATGTTTTAAAAATATTTTCATTTGATTTATTATTACGAAAAAATTTAATGACGAAATAATTTATTTCTTTGTTTAAACCATCTGAAATAGCAACATATCTTTCTTCATTATTTTTTGAATTTCTAATTTTGAAGATAGATAAATTGAAATAATAATCTTTAATTTTAAGATTTAAAACTTCACCTATACGCATACCTGTCTGGTAAAGGATTTTAATTACTAAAGGATAAGCTATTTGTTTATAATAGTCGTAATGATAACTATTCAAAGGAATTTTTAAATTTAAATAAATTAATTTTATTTCTTTATATGAAAATATATAAGGTAAAAAATTGTTATGATTTTGTGGATATACTTTATTAGGTATTTGATAACAATCTATATTTTTTTGATATTTTAAATATTTACAAAATTCTCTAAATACGATCATATTTCTAGATATAGCATTTGAAGATAAATTAAGATTTAATCGTGCATAATTTTCGGTAACATCTTTTGTTATTTCGTTAACATTATTTTTTATTAAATATTGTTTAATTGCTTTAATAATTGTTTGTTCTGTTTTATATTTATAACCTAAAAATTGTTTAAATTGAATAAATTCATCAAATATGATATTATAATCATACATTATTGTTCTACCTCCAAACAAACTTTTTTTAAATTTTTTATATCAATTTTTAAATAAGTAGAAACTGTTGTATTTATGTTTGAGTGACCTAAGGTAGACGATATAATGGGTATGGGAATATTATTATCTAACATATTTGTAGCCAATGAATGTCTTAGATTATGTATTCCTTTTTTTGTATTTTTAACTTCAAAATCACATTTATCAAAATATTTATTAAAATCAGTAAAATAATTTAATTTTTCAAATGGATATTTCATCTTAACAAATAAATATTCATTTTTACATTTAGGTCTAGCTTTTCTTATATAATTAATAATTGCCCATCCAACTTCTTTTGACAAAGGTAATGTATTTAGATTATTTGTTTTGGGCTGAATAACATTTATTTTATAATTTTTCCAATCAATGTCTTTTAATTTGATATTTAAAATGTCACTTATTCTAAGTCCAAGTCTAGCAGCAATTAAAATAATGGTATAACTTCTAATGTCTATATTTTTTTCTTTAGGGATACTTTCGAGTAATTTTTGAACTTCATCAACTTTTAAATATGTAGGTAATTTTCTTTTGTTTTTCCCATGTATTACAGGAATATAAACTGATAAATCTTCTAATAATATGTTTTCTATAAATAAATATTTTAGAAAATCTCTTAAAACATAAAAATTTTTTCTTTTAGATGTATTACCTTTTTCTACAATTTTATTTATAAATTTTGTTATATCTAATCTAGACAAATTTTCTATTTTATTAATACCATTTTGATAAAAATAAGACAATAGATTAATTAGATAACTTTTTTTAATAAATAAACTACTATCAGAATTTTGTTTTATATTTTTTGCATAATCTAAATAATTATCTAAAATAATGTTCCAATTATTAGGATAATTAGAATATAAAGCATTAGGTAAACTTCTCTTCAAAATAAAATTTTTATATGCATTAAAATCATCAAGAATCCTTTTGGATCTCATTAATTGTTGATATCTCGATTTTGATTTGTTTGTATATTTATTTACATCAAAATTATAATAATCAAACAAAAAATTACAATAGTCTTGTTCATTATAAATAAAATAATTCTCATTTTTCCAAATTATAAACTTCTTCCATATCTTTAGATAACCATCCATAGTTTTTATAGAATATCCAATTTCAAGTGCCTCCTTTCTAATGTTTTTAATATATGTTTTAAAATCTTGTGTATTCATATATACACGCTCCTTTTCTAGCTGACTCTATGCCAGCAGAAAATATTATAATTGTTATCAGAGAAAAGTCAAAAAGAAACCCTTTATTTATAAGAGTTTCTTTTTTTTCTATGATAATTAAAGTTCTATGATAATATATATTATCAGAGTTCTATGATAATATGTATTACAATAAGCAAATTTAGTAGGAATAATAGTAATGTATAAACGAAGAAAAGACACACCTTGCCGATGAAAATGGCAAGGTTAGGCAAATATGGGTGTAAGGCTATATAGTTCGTCTAACGTTCGCAACGTCAACAACAATGGCAACCTCAACAACAATAGTCCGTCGAACAGTAACGGCGTGCGTGCAGATTCCTTTTAAACTGAGATTTATATGACTAAGGTTATGTAAAGAGAAGCACTGGGAAACAAGCCTTATTCCCTAGGTATAAATCCTAAAAATATTGGTGATAGTACAACTAGAATAAAAGTGGTTTAGTAGAGTAAAATCGAAAAATCGCTTTTTCTTTTGTATTTTTTTGAATAAACACTTGACAACGTGTGTGTGTGTGTGTGTGATAATATTATCTAGGTGATGATATGAGATTAGTTGATTTAAGAAATGAATTAAAAGAAGATTATAAAGCTGCAGTTATATTTATGAGATATGGTAATTTTTATCGGGTATTTGATGATGATTGTTATATTATAGGTGGTTTATTAGGTTATAGAATATATGATAATAGAGTAGGATTTCCTATAACAGAATATAAAAAAGTAAAAAAAGTATTAGATAGAAATAATATTAGTTATATATTTTATAATATATGTGAAAGTATAAAAGAATTAAATAGTTATGATTTAGTATTGAATTATTATAAAAATTATTTTTATAAAAAGGATTTGATGAATCTATTAATAGAACATGATGTTATAAATGAATTAGAAAAAATATTAATATTAATTGATAAAGATAGGTTAAATAACTTGAGGGAAAAGTATGAAAGATAAATTTTATATAATAATTGAAGTTAAAAAAACTATTAATTATATAAATAAAATAATAGTTAATTATCCTAAGGTAGAATATGTATTAAAAAATAATATTGAGTTAAGTAGTTATAAGTTATTAGAATATTGTTATAAAGCTAATATTTTAAAAGAAAATAGGTTAAATTATCAAAAGAAAATAATAATAATTATAAGGATGATTGATTATTATTTTTATTTAAGTTATTTAAATAAATTAATTAATAAAAACAAATATGAAAGTATTAGTAATTATTTATTAAATATAACTAAATATGTTTATGGGTGGATTAGAAGTGAAAAGGGTAAATAATTTATATAATCAATTATTTGATATTAATTTTATTTTAAATACTTATAATATTATTAAAAAGAATACAAAGAATAAAAATAAATTAGAAAAGTTTGAGGAAAATTTATCAATTAATTTAATTGATATTAAAGATAAAATAGGTAAGAATATCGATAAATATAATTTATTTATGATTTATGAACCTAAAGAAAGATTAATATTAAGTTTAAATTTGAAGGATAAAATTATTAATCATATGGTTGGCTATATTTTATTTGATGTATTAGAAAAGAGTTTAATTGATAGTAATGTAGCTGTTAGAGTTAATAAAGGTACTAGTTATGGTATTAAGTTAGTTAAAAAATATATTAAGAATCTAAATTATAATTATTATTGTTTAAAGATTGATATTAAAAAGTATTTTTATAGTATTAATCATAATATTTTAAAAGATTTATTAAATAAAAAAATAAAGGATAAATTATTTTTAGATATTGTTTATAAAATAATTGATAGTACTGATAGTGATTATATATTTGAATATGCGAAAAAACATAACATTATTTTAAAAAAAGGATATGGATTAAGTATTGGTAATTTAACTAGTCAAATATTAGGTATATTTTATTTAAATAATTTAGATCATTATATTAAAGAAGAATTAAAAATAAATTATTATATTAGATATATGGATGATATGGTATTATTTCATAAGGATAAAGAATATTTAAATTACTGTTTAGATAAAATTACAATTTATTTAAAAGAATATGATTTAGAATTAAATAATAAAACAATTATAACTAAAAATAGTTTATGTTTTTTAGGTTATAGATTTTACAATAAAAAGATTAAAATATTAAGTAAAAATAAAAGAAGAATATATAAAAAATTAAGAATATTAAAATATAAAGATTATAACAAATATATTAAATCATTAAGTAGTTATTATGGTTATTTTAAAGTACAGAAGTATTAAGAATTTTTAGATAATTCTATTTCCATTTGTTCTTTTATTTTATCTATATCTGTAAAAAACAAATTAATTCCTTTATCTTTCAATTTCATTAATTTTTTAAATTCTTTTAGTATTATTTTACTTAAGGTTTCAGGAACTTTAGCTGGTATATTATCTATAGTATGGATATGGTCAATATATTTTTCTAAAGTAGGAAAAGCATTTTGTAATAATATAGCGGTTTTTCTATCAAATATTTTTTCTATTAAAATAGTATTACAAAATCCATATCTTTTAATTTTATTATTTACTATTTTTTCATATTTTTCTACTTTACTGCTTAATGGAATAAACCATAATATATCTTTATCTTTGATGGTAAAATAAGTTGGTCTTTTTTTCCCTTTTTCATGATTAGCCATCAAGTTATCATCATTTACTGTGTCAAAAAATTCATCTTTTATGTGATATAAATATCCAGTTTTTATTTCCATATTTATCTCCTCTCTAATTAAGTATTTAAAATTATAGCACATATAAAAAGAAAACTCTATCTATTAAGATAAAGTTTTCAAACATTTTCAACTAGGATAATTTATTAATTCGCAAGCCACCTAGAAGCGAGAAACATTGTCGACCGGGATTATTTATTACTCGCAAACCACCCGGAAGCGAGAAACATTTTCTAAATGCAATATTAATATACATTATTTTAAAATATTTGTCAATATTGCACTTATATTATATGTAAAATTTAGTATATAATTTAATATATTGTTTAAACTAACTTTGAGGTGAACAATGAAAACAGGAGTTATAAGAAGAATCGATGAGTTAGGAAGAATAGTTATACCTAAAGAAATAAGAAGAAGTTTAAGAATTAAAGAAGGAGAAAGTTTAGAAATATTAGTTGATAATGAAAATATTATTTTAAAAAAATATTCTTTAATTAAAAATTTAAATGATTTTGCTCAAAATATAACTGATTCGATTAAATCCTTTATTAAAAATAGTGTCTTAATATGTGATACTGATAGTATAATTGCCGTATCTGGTGATTTAAAAAAACAATTATTAAATAAAAAAATAGGTAGTGATTTAGAAGTTAAATTAAATAGAAGAGAAGAAATGCTAGAAAAACATAAAAAATTAATAAAAATAAGTGATGAAATGGAATGTTGCTATGCTGTTAGTCCTATTATCGTTAATAGTGATGTTATTGGTTTAGTAATGATCATAGGTGATGAAGTTGATGAAACTGATTTAAAGTTAACCCAAATAGTAGCTAGATTTTTAACTAATCATTTAGAATAAATGTAAAAATTGCGTAAAATGTCGTTATTTGAATATTAAAAATGTTGTTATATAACAAATATCTATGATATATTATTAACATAGAAGGGAATATTACTATGGAACAAAAATTAATAGATATTACGCCGTTGGCTTTATTATTTCTGCCAGTTATAATAGCTGTAATAAGCGTAATAATAGACTTTAATGTAGTAGATTTTGTTTATGTAGTATTAGTAGGTATTTTATTTTTAAGATATTTTATAGTAACAAGAAAACAAAATTAATTTTTGTTTTTTTTAGGAGGTAAAGTAATGGTTGATACACATTGTCATATAACAAGTGAATATTATGATAATATTTTAGAAGTTATAAATAAAATGAAGGATAATATAATTATAGTAAGTGGTACTAATAAAGAAGACATTAAAGAAGTAATAGATTTATGTAATTACAAAAATGTTTATGGAACAATTGGAATATATCCAACTGAAGAATTAGATTTAAAATTAATTGAAGATAATATTAATAATAAAAAAATAGTAGGAATAGGTGAAATCGGATTAGATTACCATTTAGAACATAATAAAGAGGAACAAAAAGAAAAATTTATTAAACAATTAGATTTAGCTCGTAAATACAATAAAACAGTTGTAGTTCATACTAGAGATGCTATACAGGATACTTATGATATATTAAAAAATTATAAGGAATTAAAAAAAGTTATTCATTGTTATAGTGGTAGTTTAGAAATGGCTAAAGAATTTATTAAAATTAATTGTAGATTAGGCATTGGTGGGGTATTAACTTTTAAAAATAGTAAGTTAAAAGATGTTATAAAAGAAATAGATTTAAAATATTTATTATTAGAAACAGATAGTCCCTTTTTAACACCAGAACCATTACGAGGCACTAAAAATGAGCCTTATAATGTAATTTATGTAGCTAAAAAAATAGCAGAAATTAAAAATATTTCTTTAGAAGAGGTATTAGAAATAACAACTAAAAATGCTAAAGAGCAATTTGACTTAGAGTAAAATTTATGATATATTTAAAATATGGTAGACAAAATTGAGGTGAAACAATGAATTTTTATTTACTAAGTTTATTTGGTAAATGGGTGAGTTTGGGATTACTTTCAATTGTATCTTTATTTGGTTTTGAAATAAGCGAAACTAAAAAAGAAATGAATAATGATAATATTAATAAAAATATCAATGTCGTTTCTAAAGTTATTGAATATGAAACAATTAAAACTTATGATAGTTCAATTCCTAGCAATATAACTAATGTTGTAGTTGAAGGAAAAAATGGATTAGTGTTTATTGGTGAAAATAATGAAGAAATAGTTTTAGAAGAAGTAGTTAATGAAGAAGTTGTAGTAGGTACTGGGAAATATGGAAAATATAAAGGTGTTATGACTGGATATGGCCCAGATTGCAGTACTTGTTCTGGTATTGGAAATGTTTCTTGCAAAACTGAAGATAAGAAAAAATTTAATTTAATTAATGATGGCGTTTATTATAATGATGATGAATTTGGCGAAGTAAGGGTACTCGCTGCTGCGTTATCAGAATTTCCTTGTGGAACTATTATCGAGGTTGAAAATTCTAATTTAGGTGATTTTATGGGTATTGTAATGGATACCGGTTATACTATGCGTGAACAATTAAAAGATGGTATATATCATTTTGATGTTGCTTATCAAACAGAAAAAGATGAAAATATTAGATTTGCTACTAATATGAGTGGTAATGTTGAATTTAACGTTCAAAGATGGGGATGGTAAACCATCTTTTTATTTTGTAAAAAAAATGGTATAATCTAAGTTGAGTTGAAAGGAGTAAAACATGGAATATTCACCTAAAAAAATAAAAGAAATAATGGAATCAAATAATTTTAATTTCAAAAAAAAATTTGGTCAAAATTTTATAATTGATGAAAATATTATTGATTCTATCATAAATAAAGCAAATATTGATAAAAATACATTAGTAATAGAAATAGGCCCAGGAGCAGGATCATTAACCCATAAATTGGCTAAAAATGCTAAAAATGTACTATGTTATGAGATAGATACAACTTTAAAAGATATATTAGATAATAATTTAAAAGAATTTGATAATGTTGATATTATATATAACGATTTTTTAAAACAAAATATAAAAGAAGATATAAAAAAATATAATTATGATAAATTATATGTTGTCGCTAATTTACCATACTATATAACTACACCTATTTTAATAAAAATAATTGAAGATAGTATTGCTGTGGATAAAATAGTTGTAATGGTACAAAAGGAAGTTGGGGATAGATTTAAAGCTAAACCTAATAGTAAAGATTATAGTTCTTTATCAGTTTATTTAAATTATTATTTTGATGTAAAAAAAATTTTAGATGTTAGTAGAAATGTGTTTATGCCTAAACCCAATGTTGATAGTATTGTAGTAGAATTTAGTAAAAAAGAAAGAGTTAATTTGAAAAATGAACAATTATTTTTTAAATTAGTAAGAGATTCATTTAAACAAAAAAGAAAAAATTTAAGAAATAATTTAAAAGAATATGATTTAGAAAAAATAAATAATATTTTAAATAAATACAATTTTGATTTAACTGTACGAGCTGAACAATTGGATATTAATATATTCATTGATATTGCTAATAATTTATAAAGATTGCAAAAAAAAGCAATTTTTTTTAAAATTTTGCAGGAAATCACCACACTTTTGGCTAATAAAACTAATAGGAGGTGATTTAAATAAAAAAATTTTATACAGCAAGACATGAACCTGTTTTTATGTATGCTGCAGTTAAAAAAGAATTTTTAATAGCTATTTTAGAGCCAATTTTAGATAAAAAAATTGAAGATTTACAAATATTAAATTCGAATTTAATTCAAGATTATTATAAGTTACGTGGTCAAAGATTAGATTTACTAGTAAAAACAATAGATGAAATAATCAATGTTGAATTAAATACTAATTATAGTGAAGAAATAAAAATAAGAAATTTACATTACATATTTAAGCTAGCAAGTGAAAACACGGAAAGAGGGAATAAATACAAAGTAGGTCATTCGATAATTCAAGTAAATTTAAATTTTTATAATAGTAAATATGAAAAAAGTATCTATACATTATATGATAAAATAAATAAAATAGAGTTAACCGATTATATCAAAATATATAATGTAGGTATAGACAAATACATAAAAAACTATTATAATAATGATAAGAAGTTTACCAAAGGTGAAGAAGCATTAATCATGTTAGATTTAGGTAAACAATGATTAGAAGAATTATCAGAAAAGAGTGATATAGTGAATAATTTTAAAGAAGAAGTAATCAAAGCTAACAATGATCAATTTGTAGTGGATTGGATAAGTCGTGAAGAAGAGCAAAAACAATATGAAGAAGTAATGCATGAAAAATGGCTTAATCAAGGATTATCTGAAGGAATCGAACAAAATAAAATAGAAAATGCTAAAAAAATGTTAGAATTAAATATGGATTTAGAAACAATAAGTAAAGTAACTAATTTAGCTAAAGAACAAATTGAAAGTTTAAGAAATTAAACTTTTTTTTATTAATATACTTAATTAGGTGATTAAATGCTTAAAATAATTGATAGTATTTTATGGGCAATAGCAACCGTTCTAATGGTATATTCTGGTATTTATTTTACATATAAATTAAAATTTGTACAATTTAATTTTAAAGAAATGTTTAAAAATATAATAAAAAAAGAAGATAATGCAATATCGCCATTTGAATCTTTAATGATGGTATTAGGTGGTAGAATTGGTGTTGGAAGTATCGCTGGTATTGCATTAGCTATCTATTTAGGGGGAACTGGTTCAATATTTTGGATGTGGATAATTGGAATTATATCTGCCGCTAATAGTTTTGCAGAAACAACTTTAGGTGTTAAATATCAAGAAAAAGATAATAATTTATATAAAGGTGGCCCAAGTTATTATATAAAAAATGGTTTAAATAATAAAAAATTAGGTAAATTTTATGCTCTAATTATTGTTATTAGTCAAGTATTTGGATTTTTAAGTATTCAAGCTAATACGATAACTAATTCTATAAATTTTAATCCTGTTATTAGTGGTTTAGTAATTACTTTAATTGCTTTTATAATTATAAACAAAAGTACTAAACAATTATTTAATATTTCCTCTAAATTAGTGCCTATTATGACTTTAATATATATATTAGCTTCTATATTTATAATAATAAATAATATTGACCAAATACCAAATTTGTTTAAAAGTATAATATTTGAGGCTTTTAATTTTAAGTCATTAGGTTTTGGAGTATTGTCATCTTTTATAGTAGGTATTCAAAGAGGAATATTTTCTAATGAAGCAGGATTAGGAACAGGAGCTATAGCTGCTTCAACTGTTAAAACAAAATTTCCCGCTAATCAAGGTTATGTTCAAATATTAGGTATTTATATAACTACTTTTTTAGTTTGTACAGCAACAGCTTTAGTAATTTTAACTAGCGATATAAATTTCCTAGGAAATAATTTAAATGGTATTGAGATAACTCAAAATGCATTTATATATCATTTGGGAAATATAGGAAATATAATAGTTATTTTATCAATAATTCTATTTGCTTTTTCAACTATTTTAGCTGGATTTTATGATGCGGAATCTAATTTAAAGTATTTAACAAATAAAACAAATTATTTAAAAATAGTTATATGTATTATTTTATTTATAAGTTCTATTGTTCCGGCTAAAACAATTTGGGAAATAGTAAATATATTAACAGCATTACTTGCTATTATTAATGTATACGCAATAATTAAATTAAAGAAAGACGTTATATTTGAATTGAGAAGATATAAAGAATGTGGTAAAATGAAGTAGGTGTTAGTTATGATTAATAAGAATTGGGATATAGTTTTAAAAGATGAATTCAAAAAAGATTATTTTAAAAAACTAGGTATTTTTGTAAAAAATGAGTATAAAAGCAAAATATGTTATCCACAGTATAAAGATATTTTTAATGCCTTAAGATATACTGATTATAATGAAGTAAAAGTAGTTATATTAGGTCAAGATCCATATCACGGAGAAAATGAAGCTCATGGATTATCTTTTTCAGTTAAAGATGATGTTAAAAGACCACCATCATTAAATAATATTTTTAAAGAGTTAGAAAGTGATTTAGGTATAAAAAAAAATAATAATGATTTAACTAATTGGGCTAAACAAGGTGTATTATTATTAAATAGTATTATGAGTGTTGTAAAAGATACTCCATTATCTCACAAAGAAAAAGGTTGGGAAATATTTACAGACAACATTATAAAATTACTAAATGAAAGAGAACAACCAATCGTGTTTATATTATGGGGCGGATATGCAAGAAGTAAGAAAAAACTTATAACTAATAAAAATCATTATATTGTTGAATCTGTTCATCCATCACCACTTTCGGCATATAACGGATTTTTTGGAAGTAAACCATTTTCTAAAACAAATAATTTTTTAATAAGTAAAAATATTACACCAATTGATTGGAGTAAGTAGTCTAAAAAATTCTTTTACAAATATATTTTTGTAGGAGGATTTTTTTATGTTAGTAATTATTATTGCAATAAGTCTTAGTATGGATGCTTTTTCTCTAGCTTTAGCGTATGGTACTTTAAATTTAAATAAAAAAGACATATATAAATTGTCTTTAGTAGTAGGTATTTATCATTTTATTATGCCGTTATTAGGCCTGTTTTTAGGTAATATTATATTAAAATATGTAAGTAATCCAGATATAATAGTTTTTTTAATTTTATTTATTATTGGTATTGAGATGGTTTATGAAACCTTTAAAGATGAAGATATTAAAAATATTGTTAATATTAAACAAATATTGTTATTTGGCTTTGCCGTAAGTATTGATAGCTTTTCAGTAGGTATAGGATTAAATGTAATTAGTAATAATTACTTATATTGTTCAACTATATTTTCAATTTTTAGTTTATCTTTTACCTATTTTGGTTTGGTGTTAGGGAAAAAAATAAATAATATAATTGGTAAAACATCAACTATAATGGGAGGCTTAATATTAATTATAATTGCATTTTTATATTTGTTTTAAATAGTTTTTTGATGCTTTTCAAAATTGTCCTTTAATCTATTTAGCGCTCTTTTTAGAATAAATTGTACACGTTGGGGGGAAACATTCAATATTTCGCTTATTTCTTTTTGTGTATGCCTTTTATTTTCAAATCCAAAATAAAGTTTTATAATTAATTGTTCATTTTCTTTTAGTTCTTCAACTAATTGTCTAATTATAATATGTTCTTCTTTTAGATCATAATTATATTCGATATCAACATTGTCATCTTTTAATAAGTTATCAATGTTTATAAAATCATTTATAGAAATACTTATTATGTTAGTTTTTATTTTTTTTAAATAGGCGATTATTTTCATTCTTGCACAATAAACTGCAAAAGTAGAAAAATTAACATTTCTAGATAAATCATATTTATCAAAGCATTCAGTAATACCAAGTAATCCAATAGCAGTTAATTCTTCCATATCGTAATATGGATTATTAAAATTTTTTCGTATTAAATCTATTATTAATTTTATATTATGATTTAAAATTGTTTTTTTAGCTTCTAAATTTCCTTCTTGATATTGTTTGTATAAAATAACTATTTGATCTTGTCCTAAAGGTTCTGGTAAATTATTTAGTTCTTTCATGTTTTTTTTCCTTTTAGCTAAAATATTATAACATGTTTTTGACATATGTAATACAAAAAACCTTGATTTTATTATAAAAACTATATATAATTAAATTTAGAGAGGGCTTAGCAGCAGTTTTCAAAGATGAAAGATGGGGGTTCATCGATAAAACAGGAAAAGAAGTATTACCATTTATTTATGAATATGCTGATTCATTTGATTCTGGGGTAGCCTGTGTTAAAACAACAGAAGGAATTGGATATATAGATAAGTCAGGGAAAGAGGTAATTCCATGCATTTATGATGGTACTGATTCAAATGCTCTTGATTATTCGGGACAATTTAGTGAAGGTTTAGTATCTGTAAGAAAAGGTGATGAATGGATATTCATTGACAGAAAAGGTAATGAGATAACATCAGATATTTATGAAAAATATTTTGATGATCACGAATCGTTTAAAAATGGTGTTATTGTATTAGAAAAAACAGAAACTGGAGAACGAGTTTTATTAAATGAGTTAGGTCAAGAAATATTAAAAACTGATGGTTATGATGATATTTATTATCGATTTGCAGATAATTATAATGACAACAAAGATTATCCTTTATTTATTAATTATAAAAAAGATGATCAAGGACATAAAAAATGGGGTTATATAAATAAATTTGGAGAAACAGTAATTCCATTTATTTATGATCATATAGGAAAATTTAGCGAAGGTTTAGCGCCTGTATTTAATGATGGAAGAAAATTTTATATAGATATTTCTGGTAGAGAAGTATTATCTTGTGGTTATGATTATATTGGAAACTTTAGTGAAGGCTTAGCAGCAGTAAAAAAAGATGAAAAATGGGGATTTATTGATAAAACGGGGAAAGAAATATGTCCACCAACTTATAAAGAGGCATTTAATTTTAGTGAAGGAAAAGCTGTTGTTCAAACATTAGATGGGGAATATATTGTAATAGACACTAATATGAATAAATTATTTAGTATTACTAATTCAGATAAGGAAGAAAAATTTATTAGAGGCATTACTGAATTAAGTCCTTTTCCTGTTGCTTATAATATTTCAACTGGTGAAGTTTTGCAAGTATCCCAAATTGAAAAAAGAGAAGATATTCATGATTTTGAACAAGGAAAGTCCAAATAACATAAAGAAATCTTTAAATCTAATAAAAGATTTCTTTTTTATTATAAAATTTTACAAATTATTACAAAAGGAATTTCAATATCCTTGATTTTATTATAAAAAATATATATAATTAAGTTGGTGATAGAATGTTAGAAAATATGAAAGATATGCTTAACAAAGCTGATAGTGGTAAATATGCGGTACCACATTTTAATATAAATAATTTAGAATGGACAAGATTTATTTTAGAAGAATGTCAAGAATTAAGAACACCATTAATATTAGGTGTTAGTGAAGGTGCTATTAAATACATGGGAGGATATAAAACGGTATCTAATTTAGTTAGATCTTTATTTAGTGATTTAAATATAACTATTCCTGTTGCATTACATTTAGATCATGGAAGTAGTTATGAAAGTTGTGTAAAAGCAATTGATAATGGTTTTACTTCAGTTATGATTGATGCTTCAAAATATCCTTTAGAAGAAAATATAAATATCACAAAGCAAGTAGTTATGTATGCTAAAGATAAAAATGTAACAGTTGAAGCAGAAGTAGGTGCTGTTGGAGGAGAAGAAGATGGTGTAGCAGATGAACTAGCTTACGCTAAAGTAGAAGATGCAGTAAAATTGGTTAATGAAACTAATATTGATTTTCTAGCACCTGCTTTAGGAAGTGTTCATGGATTATATAAAGGTGAACCAAAACTAGATTTTGAAAGAATGGCAAAAATTCACGATTTAACTAAATTACCATTAGTATTACATGGTGGTTCAGGAATACCAGATGAATTAATAAAAAAAGCAATTAGTTGTGGTATTGCAAAGATAAACATCAATACTGAATTGCAAATTGCATGGTCAAAAGCAGTAAGAAGTTTCTTAAATCAAAATGAAAAGGTATATGACCCACGTAAAATAATTAAAGGTGGCGAAGTTGCTATGAAAGAAATGATTAAAGAAAAAGTAATGTTATTTGGAAGTAATGGCAAAGCCTAATTAATTACATACAAATATAGTGGAGGAAGTTATGAAAAAAATTAAAATAAATGGAGGCAAAGAATTAAAAGGGTCAATCAAAATAAGTGGGGCTAAAAATAGTGCAGTTGCATTAGTTCCTGCTTCACTTTTATCGGATGGCGTTGTAACAATTGATAATGTACCAAATATATCTGATATTGATGCATTAAATGAAATATTAGAATACTTAGGAGCCAAAGTTAAAAGAGAAGATAATAAGATGATTATTGATCAAAAGTATTTAGAAAATAAAGAAATTCCCGAAGAAAAGGCAAAAAAATTAAGAGCATCATATTATTTTATGTCGGCCTTATTAGGGAAGTATAAACATGTCGAAATGTATTTTCCAGGGGGATGTTCAATCGGCGCTAGACCGATTGACCAAACGTTAAAAGGATATCGTGCACTGGGAGCTGAAGTAATCGAAGAAGGTAATAAATTTATAATTAATGCCAAAGAATTAGTTGGGAGTGTAGTTAGTTTAGATATGCCTAGCGTAGGAGCTACTATTAATACTATTTTGGCAGCAGTAAAGGCAAAGGGGACGACAACAATTTTAAATGCTGCTAAAGAACCAGAAATAGTGAATGTTGCCACATTTTTAAACAATATGGGCGCTAGAATAAGTGGTGCTGGAACTAGTGAAATAACTATAAAAGGTGTTTCTAAATTAGGAGATGGTTTTGCAGAAGTAATTCCTGATCGAATTGAAGCAGGAACTTATGTTATAGCAGGAGCTTTAGTTGGTAATAAATTAAAAATTGAAAATATAATACCAGATCATATTGAATCTTTAACATCAAAATTAAAAGAAATGAATGTTCCAATAGAAATATATGATGATTATTTAATTATTTCTAGAAGTTCTAATTTAAAACCAGTTACTATCAAAACATTAGGATATCCTGGATTTCCAACAGATTTACAGCAACCAATGACTACTTTATTAATTGGATGTAATGGAAAATCAACATTAGAAGAAACAATATATGAAAATAGATTTCAAAATGTTCCATTTTTAAATGAAATGGGAGCAGATATAATTATTGATAAAAGAAAGATATATATAAATGGACCTAAAAATTTGATTGGCAAAGAAGTAATTGCTACAGATTTAAGGGCAGGTGCTTGTTTGGTTTTAGCTGGTCTTAAAGCAAGTGAAACAACTATCATTAAAGATGTTGAACACATTTTAAGAGGCTATGAAAACATTATAGAAAAATTAAAAAATGTTGGAGCTGATATTGTTTTAGTTGATGAATAATTTGGTTAATAAATAATATAATTAAGTAGAGTAATCTACTTTTTTAATGGAGGAAAACTATGAAAAAAATATTAACTATAATTATTGTTTTATTGTCAGTATTTTTAATTTATTTAGGTTTTAAAGATAAAGATGTATACTATTTTTCAATGGGTGATAGTCTAGCTAATGGAATAAATTCTTATAATGCTAAGGATTATGGTTATGCTGATTATGTTAAAGATAGTTTAGAAGTTAAAAAATATGTTAGTTTTACTAATAATAATAAAAGAAGTATTGATTTTGTAAAAGATATTGAAGATAATATAAAAATAGATGATAAAAATATTCAAAATATATTAATTAAAGCTGATATAATTACTTTATCGGTTGGAATGAATGATTTATTTAGTAATGTAACTTTTAATAATGATTTTAGTGTTAATGATTTATATACAAAATTTGAAGAAGTAACAGTTGATTTAGAAAATTTATTTAAATTATTACGTACTTATTCTAAAGAAGATATAATATATATTGGTATATATAATTGTTTGAAAGAAAATAGTTTAGATGAGTTTTTCATATATGCAAATGAACAATTAAAAAAATTATGTGATAACTATAAAATAACTTATCTAGATATATATAATGATTTCAATAATACATCTTATTTTGATAATCCTAATAGTTATTTTCCTAATAAAGATGGATATAAATTGATTTCAAATAAAATAATTGACACAATTATTGAAAAAAATAACAAAAATGCTTGATTTTTTTCAAATTTATTTGCTATAATATATACGCGTTAAATTTCTATGACTTTTTTAGTCATGGCGGAAGGAGATAGATTATGAAAAAAGGTATTCATCCAGAATATATGGAAACTAAAGTTACTTGTGCTTGTGGTAATACTTTTACAGTAAGATCTAATAAAAAAGAATTACATTTAGAAGTTTGTGACAAATGTCATCCATTCTTTACAGGTAAACAAGGAACTGTTACAAAAACAGGTAGAGTTGAAAAATTCAATCGTAAATATGGACTTAACCAAGATAAAGCTGCTTAATTGCAGTTTTTTTGTTTAAAGTGCAATTCTAAAGTGCAATTTTTGCACTTTGAAATTTGATTTTTAAAATGATTTATAGTATAATGAATATAGTCTGGAGAGTGAATATGGAAAAAAATTGGAATTTAGGTCTTTCAGAATATATTAAACAAGGAGAACCTAGTAAAGTTGAAAAAACTATAACATGGGAAACAGCAATTGGATTACAAGATGTCGATGGATTAAAAACTTCAAATTATTTGATTGAAAGTGCTAGAGAACACATCGAGGGTAAAATTGATATAAATGAAGTAAAATATCGAATAAATCAATATTATAAAGTTAAAAATAATAAAAATGAAGAAAATTACGAGGAAGCAGATAAAGTATCTGTAAGAATAGCAGAAATTTTAAGTGAAAAATCTTTTAATTTTAATTATATTGAATTATTAAATATTCATAAAAGACTGTTTAATGGTATTTATAATCATGCTGGAAAATTTAGGGATTATAATATAACAAAAGAAGAATGGGTTTTAAATGGAGATACTGTAACTTATGCATCATATGATTCTATAAAATCAGTTTTAGAGTTCGACTTTGAGCAAGAAAAAAATTTCTTATATAAAAATTTGTCTCTTGAAGAATCAATAAAACATTTATGTCACTTTACATCAAATATATGGCAAATTCATCCGTTTGGTGAAGGAAATACAAGAACAACAGCTGTTTTTATAATAAAATATTTAAGAACTTTTGGCTTTAATATTAACAATGAAGTTTTTGCTAATAATTCATTTTATTTTAGAAATGCGTTGGTTAGAGCTAATTACAAAAATTTTGAAAAAAATATTTTTGAAGATATTTCTTTTTTAGAAAAATTCTTTTACAATCTTTTAGCAAGTACAAATTATGAATTAAAAAATCGATTTATCCATATTGACTATAACAAAAATAACAATTTAAAAGAATTGGAATATAATGATTGTACTTTAGAGGAATTAGCTATTATAAAAATAATTAAAAATAATCCTACAATTAAACAAGAAGAAATTGCTGATAATATTAATAAATCATTAAGAACAATTAAAACACGAATGATTGATATGCAAAATAAAGGATTAATAGTACGAAAAAATGGTAAAAGAAATGGAGAATGGATAGTGTTAAATAGAGAGGAAGATTCAAAATGAAAATAGGAATAGCAAGTGACCATCGAGGTGTTATTTTAAAAGAAAAAATTAAAAATTATTTAAATGATAGATATCAAATAATAGATTATGGAACCAATTCAATAGAAAGTGTAGATTATCCACAATATGCTTATAAAATTGGAGAAAGTATAAGAGATAATAAAATTGATTTTGGTATATTAATTTGTGGAACCGGAATAGGTATGAGTATAGCTTGTAATAAAGTAAAAAAAGTTAGATGCGCTAAAGTAACAACTAAAGAAGAAGCTTTTTTAGCTAGATCTCACAATAATGCGAATGTCATAGCATTAAGTGAAAATACAAATAATTATAAAGAAATAATTGATACTTTTTTAACTACTGATTTTTCAAACGAAGAAAAACATAGAAGAAGAGTAGAAATGATTGATAACTATGACAATTAAGACAATTTTATATTTAATTATTTTGCCATTTTCTATCCTTGCTTTAGATAGTATTAATATAAATAATGTTTTTAAAAAAAACAGATACTATCAAGCAAGAATATTATATATGTTTTTAGCAATGGCTTTGTCGTATTTAGTCGTTAACTTTTTTTACGATTTCTTTATTTCGGTAGTATAATTTAAATTAGATAGCAGTATTTTAATAATGGAGATGATATTATGAAAAAAATACTGCTTTTAACATGCATAATTATTTTTATTCCTTATATCATTGTTAATTTATTTATAAAAGATGATGAGATAAAATTTAAATATACATCTAACATGATGGTAAGAGTAAAACAAGACGATAAAATAATAAATGTTCCATTTGAAGATTATATTGTCGGTGTTTTAGCTGGTGAGATGCCAGTATCATTTGAACTTGAAGCTTTAAAAGCACAAGCAGTTGCCGCTAGAAGTTATGTTATGAAAAAAATGGAAGCTAATATTGATAAAGAATATGATGTCGTAGATACTGTTATGAACCAGGTTTATTTAGATGATGAACATTTACAAGAAGTATGGAAAGATAATTATACTACTAATATAAATAAAATAAAACAAGCAGTTTTAGAAACATTTAACGAATATTTAGAATATGATGGTAAAGTAGTTGATGCAATGTTTTTCTCAACCAGTGTTGGCGCTACTGAAAATAGTGAAGAAGTATTTACTAATAAAGTACCTTATCTAAGAAGTGTATCTTCAACTTGGGATTCTATTTCACCTGTTTATGAAGTAGATTATACATTTAGTTTAGAATATTTTTATAATAAATTAAATTTAAAGTATAATGAAACGTTAGATATTGAATTACTAGAGACTACTAGTACAGGAAGAGTAAAAAAATTAAAAATAAATGGTACAACTTTAGAAGGTAATACTGTCGTAACTAATTTAAAATTAAAATCAAATCATTTTACAATTAAATTAGAAAATAATAAAATTTATATCACAACTAAAGGATATGGTCATGGAGTTGGAATGAGTCAATATGGAGCACAGGCAATGGCTTTAAAAGGATATACATACGATGAAATATTAAAATATTATTATCAAGGAGTTGAAATTAAAAAAATTTAATGTATAAAATTTTCATATTTGAGCAAACTTATTTTAGAGGTGAAAAATATGAAAAGAAGATTAAAAAAACCAGTTATCTATGCTTTATATGCATTATCTTTTGTAACTATTATTGGAACAATTTATATGTTAGAGATGATTTCTAGTCCTTCTAAATTAGATGATAATTCAACCTATGTAGATGATGTAATAATCGAAGATGAGGTACCTGTTATTAATACTAGAGATATAATATCAAGACCTTATTTAATTGATGATGTTATTATTGCTAGACATTTTTATGATTATCAGGGAAGCGAAGAAGAACAAAAAAATTCATTAATCTATTATGATAATACATATATTCCAAATAGTGGTGTTGATTATCAAAGTAAAGAGACATTTGATGTTGTATCTATTTTAGATGGTAAAGTAACTAAAGTAGAAGAAAATAATTTATTAGGAAAAATAATTGAGATTACACACGATAACAATTTGATTAGTGTTTATCAAAGCTTAAGCGAAACATTAGTTCAAGAAGGTGATAATGTTTTGCAAGGCCAAATAATTGGTAAAAGTGGAGAATCAAATATTTCAACAGATTTAGGCAACCATCTTCATTTTGAGTTAATTCATAATAGTAAAAATGTTAATCCAGAAGAATATTATGATAAACAATTAGGAGAGTTGTAATAACTCTTTTTTAGGTATATTTATTAAATTTATAGATATATTTAAATAGAGGTGTTTATGTTGAATAAAAACATTGCAAAAAGAGTTTTAGAAGAAGCTAATTATATGATTAAAACTGGTAGTACTGTAAGAGAAATGGCACTTATTTTTAATGTTAGTAAAAGTACAGTTCATAAGGACTTACATGAACGATTATTAGATGTTGATGATAAGCTTTATTTAGAAGTTGATAAAATATTAAAATATCATACAGATGTTAGACATATAAGAGGTGGACAATCAACTAAAAGGAAGTATTTAATGTAAAAAAATGGTAAAAACATGATATAATAAATGGAGAAATGAGAGTGATAAAATGTTTGCAAAAGATATTGGAATAGATTTGGGAACAGCTAATGTATTAATATACGTTAAAGGCCAAGGAATAGTATTAAACGAACCATCTGTTGTCGCTATGGATGCAGATACTAAAAAACCACTTGCCGTTGGTAGTGAAGCAAGGGAAATGTTAGGAAGAACTCCTGGATCTGTAATAGCGATTAGACCGATGAAAGATGGTGTTATAGCTGATTTTGAAATAACCGAAATCATGTTAAATTATTTTATTAGAAAAATAAATGGTAAAAGTTTTTTATCACGCCCTAGAATATTGATATGTTGTCCTTCAAATATTACTCAAGTAGAAAAAAACGCAATTAAAGAAGCTGCCGAAAGAACTGGAGCTAAAAAAGTATTCATCGAAGAAGAACCAAAAGTTGCAGCAATTGGGGCTGGGATGGATATATCTAAACCAAGTGGTAATATGGTAATTGATATTGGCGGAGGAACTACTGATATAGCTGTTTTATCATTAGGTGGTATTGTGACTAGTTCCTCAATTAAAATAGCTGGTAATGTATTTGATAGTGATATTATGAAATATATTAAAGATAAATATAAATTATTAATTGGAGATAGAACAGCAGAAGAAATAAAAATGAGTATAGGAACAGTTTATAGTGGTAATAAAAATGATAAAATGGAAGTAAGAGGAAGAGATTTAGTAACAGGTTTACCTCATACGATTACAATGTGTTCTGATGAAGTAGAAGAAGCATTAAGAGAAAGTATTTATATAATAATTCATACAGCAAAAAGTGTATTGGAGCAAACACCACCGGAATTAGCAGCTGATATTATTGATAAAGGTATTGTTATAACAGGTGGGGGAGCATTGATTGATGGCTTTGATCAATTATTAGCTCATGAATTAAAAGTTCCGGTATTTGTGGCTGAAAGTCCATTAACTTGTGTTGTTGAAGGAACTGGGGTATTATTAGATAATATTAACTTAATTAATAATAAATAAAAAGTCATGATTTTGTTCGTGACTTTTTTTCATCTGTTAAACCAACAATATAATCAATACTGACATTATAAAATTTGGCTAATGTAATAAGATGTTCAGTTGGAATAGTAAAACTTCCTAATTCGTATTTTGAATAATATTGTTGTGATATATTTAATACATTTGCAATATCTTTTTGTAGATAATCATTATCAATTCTTAAATCTTTCAATCTTTTAAAATACATAAAAACTACCTCCATCTTTATAATTAAAATAACACAAAATTAACTATAATTTTTATTTCACACAATAACTTATGTAGGCAATGTGCTTACGAAAATAATTTAATTAATTTTGATTATTTGTGTTATAATTATTTTATAGGGAAGTGAGTTATGAAAAGAGAATTTTGTGCATCTGTGTTTGTTGTAAATCCAATAGACTCTAAAATTTTATTATGCCATCATAAAAAATTTAATCGGTGGGTTCAACCTGGCGGGCATATTGAAAATAATGAAACACCTGAGGAAACAGCTTTAAGAGAAACTTACGAAGAAACTGGTGTAAGAGTAAAATTAATTGGCGAGAGATTTCCTCGAGAAGATGATTTTATAAGACCACTAGGTATTCAACGTAATAGAGGAAAAGATGGGTCATTACATGTAGATATTACTTACGTAGGAATTCCTTTAAGTCAAGATGATGTAATGGAAGATGATGAAATAGATCGCTGTGGGTGGTTCTCATTTGAAGAATTAAGTGATATTGAAGTATTTCCCGACATTAAAATTAGTTTTAACTATATATTAAATAATATACTTAAGTAAAGGAGTTTGTGGGGGATGGTAAATACTATTTATGATGCATGTTATGATATTTTAGCATTAACTGTCAATACTATTGAAAATATTTATGGCGAAGATATAAATAAAACTACTGAAGAATTACTACTTTTTTTGACGACTGACAAAAGTAGATATGATGAATTATTTGGTGAAATAAAATATATAAACTTTAAAGAAAACAATTCATATTATAAAAAAATCATGATGCTTATTATAGTTAGTACATTTTATAAGGTAAATTTGTATTACAATGAAAAAGGTATGGACCTTGACTATGAGGAACAAATTCTATTAGAAGAAAAAAATTATAAACAAATAATTGATAATTTTTATAATTTTTCAATCAATCCGTATATATTTCAAGCAATTGCTTGTTTTTGCGAATTTTTAAATAGAAATTATATTTTAAAAAGTAATTGTATGGAAGAAATTGTTGCTCAAGACAAATTAAATGTTGTTATGGACATTAATCCATTTGAAATATTAAATTTTATAAATTGCATTAACCCAGATACGCTTTTAGAAACTGAAAAAATGATTCAAGATTTTATAGATTTGTATGATTGCTCACAAAATTATGATTCTGAAGATGAATATGAAATTATCGATATATTTAAAGAAAAAATTGATGAACATTTCAATGGTGACCAGGAAAAAATAGTAATATTTTATAAATATATTTTTTCTAATGTTTATGAAAGTATAATTACAAAATGTAAAAATAATAGACCTCTTAAAAATAGATATAAATATTTAATTAGAGAATTTTTAAAAAATGATATAAGTTTTAATAAAATTTATGAGAAGTTTTTAAATGATTATCATTTTGCTGACGACTTAATTAATTTCTTTTTAGGTGCCAACGATGATTTACTAGAAAATGATTTAATTGAAAGAAGAAGTTTTTTTAAAACAATTGGTAATGTTGATCTATTAAAAAAATTAAATCCATTTTATGAAGAAGAAGAAATAATTTTTGAAAAAAGAAAAAGGTTTCTTAATTGATACCTTTTAATTTTTAAATTTATTTAAATAATAATCTCTTAATTCCTTAAATCTATTATAATGAACAATTTCTCTTTGTCTTAAAAATGATAATGGGCCTAAAACATCTGGATCATTAGTTTGATTCATTAATTTTTCATAAGTTACTCTTGCACGTTGTTCAGCAGCCATGTCACTTTCTAAATCTGCCCAATAGTCTCCTGTTGCTTCAATATATGCACTAGTAAAAGGGACACCACTAGTATCTACTGGGAAATTGGCATTTTTATGTTGTGTATAATAACCTATTAATCCATATTCTTTTAATTCGTTTAATGTGGCTCCTTTCATTAATTGTTGAATCATAGTAGCTATCATTTCAAAATGAGCTAACTCTTCTGTTCCTATATCTGTTAATAGTGCATATCCTTTTTCATCCGGCATTGTGTATCTTTGGTTTAAATATCTTAAAGCTGCTCCTAATTCAGAGTCAGGTCCACCGTATTGAGCCATCATCGTTTTAGCTAAACTTAAATCTTTTTTGTTAATATTTATAGGATATTCTAATTTTTTTTCATATTTCCACATATAAACCTCCTAATTTTCCCATGGCCATGGTCTATTGTCCCACATCCATGGCATATTATTTAATGAATCACTATTTAACAAAATTGGACCATATTCATTTTGATATGTATATAGTAATTGATTATGCTCATTACGATATTTATTGAATAATTCAATAGCATTTTTATCATCTGGATAAACATCTAAATATAGATTTAAATCGATTAGAGCAAATTCTAAACTATCAATATCAGTTAACATTTTTGCTTGGTCATTCATAGGCTTTATTGTGTATGGTTTTTCATTTTTATATGGATCATAAATATTTTTAAATAGATTTCCTCTTATTAAACCTTCGTAAGGATTAAATAAATTATCGTTTTGATAATTATTATTTTGGTAATTTCTTAAATTATTTCCATCAAAGTAAAAATTTGGTGGATAGTTATAATTATACATAGTTTTTCCTCCCAATTTATACTATGTATATATAGGCATTTAGTTTGGGTAAAATAACTATATTTAAACAAAATATATAAAAAGGTGTTGCAAAAATAAAAAAAATTTGTTAATATTATATGTATCAACTTTTTTTGTTGATTAATGGCGCAATTGGTGAAGGGGTTAACACGGCGGATTGTGGTTCCGTTATGCAAGGGTTCGAATCCCTTATTGCGCCCCATTTTGTATTGCAAATTCATAAGAAATTATGAATTTTTTTGTTTTATTTGGTGTAACTAATAAATTTTCATTAACATATAATATAGAAGATATAATGGAGGTTTTTATTATATGTGTTGTGATAAAGCAAATGGAGATAAAATGATGTGTTGTGCACCACTTAAACGTTTATATCTAGTCCCAGGGCCAATGGGAGCAACCGGACCAACTGGTCCAACAGGCCCAACTGGAGCTACAGGTATAGCTGGTCCAACTGGACCAACAGGACCAATTGGTGCGACAGGTCCAACCGGAAGTGTTGAATCTAATCCTTATAATTTATATGTTCAATCTACAGCAGCTCCTGGTGGGGATGGAAGTCAAATTTCACCATTTCAAACAATTGAACAGGCATTAGCTGTAGCACAACCAAATGGTGTTATAAATGTTTTAAGAGGTAATTATCCTATTACAAATCAAATTAATTTAAATATACCTGGATTAACAATAAAAGGAAGAGCAGGTGCAGAAATTTTACTTCAGGCTCCAGTAGTACCATTTTTAATTAGTAGTGACAATACAACGATTGATGGATTAACTATGACTAGTGATCAACCATATCCAGTTGAGTTTATTCAAATTGGTAGTAATGGAGATCAAATATTAAATTGCCAGATCTATGGACCACCTCAATCTGGTGATTCTTCAACGTGGGTAGTAAATAGAGGATTTGTAACGCAAGTAAATACTACAAATTTATTGGTACGCAATAATATTTTTCATACATTACGCCAACCTGCATATTTAAATCCTAATTCTACAGGTACTATTATGGATAATGTTGTATACAATACTCGAGGATATGTTGTTGATCGAGCAATATTCATATTTTCTGGAAATTCTTGGGGAATTCCTGAAAATGCAGTAGATATTGCATTACTTGCAGGAACTATATCGGGTGCACCTTATGATCCACTTCAAGCATTACAATCTAGTAATAGTGATGCCACTATTAGTGATCAGCGATAAAATGACAATTAACTTTGTCATTTTTTATAATAAATTGCAAAAGTAATAGTACTAGAAAACACTTGCATTTTATTATATAAAATTATATTATAAAAATGTTAAGGAGAATTATATGGAATATAAAGAATTTGCTAAATATTATGACAAATTTTATAGTAAAAAAAATTATAAAAAAGAAGTTTTATTTTTAAAAAATTTTATTAATGAAAATGATAAAATAATCGATATTGGGTGTGGAACCGGAATTCATGCTTCTTTATTAAGTGATTATGACATAGATGGTTTAGATTTGAACGATGAGATGTTGGAAATAGCTAAAACAAGAATTAAAGGAAATTTATATCATCAAAATATATTACATATCAATATAAGTAAAAAATATAATGTAATAATTTCTATGTTTGCTGTTATTAATCATTTAAAGGACATCAAAGAACTAGAAATATGTTTATTAAATTTAAAAAATATTTTGTTGCCTGGAGGAAGAATAATATTGGATTTGCATAATCCCCAGTCATCAGGTGAAAAAATTGATTGTTATGACAATATGAAAAGAACGATGATTTGGAATTATAATAAAGACTTAAAAATAGAAAAAAGTAAAATTATTTTTGAAATTAATAATAAAATATACAACGATGAACACACCTTTAGAATATTTAGTATTAAAGAAGTAGAAAATGTATGTAATAAATTAGGATTAAAAGTTGTTAATATTTATGAAAATTATGATGTTTTAAAAAAGGGTAATGATAATTCTAAGAATTTACAATTTTTAATAAAATATGCTTAATTTGACTGATTCGTAAAAATATGATACAATCGAAATGTTTTCCCAAATTTTTATGAAGAGGTGAAAAAATTTGAAAACAAAGCTGTGCGTTTTTCTTGGTTTGTTTGTAGCAAGTAATTTTATGAATGTAACTGTAGAAAAGCCAACTATAATAGAGCCTAAACAAAATTTATTAGCAGAATCTTATATTCAAGTTGAAGAAGAAGTAGAAGAAATTGTTTATGATGGATTAACAGAGAAACAATTGATAGATAAAATTAATAGATTCCTAAATTCCGATTTAGCAAATAAAGGGGAATTATATGTTACATATTCTTTAGAAAAAGGAGTTGACCCTTATTTAGCTGTTGCCATTTCAATGCACGAAACTGGTTGTAAATGGAATTGTAGTACTTTAGTTAAAAAATGTAACAATGTTGGTGGTCAAGTTGGTGGCCCATCATGTAATGGTGGAGCATATATGAAATATGACACTTTAGATGAAGGAATTAAAGGATTTATTGATAATATCGCTAAAAATTATGTAGAAAGAGGATTAACAACTGCTGAAGAAATGAATTCTAAATATGCTGCTGATAAAAGTTGGGCTAGTAAAGTTAATAAATATATTGACGAAATAAAAGAATCCTAGATATCTAGGATTTTTATTTAGAATAATGTATAATATAAAAGAGGTGAGCAAATGACTATAATAATAACTGGTGGAACAAAAGGTATAGGAAAAGCAATTGCTTTAATTTTGGCTAAAAATCATTATAATTTAGTTCTAACTTATGCAAACGATAATAAAAATGCTTTACAATTTAAAGAAGAAATAGAAAAATACACAAATGTTTTAATTTTAAAAAGTGATGTGTCAAAAGAAGAAGAGGTAATAAAATTGCTAGATACAACAATTTCTAAATTTGGTTCTATTGAAGTTTTAATTAACAATGCTGGAATATCTATTGATACCATTTTAGAAGATAAAACTGTGGATAATTTTAGAAGAATATTAGATGTGAATTTAATTGGTCCTTTTTTAACTAGTAAATATATTGGCGGATTTATGTTTAAAAATAAAAATGGAAAAATAATTAATATTTCTTCGACTAATGGTGTTGATACTTATTATAAAGAAAGTTTAGATTATGATGCTTCTAAAGCTGGGTTAAATTCTTTAACTCATAATTTTGCTAACATGTATGCACCATATGTAATAGTTAATGCAATAGCATGTGGTTGGGTTAATACTGATATGAATAAAGATATGGATGTTGAATTTAAAAATAAGCAATTAAATAAAATATTATTAAATAGATTTGCTGAACCTGTTGAAATAGCTAATGTAGTAAATTATTTAATAAATGATACTTATATTAATAACACAATAATAAGAGTTGATGGTGGTGTTAAAAATGATTAACGAATTGGAAAAAGAATGCTTAGAACAATTTAAATTAGTTGACAATATTTGTTTTTATAATAGCGAAAAAGTTTTAAAAGCTTTTCAAGAAAATAGCGTATCAGAAACACATTTTAATTCAACCACTGGATATGGTTATAATGATAGTGGTAGAGATGCAATTGAAAGAGTTTATGCTTCTATATTTAAAGCCGAAGATGCTATTGTCAGAAATCAATTTATATCAGGGAGTCATGCGTTAACCGTTACTTTATTTGCGCTTCTTAGACCTAATGATGTTTTACTTAGTATTACTGGTAAACCATATGATACACTGGATGAAGTAATAGGTATTGTAGATAATCCCAGTTCTTTAAAATCATTTCATGTTAAATATGAACAAATTGATTTAATTAATAATGATTTTGATTATAAAAAAATAGAAGAAACTTTAAAAACAAAAAAAATAAAAGTGATTGAGATTCAAAGGTCAAAAGGTTATTCTACAAGAAAAAGTATTACAATAGATAAGTTAGAAAAAGTTATAAAATTTATTAAAAATATTGACTCAAAATTAATAATTATGATAGATAATTGTTATTGTGAATTTGTGTCAACTAAAGAGCCAATAGAAGTAGGAGCAGATATTGTAGTAGGATCATTAATTAAAAATTTAGGTGGAGGAATTGCCCCTAATGGTGCTTATGTAGTTGGTAGAAAAGATTTAATTAAATTAGTTGGTGAACGTTTAACTTTGCCAGGAGAAGGTAAAGAAGTAGGACCTAGTTTAGGAGTTAATAAATATATATTACAAGGGCTTTATTTTGCACCAAGTGTTGTTGCCAGTAGTTTAAAAACTGTTATTTTAGCTAGCAAAGTTTTTGAAAGTTTAGGTTATGAAGTTGAACCAAAATATAATGAAGAAAGAGCAGACATTGTTCAAAACATTATTTTTCATGATAAAAATAAATTGATTAAATTTTGCCAAGCTATTCAAGCGGCATCACCAATTGATTCATACGTTGAACCAATACCATGGGATATGCCTGGTTATCAAGATAAAGTTATTATGGCTGCAGGAACATTTACGCAAGGATCTTCAATTGAATTATCATGTGATGGACCAATAAGAGAACCATATATAGCATATTTACAAGGGTCTTTAATGTATCCATATGGTAAGTTAGCCATTATGAAAGCATTAGAATATATAAAAAAATAGACATTAGTCTATTTTTTGTATGTATAAATCTTTATCAACATCGATTGTAATCGTAGAATTAAATTTAACATCATTGTTGATAATTTCATTAGCAATTAAATTTTCTACAGTTTTAGTAACAAAACGTTTAATTGGTCGAGCTCCATATCTAGAATCATAAGAGTTTTCCACAATATATTTTTTAGCTTTATCAGTTAAAACTATTTTTAATTGTTTGTCACTTAATCTTTTTTCGATATCTTTAATTATTTTATCTAATATTTGATAAATTACATTCTTATCTAGTGATTTAAATATTATTATTTCATCAATACGGTTAATAAATTCTGGTTTAAATGTTTGTCTTAATTCATTCATAACTAATTCATTAGCATTTTCTACATTATCTAGTATATATTCACTACCTAAATTAGATGTCATAATAATAATTGTATTTTTAAAATCAACTGTTCTACCTTGTGAATCAGTGATTCGGCCATCATCTAATATTTGTAATAAAATATTAAACACATCTTTATGAGCTTTTTCAATTTCATCAAATAGAACAATACTATATGGATTTCTTCTAACGGCTTCAGTTAATTGTCCACCATCATCATATCCAACATATCCTGGAGGAGATCCAATTAATCTAGCAACAGAATGACTTTCCATATATTCACTCATATCAATTCTGATCATGTGTCTTTCATCATCAAATAATTCATAAGCTAAAGTTCTAGCAACTTCTGTTTTACCAACCCCGGTAGGACCTAAGAAGATAAATGAACCAATTGGTTTATTAGGATCTTTAATACCAGCTCTAGCTCTTATAATAGCGTCACTAACCAACTTAATAGCTTCATCCTGACCTTTTACTCTCTTTTTCATATTTTCATTTAATTTAAGTAATTTATCTTTTTCGCTATCAACTAATTTGTTAATAGGAATATTAGTCCATTTAGATATTATCTTAGCAATATCATTATCATCGACTGTATCACTTAAAATATCTGATTTATTTTTACTATTTAATTCAGCTAATTCTTTTTCTAGTTGTGGTAAAACACCATGTCTTAATTTGGCAGCCGTTTCTAAATCGTATTCATTTTCTGCTTTTTCTAATTTGTGTTTACAATTATCAATTTCTTCCTTTTTCTTGTTGATTAAGTTATTGATTTCTTTTTCTTCTTCCCAACTTTTTCTTAATTTAGATTCTTTTTCTTTTAAAGATTCAATTTCTTTATCAATTTCTTCTTTACGATGTTTTGATAAATCATCTTTTTCTTTTTTTAATGCTTCTTTTTCAATTTGAAGTTGCATTATATGTCTCGTTAAAGTATCTAATTCAGTTGGTACTGATTCCATCTGTACTTTAATAGTAGCACAAGCTTCATCAATTAAATCAATTGCCTTATCAGGTAAGAATCTATCGGTTATATATCTATCTGATAATGTGGCGGCTGTAATTAAAGCTTTATCTTTAATATTAACGCCATGGTATACTTCTAATTTTGGTTTTAAACCTCTTAAAATGGTAATAGTGTCTAATACAGTAGGTGGCGCTACTAAGATTTTTTGGAAACGTCTTTCTAAGGCACCATCTTTTTCAATATATTTACGATATTCATTTAAAGTTGTAGCACCAATACAATGAATTTCACCACGAGCCAACATTGGTTTTAACATATTACCAGCATCCATTGCGCCTTCCATTGCACCTGCTCCAACTATCATATGAATTTCATCAATAAACATAATGATATCACCATTAGAGTCTTTTACTTCTTTTAATACCGCTTTTAATCTTTCTTCAAATTCACCACGATATTTAGCGCCTGCTATTAAAGCACCCATATCTAGTTCCCAAATTGTTTTATTTTTTAAACTATTAGGAACATCACCTTTAACAATACGAGTCGCTAATCCTTCGACAATAGCAGTTTTACCAACACCAGGTTCACCTATTAAAACAGGATTATTTTTAGTCTTTCTAGATAAAATCCTAGTTATACTTCTTATTTCATCATCACGACCAATGACAGGATCAATTTTATTATCTTTCACTGCTTGGGTGATATCTCGTCCATATTTTTCTAAAACATTTTCAAGATTTTCTTGGTATGGATTCATATTTTATCCCTCCTTTTGATGTTGATTATTTTAATCAACGATATAAGTATATCATTTATTTTAGCACTTGTCAATAGCGAGTGCTAAATTTGTTAAAAATAATTTTTTGTGATATAATTATCAAACGAGGTATTTTTATGAACTTAACTGAAATGTTTTTGCTATTTATAATATATTCATTGTTAGGATGGATAGTAGAAGTAATTAATAATCTGATTATTAGTAGGAAATTTGTCAATAGAGGATTTTTGATTGGTCCATATTGTCCTATTTATGGTGTTGGTGGATTAATAGCGACTATCCTTTTAACAAAATATAAAGAAAGTATAATTGTTTTATTTGTTATGTCGATGTTTCTATTTGCATTATTAGAATATTTTACTAGTTATTTGATGGAAAAAATATTTAAAGCAAGATGGTGGGACTATACTGATTATAGATTTAATATTAATGGTCGAGTTTGTTTGGAAACACTTGTTCCATTTGGATTATTAGGTTGTTTTGCTATCTATGTAATAAATCCAATAATATTTTCGATGTTTGCTATTACCAGTGTAACAGTTTTGAGAATTATAGCCTTAATCTTATTTATTGTATTTATTATTGATTTTATAATCTCATTAAAAATTATTAATAGTTTCAAAAATACTGCAGTTAAATTTTTAAAAAAGGATAATACTGAGGAAATAACTAAAAAAGTTAAAGAAATATTATTATCTAAATCTGTTTGGACTAAACGTTTGATTGAATCGTTCCCAAAAGTTAAAGCAGTTATCACTAATAATATTGATTTAATTAAAATGAAGTTCGAGTTGAAACAAACTAAAAAAGAATTAAAGCAAACTAAAAAAGAACTTCACAAAGAAATAAAAGCTAATAAAAAATTGAGGAGGTAATTATGAAATTTTATAAAGGCTTAGGTATTTTAGAATCTTTAACTGAAAAAGGTGATTTAGTAAAAGAAAATAGCGTAGATGCGAGCGTAGAAAAGCATGTGCCATTTTGTGAAATTAAAGGCGATAAGGTATATGTTACAATTGGTGAGATTGTTCATCCTATGGAAGAAGATCATTACATAGAATGGATTGCTATGGTTAAAGGTAATAAAATTGTTAAATATTTATTAAAACCAAATGATGAGCCAAAAGCTATATTTGATTATGAAAAAGATAGTACAATTTATGCTTATTGTAACAAACACGGATTATGGAAAAAAGAAATATAATATTAAATAAAAAAGATAATTGTTTAGCATCAATTATCTTTTTTTAATACTTTTATTAGTGGTTGATTATCTAATTTAGTTTTAATTTTACTAACTCTTGCATTGTTTACTTTTTCGCATCTCTCTTTTAATTTTTTTAATATTTCTAAAAATTCCAATCTTTTTAATTTTAATAATAATTTTTCTTGAGATAAAGCTTGATTTTGTTTGTTAATAATTGATTGGCCATTGTAAATAATTAATGGTGTATCAATGTTTAAATCATTAAATTCTTCAACATTTAAATTTAATTTATCAGTAATTAAATGACTTTTTTCATTAGATGAAATATTTTTAGATTTTAATGTTATTGCATCACTTTCAATTTTAGAATTAATTAAATTAATACCATCTCCTGACTCTAAAGTTACATTTGTTTTTTCTTTTTTTCTTCCTATGTTAGAGTCTATAATGTCTAATTTATTATCAGCATAAAAATTTAAATGACATTTAGAATAGACTAATTCGTTTTTAATGTTCATATTTTGAATTGTTAAATTTTTCGCACTAATTGACGTGTTATCTAAAAAAGTTTTGATGTAAGAATTATCTATTGTACATTTGCTATTAATATGACCATAAAGTCCATATTCAAAATTACAATTTCTAATAATAACTTCACAATCATTATACCCAAATATAGAAACTCTTTTGTCAAAATCTATATTTTCAATTATATAACATATTGGTTTATCTAGATTTAATTTTCTAGCTAATTCTTTATAGTTATATTGATAAGCATTTCCAAAACATGGAATGGTATAGTGGTATTTATCTTCTTTACATTTCTTTTTTTCTACATAGCAAATAATTTTATCTTCTTCTTCAACAACTTTTCCTAAATTATTAGTCATTATTTTCATGACATCTTTTTTTAAAATATTTAATCCAAATTTTTTAATTACATTAAACATAAAACTCCTCCATAAATTGGTTAATACTATATCATAAATAAGAAAAAATTACAATATTAGTAATTTGGACTACTTTTATATTTAATTTCATACTATTTTATAGGTGAATTGTATGAAAAAGTTGTTAATTTTATTATTATTAATACCAATAAATATTAAAGCTTATTCTAGTAGTGCTACTAGTACAGTTTTAATGGATATGGATAGTTTAAATGTTATTTATTCTAACAATATGCATGCCGTAAGAAGTGTTGCTTCAATATCTAAAATAATGACAGCTATAGTTGCCATTGAAAATAAAGATATAAATGATGTTGTAACAATCGGTGATGAAATAACTAAAGCTTATGGATCGGGTATATATATTAAACAGGGAGAAGAAATAACTTTAGAATCATTATTATATGGTTTAATGTTAAGAAGTGGTAATGACGCTGCTTTAGCTATAGCTAATTACGTCGGTGGAGATGTTGATAGTTTTGTAGAATTAATGAATAAAAAAGCTGTGGAAATCGGAATGAAAAATAGTAAATTTAACAATCCTCATGGTTTAGATGAGAATGGTGGTAACTTATCCACAGCATACGATATGGCATTACTAACTAGTTATGCTATGAAAAATGAGACATATAGAAAAATAGTAAGTACAAAAAAGTATACTTTAAGAACTAATATGAATTATTATTCATGGATAAATAAAAATAAATTGTTACATAGTCATGATTATATAACTGGGGGGAAAACTGGCTTTACTGATATTGCTAAAAGAACATTAGTTACAACTGCTTCTAAAGATAATGTTAATTTAGTAGTTGTTACTTTAAATGATGGTAATGACTTTGTAGATCATATTAATTTATTTGAAGAAGCATTTGATAATTATACTAATTATAATATCTTAAAAGAAGGTGAAATCGAAATTATTGATGAAAAATATTATTTAGATACTTTATATATTAAAAATAATTTTAATTATACACTGAATAATAATGATAAAAATAACGTTTTATTAAACTTCAAATTAGAAAAAAAGCAAAATTATTCTGATAATGATAAAGTAGGAGTAGTTGAAGTTTTGGTAAATAATAAAAAAGTTCATGAGGAGGATATATTTGTTACTAAAAAAGAAGAAAAGTCATTCTTTCAAAAAATAAAGGAGTGGTTTAGTAATTTATGGTAAATAAAATATGGGGGTATTTCATTATAATAGGTGTTTTATATTGTTTGTTAAATAATAATGTTGAAGTAATAAATGATGCTATATTAAATAGTACTAAAACATCTTTTGATATGATTATAAAAATATTTCCAGTTATGGCGTTATGGTTAGGTATAGCTAAAATAGCTGAAGTATCAGGTTTATTAAAAAAATTATCAAATAAATTATCAGTTATTTTAAAATATATTTTCCCAGAAATACCAAAAAATCACGAATCATTAAGTTATATAAGTTCAAACATAATTGCTAATATGTTCGGATTAGGTAATGCTGCTACTCCTTTTGGTTTAAAGGCAATGCAATCATTACAACAGTTAAATGAAAAAAAAGATACTGCAACTAGATCGATGATAACTTTTTTAGTATTAAATACTAGTGGAGTAACTATAATTCCCACCACGATTATTTCGTTAAGAATGATGTATGGAAGTATTAATCCAACAGGTATTGTATTACCTTGTATTATAATAACTTTTTTAAGTACTTTATCAGGTTTAATAATCGATAGAATATTTGCGAGGTTTTATGTCTAATTATGTAATGCCATTAATAGTTTTATTTGTAATAATTTATGGTATTATTAAAAAAGTTGCAATATATGATACTTTTATTGAAGGCGCCAAAGAAAGCTTTGATTTAGTTTTTAAATTATTTCCTTGCCTACTAGCAATGATTTTATCAGTTAATATATTTATAAACAGTAATATAATTGAATTATTTAAATTTATATCATTTATACCTAATCAAATATTACCGATGATAATAATGCGTCCTATATCGGGAACTTCTTCTTTAGCTATTTTGACTAAAATTTATGAATTATTTGGACCTGATAGTATGTTAGGGACGTTAGCCTCTTATATTCAAGGTACAACGGATACAACGTTTTATATTTTAACTTTATATTTTGGTAGTGTTGGAATTAGAAAGATAAAATATGCTTTATGGGTTGGTTTGTTAGCTGATTTAATAAGTATAACGATAAGTATTTTATTTATTAACTTTATTTCTTGATTTTATAACTTTTATAGGATATAATTTATTTGGTGATTTTGATGGAAAGATTGCAAAAAGTTATATCTAATAGTGGATATTGTTCAAGAAGAAAAGCTGAAGAATTAATTATAAATGGTAAGGTAAAAGTAAATGGCAAATTAGTTTATGAATTAGGGACCAAAGTAAATGATAATGATGAGATAATGGTTGATAATAAATTAATTACAAAAGAAAATAAAGAGTATATTTTGTTATATAAACCAAGAGGTGTTGTAACAACCACTAATGATGATAAAAACAGGAAAACAGTTTTAGATCTAATAGAAACTACTAAAAGAATTTATCCAATAGGTAGATTAGATTATGATACAACAGGAATATTATTATTAACTAATGATGGTGAATTAACTAATTTGTTAATTCATCCTAAAAATAATATAGATAAAGTTTATGTGGCTAAAATAAAAGGTGTTTTAACAGGCTTAGAAATTAAACAATTAGAGAGTGGTGTTTTAATAGATGATATTAAAACGGCTCCTTGTAAAGTAAAAGTACGAAAGAAAGATAAAGAACATTCTTTTGTTCAAATAACCATTCATGAAGGAAAAAATCATCAAGTAAAAAAAATGTTTCAAGCAGTTAATCATGAAGTTGTTAAATTAAAAAGAGAGAGAATTGCTTTTTTAGATTTAAAAGGATTAAAACCAGGCGAATATCGTTATTTAACATTGAAGGAAGTCAAAAAATTATATGCATTAAAAAACGCTTAAATTTTAAGCGTTTTCAACATTTATAGCACTTGTAGGACAACCATCAGCGGCCATTTCTACATCTTCTTTAAATTCTTCTTTAACTTCACCAACTACGTGAGCAATACCGTCATCTCCAATTTTAAAAATATCGCTACATGTTGCTTCGCATTGCCCACAACCAATGCAGTTTTCTTCATTTATAGTTACTTTCATTATATCCCTCCTTTACAATTATAAAAAAATAATTAAAAAAATTCAAGTATCTATTTAAATATTTTTTTAAATGTGTTATGATATTATTAGAAAGGTACGGTGAAGATATGCCAAGTAGAATGGAAAAATACTACGAAATGAAAAGTAGAACTGTTAAAAACAAAGAATTATACCGTACTATATATGATGAAGCTGAATACTCAAACGTTGAAGGAATTTCAGTGATTGAAAAAAATGAAAAAATAGATATTGAAAAAATAAAAGAATTAATAAATGGAACTAATAATGTAAATAAGCCAAAAGAATACAAAAAAACAGAAATTAAACCTTTAGTAGAAGAAATAGAAGAACAGAAAAATTATGATATTAGAGATGTTTTGAATAAAGCAAAGAGTGAAAGAACTGATAAAGATAGCAGATATTCAAATATAAAATATAATGTTCTAAAAAATGTTGATCTGCATTCAGATCCTAAAGTTCCTGATAATTTCAATGAAGAACAACTAAAAAGTATGATTGAAGCGATATCTAATAATAGTAAAAATGATTACACATCCGACTTGTTAGATGACTTAAAGTCAATTTGTGATCCTAATTTAAAAAAAGAAGTAAAAGAAGAAATTAATAATGACGCACAATTGCAAAATACTAAATTAATTCAAGATAATATTGACAAATCGTTTTTTACATCAAGTATGGATTTTTCTAGTAAGGATTTTGAAGATTTAAAAGAAATTAAAGAAAATATAAAGAAAAACAATATTTTGACTAAAATATTATTGTTTATTTTATTAGTAATAATTATTACCGGTGTACTATTTTTAGTATATCATTTTACAAGATAACCATTAGGTTATTTTTTTGTATCAAAAAACAGATATTTTACTATCTGTTATAATATTCAATAATTAATGATTCATTGATATCCGCATTTAATTCGCTTCTTTCAGGATATCTTACATATGTTCCAGCCATTTTGTTTTCATCGTAAGTAACGAATTCAACTCTTTTTAATAATGCTTCTAATGAAGATTTAATAATACTCATATCTTTAGCATTATCTTTAACAGCTATAACATCACCTGGTTTGCAAGTATATGATGGGATATCAACTTTTTTACCATTTACAGTAATATGTCCATGATTAACTAATTGTCTAGCGCCACGTCTAGTGGTAGAAAATCCTAAACGATAAACTAAGTTATCTAAACGGCTTTCTAATAATTTGAATAAGTTATCTCCATGAACACCACTCATTTTACCAGCTTTAACGAAAGTAGCTTTGAATTGTTTTTCACTTAATCCATACATAAATCTAAGTTTTTGCTTTTCTTGTAATTGAACACCATAGTTAGATAATTTTTTAGATTTTTTACTTCCATGTTGACCTGGTGCATAAGGTTTTTTAGCTAATTCTTTACCATTTTCTAGTGTAGAAAAACCTAAACGTCTTGATACACGATTTGTACTTCCTGTATATCTTGCCATCTAAAATTCACTCCTTTCTTATCTCTAAAAGGTTAATATGCCAATTTAATAGGGTGTTTAATTCAATTAATTACTGTTACGCAGCTTTCACAATAATTACCCCTAAAGGTAATAAACACATTAAAAATTTCATACTAACGCTGCTTAGATGCATTAGTATTATATTATGATTTATATATTTAGTCAATACCTTATAGTTTTATTTTCATTATTTTTTCATATTTTGGTAATATACCTGTTTTATTTTTGCTAAAACGTGGTTTTATTTGAAATACCCCTGGATAGCTGTTACCTTCTATTATGCAAGGCCCTTTTTCGCTGATAGCTACATCCCAACCGATATATTTAATTTGGGGAATTTCTTTCGCTGCTTCTAACACTAAATTTATTGCTTCATCAAATAGAGGTACTTTAAATCCTAATATTTGTTTTTTACTAATAGGATGAATGCCATATATATTATCATCTTTATCGATTGCTGGTGTAATTACAACACCTTTATCATCAACAAAAGCATACATGCCACCACTTGAAAAGTTATCGATGACATCATTGTTTCCAATTTTTAAAATAGCTTGAAGAAAATAGGAATTTTCGCCATCATAAAAAGTAAATATTCTTAATGAATTAACAGATTTACTATATAATTCATTTAATTTTTTATGTTGTACAATCACTTCTTCTAATAAGTAATTGTTATATTTATCATAAATATCCTTTTCTTCACTACTTATTATTTTTATACCTTCACCGCCAACGCCATCTACTGGTTTTATAATAATATTATTTTTATCTTTTAAAAATCTACTCAATTCTTCTTTAGTAAAATTTGGATTTAAATAATCTCTTTTTAAATATTTTTTAAAATAGTCATCAAATTCGTTTTTATTGTCTAAAATGTGCCAATATGATTTGTCGTTGAACATTCTTACAATTTGATTATTTTTTCCATTAGTTAAATATGTCTTTCTCTGATTTTTGTTTAAAGAATAAAATTCAAATTCTAAGTAATCATAAAAAGCTGTTTGATATTTAATTGAACAATACAAAATGTCAAATAAAACAAATTTTTTTTTGCTTTGCTTTTTAACTTTTTTAACAACACTAAACAATGTTTTAATAGTAGATAACTTAAAGGATTTAATTAAAAATTTTATTTTTTTCATTTTCTCACCTAATTAAATAATATCACTTTAGTTTACATAAATCAATAAAAAAAATATGTTATATTGTCGAAAAATGTGTTACAATATAATTGGGTGATAGTATGCAACCAGAACGTGTTAAGTTTAATGGAATTGAATATGATGTTATTGGTACTATAAAATTAAATAATGGCCAATTTTTGTTTTTAAAAAATAATGATGATGTTTTGGGATTAGATATGAGTAAAGTAAATAGTTCTTTTTTTGGCGTTGCTAATCCTAAAGAAGCAACTAAAGTTGAATTTGTCTTAATCGATTATATTTTAGAAGCTATAAAAAATAAAACAAAAAGTGGGAAATATAAGAATATAGAGGAATTAAAAAAAGACATAATTGATCTAAATAAATATATTAGTAATCATTCTGAACTATTAAATAATATTAAACAATTGGACTTTAAAGATGAAATTGTTTTAAAAACTATGAACAGTTTATTATCTTATTTTGACGAAGTAATGAAAAGTGCTCCGATAAATTTAGAAGGAATAACTAGTTTTAAAATTGAAGGCAAAGATTATATAAAATATGAAGATCAAAATGGCAAAGTAGCTATAATGGATGACAATGCTGATAATAGAAATTTTGTTGAACAACTTAAATCAAAACAAGTTGAATCAGAATATTTTAAGCAAGACGAAGGTAAAGAAAATACGTTAAATGTTATACATGATATGAACGAGTATCACAAAACATTTGATGATTTAAACGATGCAGGTGAAATAAAATTAAGTGATTCGTCTTCTAAAGTTGCAAATAGATTTGATGAACAATCTGATAGAAATCCGATTGGTAATGAGCAAGCTGGAAATGAACAAAATGATAAAGTTTTAACTTCACAACAACAAGATAACAATGTAGTAATTACTGAAGTAAAAAATGAAGATAATGGAACTAGTTTGGATATTCAAAAAAATAATGCTAGTTATCCACCATATAATGAAGAGGTTGTTACCCAATATTTAATGACTAATAGAAGCAATAATATCGATATTACTACTTTTATTGATAAGTATTTGCATGATTTTTCAGTAGAACAAATAGATTATCTATTAAATAATTATAGTTTGACTGATGAATATATAAATAAATTAAATAATCAGAAAAGTAAAAAAAATATTGTTGAAGAAGAAAATCAGCGCCAATCGGAAAAACCTAAGGCAAAAGTTTTTACTCTAAATAATAAACCTAAAGCAGCTTATGTTGATACGTTGTTATTAAGCTTTATTGTTGGATTAGTTGCAGGAATGTATCTAATTGTATTAATTCTATTTATTATGTCATAAATTTTATGTCTATTATGTCATAAATTTTATGTCGAAATTTGAAAAAATGTGATAAAATTATAATAGAGAGGTGGTAAAATGAGTGTAACATTGATTGCTGTAAGTATTTATGTTATTACTGTTATTATTGTAGTAATAGTTTTAAATCTGCTTCAAAATAATAAAAACAAAAAATATCGAAACATTTTAGATAAGTTAGAAGTAGAAAAAAATGTTATAGATAGTACACCTATTAATTCAGAAATATCTAAGATTAAAACATTTTTAAAAAACGACAAATTAGATTCTAGTTTAAATGATTGGGAAAATAGATTTAAAGAAATTAGAAGTAATCAGATACCTAAAATTACTGATATGATTTTGGAAGCTGATTATTCGCTAAAACAACAAGATTATAAAACTACAGTATTTAAAATTGCTAAACTAGAGATGGAAATATACAAAGTTAGAACTAATACCGAAATGTTGTTAGATGAGATAAAGGAAATAACTTCTAGTGAAGAAAGAAATAGGGCAATAATTATAAAATTTAAATCAATTTATCGTGAATTATATGATAAGTTTAATAGCACAAAGCCTGAATTTGGTGAAATAGCTAATTCGGTATTATTGCAATTTGAAAATATATCAAAACGTTTCGAAACTTTTGAACAAAATATGGAAAATAATGATTATAATGAAGTTACTAAAATAATAAAATCGATTGATGAAATGTTAAAACACATGCAAATTGTCATAGATGAAGTTCCTTCAATTGTTTTGATGGCTACTAGTATAATCCCTAAAAAAATTGCAGAAATTAAAGATATATATCAAGACATGGTTAAAGACGGATATCCGTTAGATTATTTAAATGTTGATTACAATATAACTGAAGCAAATAAAAAATTAAGTGATATTATGGATAGAACAAGGGTGTTAAATCTAGAAGATAGTTTGTTTGAATTAAAAGTTTTAGTAGAATATTTTGACTCACTATTTAATGATTTTGAAAAAGAAAAAAATGATCGACGTATTTATGATGAATTGGTCGACACCTTTGTTTCTAACATTTCTAAAATCAACAGTTTAGTAGATGATATTTTTAGTCAAATTAATGATATTAAAAATGTTTATAATTTATCTGAAGAAGATTTAAATTTACTAAATCAAGTAAAAGATGAATTAAATACTTTAAATAACGATTATGATGTTTTGAAAACTCATACTGGAAATCATACTTTTGCATATTCAAAATTAATAAAGGAAATAGAAACATTATCTTTAAGATTAAAAAATATTGAAGATAAATTGGATAATTCATTAGATGCTTTAGGTAGTATGAAAGAGGATGAATTAAGAGCTAGACAACAATTGGATGAAATAA
Source organism: uncultured Bacilli bacterium (assembly GCA_944372195.1). Taxonomy (GTDB): domain Bacteria; phylum Bacillota_I; class Bacilli_A; order RF39; family UBA660; genus Faecisoma. Next base: position 73,329 of record CALVYK010000002.1, read on the forward strand.
AACAAATACTAAAAGAATCAAAAAATAAGATTAAAGAATTCAATTTTCCGGTTATTCCTCAATACTATTATGTTCAGTTAGATGAAGCTTCACTTGCGATTAAAGAAATTATTAAAGAATTAGAAAAGAAACCAATTACAATTAGTGTTTTAAATACCCGAGTAGATACGGCACGAGATTTAGTTTTAAAATTGTATACGGGAACTAAAGAATTGTTGAAAATTGCTGTATTTGCTGAAAATGCTATTGTTTATGGTAATAGATATAGAGTTACAGAAGAAATAAATAAAAATTTGATGTATTCTGAATTATTATTCTATAAAGGTGAGTATCAAAAATCATTAGAAATGACGATTAATTCTTTAAATAAAATTGAACCGGGAATATATAATAAGTTATTAAAATTTTATGAATAGATTAAAGTCTATTCATTTTTATAGATTAAAGTCTATTCATTTTTATTTGACATACTATATAATAAGTGGTATTATATTCACTTGTCTATTTTTATAAATATTTGATCGGAGGAAAAATGACAGAAAATTTAATTAAAAGATATTTATTGGAAAAAGCTTATGAAAATGGAACATATGATAGTTCAATTAATTTTAGAGAAATATCTTTTCAAAATGAATTGTTTGCTAAAATTAATTCTGGAGAATTAGAGTTAAATAAAAATGAATTTAAAGAATGGTTAGAAGAATATAAGCATTTAAGAGAACTTTTTGGTCAATTTTTAATCGACAATGGGTACTTATCGCTAGATGAAAAAGTAATTGAATTATCAGAGTCAGAAAGTGTTAGTAGTGTCAAAAATTTAAAAGTTAATAAAAAAATAATAGTAGCTCAAGCAGGCGAAGGATGCTTTGCTAAACCATTTAATGGATCTTTAGAAGGCCATTTAATAGTAGATGGTATATATGATAATCAATTAATTTATTTAGCTAAAAATTCGTCAATTGGTAGTTTTACTATTGGATATTATGGTAATAAAGATTCTTTATATACAAAAAGAGTTATTGATTATTATAAAAAATTAAAAAGACTTTTAGGTTTGATTGTTGATATTAAAGATGTTGACATTAAAGAAAAAACAGTAAATAAAGAAAAAATAATGATTTTAGACTATAGAAAATAGTCTTTTTTCTTGCTTTAAAAAAATTAATAATATATAATATAACTGGTGATTTTGATGGAGAAATTAATATTAATTAAATATGGTGAATTAACAACTAAAAAAGGAAATAGAAATCAATTTATTAATAAATTAAGTGAAAATATAAAAGTTGATGGAAAAATTATTAAAAAAAGAGATCGTATGTATATTATTCCTAATAATTTTGATGATGCAATAAATAAATTAAAAAAAGTATTTGGTTTACAAGGAATAGTAATTGCTTATAAGGTAAATACTAATATTGAGGATATAAAAAATGGTGTTTTAGAAGTTTTAAAAAATGAAAATTTTAAAACATTTAAAGTTGAAACTAAACGAGCTAATAAAAATTTTGAAATTAAATCAATGGATTTTAATAATGTAATTGGTGGTTTGGTTTTAAAAAATTTTGATTGCAAGGTTGATGTTCACAGTCCTGATATAATAGTTCATATTGAAATAAGAGAAGATACTTACATTTATACTAACGAAATAAAAGGAAGCGGTGGATATCCGGTTGGTATTCAAGGTAAAGGAATATTAATGCTATCTGGTGGTATTGATTCACCAGTAGCTGGATATTTAGCTTTAAAAAGAGGAATTGATATTGATTGTTTATATTTTGATTCACCTCCACATACTAGTATTGAAGCTAAAAACAAAGTTATCAAATTAGCTAATATTTTAAATCAATATTCTGGTAATATTAAATTATTAGTAGTACCATTTACTAAATTACAAGAAGCAATATATAAAAATGTTCCTAGTGAATATAATATTACTATTTTAAGAAGAATGATGTATCGCATTGCAACTAATATATCTAATAAATATCAAGTATTAATAAATGGGGAAAGTATTGGTCAAGTTGCTAGTCAAACATTAACTAGTATTAATGTTATTAATAGTGTAACCAATTTTCCAGTAATTAGACCTGTTGCATGTTTAGATAAATTGGAAATAATTGAAATAGCAAAAAAAATAGGTACATATGAAACAAGTATTTTACCTTTTGAAGATTGTTGTACTATATTTGTTCCAAAACATCCTGTTATTAATCCTAAATTAGATAAATGTTTGGAATATGAAAAATTTAATTATCGAGAATTAATTGATGAATGTATAAATAATATTGAAGTTATAACTGATTTTAACAAAGATTTTAAAGATTTATTATAACCATTTTTTACCACTTATATTTTGAAATAATCCGTGCATGATATTAATGTACGGAGGTGAGAATAATGAATAACAAATCTACAGGTAAATTAGTAGTACCAGGAGCTAAACAAGCTATCGACAAAATGAAATATGAAATAGCTAGCGAATTTGGTGTTAATTTAGGACCAGATGCTACAAGCCGCGCTAATGGTTCAGTAGGTGGAGAAATCACTAAGAGATTAGTTCAAATGGGACAACAAAACTTAGGTGGTTACCAAGCTAAATAATTAAAATAGATAGCATAAGCTATCTGTTTTTGTTTAATTTCAGAAAATCTTCTCTTAAAATTATTTCGTATGAATTATTATCATAAGTTATAAATCCAACAATAAACTCAGGTTTTAGAGTCAGTTGACCATCAACATAAGTATATACTTTTTCTTCACATCCAGGTATTACTCTATAATTTGAATCAACATAATTGTTTGGTATTGATGTAATTATAGAACCTGTTGAATTTTTATAAGAAGATTTAATATATATAATTAGATCTAAGATATTAAACATAGGAGTAATATTTTTTGTTAATGGAATGATATCGTTAGAAACAACTCCGTTTAAAATATCTCCAGTAATATATAATCCTTTACAAAATATATTTTTTAAAAATTTATTATCATTTATATCTATTTTACCACAGCCTCCAGTTTTATGAATCCCAATATATGAATCATTATTTTCAATCAAACTTTCAAGCCAATATCCTGTTTCTATAGGAATTGGTCTTATTGAATTCCATTTTTCAATAATATTAAATAAATTTTGAATATAAAAAGAACTACCTTCATTAACACTTTTATCTGTTGTTTTCTTGATTAATAATTTTACATAATTTGTTTTTAACAAATCAAAATAATTGTCATTTTCTAGTGTTTTAAATTTTTTTAAAATTTCTTTAATTTTTAAAATTTCTTTAGTTTTTTTGAAAAAATTCATACTATCACCAAAAAAATAATATAATAAATAATTTATATTGTCAATTTAAAGGTATAATTATCCACTTATTTTATTAAATTTAATATCCATAATAATAATGTAAGGTGGTGATAAAATGAATAAATTAGTAGTTCCAGGTAGTAAGAAATCTCTAGAAAATTTAAAATATGAAATTGCTAGAGAGTTAGGTATTACCTTAGGTGCTGATCAAACTGCTAGATTAAACGGCGCTGTTGGTGGTGAAATGACTAAAAGATTAGTCGAACTAGGTGAACAATATTATAGCAAAACAAATAGAGAAGGATAATCTTCTCTATAATATTTGGTCAATTAAACCATATTGTAATGCTTCTTCACTAGATAAGTAGTTATCTCTTTCGGTGTCTTTTTCGATAGTCTTAATATCCTTGTTAGTGTTAGAAGCTAAAATTTTATTTAATTTTTCTTTTATTTTTAAAATGTGTTCTGCTGCTATTTTAATTTCGGTTGCTTGCCCACTTGCTCCTCCTAAAGGTTGATGTATCATAGCTTCACTATTAGGCAAACAATATCTTTTTCCTTTAGTTCCACTGGATAATAAGAATGCTCCCATCGAAGCAGCCATTCCTAAACAAATAGTTGATACATCGCTTTTGATAAAATTCATAGTGTCATAAATAGCCATCCCAGCGGTAATACTTCCCCCTGGGCTATTTATGTATAAACTAATATCATTATTATTTATACTATCTAAATATAATAATTGTGCAACTACAATATTAGCTGTATTATCGTCGATTTCTCCGGTTAAAATAATTATTCTATCTTTTAATAATCTTGAATAAATATCATAAGCTCTTTCACCATTGTTACTTTTCTCAATAATTGTTGGTATAAGCATAAAATCATCTCCTATTTAATATGATAGTTTGTAAAGTTAAAATTTATTCGATAAAAGAAATGACAAATTTTTTTTTTTTTGATATAATGATTTAAGAATAAAGGGATGATATAATGGACAAAATGATTAAGGTGGAGTATAAAGAAGGATTAATTAAGGAATATCCTGAAAACACTTCATTAGCTGAAATAGCGCATAGCTTTCAAAATGGTTATGATTATCCTATTTTGATTGCTAAGGTTGATAATGTTATTGAGGAGTTAGCCTATAAAATAACAAAAAAATGTTCAATTGATTTTTATGATCGAAGTTCTATATTTGGTCATACGGTGTATTCTCATGGTGTACATTTTTTAATGATTGTGGCTATTAAAAAAGTGTTAGGTAATGATGCTGAAGTTATTATTCAACATTCTATTGATAATGGCGTTTATTGCGAAATGGTTAATAAAGAAATTGATAAAACAATAATACAAAAAATCGAAGATAAGATGGAAGAATTGGTAAAACAAGATTATAATTTTATTAAATTAAGTGTTTCTAGAAAAGATGCTATGAATTTCTTTAAAAAGAAAAAACAATATGATAAAGTTGATGTCTTCAAATATATAAGTAACACTTACATCAATTTATATCGACTAGATGAATATTATGATTACTTCTTTAGTGAAATGCCTTATAGTACAAAAGTATTAGACGAATTTAAATTAACATATATTAAAGATAATGGATTTGTATTGAGTTATCCATCTATTAATAATCCGAAGTACACTGAGGACTATTCGCATCACAAAATGATGTTTGATGCATTTTTGGATTATACTAATTTGGGAAAAACTTTGGGTATATCCAATGCTGCGGATTTAAATAAAATTGTTTCTCTTGGAAAATATAACGATATTATTCAATTGGCTGAAGCTAATTATAATAGTCAACTAGCTAAAACAGCAAATATAATTTATAATAAAAAATATAAAATAAAAATAGTGTTATTAGCTGGTCCTTCATCAAGTGGTAAAACAACAACTGCTAGAAAATTAGAAGTATATTTGAAAGCCAGAGGATTTAAAACACATAGTATATCTACTGATGATTATTTTTTCAATCGTGTTGATACTCCAAAAAAAGCCAACGGTGAATACGATTTTGAATCTTTAAAAGCAGTTGATACCGATTTGTTTAACAAACATTTGCTAAAATTATTAGCAGGTGAAAAAGTATTGTTGCCAGAATATAATTTTGTTTTAGGCGAAAGAGAATATAAAAATAAACATCTACAGTTAGGCGAAAATGATATTGTTATAATTGAAGGATTACATGCATTAAATCCAGAACTTACTTTAGCTATAGATGATTCAAATAAATTTAAGATATATATAAGCCCATTGACACAATTAAACATTGATAATCACAATCGCATTCACACTTCCGATACAAGAAGATTAAGAAGAATAATTAGAGATAATAAGTATCGTGGATGGAATGCCGCTGAAACATTGAGAAATTGGAAAAATATATTAGAAGGAGAAGAGGAATATGTTTTTCCATATCAAAATAAAGCAGATATTATTATTAATTCAGCTTTAATATACGAATTAGGGGTTTTAAAAACATATGCTGAGCCTTTATTATTTTCGGTTAATGAAGATGATGAAGTTTATCCAGAAGCGATAAGATTAATTAATTTCTTGAGGAATTTTTTACCAATTCCATCGGATGATGTTCCAAAAGAATCAGTATTAAGAGAATTTATAGGTGGAAGTTGTTTCCATTAAAGAAAGGATGATAGTAATGAAAGTAGCAATTAATGGCTTTGGAAGAATTGGAAGATTAGTATTTAGAATTATGGAGGAAGATCCTAATATTGAAGTTGTAGCAATTAATGATTTAACTGATGCTGAGCAACTTGCATATTTATTAAAATACGACAGCAACCATCGAAATTACAAGGTAGATGAAATTGATTTTGATGAAAATAACGTTATCGTATCTGGACGAAAAATTAAAATATTTAAAGAAACAGATCCTGCTAATTTACCATGGGGTGAATTGGGAATCGATCAAGTGTTTGAATGTACTGGTAAATTTGTTAAGTATGAAGATGCTTATAAACATATAGAAGCAGGCGCTAAACATGTAATCATTTCCGCACCAGGTAAGGGTGATATGAAAACAATAGTTTATAATGTAAACCACGAAACTTTAGATGGTACTGAAAAAATTATTTCAGCAGCTTCATGTACAACTAATTGCTTAGCTCCGGTGGCTAATGTAATTAATAATAAATTTGGGATTGTTAAAGGCTATATGACAACAGTTCATGCCTATACTAATGATCAAGTAATATTAGATGTTGCTCATAAAAAAGGTATTAAAGCGCGTCGTGGTAGAGCAGGTGCTATGAATATTATTCCATCTAGTACTGGCGCTGCTTCTGCTTTAGGTTTAGTAATACCTTCATTAAAAGGTAAATTAGATGGTAGTGCCTTAAGAGTACCAACTCCAACTGGCTCTGTAGTTGATTTAACTTTAGAATTAAGTAGAAATGTAACAGTTGAAGAAATTAATAATGCTTTAATGAATAATTGTAATGAAACTTTGACATTTACGTTTGATCCAGTAGTATCAAGTGACATAATCGGTTCATCTTGCGGAGCATTAGTCGATGGCTTGTTGACTGATGTGTTAGAAGTAGATGGCAAACAATTGGTAAAAGTTGTTGCTTGGTATGATAATGAAATGGGTTATTCTAATCAAATGGTTAGAACAGCTAAGTATTTAGATAGTTTAAAATAACTATCTTTTTTACTGAGCTGTGTAAAAAAAATATAAAATTATAAAATTATTACTGTTAGGTGTAATAATTTGACAAATATAGTAATATAGTATATAATTTGAATGGGTGATAAAAATGTTAAAAAGAGAAATATATTTAAAAAAAATAAGACCTTTTTACAACAGTGATTTGATTAAAATATTAGTTGGGATAAGAAGATGTGGCAAGTCCGTTTTATTAAAACAAATAATTGAGGAATTAAACAACACAAATATTTCTACAGATCATATAGTATATATTAATTTTGAATATATTGAATACGAAGAATTATTGGATTATAAAAAATTAAATAAATTTATAAAGGATAAAATAAAAGATGATAAGATTTATTATTTGTTTTTTGACGAAATTCAAAACGTATCTCAATTTGAAAAAGTTATAAACTCTTTACGTGCTTCTTCCAATGTTAGTATATTTATAACGGGTTCTAATAGTAAATTATTGTCAAGTGAATTATCAACAGTATTATCTGGTAGATATGTAACATTTAAAATAAAACCTTTAAGTTATAAAGAAGTTACTCAATTGTTAGATACTAATCAGTATATATTAGATAATTATTTAAAATGGGGCGGATTACCTAATAGATTCGAATTTGATGATGAAGAAAGTATTAAAAATTATTTATATAATGTTTATGACTCAATCATATTAAGAGACATTGTTGAAAGATTGAAATTACAAGATATTAGTTTGTTTAATTTGATTTTACAATACATAATAGATACTATAGGTAGAGAATTTTCTAGTACTAACATTATTAAGTATTTAAAAAATGAAGGAAGAGAAATATCGAATTCCACTTTATATTCTTATTTAGATGCTTTGTGTAAATGTTTTTTAATTCAAAAAATATATCGTTACGATGTTCATGGCAAAGCAATTTTAAAAACATTAAATAAATATTATTTGACTGATTTAGGTTTGGCTCAAATAAAAAACAATAAATCATTTATAAATAAATCTTATGCTATTGAAAATATAGTATATAATCAATTATTAACATTTGGCTATGATGTTTGTATAGGTAAAACAAAAAAAGGTGAAATAGATTTTGTCGCAATGAAAGCTAATCAAATAAAATATATTCAAGTATCACTTACTGTTTCTGATGAAAACACTTACGAAAGAGAATTATCAGCTTTTGATGGAATAAAAGATAATTATCCTAAATATTTAATTACTTTAGATAAATTAGATTATAGTAAAAATGGAATAAAACATTTAAATTTAATTGATTTTTTGAATAAAGAAGAATTTTAATTTAATTACGATTAATTGGGATAAGGAAACTAGCAGTGCATTGAGCGTATCAACTTTAGCTTGGACATTGTCAATTTAACTTTTGAATAAAGTAAAAATATAACTATAGAAGAAATCAATAATAATAATCGTTATTGGGTATTAAGTAATGGCTTAGAAGTAGATGGCAAACAATTAGTAAAAGTTGTAGCATGGTATGATAATGAAATGGGTTATTCTAGTCAAATGGTTAGAACAGCTAAGTATTTAAATAAATTAAGTCAATAATTTGACTTTTTTTGTTTATAATAATAATGTTACAATTTTGTAATTGTTTACACTATTATATTGCTTAAATTAATAAAATATTTTATAATTAAAGTGGTGATAATATGAAGAAAAATGCGTTTACTTTGGTTGAATTATTAGCTATTGTAATTATAATGGCATCTATATTGTTAGTTGTATTGCCTTCAATAAATGATGCTATTAAAAGCGGCGAAGAAAATAAAAAACAGGATAATCTAAATAGTATTTATATGGCTGCTGAAAACTATTTGATGTCAAATTATGATAAGTATTCTAGTTTAGATGATATTGGTGCATCTGAATATATTTATATTACAGATTTAATTGCTAATAATTATATAAGTATAAGTACAGTTAACCCAATTACTGATTCATATTTTAAAAATTCTGATGCAGTTAAAGTTACCAGAAATAATGATGGAACTTTTAGTTATGAACTTGTATATTTTAAAACATTAATTGAAACTTTATTGGAACAATATGCTGATGCAAATAAAACGGGTTTAGTAAAAGATAATACAAATCCTAATTTGTATTATTATACTGGAACAAATGAACAAGTAAATAATAATTTCTTATGGTATGGCGGCCATCAATGGCGAGTATTAGATTTTGATACATCTGCTAAAACTTTAACATTAATAACTCAACAACCATTAACAGCAATTCATCCTGCAAGTTCAGTATGGACGACAGAAAAAAGCTATGCTTCAAGTTATATTAATAGTTGGCTAAATGATTATTTTTTGAATAGTTTAGATAGTGATATACAAAATAATATATTAGATAATACATTTAATGTAGGGATATATACAAATGTCGATGAAATAACAACAATACAAAAAGTAGGATTATTGGATGAAAATCAATACAAAAGAACTGGTGGTAACAATTCATTTTTAAATATTAATGATTATTGGTGGTTGGGTAACAGATATAATTCATCTACTATTTCTAGTGTTGATGGTTATGGAAATTTGAATTATGTGTCAATTTCTAGCAAATATGGAATTCGACCAGTTATAAAAATTTATGATATGCCGATAAATGGCGGAGATGGTACTATTATTGATAGTTATTATTCAGCAGATAAAGCAACAAATACAAATGGAGTACAAGTAGGAGAATATATCAATGTACCATATAGTGGTGATGATAATGCTTGTGGTGATGATAATTTATGTTCTTTTAAAGTCGTTAGCAAAGATAACGATAGCATTAAAGCTATATTAAATGGCTTACTTCCTAGTACTAGTGCATGGGCGGATAGTGCAAGCGATAATATAACAACAAATGATTTGGTATATACATCACTCAATAATTTTGTAGCTGGTATAAGCAGTACATATCGTTATATAGGAAATAAAACATTTTATGTAGGTGATTATCCTAATGCCGCAAATTATAAGGACGTTCAAGATGCCACACTAGAAGCTAATGTTGGATTGCCTACAGTAGGAGAGATTTTTAGTGGAAATGATATTGATGTAAGTTCATCAAGTACAAAATTTTTTGTTGATGCAAATACAATCGAAAATAATAGCTCTAGCAAATTCTATTGGACAATGAATAGATATAGTCCATCCGAAATACGTTGTGTTGCTGATACAGGCAGTTTGAATTCTTATTCTTCAACTGAGTTATACGGAGTTCGACCGGTTATATATTTGAAGTTGGGACTTGTTTTTGTTGGGGGAGAAGGAACAGCTCAGGATCCTTATAGATTTCAATGATTTAATATAATTAGAAAATGTTTAATGATAAAAAAGAAAGGATGAAAATGAAAACAATAAAAGATTTTGATTTAAATAATAAAAAAGTAATAATAAGAGTAGATTTTAACGTGCCAATTAAAGATGGTATAATTTTAGATGACACGAGAATAAAGGAAAGTCTAAAAACAATTAAATATGCTATTGATAATAATGCTAAAGTAATTTTAATGAGTCATTTGGGTAGAATTAAAGATGAAACTGATAAATTAAAAAACACTTTAAAACCTGTTAGTACTAAATTAAGTGAATTATTAAATAAAAATGTTATCTTTGTTCCTAATACTAGAGGTGAAGAATTAGAAAATGCTATTAATAATTTAAAAAATGGTGAAGTATTATTAATGGAAAATACAAGATTTGAAGATTTACCTGATAAAAAAGAAAGTAAAAACGATCCAGAATTGGGCAAATATTGGGCTTCATTAGGCGATATATACATTAATGATGCGTTTGGTACCGCACATCGTGCACATGCTTCTAATGTTGGCATTGCTAGTAATTTACCTAGTGGTATAGGATTTTTAATTCAGAAAGAATTGGATAATTTATTGCCAGCTATTAACAATCCTAATAGGCCGTTTACAGTTATATTAGGTGGAGCTAAGGTAAGTGATAAAATAGGTGTAATTGAAAATATCGTAAAAAAAGCTGATTATATTTTAATAGGTGGTGGAATGGCTTTTACATTCTTAAAAGCTGAAGGAATAGAAATTGGTAGTTCTTTATTAGATATTGAAAGTATTGATTTTTGTAAAAAGATCTTAAAAGAAAATGAAAATAAAATAATTTTACCTATAGATGTTGTTACCGATCAAAAAGAATGTTTTATAACAGATATTACTATGGAAGAAAGAGGATTAGATATTGGAAGAAAAACAGTAAAATTATTTAAGCAATATTTGGATATTAGTAAAACTATCATTTGGAATGGACCGGTTGGTATGTTTGAAGAAAAAAAATATAGTCATGGTACTGAAGAAATTTGTCAAATATTAAAGAACATCGATGCCATAAAAATAGCTGGTGGTGGGGATACCGCTAGTGCTATTAAAAATTTAGGTTATGAATGTGCGTTTACTCATATTTCAACAGGTGGAGGAGCTAGTTTAGAATTATTAGAAGGTAAAGTTCTACCTGGTATTGATGTAATCAAATGAAAAAGAAATTTATAAATATAATCTTAATTGTCGTATTTACTTTAATAGTTTTGTATTTTTCTTTAAAAGATAATTATGATGATATAATTGATTTACTTCTAAATTCAGATATTAGATGGTTATTCATAAGTTACTTATTCGTCTTAAGTTATACTTTTTTAAAATCGATTGTGACAAATGATATCATTAATAAATTTAAAAAATTTGATATCAAAAAAACTTTTGATTTGCAACTAATGACATTTTTCTTTAATGCGATAACACCATTTTCTACCGGTGGGCAACCATTTCAGGTATATGTTTTAAAAAAAAATAAATTATCTTTAAGTGATGGAACAAATGTTATTATTCAAGAATCTATAATCCATCAAATTTCTTTAATTATGGTTGGGTTTTTAGCAATCATAATGAATCAAATATTTAACATATATAAATTTGAAGGTATTATGTTGACATTTTTAATATTAGGATTTGGGCTAAACATATTAATAATATTTCTTTTATTTTTGATATCACATAGTAATAAAATCGATAAATTATTAACTAAGTATATTGTTAAATTATTGACATCTTTTAGAATAATAAAAAATAAAGAAATATTAAATAAATTGCATAATACAATCGACAATTTTAATTATAATTCTAAAATTTTATTGAAGGATAAAAAAAGATTCATCAAATTGATTTTAGCAAATTGTTTAGCTTTATTATGTTTATATGTAGTGCCTATAACTATTGCATTTAGCTTTAATGAATATATTAGTTTTAATGGAATGATAGCAATTGTTCTAGTTTCTTTTATATCTATCATAAGTTCTTATGTTCCTCTACCAGGAGGAATAGGTGGTCAAGAATATTTATTTATCTTGATGTTTGGCGCTTATGTTAATCAACCTTTATTAAGTTCTTTAATGATAATGTGGAGGTTTGTAACGTATTATTTACCAATGATAGTTGGTGCTTTAATATTTAATATCAAGAATAAGGTGAGATAATTATGAAAATTGGAATTTTTTCAGATACTTATATACCTCAAATAAATGGTGTATCTACTAGTATCGAAATGTTAAAAAAAGGATTGGAAAAGAACGGACATAAGGTTTATATAGTTACGGTTAATCCTTGGGGATTAAGATATAAATATGACCACAATGTTCTTAGAATACCTGGTATACCAATTGGAATATTTGATTATCGTCTTACTAGTATTTATCCAGCTTTTGCTATTAAAACTATTAAAAGTTGGAATTTAGATATTATTCATTCACAAACGGAATTTGGTGTTGGTACTTTTGCTAGAATAATTGCTAAACAATTAAATATTCCTTTAGTTCATACTTATCACACGATGTATGAGGATTATATTCATTATATAACTAAAGGATATTTTAAGAAAACAAGTAAAAAATTAGTTGAATACTTAACCTTGTTTTATTGCGATTCTACAGCTACTGAATTAATTGTTCCAACAAAAAAAACATATGATTTGTTTAAAGAAAAATATAAAGTAAAAAGGAATGTTCATATTATTCCCACTGGGATTGAAATAGAAAAGTATAGCAAAAATTATAGTTTAGATAAAATTAATAAATTGAAAAAAATTTTAAAAATAAATGAGGAAAAAGTATTAATTTTTGTAGGAAGACTTGGATTAGAAAAAAGTGTTAACTTTTTAATTGAAAATCATAAAGATATAAATGCTAAGTTACTGATTATAGGTGATGGGCCAGAAAGAAATAATTTGGAAAAATTAGTTAAAAAATTAAAATTAAACGATAAAGTAATTTTTACAGGTAAAGTTGCATTAAAAGATATTGGCTTATATTATAAATTAGGCAATATTTTTGTAACGGCATCTAAAACAGAAACTCAAGGTTTAACTGTTATTGAGGCCTTGGCTGCATCTCTTCCTGTTGTTGCAATTAATGATGAAAGCTTTATTGGCCCTATAAAAAATGATTATAATGGTTATTTATTTAATGATGAAAAAGAATATGTCAATTATATAAATAGTCTAATTAAAAATAAAAACAAATTGACTAGATTATCAATCAATGCATATGAAAGTAGTTTGAAATTTTCTAATAAAGTTTTTGCTGCTAATGTTTTAAAGATTTATCAAATAGCCATAAAAAAAGGAAGAAAGCGGTTGTTTAGGAAACTGCTTAGAGGTGGTAAAAAATGATGATAGTTTGCAATTTAAAAACATATATGACTTATAATGATATTTATGAATATAGAGATAATATTCCGGACAGTGTTGTTGTTTGCCCAACTTCTTTATATATTCCCTATTTTTTGAATCATAAATATGATGTTGGAATACAAGATATTTCCTATTACGATTTGGGATCTCACACAGGAGACATTTGCGCAGTACAGGCAAAGTCGTTAGGAATTAAATATGTTTTAATAGGACATAGTGAAAGAAGAAATAAAGAAACTGATGAAGAAATTAATAAAAAAATTTTAAAAGCATTGGAGAATGATTTAAAAGTTATTTTATGCATCGGAGAAAATAAAGGTGAAGATTTAAAAAACAAATTACAATATCAATTATTAAATGATTTAAAAGGTGTTACAAATTTTGATAATATAATAATTGCTTACGAACCAATTTGGTGTATTGGTACTGGGATTACACCTACTAATTTGCAAATAGAGGACACAATAAACTTTATTCAAACAATTATTTACAATAATTTTAAATATTTTGTTAAAGTATTATATGGTGGGAGTGTTGATAAAAATAATATTAATACGTTAAAAAAAATAGACAATGTAGCAGGATTTTTAATTGGAAAAGCTTCTATGGACTGTAAACATCTAAAAGAAATCGTCGATAGTCTTTGACGATTTTATTTTTCGACAAAATTAGCTAATTTTTACTCTAGAAAATTTTTAACCACTGGTATATAATGTAAATACAGCAGTACTTTAGAAGGAGAAAAAATATGATAAAAATATTAATGATTGACGATAACGTCAAATTGATTGATGCTGTAAAAGAATATTTTAAAAATAATGAAGAAGTAAAAGTGGTTTTAGAAGCTTATAATGGATTAAATGGTATTGAAATAATTAAGAATAGAACTAACGAATTTGATATAATTTTATTAGATTTAATTATGCCTAAAAAGGATGGCTTATATGTCTTAGAAGAAATGAAAAATAATAATATTGATAAAAAAGTTATTGTTGAAACTAGTTATAATGCTAGTGAAACAATTAGGGAAGTTGCTGAATACGATGTTAATTATTTTGTTTTAAAACCATTTGATTTGGAAGACTTAGAAAAGAAGATATATGATGTTTTTAAAAAGAAAAATGAAAAAAGTATCGATTTTTATAATAGTAATTTACAAGTATCTATTAGTAAATTATTACATGACTTGGGTATTCCATCTCATATCAAAGGTTACCAATTTTTAAGAGATGCCGTTAATATGTTGTTTGATGATCCAAATATGATTGGTGGTATTACTAAAGAATTATATCCAGAACTTGCTAATAAGTACAATACTACTGTTTCAAGAGTAGAAAGATCGATTAGACATGCAGTAGAGGTTAGTTGGAATAGAGGCGATATAGATTTGATGGAAAAGATATTTGGCCATAGCGTTGACATCGATCGTGCTAAACCTACTAATTCTGAATTTATAGTTACTTTAGCTGATAAATTAAGGTTAGATTTTCACAAAGTTGGTGCATAAGCCGACTTTTTAAGTTGCTTAAAAAAAATTTATGTGATATATTTATAATAGGTGGTTTTATGAAATTAATTAATAAGTTTTCTACTTATTTTTGTATATTAATTTTATTTTTGTTAATTTTTATGATTATTTTATTTCATTCTGGCAGAAGTTTAATAAATCGTGAAAATTTATCTAGTTATATTGAAACTGCTGATATATTAAATATGGATTCAAATGTTATATTTAATTTAGATGAAAGCGGAATAAGTTTAAAGGAAAAAATATATAATTTAGCGATTGAATGTAACATTCCCGATAAAATAATTTTAGATATTTTAAAAAGTGAGGAAATAAATATTGTTTTAGGTGATTATTTTAATAAAATAATTTATTATTTAGTTAATGGAGGATATAAACCACAATTGTCTAATGATACAATTAATAAAATGGTGGAATTATCTATTATATCTTTAGATGATCATTTAAATATTATGATGGAAGAAGAAGATTTAAAAAAATATGTATTAGAATATTGCCATGAATTAACTAATATTGTTCCTGATAGGCAGGAAATGATAGGCAATTTGCCAATATCATATATTCAAAAATTTTTAAATTTTGACGTATGGCTATTATATTTGTTTGTAGTTTGTTGTTTATTACTGCTTTGTGTTTTAACTTTTTCTTTTTATAAACCAATAAAATATTTAGGTATTTGTTTTTTTGCTAGTGGGATTATTTTTGTTGTGTTAGGATGTATGAATAATATAATTAATGATTTTGTTGTTTCACAAATTACTAATATTAAAATAATAATTTCACCACTTGTTACAATATTATTAACAATATGGTTTAAGTTGGGTGTTTTAATAAGTTTTTCGGGAGTATTTTTAATTTTGTTTTATGTTATTTTAAATAGAATAATTATTAATAGTCATAAAACTAAATAAGATTTTGCGTATTTGATATTCCTTCTTCATTCCACGTTTCATAGATTATATATAAAAAAATTAAAGCAGCAATTACGTTTAACCAGTTGGCGTATATTTGATGAATATAAGGATCAGGATTTGATTCTTTTTTTGTTTCGTATTGCAGGTAGCTTATATATAAGCTATATATAACAATTAAGGAAAATATAATTCTATTAATTAGATTAATATATCTTTTTTGATCGTCGGTGAATATTCTTTTTTTATTTAATATTTTTTGTTTTACATCATAGTTAATTAATATAGATATGACGACTGTTAAAATAAATCCAAATGAAATAGAAAGTTGTGCGTCAATTATTTTTAATTTTTCTTTCATAGTATAAGTATATTATAAAACTTTAAAAGTTAGTAAATTTAGTTCAAACTAATTTTTAAAATATACAAAAAAATTGTAAATTGTAAAAGTTTATTTTTTTAAATTTGCCAATTTTTTGTAAAAAAATAAAATTAATAACAAATTAATTAGTTGAGTAAAGCTTTGAAAAATAATGATTAAATGGCAAAATTGAACAATTTTATTATCTAAAGATTAATTTACTTTTTTAAATATTGAAAATAAAGTAATTTTTAAAAAAGTAAATTTTTAGTGATTTTAAATTTTAAATTTTTGACAATTTTTATTGACTTTTACTATTCATAAGTCTATAATTATTTTTAGAAAGTAGAGGGCAAAATATGTTAGATGTTGAAGAAAAATTAGCGACTTTGCAAGTTGTTAAAAGAAATGGTAAAAAAGTAGATTTTAATGGTTCCAAAATTGCTTTGGCTATCAAAAAAGGCTTTGATAGTGTTAACGAATACGATGAAGAAACTGGGGACGAAATTAAATATACAACCAAAGACGTTAACAAAGTTTATGAAGGTGTTTTAAAAAGAATCGAAAAAGAATATAAAGATGAAGAAAAGATTAAAATTGAAACTATTCAAGATATGATTGAGGATGAACTTCAAAAAAAAGGTTATCAAGATGTATTTGAAAGTTTTTCTGAATATCGCGAAAGAAGAAATATATCACGTAAAATGTTTTCTGACGAAAAACAATTACATAAATTTTTAAAAGCAATTGAAGGTTTGGGTTTAAAATCAGCTAATGAAGAAAATGCTAAAAGAGAAAATGCTAATGTTGATGGTGATACTGCTATGGGTACAATGTTACAATATGGTAGTACAGTATCAAAAGAATTTTGTAAAGCTTATTTGATGAAGTATAAATTTAGTGAAGCTCATGATAGTGGGGATATTCATATTCATGACATGGATTTTTATCCGATGGGAACTACTACATGTATGCAAATAGATTTAAATAAATTATTTAAAAATGGTTTTTCAACAGGCCATGGTCATTTAAGACCACCTAAAGATATTATGTCATATAGTGCTTTGGCTGCCATTGCTATTCAATCAAATCAAAACGATCAACATGGCGGTCAAAGTATCCCAGCTTTTGATTACTATATGGCCCCAGGTGTTCTTAATACATTTAAAAAACAATTTAAACAAACTATTGCTGATTTACTAGATTATAGTGATTTTGGTAAATTTGTTAATATGAATAGTATTGTTAAAGAGATTGACAAATTAAATAGTATTTCGTTTGATATAAAAGATTTTTATCATTTTGCTAAGGAATCAACTGAAGTTGAAAGATTATTAAGCATGGCTTATGATAAAGCATTAGCTAAGACTGATAGAATTACTTATCAAGCAATGGAAGCATTTATTCATAATTTAAATACAATGCACTCAAGAGCAGGTGCTCAAGTACCGTTCTCATCTATTAACTTTGGTACTGATACATCTAGTGAAGGTAGAATGGTTATTGAAAACTATTTACTAGCCACAGATGCTGGATTAGGTAAGGGAGAAACTCCGATATTCCCAATATCTATATTTAAAGTAAGAGAAGGTACTAATTTTAATCCTGGTGATCCAAATTACGATTTATTTAAATTAGCTTGTAAGGTGTCAGCTAAAAGATTATTCCCTAATTTCTCGTTTATGGATGCGCCATTTAATAAACAATATTATAAAGGTGATTACAATACAGAAGTTGGGTATATGGGATGTCGTACAAGAGTTTTAGGCAATGTCGTAGATCCTGATAAAGCTGTCACTCCAGGACGTGGTAATTTATCATTTACAACAATTAATTTACCTCGTTTAGGTATTAAGCATGGTATTGTAACTAATGAAAAAGCTGATATTAAAGAGTTCTATAAAGAATTAGAAGAAAAAATGGATTTAGTTAAAGATCAATTATTAGAAAGATTTGATTTTCAATGCACTAAGAAGGTATATAATTTCCCATTCTTGTTAGGCAGTGGAGTATGGATCGATTCTGAAAAATTAAAACCTAATGATAAATTAAGAAAAATATATAAACATGGTACTTTATCAATTGGTTTTATCGGCTTAGCAGAATGTTTAAAAGCTTTAATTGGTAAACATCATGGTGAAGATGAAGAGGCTCGCAAATTAGGATATGAAATTATTTCATTTATGCGTAAGAAATGCGATGAATACGCTAGTAAATATAATTTAAATTTCACTTTATTAGCTACTCCAGCAGAAGGATTATCAGGTAGATTTACAAATATTGATAGAGCTATATATGGAAAAATTAAAGGTGTTACAGATAGAGAATACTATACAAATTCATTCCATGTACCAGTTTATTTTAAAATTACTGCTGCTGAAAAAATACATATAGAAGCACCATACCATGCTCTTACTAATGCGGGACATATCACATATGTTGAATTAGATGGTGATACAACAAATAACTTAGAAGCATTTGAAAAAATAGTTCGTATAATGCATAAAGAGGGAATTGGATATGGCGCAATTAACCATCCTGTAGATAGAGATCCAGTATGTGGTTATACAGGTGTAATTGGTGATGTATGCCCTGGTTGTGGAAGACACGAATATGAGGGTGTTAGTGTAGAAACAATAAAAAATGTCTCATTAACAAGTTATGGAAGATAAGAAAGGAAGAATGTAAAATGAAAGAAGAAAAAAAAGTTGGCGAAGGCGTTAAATTTGAAAGAATTAGAAGAATCACAGGTTATTTAGTAGGAACTGTTGATAGATTTAACGATGGTAAAAGAGCAGAAGAACGTGATCGTGTTAAACATGGTACAAAAGATTTAGATAAAGCTTTATAATGAAAATTAGATTAGCTGCTCCTTTGCAATCAGATAGTATTGTTGATGGTGAAGGAATTAGAACAGTTATCTGGACCCAAGGATGTGGACATCATTGTAAAGGGTGTCATAATCCTGAAACATGGTCATTTGAAGAAGGATACTTAGCAGATGTTGATTCTGTTATTGAAGAAATAGATAATCTTGAAGGACAAGATGGAATAACTTTGTCTGGTGGTGACCCTCTTTATCAAGTAGATGCTTGTTTAGAAATAACCAAACATTGCAAAGAAAAAAATTTAAATGTTTGGTGTTATACAGGATTTTTATATGAAGAAATAATAAAAAATCCTAAAATGTTAGAATTACTAAATTATATTGATGTTTTAGTAGATGGACCATTTATTTTAGGACAAAGAAGTCTTGATTTAAAATTCAAAGGTTCAGAAAATCAAAGAGTTATCGATGTACCAAATAGTTTAAAAGAAAATAAAATAGTTTTAGTTTCAAAATATATTGATAAAAAAGAGTATAATATGAAGAAAAAAACTAGTGTTTATATTTAAATATCAGATTATTTTCTGATATTTTTTTTTTAAAATATAAATATTATTGTTAAAAATAAAATATATTATAATTAATATGCAATATTAACAATTTTAATTAATAAAATATATTGGTGGATATTATGAAAAAAATTAGACTCAAAAGAAAAATCAAGATAAAAAACAGCATTTTAATTATTTTATTGTTAATTATTTCATTATTCCTTGCTTTCAAATTTATTAATTTAAAAGTTAATCCTATTTTGTTGGATTATGCTAATATGGAAGCAAGAAAATTATCAAGTATTATTATTAATGATGCAGTTAGTAAAAATTTTAAAAATATAAATGTTGACGATTTATTTATAATAACTAAGGACAATGAAGAAATTAAATCTATTGATTTTAATCCAATAATAGTTAATCAAGTTTTGACTAGTACTACCACTTTAATCCAAACTAACTTAAAATATTTAGAGCAAGGTAAAATAGAATTACTAAATTTAAATACAGATGCGTTAATTGATTATAATACCGATAAATTAAGACAAGGTATTATCTATGAAATTCCTTCTGGTGTTATTTTTGGTAATTCTTTTTTAGCAAATATAGGTCCCAAAATACCGGTTAGATTTAGTATTGTTGGTGATATTGTTAGTTATGCAAATACAAATGTAACAGATTATGGCATTAATAATGCTTTAATTGAAGTAAATATCATTTTAGATTTATCGATTCAAGTAATATTGCCTTTTGTAACTGACAAAATAGATATTGAAACATCAATTCCAGTTGCATTAAAATTAATTCAAGGTAGTGTTCCTAATTATTATTTAAATGGCTTACAAAATTCACCTTCTATTTCGATTCCGATTATTTAAATTAAATTTAATTTATGTATTGCATGTTATTAAAAAAAATTATATAATTAACGTATATAAAATAAGGAGTTAAGAATTACGAATAATAGAAGCAATGATTTAATCTAATAAGAGTATTAGAAGTAATAATCCTAACATTCACGGATTTAATAAATATAATATAGATTATAAAGCGACTAAAATCAAATGTTTTGTTTTAGTGTCAGATTTTTATCGATTAGATAAATATTTGTAATGACATAAAAACTTTAGATGTTATTATCTAATTAATAATTTTGGAAGTGGATATATTGCAACTATTGGATATGATGGAGACTTAGGATGGAATCTGGTAACGATGTCAAATACTTACTCTGGAATAAGACCTGTAATCTTTTTGAAGAACAATTTGAAATTTACTGGTGGAAAAGGAACTGCACAAAATCCTTATACATTACAATAGATAAGCAGCATTAAAATTGTGGATATTTAACTGGTTAATAAGTTTTAAAAAACGATTTAGTATAAATAACGGAAAATCGTTTTTTTTTAAATTTAAATTTTTTGACATTAACCACTATCTAATTAAGTTAAAATGTGATAAAATAGTATTTGTAGAAAAATGGTGATGTTATGGGCAGAGTTATTGCTTTAGTTAATCAAAAAGGTGGAGTAGGCAAAACTACTACTAGTATAAATTTATCCGCATCTTTAGGTGTCTTAGGGAAAAAAGTATTATTAGTGGATTTAGATAGTCAAGGTAATAGTACAACTGGTGTTGGTATAAGTAAAAGTTCACATGAAAAAACTATCTATGATTTAATAGTTGACCGAGCTAGTTTAGATGAGGTTATCATTAAAACAAAATTTAAAAATTTATATATTATACCTGCTTCAATTAATTTGGCTGGGGCAGATATTGAATTGATGGAAAGAAGTAGGATTGATCATAGCTTTAATAAGTCTAGTCAATTAAAAAAATATTTAGATGTTGCTAAAGAAAAATTTGATTATATTATTATTGATTGCCCTCCTTCCTTAGGTATTTTAACTACAAATGCTTTAGCGGCTGCTAATAGTGTTATAATACCAGTACAATGTGAATTTTTTGCATTAGAGGGGATTACACAATTACTTCATTCTATATTATTGATTCAAAAGGATTTAAACCCAACATTGGATATTGAGGGTGTATTACTAACTATGCTAGATAGTAGAACTATTCTAGGATTAGAAGTTGTAGAAGAAATAAAAGCATATTTCAAAGAAAAGGTATATGATACTATTATACCTAGATTAATTAAAATATCTGAAGCACCTAGTCATGGAAAACCGATACTTGCTTATGATCCTAAAAATAGAGGGACTATGGCTTATTTAAATTTAGCTAAAGAGGTGATTGATCACGATGGAAAATAGAAAAAGAGCATTAGGTAGAGGATTAGAACAATTATTTAATAGTGAAAATTTAGATTTTGAAAATTTTGAAAAACAAATCTATGAAACAACGCCAAAAAACGAAATAATTGAGATCAATTTGGATGAAATTAGACCTAATCCTCATCAACCTAGAAAAGTTTTTAATGAAGATTCTTTAAATGAATTAGCAAGTTCCATAAAAGAAAATGGTGTTTTTCAACCGATTATTGTAAAAAAAAGCATTAAAGGTTACGATTTGGTTGCTGGTGAAAGAAGATTTAGGGCTTCTAAATTAGCTGGTTTAACTACTATTCCTGCGATTATAAGAGATTTTAGTGAAGAACAGATGATTGAAATAGCTCTTTTAGAGAATTTGCAAAGAGAAAACTTAAATGCTATTGAAGAGGCTTTGGCATATAAATCTATGATCGAAAAATTGAATTTGACACAAGAGGAATTGAGCGCTAAGGTAAGTAAAAGTAGAAGTCATATTACTAATATTTTAGGTTTGTTAAGATTACCTGAAGAAATTCAAAATATGATTATAAATAATGAATTAACTATGGGTCATGCTAGAGTATTAAGCAAGTTAGAAGATGAAAATAAAATGCTAGAATATGCTAGAATGATAAAAGAAAATAAGTTGCCGGTAAGGGAAACTGAGGAAATAACTAATAATGAAGCAAGAAAAAACAAAATAAAAAAACACACTAACGATAATAATGAATTTAAATATGTAGAAGATTTGTTAAGAGACAAATTGGATACTAAAATTAAAGTGAAGGATAATAAAGTAATTATATCTTTTACTAATGTTGCCGATTTAAATAGAATATTAGAAATTTTAAATGTAAAAGAGTGATAAAATGGAAAAAGTTTTAGAAATACTGTTATCTAAAGAAATTATTGGACCTATTGTAACTATTATTATAATGTTTATATTTTATAAAGTTATAAGAAGAATTATAGTAAGAGTTTTTAATATTAAGACAAAAAAAATTAAGCAAAAAAAGCAAGTTACTTTAATGAATTTTTTTATTAATGTTTTAAGAGTCATAACCTTAATAATTGTGGCTTTAATCATATTAGAAATATATGGATTTAAAACAAGTACAATTGTTGCGTCATTAGGTGCAATTACTGTTGTTATTGGATTGGCTTTCCAAGACATTTTAAAAGATTTTATTGCTGGAATTTCTTTTATATTTGAAGACAGTTATAATGTTGGTGATTGGGTAACTATTAATGATTTTAAAGGTGAAGTAATAAGCATTGGGATGAAAACTACTAGAATTAAAGCTTATGAGGGAGAAATATTAATTATTAATAACGGTTCAATTACACAAGTAATCAATCATACAGCGGCTAATTCTTTAGCTATCGTCGATGTTAATGTTTCTTATGATTCTGATATCGATAATGTTGAAAAAGTTTTAAATGAATTATGTCAAAATATTAAGTTAGATAATTTAAAAGGTAATATTGAATTATTAGGTATTGAAGATTTAGGCGATAGTGCAATTACTTTTAGAATTACGGCAGAAGTAGAAGCTGGTACACAGTATAGCACACAAAGAAAAATAAGAAGAGAAGTTAAATTAATATTAGATAAAAATAATATTGAAATACCTTATAATCAATTGGTGGTACATAATGAAAGAGTATAAGTTGGGAAGTATTGTTACAATGAAGAAAAATCATCCTTGTGGTACTAATGAATTTGAAGTTGTAAGAGTTGGTGCTGATATAAAGATTAAATGTTGTAAATGTGGAAGAACAATTATGTTACCAAGAATAGAATTTAATAAAAAATTAAAGAAAATAATTAGTATATAGGAGGATTTATGTCGAAAAAAAAGAAACTAAAATTATTGTCGCCTGTAATAACTATGTCTATATTAATTTTTATAGCTTTAATTGTTAGTAGTATTTTGTCGATTATTAATTTTGATGGTACTCAGACAACTATTGAAAATGGTATGTTAGAAACTTCAATAATAGTTGTTAAAAATATTTTTTCTAAAGAAGGATTAATATATTTATTTAGCAATATTATAACGAATTTTACTATATTGGAACCTTTTGTTTTGATTATTTTTTCTTTAATGGCAATTGGCGTTTTAAAGGAAAGCGGATTATTGAAGCATTTATTTTGTCCTTTAAAAAAATTAAGTCCTAATGTTTTAACTTTTATAGTGGTTTTTGTAAGCGTCATCTCGTCGATAGTTGGTGATTATAGTTATATAATTTTATTGCCTTTAGTAGCTGTTTTGTATCAATATATTAATAAAAGTCCTGTTTTAGGAATTATAACTGTTTTTTTAGGTGTAACATTTGGATATGGAACTGGTATTTTTTATAACTACAATGATTATGCCTTAGGAGTATTAACGGAAGCTGCTGCAGTTATTGATGTTGATCCATCTTATAAATTTAATTTATATTCGAATTTATATATAATGATTGTTAGTAGTTTGATTATAACATTTTTAATTACTATCTTAATTGAAAAATTTTTAAGTAAGAAAATTACTATAGCAGTTAAATATGAAGATGAAATTAAGATCTCAAATAAAGCACTGTTGTATTCCATCATAAGTTTAGTTATTTGCATTATTCTAATATTGATAATGATTATGCCAAATGGAATTTTATTAGATAATACGCAAACAAAATATGTGGCCAAATTATTTAGTGCAAATGCTCCATTTAATTCATCATTTATGTATTTGTTTTTAATGATTGCTGCTATTGTTGGATTAGTGTATGGATTTGTAAGTAAAAATTTTAAAAATAATCATGAATTTGGGTGGTCATTTACTAAACAGTTTGACAATATTGGATATCTGTTTGTTTTAATGTTTTTATCTTCAATTTTAATAGGTATTATTAATTGGACTAATTTAGGAACAGTAATAGCTAATAATTTAATTTCAATAATTAGTTTATTTGATTTTACAGGGATTCCTTTAATTGTTATTTCTTTTATATTTATAATCTTTATGAGTATATTAATGCCAGGAAGTTTAGAAAAATGGGCATTGATTTCACCTATTTTAGTACCTTTATTTATGAGAGGAAATTTAACTCCTGATTTTGCGCAGTTCGTGTTTAAAACTGCTGATAGCGTTGGCAAGATATTGACACCTTTATTTGTTTATTTTATTGTTATGTTAGGATTTATCCAAAAATATAATAAAAACGAAAATAAGGTTACATTATTTAATACTGTTAAATTAATTTGGCCAATTATTGTTACAATGATTATATTTTGGTTATTGATATTAATTATTTGGTATATAGCGGGATTACCATTAGGAATTGACACTTTGGCTACTATGTAAATTTGAGCTTAATAAATTATTATTAATAAATAAGTGCATAATATTAAAAAATTTTATTTTTGAATTGACAAAAGTTTGTTCGTATGGTATATTGAATTTAGGAGGTCATGAACATGGAAAAAATTGATAACATTGCGAAATGGTTTATAAATGAAATTTCTCCAGACCCATTAAAATTGCAAAAATTATTGTATTTAGCTCAAGGCATTTCATTTTGCTTTAATGATGAACAACTATTTGATGAAGAATTAGAGGCTTGGGTTCATGGACCTGTTAATAGTAATATTTATTTTAAATATCGTGAATATAGTTATAATCCAATAAATTTAAAATATCAAATTCCAAACTTTTCTCGAAAAACACTTCAAGTATTAGAGTATGTCCGAGATAATTATGGCAAGTATGATGGAAAATATTTGGAAGAAATAACTCATAATCAAATTCCATGGCAATTTGCAAGAGAGGGACTAGATCCAGATGAACGAGATAACAAAATAATTCCTAAAGAGATTATTGCTGAATACTTTGTTAGTCTTATGTCACAGCCAAATATTGAGGAATGGAATAAATGATTGGAGAAATTTGGTATTATAAGGCAAAATTACCTAATAGTGATGGATATAAATCACGACCAGTGTTAATAATTGGGACAGATGCTAACAATAACTTATTATATACTGATATTCACTATGTTATTATTTCTTCCTCTGCTTCGATAGGAATTTATGATGTTATTATTGATGAAGAAGTTGCTAGGAAAATTAATTTGCTTCGTAAATCTATTATCAAAACAACCAAGATATATACTGGCCATAAAAATTTGTTTGAACGAAAACTTGGAACATTACCAGATGAGCTAAAACAAGATTTTGTAAAGAAGTATCAAGAATATCAAAATCAGTTAATTAACGATTTTATTACTAATGAATTCGTAAATAATTGATTTTTTTATATCTTGTTTTAAAATTAATAAAATGGTATACTATATAAGTATTTGAAGAGGTGATTTTATGGCTTTGCGTGCCGGAATAGTAGGGTTACCTAATGTTGGTAAAAGTACTTTATTTAATGCAATAACAAAGCAAAATATCTTAGCGGCTAATTATCCGTTCGCTACTATTGAACCAAATGTAGGCGTAGTAATTGTTCCTGACAAAAGATTAGATTTTTTAAATAATTTATATCAACCTAAAAGTTTAGTGCCTACAGCTTTTGAATTTACTGATATAGCAGGTTTAGTAAGTGGTGCTTCACAAGGTGAAGGATTGGGTAATAAATTTTTATCTCATATAAGAGAAGTAGATGCAATAGTAGAAGTAGTAAGATGCTTTGAAAATAAAAATATTATTCATGTAGAAAATACTGTTGATCCAATTAGAGATATTGAAATAATTAATGTAGAACTTATACTAGCTGATTTAGAGGTTGTAGAAAATAGATTGAATAGGATTGGTAAGAAAGCAGCCATGTCAAAAGATAAGGAAACAATCAAAGAAGTTGAATTATTAAATAAAATAAAAGAAAATTTAATTAAAAACTTTCCTTTAAGAAGAATGGAATTTGATAAAGAAGAATTAAAAATTTTAAAACCATTTAATTTTTTAACTTTGAAGCCAATCATTTATATGGCTAATGTTAGCGAAGAAGATTTATTAAATAAAAATAATCCACATGTTATAAAAGTAGAAGGATATGCTGAAGCGGAAAATGCTAAAGTAATTAAAGTATGCGCTAAAATAGAAGCTGAATTAAGCGACTTAGATGAAGAAGAGAAAACTCAATTTTTAAACGATTTGGGTATTGAAGAAAGCGGATTAAATAAACTAATTAAAGCGACTTATTCTTTATTAGGACTAGAAACTTTTTTTACTGCTGGAACTGATGAAGTAAGAGCATGGACATTTAAAAAAGGAATGAAAGCACCAGAATGTGCTGGGATTATTCATACCGATTTTGAAAAAGGGTTTATTAAAGCTGAAGTGTTTAGTTACTATGATTTAGAAAAATATGGTGACGAAAAAGCTGTTAAAGAAGCAGGCAAGGTAAGATTAGAGGGCAAAGAGTATTTGATGCAAGATGGCGATATTTGCTATTTTAGATTTAATAAATAATGTTGATATAACATCAATTATAAACAATATAATTAAGACATAAGTAAAATATTTAGGTATTTTACTTATTATTTTATCTAATAAAGGTTCAATATAATATATTAAAACGATACTGCTTAATCCCCAAATAATAGACATTTCTAAAGCAATATATTTGCCGATGTTAAATTTACAATTAGTATAATCCCAAAATGTTATGTCAAAAATAAATTCAATTAAATAACCGCCAATTGCTTCAATTATTGTCAAGATAAAACTACAACTAATAAACAATAATATTACCTTTGACACTTTATTTAAGCTGGATTTTGCAATATATTTGTTTATTAATAAAATTATAATAGTTCAAATTCCGTAAACTGGTGTCCACCATCCGAATAAAATACCGCTATTACTTTTTATTATAAACGTTTCTATCAAATGACCAATAAATGATGAAATAAAAAAATAATTTAAATAGTACATTATAATCACCTTTTATTAGTTTAATCAGTTATGAAAAAAATATTGACATTAACTTACAATTAATATATAATTAATTTGAGGTGAATTTATGAATATAATCGAATTAGCTAAAAAAAATAATTTAATAAAAGAGTTAAAAGATATAGATATAGTAGAAGATAATTCAATATATTTAAGCGAAGAAAAAAGTACTTACAATTTCAAATATAACGTTGGTGATATTGTATTTGTAAAAAAATATAATTATAATGATGGTACGAATGGTTCTAATCATTTATTTTTAATAATTGAAGATAATTATATAGTTAGCATGGATTATTTTTGTTTATTGATATCATCACAATTAGATAAATTAAAATATGATACAAATCTATTTTTAGCTAAAGATTGTAAGAATAAGTTAAAAAAAGACAGCATATTGAAATTAGATAATATTTATAGAATTGAAAATAGTGATATATTATTTAAAATTGGTGAAGTTACACAAGAAAAATTAAATATTTATCGCGATACATTTATAAAAATATATAGTTAAACTATGTCAATAATTTTTGATTAATTCCTAAAAATAAATTAAAATAATTTTTTGATTAGTTCCTTTTTCTTTTGAAAATTTATTATTTGCCCGCCCGCTCGATTTTACGCATTTGGAAATGCATAAAATCGAGCGGGCGGGCAATCATTTTTTAATAAGCAAAAGAAAAGGAAAAAAATGAAAAAATTTGTAGTATTATTTTAATTGAAATTTTAAATTAATAATGTTATGATGTTGTTAGCAAAGGAGCTAATTCTTTTGAATTATAGCTACATAAATTAGTTGCAAATTCTTTTACTTCTAATTCATGATCTTTGCATAATTTAGTGAAATTCAAATTTGAATAAGAAATAGGTACATTATTAATACAAATAACCTTGTACCTTTTTTCTTTATATTCAACAATAATACCAATTTTATGACTTATATAAATATTAACTTTAACATTAGGTAAAATATTGTTATTAACTATTTGAAATCTTTTGTTGTTTATAGTAAATGTTCCTGCACTATCTATAACTCTGGTTAATTTATTTGATAATAAAATATCTAAATCTATATACGATGGAATAGGAACGAATTTACTATTTTTATTTTCAGGTTCAACAGCAAATTTTTTGTTATATTTTTCTATATATTTAGGTAAAAATTTATTAGCTTCTTCAATGGTTGTAATATGATTTATTTTAAATTCAGTAACTAATCTGTCTTGTAAAGTTTCCCAAAGCCTTTCGATTCTTCTTCAATAGTTACTTTTTGATAAGAAGTTGGAAAAAACACAGAATATTTATCAGAGTATATAGCAATAGGTGAACCATATTTTTTTAACATTTGCCTTGTTATTTCTAAATACCCCATAAGGCATTCATTTTCACACATATAAAGTCCAAGTATTTTTCCAGTTGCATCATCAATATAACCATGAAGAGAATATTTTTTACCAATATTGAACCAATCAAATGGCGTTCCATCAGTTTGAACTAATAAACCTTCTGCTTCTTTTCTTTTTCTTCTTCTATGTGTTTTTTAACATTTATGAGCTTTTTTAGATGTAATATGATTGTTATTTAAAATATTATATAAAGCAGAGTAAGAAATTTTAATATTTTCCCTTTCTTCTAATAAATCTCTAAAATGACTAAAATTAGTATTTGAATAGTCATCAGATAATTTTAATTGAATAATTTTTTCTTTTAACTCATTAGATAGAGTATGTACTGGTTTATAATTTTTATTTTTATGTTTTATTCCTTCCGGGCCTTCGTCTTTAAATCTTTTAACAATTTTTCTAATTTGTCTATCTGATAGTTTTAATATTTTGGCAGCTTCTTTTTGAGTTCTTATTCCATCAACTACAGATTGAATAACAGTAATTCTTTTTAATTCGTTCATTGTAAACATTCCTTTCAAAATAATCATTCCTTTCATCTACATTTTGTTGTAGAATTTCAGGAATTATTCATAAGTAAACTTATAATAGGAATTTATCACAAATTTAAGACAAATATATAGTTAAACTATTTACAAATTAAAATAAGTTTGTTATAATCTTAAGCGAGTAAGAAATTTACTCCTTGCTTTTATTTATAAAAGCCAATAGTCCATAAGGAGGTGTTAGAATGCGTAAATATGAAATTATGTTTATAGCAAGACCAACTTTATCTGAAGAAGAAAAGAAAAATGTTATTGCTAAGTTTTCTAAAATTTTAACAGATAATAAGGCTACTATAACTGGTGAAAAAGATATGGGACAAAGAGAATTAGCTTACGAAATTAAAGATTTCAAATCAGGTTTCTATTATGTTATTACTCTTGAAGCTAATGATGATGTAGCTATTAGTGAATTCGATAGACAAGCTAGAAATTCACAAGACATCATTCGTCATTTGATTACAAAAATCGAAGACTAAGGAGGAAATATGAATAGAGTTTTATTAGTAGGAAGATTAACTGCTAAACCAGAATTAAGATATACTAATTCTAATATTCCATATACTCGTTTTTCTGTAGCAGTAGATGGTGTTCCAAGTGCTAATGGAGAAAGAAGAGCTGACTTCATTAATACAGTTGCTTGGAGAAAACAAGCAGAAAATATTTGCCAATATTTAGATAAAGGTAGTTTAGTTTCTGTTGAAGGAAGACTTCAAACAAGTAATTATACAGATAAAGATGGTAATAAAAGATATTCAATGGATGTGCAAGCTGATAATGTAAGATTTTTAGAATCTCGTGCTCAGGCTCAAGGCAGAGCAAATAATGCAACTACTACTCCATATGATTTCCAACAACCATCTAACGATGTTAATATCGATAATGATCCTTTTGCTGATTTTGGTGATAGTGTATCAATCGATGATAACTTTTTAGATTAAGGAGGAATATAAATGGCTGAATTTTATCGTAAAAAGAAAAAAGTTTGCCAAATGTGCGCTGGTAAAGACATTGATTATAAAGACGTCGAAACTATCAAAAGATATATAAGTAACGAAAAAGGTAAAATTTTACCTCGTAGAATTACTGGTGCATGTGCAAAACATCAAAGACATATAGCTAATGAAATTAAAAAAGCACGTTTTATGGCTTTAATTCCATTTACAAAATAGTAAATGGTTTTTTATTAAATAGGGGTGATTATTATGCTTTATACAAGTAGTTATAAAAAATGTTTAAACGGAAATAAAATATCTATTTCTGGCGATAGAGGAAAGTCTGCTGGCTATCAAGGTAATTGTTTTCCTCTTCTAGCTCCAAAATTATCATTTTGGAAAATATGGCATGAAAATATTGGAAAGATATCTGAAAAAGAAAATAATTATTATTATATTAAAAATTATTATGAATTAGTTTTAAAAAATTTAGATCCTAATGAAATGTTAAATTTATTGAATAATAAAATTCTTCTTTGCTATGAAGATAACATGGAATTTTGTCATCGTCATATAATTGCTTATTGGATAGAGTTAGAGTTAGGAATAAGCGTACCAGAAGTTGAAGTTGATAAATATGGGAATATGACTATTTTAGATCGACCAATATGGGTAAAAGAAATGCTAGAAAAAGTAATTGAGAAAACTAAAAAAAACCAAATTAAAACGTTTATTAAAAAAATAATATTAAAAAATTGGAGGTAAATCAATATGGAATTATTGTCTCCTGCCGGTGATTTTCAAAGTTTAAAAGCAGCAATATTAGGTGGATGTGATGCCGTATATTTAGGTGGCAAATTATTTGGCGCCAGAGCCTTCTCAAATAATTTTGATAACAATGAATTAATTGAAGCAATTAAATATGCTCATTTGTATGGTATTAAAGTATATGTAACTGTAAATACTTTGATATATGAAAATGAAGTAGATAAATTTATGAATTATGTAGATTTTTTATATAAAAATAATGTAGATGCTTTAATTATTCAAGATATTGGGATGATGGATTTAGTAAGAAAAACTTATCCTTTATTAGAGCTGCATGCATCAACTCAAATGCACATTCATAATTTAGAAAGTGTTAAATTAGTAGAAAATTTAGGATTAAAACGAGTTGTTTTAGCACGTGAAGCATCAATTGAACTAATCGAAGAAATTAAAAAAAATACTAATATTGAATTAGAAGTATTTGTTCACGGAGCTTTATGCATAAGCTATTCAGGACAATGTTTATTTAGTAGTTTAATCGGTAATCGAAGTGGGAATCGAGGAAGTTGTGCAGGAAGTTGTAGACAAAAATATAATTTACTAGTTGATGGTAAAAGAGTTAATAAAGATAATTATTTATTAAGTTGCAAAGATTTATGTACTATTGAGAATATTGGTAAATTAATTGATATTGGTGTTGATAGTTTTAAAATAGAAGGCA
Organism: uncultured Bacilli bacterium; assembly: GCA_944372195.1. Lineage (GTDB taxonomy): Bacteria > Bacillota_I > Bacilli_A > RF39 > UBA660 > Faecisoma. The sequence goes on from CALVYK010000002.1 coordinate 105,811, forward strand.
GAATGAAGTCGCCAAGTTATGTTTATTTAGTTACTAAATTATATAGACAAGCAATAGATTCCTATGTTAGTAGTAAAGAAGTTAAAATAGATTTAACAGAATTAAAGAAAATATTTAATCGTGAATATACTAAAGGATTCTTATTTAATGAAAATAACATTGTAAATGAATATCGACCAAATCATTTAGGAATAGAAATAGGTAAGGTAATAAAATTGAAAAATAATTATGTTGATATTTTGTTGACAGACGAATTGAATATCAATGATGGGATAAGATTTATAAATAATGATGTTGGTTTTATAGTAACTGGAATTTTTAAAAATAAAAAAAGAATAAATAAGGGAAATATTGGTGATATAGTTTCTATCTATTGTAAGGATAAAGTATCTGGTAATGTAGTTAAAACATATGATTATTTATTAAACAAAAAGATAGATGATATTTTAAAAATAAATAAAAAAATAAAAATCAAAGGTAATTTAGAAGTTTATTTAAATAATAAAATAAAATTAGAAGTTACTGATGGTAAAAATGATGTCGTAGTATATGGTAATATAGTAAGTGAAGCTATTAATAGTCCAATATCATTTGCTCGAATAAAAGAACAATTAAACAAACTAGGTAATACAATATATGAATTTGATGAAATAAATATAATAGGTGATGCCAATATATTTATACCGATTAAAGAATTAAATGATATAAAAAATAAATTTGTTAATTTACTAAATGAAAAAAGATTATATAAATATGAATATGTCAAAAAAGAATATAGTATTAATTTACCTGATTTCCCTAAAGAAAAAAATTACAATATTTTAATTAATAATATTAAAGATTACGATAAAAATAGTAATTATAAATATATTTATATGGATGAAGAATTATACAATAAAACAAATGATAATAGAAAAGTGTTAAGATTGGATCGAGTAATTGAAAAACATAAAGAATATAATCAAAAGTTATTAGTAGGTGAATTAGGAAGTTTGATATATAAAGATATATTAACTGATTTTTCATTTAATGTAACAAATTCATACTCAGTAGCATTTTTACACAGTAATAATGTTAAACAAATATGTTTATCTTATGAACTAACTGATACTCAAATTAAAAATCTAATCGATGCTTATCATAATAGATATCATAAACATCCAAATTTGGAATTGGTTATTTATGGTAATTTAGAAGCAATGGTATCAAAATATAATATTAATAAAAAATACAATGTAAATAAATCTATATTAGAAGATAGATTTAAAAATAAATATCCAATTATAATTAAAAATGATTTAATGCATATATATGATTATAAAAAAAGAAATTTTATAGATCATAATAAATATTTTGATATGGGAATTAATAATTTGAGATATAATAAAGACGTATAAAATATGCCTTTTTTATTCAATTTTTTATATAGACTAAAAAGCAAATATTATATAATTTATATAAGAATAGGAGATGCATTTATGACTAAAAAAGGTTTTACATTAATCGAATTACTAGCAGTAATAATTATATTAGCAATCGTAGCACTAATAGCTACACCAATAATATTAAATGTAATAGATGATGCAAGAGTATCAGCAGGAAGATCAGAAGCAAATATGATATTAAGTGGCATCAATAATTATTGTGCAAGTGAAGAGATGAAATACCAACTAGATAATAGTTATACAAAAATATGTACCAAAGATATGACAAAAGAAGATGTACCAACAATGGTAAATTTAGGAAATGCAACAGTAGTAGGATCTTTACCAATTGTTCTAGCAATATCAACTTTGTTTGAACGATTTTCAATTCCAATTTGAATAATTTTTCTTTCATCTAAAGTTAAATGCTTATTGTCAGGGATATGTTTTGACATAATATATACCTCACTTTCAAAGCCGAAACACCCATGTAAAATATTATATAAAAAAGAATTTAGTCTTACAAATTTATAACTGGAATTTGATGTAAGACTAAATTCAGTTTTCAAATATTGAAACTGGAATTTACTTTTTCAATTCACATTTTGAAAAAAATAACAAAAAATGCAAAAAAACGCTTGATTTTCATATATTTTTATTGTATAATTTTGAATGTGTGACTGCGATGATGTGCAAGGTTGCCGATACGCCAGGTTAAGTTGAAAATAATTTAAAAGGTAAATCGGGTTATTTGCTCGGAGCAAGTCTATACGTGATATAGGCGAAGGGAGGATATTATGTCTAAAGAAAAAATTCGTATTAGGTTGAAAGCATTTGAACACAAATCATTAGATAAGGCTTGTGCGAAAATAGTTGAAACAGTTAAAAGAACTGGCGGAGAAGTTTCAGGGCCAATTCCATTACCAACTGAAATCGAAAAAATAACTATCTTAAGAGCTGTTCACAAAGACAAAGATAGTCGTGAACAATTCGAAAAAAGAACACACAAAAGACTAATTGATATCAAAAACCCAAGTAAGGAGACTATTGAGGCATTAACTCATCTAGATATCCCAAGTGGTGTTGATATTCAAATTAAAATGTAGGAGGAGAAAAATATGAAAGGAATCTTAGGTCGTAAAATTGGGATGACGCAAGTATTTACAAAATCTAATAAAGTAGTTCCAGTAACAGTTATTTCTGTAGAACCAAATGTTGTAACACAAATTAAGACTAAAGAAAATGATGGTTACGAAGCAATCCAATTAGGTTTTGATACAAAACGTGAAAAGTTAGCGACAAAAGCTTCAGTTGGACATACCAACAAAGCAAACACTACACCTAAGCGCTTCTTTAAAGAAATTAGAGGTGTAGATATTAACAATTATTCTTTAGGTCAAGAAATCAAAGCTGATATTTTTGAAGCTGGAGAAGTTGTTGATGTAACAGGAACTACTAAAGGTAAAGGGTTCCAAGGTGTTATTAAAAGACACAATCAATCAAGAGGACCAATGGGACATGGCTCACATTATCACAGAAAACCAGGTTCAATGGGTACAATGAGACCAATGCGTGTTTTCAAAGGTAAAAAATTACCAGGACACATGGGAACATTAACTGTAACAATTCAAAACTTAGAAATCATTGCTGTTGATTTAGAAAACAATTGTATTTTAGTAAAAGGAAATGTTCCAGGTGCTAAAAACAGTTTAGTAATTATTAAATCTGCTATTAAAGCAAATGGTAAAGTTAATTCAAGTGATGAATTAGTATCTTATGAAGAAGTTACAATGACAGAAGATACAACAGAAAAAGCAGAATTAGAACCTGCCGCTGAAAGCGAGGAGGCATAATATGGAAAAATTACAAGTATTAAATACTAAAGGTGAAAAAGTTAGCGATATCAAATTAAACAAAGAAATTTGGGGAATTGAACCAAATGATGCTGTTTTATATGATGCATTAAGATTAGCTAGAAATAACTTTAGACAAGGTACTGCTGATACTAAAACAAGAAGTGAAGTATCAGGTGGCGGTAGAAAACCTTGGAGACAAAAAGGTACAGGTAGAGCAAGACAAGGATCAACTAGAGCTCCACATTGGCCAGGAGGCGGAATCGTATTCGGACCACATCCAAGAAGTTATGCTATCAAGATGAATAGAAAAGAACGTCGTTTAGCTTTAAAATCAGCTTTAGCTTATAAAGCAATTGAAAGCAAATTAATCGTTTTAGATAAATTAGAAGTATCTAATAAAACAAAAGATTTCAAAGAAATTTTAAAATCATTAAACTTAACTAAAAAAGTTTTAGTAGTTGTAGATGAATTAACAGATGAATTAGTATTAAGTTCAAGAAACTTAAATAATGTATTATTATTAAGTGTTGATGAAATAAATACTTATGATGTTGTTTACGCTGATACAATGGTAATTACTGAAGCAGCAGTTAAGAAATTAGAGGAGGTGCTTTAATGCAAAACTATAGAGATATTATTAAAGGCCCAATCATGACTGAAAAATCAAATGATTTAGCTCAAAAAAATATAGTAACATTAAGCGTTGATCCAAAGGCTAACAAAATACAAATTAAACAAGCTGTTGAAAAAGTTTTCAATGTTAAAGTTGAAAGCGTAAATACTGTAACAGTAAGACCAAGAAAAAAAAGAGTTGGCAAATATACTGGTTACACAAACAAAGTTAAAAAAGCTATTGTTAAATTAAAAGATGGAAGTTCAATTGAACTAAACTAATAAGGAGGAAACTATGGCAGTTAAAACATATAAAGCAATGACTAATGGAACACGTGGTATGTCAAAATTAGTTAATGACGAAATCACAAAAACTACTCCAGAAAAATCATTGACTATTACCTTAACTAAAAAAGGCGGACGTAATAATCAAGGTAGAATAACTGTTAGACATCGTGGTGGTGGAGCAAAAAGAAAATATAGAATTATCGATTTCAAAAGAGATAAAGATAATGTTATTGGAACAGTTGCTTCAATCGAATACGATCCAAACAGAACATCAAATATCGCTTTGATTAACTATGCTGATGGTGAAAAAAGATACATAATTGCTCCTAAAGGATTAAAAGTTGGTATGCAAATTGAATCAGGAGAAAACGCTGATATTAAAGTTGGGAACAACTTACCACTTAACAAAATTCCAGAAGGAACAATGGTACATAATGTTGAATTAAAAGCTGGTAAAGGTGGGCAATTAGCTAGATCAGCTGGTAGTTCAGTACAAATCTTAGGATTTGAAGGAAAATACGCTTTATTAAGATTAACAAGTGGCGAAGTTAGAAAAGTAATAGCTACTAATAGAGCTACAATTGGTGAAGTAGGAAACGAAGATCACGAATTAGTTAGTATCGGTAAAGCAGGAAGAAAAAGACATATGGGTATAAGACCAACCGTTCGTGGATCAGTTATGAACCCTAACGATCACCCACATGGTGGTGGTGAAGGTAGAGCTCCAATCGGTAGAAAAGGTCCAGTTACACCTTGGGGTAAACCAGCACTTGGTTATAAGACTCGTAAAAACAAAAAAGCTAGCGACAAGTTAATAGTACGTCGTCGTAAAAAATAATTGAAAGGATTGATTAGATGGCAAGAAGTCTAAAAAAAGGTCCATTCGTTGATGAAAGTTTAATGAAGAAAGTTAAAGCAGTTAACGAAAGTGGAAAAAAAGAAGTTATAAAAACATGGTCTCGCCGTTCAACAATTTTTCCTGAATTTATTGGACACACATTTGCTGTTCATAATGGTAAAGAATTCATTCCTGTTTATGTAACAGAAGATATGGTTGGACATAAATTAGGTGAATT
>CALVYK010000003.1 GCA_944372195.1 uncultured Bacilli bacterium
TAAAGCAAAAATCAGAGAAAGTTTTCCACAGTCTCTGATTTTTTTGTGTCAACTATTATTTTTACCGAAACTCAAATAAATTCTTGGCACTCTTTTACCTATATTACATATAACTTCATATTCAATTGTATTTAAATGTTTAGCAATTTCTTTTACATGATTATTATCTTTTATTATTTCAACTTTATCACCAACATGAATAGTATTATCTACTTTAACAAATAACATATCCATACATATATTACCTACTATTTTATATTTTTTGTTATTGATATAAACATATCTTCCTGTATTCGCTCTTATAATACCATCAGCATAACCAATTGGAATAACTGCTATTAATTCTTTTTTTGAAGCTTTATATATTCCATTATATCCTAACGTTTCATTCACATCTAATTTATTTATTTGAATTACTTCACTTATCAATTTAAATGTAGATTTTAAATTATTACCAAATCCATACATAATTAATCCTAATCTACAGCCATTTATAAAATCAGGCTTGTTATATAACATAGTGGCTTCACTGGCAAAAAAATGAATTATTGGAATATCTTTTAAGTTTTCAGTTAGTTCTACAAATTTATTAATTTGTTTTTCAGTATTTTTTTTATTTGTTGCTTCATAAATATGCGAATATACTCCTTCTAAATAAATTTTATCAGAATTTATAATTCTATTATAAACTTCTTCTATTTCTAATTTATTATTCATACCTAATCGATGCATACCAGTATCTATTTTTATATGTACTTTAATATTAGTAACCTTATTTTCAATTTTTTTTAAATAATCTAAATTAGAAATTGTAACTGTAATGTTATTTTTCTCACATATATCAATAAACTTTTCACCAATTATACCTAAACATAGAATAGGGATTTTTTTAAAATCTTTTCTAATCATTAAGGCTTCTTCTAAACTTGATACAGCTAAATAATTACATCCACCTTCTATAATTTTTTTTACTACTTTATTACTATAATGACCATAACAATCAGCTTTAACAACACCAAAATAATATTTATAATTAGGTCGCTGTTTTATTATTTGCTCAACATTATATTTAATGTTATCTAAATATACTTCCATATAAGTATTTCTATAAAACATTATAATTTCTCCTTTATTTAAAAATAAAAAACCTATTGCTAGGTTTATTAATAAAATGGTCGGGAAAACAGGATTTGAACCTGCAACCCCTTGGTCCCAAACCAAGTGCTCTACCAAGTTGAGCCATTTCCCGATATATGGTGCGCTCGAAGGGATTCGAACCCCTGACCTTTTGGTTCGTAGCCAAACACTCTATCCAACTGAGCTACGAGCGCATGACATAACCTAATAAATGGTGGCTTCAGGTGGAATCGAACCACCGACACAAGGATTTTCAGTCCTTTGCTCTACCGACTGAGCTATGAAGCCAAAAATAAATGGCGGTTCCGACGGGACTTGAACCCGCGATCTTCTGCGTGACAGGCAGACGTGATAACCACTACACCACGGAACCATTGGTTGCGGGAGAAGGATTTGAACCTACGACCTTCGGGTTATGAGCCCGACGAGCTACCAAGCTGCTCCATCCCGCGATATAAATCAAAATGGCGGAGAAAGAGGGATTCGAACCCCCGCGCCGTTTCCGACCTCCCGGTTTTCAAGACCGGTCCCTTCAACCAGACTTGGGTATTTCTCCATAAATTTCGACAACGATTTGATTATAGCATATAATGAAATAAAATGTCAATATAAAATAACTAATTTTATTTCATTATATGCAATTTTTAATATTTTTAATACTTTTAAAAAAAACAAGTAAACTAAATTACTTATCTCTTTTAAACTGTTGTAAAATAACTCCCATACCAATCATTATACTAATTAAAGTTATTAAAGCACCTATAATTGGAACAATACCTAATAAATTTAAAGCAACAATACCAACTAAACCAATTAATAATGGATTGTTTTCTTTTTTTATTAATTTTGTCCATATTATATATCCTAACAAATAACCAGTAAAAATACTAGATAACCATATAGCTAAAACATATAAAATTAATAATAAAATAGCTAAAGGAATGCAAAATGCAATAGTCAACAATAATATAAATATTATTGGTATTAAAATTAATGAAAGAGCTCCAAATCCAAACATAGAAAATAAATTTAACACTTTTATATTATTGTTATTGTTTTCAATTTTTTTGAATAATTTTGGTGCAGCTAAATATAATGCCAAGAAAATAACTAAAATACCACCCAAATTATAAATAAAATTCATAATTTTTTCTTGAATTGTAATTTCACTTGCTATTTTTTCAGTTAGATTTGTAGTATTAATTTGTGAATCATTTATTTCGATAATAGCATCTTCATTATATGATAAATTATTTACATTAGCGCCTTCAATAATTATTTCATTTGCTTTAATATTAAGATTTTCTATATTACCATTTATAGTAACGGTTGCAGCATAAATTGTAACATCTTTTTTTATAGTTCCAGATATTGTAACATTGTTAGCTAAAACCAATAAATCTCTTTCAATTACACTATTTTCATTAAAATTAACAACATTGCCAAATATAAAGCCATCGTTTTTTACTGTTCCATTTACTTCTATATTGTTTCCAACTGATAGTAAGTATTCACTTTCACCATCATACTTTATCGTATTTCCAAGTGTCATATCTAAGCCAGCAACTTTACTATTATTTTCAACATAGTTTCCTAATAAAACTGAGCTTCCTTGTATTTCTTGACCTTCTTTTACTTCGCCATTAATGTTTATATTTAATGCATTAACACTTATTGGTATCAACAGCAACAAAACTAAAAATATTTTCTTCATATCTTCACCTCTATATTATATTATCATTATATTGATAAAAAGTCAAAAATATAGTAAATATTTTTAAAAAAAACACATAATAAAAATGGTGATACTTAATGGAACTATTTTTATTATGTTTAAAAATTTTTTTTGCTAGAATCTTAGATGTATCATTGGGCACATTAAGAACGATGATTACTGTTAAAGGTAAAAATTTATATGCTAGTTTAGTTGGATTTTTTGAAGTTTTAATTTGGTTTATAATCGTAAAAGAAGCTTTAAACACCGATGAAACTAGTATTTGGATAGCTATTTTTTATGCTTTAGGATTTGCTACAGGTACTTATATCGGTGGTGTTTTATCTCAAAAATTTATTTCCGGAAATTTGAACGTTCAAATAATAACTGATAGTGCCTATCCTAAAATGGTAGATAAATTAAGAAATGAAGGATATGGAGTTACTGTAATTGATGTTGAAGGTAAAAATAAAGATCAAGAAAAATACATGTTATTTATTGAGATAAATAATAAAAAATTTAATCATTTACGTAAAATAATTAGAAATATTGATAAAGATGCATTTGTCGTTGTTAATGAAACAAAATATGTTTTTAATGGATTTATGAATAATATAGTAAAATAAAAACTTTGAAATTTCAAAGTTTTTTTAGTAATTATACACACCATTTATTTTATCGTAAGTATCTTTATCTAATTTTTCAACACTCCATTTATCATTTATTCTAGTTAAATTAATTTCTATCGTATATCTTACCTTTTCTTTTGCTTCTTTTAATTTTTCTAGTTTATAATCATTAAATTTTGATGCACTATATTCTCCATTTTCATAAAATTGTTCTTTGTTATCATTCATGTAATTGTTAGCTTCATCTAATACTCTTTTAAAATCAGTTACAGATATTTCTACTGTTACAACTGCTTCATCGCCATCCATTACTTCATTTTTTATTTCATAACTTAAATTTTGATAATGTTTTTTCATTATATCAATATATTTTTCTTTTTGTGATTCATTTAAATCACTTTCATTGACTACATTATTTAAATCGGTTAATACACTATTATCTAAAGTTTGATATTTTTTTAAAAATTCTTCGGTTTTTTTTGTTGGTGTGTTAGATAAGTCATTACATCCTACTAATAAAAATAAAAAAAGTATACATATTAATTTTTTCATATAATCATCCTTTCACATATAGTTTGATTAAAAATTAATATTATATACTTTTTATAATACATAAAATTATTAAAGTTAGCTATTGATAAAAATCATAATCTAAAATAATATTATTATATTAATATTCGCAATTTCCTGGTGTACGAGGATAAGGTATTACATCACGTATGTTTTCAACACCAGTTAAATAAATTAACAATCTTTCAAATCCCATGCCAAATCCTGAATGAACACAACCGCCAAATTTTCTTAAATTTAAGTACCATTCCATACCTTCTATTGGCATATTTAATTCATGCATCCTATTAATTAATTTATCGTAGTCTTCTTCTCTTTGAGAACCACCCATTAATTCACCAGCTCCTGGCACTTCTAAATCGACAGCGGCAACTGTTTTACCATCTGGATTAGTTTTCATATAAAAGGCTTTAATATCTTTAGGCCAATCGGTAATAAACACTGGTCCGTTAAAATATTCAGTAATATATTTTTCATGTTCTTTAGCAATATCTTCACCATATTCTGGTTTAAATTCAAAATCAACCTTAGCTTCTTTTAATATTTTAATTACTTCTTCATGAGTAATTCTAATAAATTTAGAATCAACTAATTTATTTAACTTATCAATTAATCCTTTTTCTACAAATTGATCTAAAAATTGCATTTCTGATGGACAATTTTCTAAGACATATTTAACTACATATTTAAGCATTTCTTCCATAATATCCATATCTTGCTTCAAATCACAAAATGCTATTTCTGGTTCGATCATCCAAAATTCAGAAGCATGTGTTTTAGTATTAGAATTTTCTGCTCTAAAAGTTGGGCCAAAAGTATAAGTTTTCTTATAAGCTAAAGCAAATGTTTCAGCTTGTAATTGACCAGACACAGTTAAATTTGCAGGTTTTCCAAAAAAATCTTTACTATAATCTGGTTTCCCATTTACCCTATTTAAATCTAAAGTTGTTACTTGGAACATTTCTCCAGCTCCTTCGCAATCACTAGCTGTAATAATTGGTGCATGAAAGTATACATAACCATTATTTTGAAAGTAATTATGAATAGCATATGCAGCAACACTTCTTACTCTAAATACCGCTTGGAACAAATTAGTACGTGGTCTTAGATAAGCCATTTCTCTTAAAAATTCTCTAGTATGTCTTTTTGGTTGAATTGGATAGTCTTCTGGGCAATCACCCAACAAAATAACATCTTTAGCTACCACTTCATAATCTTGACCTGAGCCTAAAGATTTAGATAATGTACCTATTACTTTAATTGCACATCCAACTCTTAATTTAGATATATAATCAAAATTAGACAATTTATTGTCGTAAACAATCTGAATGCTTTTAAAACAAGTTCCATCATAAAAATCAATAAATCCAAATTCTTTTTGCTTTCTATGATTTCTAATCCATCCTTCTAAAATAACTTCTTTAGATATATATTGATCAATATCTTCGTACAATTTTTTTAAATCCATAATAAATTCCTCCTAATCACGATGTAAAGATCTATAGACCCATTCAAATATTAATAAACCTATTATTATAATTCCTATCCATAAAAACGGATTGCGACTATTCTCTAAAAAAAAGTCTTTAATATTTTTAGTAATTTCAATAAACCAATTATTAATATTATTCCATAAGTTTGTCCACATATTTACACCTTCCTTATTTTTTTATGACCTTTTATCAACATTTTAATACCATATGGATGTTTAAATGCTACAGTTAATACTTTATCTTTTATGCCAACTATAACACCTTCGCCATACATATCAAAGTAAATATGTTCACCAATACTATATTCTACACTATCATCAACATTATTCACTTTAATATTATTTTGAGTGGTATTGAAATATTTTGAATCAATTTCTTTAATGAATCTGCTTTCTTTATTACTCACTCTATTACCATATATAGTACGAGATAAAGCGTTTACTAGCCATAATCTTTTCTTAGCTCTTGTAATTGCAACGTAACATAATCTTCTTTCCTCTTCCATTTGGTCATTACTTTCAAATGAATTAAAATGTGGGAATATGCTTTCTTCCATTCCAACAATAAATACATTATCAAATTCCAACCCTTTAGCAGAATGAATTGTCATCAATGTTACACTTTCATTATCTTTATATTCAGTTATATCAGCAACTAAGCTTATTTCATTTAAGAAATCTTCTAAACTAATTATACCATAGTTTTCTTCAAATTGATAAGCAATAGATTTAAATTCATTTAAGTTTTCTATTCTAGTTTGAGCTTCAATTGTATTTTCTTCTTCCAATTCTTTAATAATACCTGTTTTTTCTAATATTAAATCAATAAATTTAGTTAAAGTATAATTGTCTTTATTTTCTCTTAAGTAAGATATTATATTCTTAAATTCTAATTCTTTACCCGAATCAATTGCATCATACATTGAGCAATTTAAATCATTGGCTTTTTTTATTAATTTATCAATCGTAACTTTACCAATTTTTCTTCTTGGAACATTAATTATTCTAGTTAAACTAACATCATCATCTTTATTATAAATTAATTTCAAATAAGCCATTAAATCTTTAATTTCTTTACGATTATAAAAATATACACTGCCTACTACTTTGTAAGGAATATTATTTAATAATAATTCATCTTCTAAATTACGTGATTGTGCATTTGTTCTATAAAGAATTGCGATATCACTTAGTTTAGAACCATTATCTAATAACTTATTAATTTCATTTACAACATAAAATGCCTCATCTTTTTCATCAGTAGCTCTTTTATATTCTATTTTAACGCCCTCTTCATTATCCGTCCATAAATTTTTATCTTTTCGATTAACATTATTTTTAATTAAATCATTTGAAGCATTAATAATTGTTTTAGTTGATCTATAATTTTGTTCTAAATAAACTGTTTTACAATTTGGATAATCTTTTTCAAAATTTAATATATTTTTATAATTAGATCCTCGCCATGAATAAATAGATTGACTATCATCACCCACTACACAAATATTTTTATATTTTGCGCTTATCATTTTAGTTAATAAATATTGAGCTTCATTTGTATCTTGATATTCATCAATTAAAATATATTTATATTGTTCTTGATATTCTTTTAATATTTCGGGATGTTTTCTAAATAAAACAATAGGCAACATTAATAGATCATCAAAATCAACACTATTATTTTTAATTAATCTATTTTCATATCTTCTATAAATATCTAAAACTAATTCATCATAATCGTTAGCCACAAATCTTTCAAATTCATAACTATCTATTAAAGCGTTCTTATTATTACTTATAATATTTTTAATAGCTTTATAGTTTTCATCGGAGTTTATATCTTTTAAAATATTTTTAATTAAAATACTAGTGTCATCACTATCTAAAATAGTAAAATTTTTACTTAATTTTAATTTATCGTAATGTTTTTTTAATATACTTAACCCAAAGGAATGGAAAGTTGATATTTGAATTTGATATCCTATTGGACCAACCATGTTTAAAATTCTTTCTTTCATTTCTTTAGCTGCTTTATTAGTAAAAGTGATGGCTAAAATATTAGATGGAGCAACTTTATTATCTAATATTAATTTGGCTACTTTTGTAGTTAACACTTTTGTTTTACCACTTCCTGCCCCAGCTAAAACTAATAAAGGACCTTCAGTTATATTTACAGCTTCTTTTTGTCTATCATTTAATGTATCTAAATTCATAAAACCACCTTAAATAATTATAACATAATTTATTTAAAAATATTGAACATTTATTAAATATATGATATATTTAAATTAGTTAGGGGTAATACTTATGAATGAGTTAAAAGAACTATTTTTAGAAAGCAAAAAATATACTTTCAAAGAAATTAAAAAAATATTAAATATCGATGATGAAACACTATACAATCAATTACAGTTTTTAGAAGAACAAGGAATTATTGTCGAATCTAATGGGATATTCCAAAAGATTCCTAATAATTGCTTGGTAAGCAAAATAAAAATCTGTAAAAACGGTTGTGGTGTTTTTTATTTTGATAAAGACAAATATCAAATTCATCCAAATGATCTAAATTATGCATTGAATAATGACTTATGTTTGTTTTTAATTGATAATGAAACTAAACAAGCAAAAGTAAGAAAAATAATTAAAAGATTTGATAATCTAGTAGTTTGTGAGTTTACTAACAATAAATTTAAAATGTATGGTGGAAATTGCTTCATTGATATACCAGATAAAGAAACTAAAAAATTAGTTGAGGGTTCAAGAGTTTTAGTAAGACTTAAAAATGATGGATTATGTGGCAATATTGTGGAAATAATTGGCCATAAAGATGATCCTGACATTGACTTAAAGCATATTGCTATAAAAAATACATTTTGTTTAAGTTTTAGTCAAGATACAATTGAAGAATTAGAAAAAATACCTCATGAAGTAAAAGAAGAAGATTTAAAAGATAGATTGGATTTAAGAGATAAATTAATTTATACAATTGATTGCGATAACACTAAAGATATGGACGATGCTATAAGTATAGAAATAAATGAAAAAGGAAATTATGTTTTAGGTGTTCATATAGCTGATGTATCACATTATATAAAATATGGCAGTGCTTTATTTAAAGACGCTTATCAAAGAGGTACTAGTGTTTATATGTTAAACTCCGTAATTCCTATGATTGATAAATCATTATCAAATGGTATTTGTTCATTAAATCCCAATGTCGATAGATTAACAAAATCATGTATTATGGAAATAGATCAAAACGGTAATATCGTCGATTATCAAATTGTAAAAAGTGTTATTAATTCAAAGAAAAAAATGAAATATTCTGAAGTTAATAAAATATTAGAAGAAAATAAAATTATACCAACTTATGAACCATTTATTGAAAATTTAAGATTAGCGCAACAATTAAGTATAATATTAAGTAAAAATATCCAAGAAAAAGGATACATAAATTTTCAAAGTAATGATCTAAGTATATCATTAGATGAAAATGGTAAACCTTTAGAATTTGTTATAAACAATCAAAGAACTGCTGAAAAAATAATTGAAAATTTTATGTTATTAGCTAATCAAACTGTTGCGACTAATTATTGTTGGATGCCGTTTATCTATCGTGTTCATGAAATTCCTGATGAAGAAGTATTAAAAAAAGTATTAGATTTTTTAAGAATTATTCATTATAAAATTCCTAGTGTTAGAAGTTTTGATAATCCCAAAATTATTCAAGGAATCTTAAAGAAATTTTCGTGTGATGAAAATTTTAAAATAATTTCAAATTTCATCTTAAGAGGTATGAAAAAAGCAAGATATTCAGATTACAATCTTGGTCACTTTGCTCTATCATTTGATAATTATACTCACTTTACATCCCCTATTAGAAGATTATGTGATTTAATGGTTCATATTTTAATCGATAAATATAACGACCCAAATATAACACAAGAAGAATTAAAAGAATTAGAAACTATTTTAAACGATGTGAGTAATCAAGCTTCGATGAAAGAAGTAAAGGCTATAGAAGCAGAACGAGAAGCTAATATGATGAAAATGGCTGAATATATGGAAGATCATATTGGTGAATACTTTAATGGTAAAATAATTAATATTTCAGCTTCAGGAATAACTGTTGAAGTTAATAATATTATAGGTCATGTAAAAATATATGATATTAAAGGTGATTTGTATCAATTTGATCCTACTTTATTTATTGTAAAGGGACGAAAAACAAAAGATTGTTATCAAATCGGTGATAATGTTCGAATTAAAGTTTTAAGTGCTTCTAAAGAATTTAGAACAATCGATTTTGAAATATGCCAAAAATTGACAAAACAAAAAACATTAAGACTTAGTTCTTAGTGTTTTTATTAACACATTATTTATTTTAGAATAAAATAAAACGAAAGGAGAATTTGATGAAAAAAGTAATTATTCCAATAATTATTATTTTAATTGTTGGTGTATTTGTTTTTCTACTTTTTAACAAAGAAGAAAGTAATTTAAAAAAGGTTAAAGTAGCTGAAGTTACCCATAGTATCTTTTATGCTCCTCAGTATGTAGCTCATGCATTAGGTTATTTTGAAGAAGAAGGATTAGATGTAGAATTATTATTAGTTCCTGGAGCTGATAAGGTGGCTGCATCTGTTTTATCTGGAGATGTTCAGATTGGATTTTGTGGAAGTGAAGCAACTATTTATATTTATAATCAAGGCCAAGAAGATTATTTAGTTAACTTTGCAGGTCTTACTAAAAGAGATGGCAGCTTTATCGTATCAAGAGAAAAAATAGAAGATTTTACATTAGAAGATTTGAAAGGTAAAACTATAATTGGTGGTCGAATTGGTGGTATGCCAGAAATGACTTTAGAGTATACCTTAAAAGAAGCAGGTATCGACCCTAAAAATGATTTAACTATTGATACTAGTATTGAATTTGCGGCTATGTCAGGAGCATTTATCGGAGGTAATGGTGATTTTGTATCTTTATTTGAACCAAATGCTTTACAACTAGAAGAACAAGGTTATGGTTATGTTGTAGCTTCTTTAGGTGAATTGGGTGGTGTTGTGCCATATACCGCTTACAATACTAAAAAAAGTTATATTGAAAGTAATCCTGATGTAATTGAAGGATTTACTAAGGCTATACAAAAAGGATTAGATTATGTTCATAGTCATGATTCTAAAGATATAGCTGAAGTTATTTTAGATTACTTCCCAGATATCTCTAAAAGTGATTTAGAAATAATTATTGATCGATATAAAAATATTGATTCTTGGTTTACAACTACTTACATAACTGAAGAAAATTTTAATCATATTCAAGAAATAGCTGAAAGTGCTGGTCAATTAGATAAACGAGCTCCATTTGATAAATTAGTTAATAATTCATATTCAAAATAAAAAGTTATTCGAATTGAATAACTTTTTTTATTTTGATTCCATCACTGCAACGGCTGTAGCTACAGTAGCTCCTACCATTGGATTATTACCCATACCAATAAATCCCATCATCTCAACATGGGCTGGTACTGAAGAAGATCCAGCAAATTGTGCATCAGAATGCATTCTCCCCATTGTATCAGTCATACCATATGAAGCAGGACCGGCTGCCATATTATCTGGATGTAATGTTCTACCTGTTCCACCACCTGAAGCAACTGAAAAATATTTCTTATCTAATTCAATTCTTTCTTTTTTATATGTTCCTGCTACTGGATGTTGAAATCTAGTTGGATTAGTTGAATTACCTGTAATAGATACATCGACATTTTCATGATGCATAATAGCAACGCCTTCTCTTACATCATTAGCACCATAACATAATACTTTAGATCTTTCACCATCAGAATATTTTATTTCTTCTACTATTTTTAATTTACCTGTATAAAAGTCAAAATCAGTTTTAACATATGTAAAACCATTAATTCGTGAAATAATTTGAGCAGCATCTTTACCTAACCCATTTAGTATTACTTTTAAAGGTTGTTTTCTGACCTTATTAGCTGATTTAGCAATTCCAATTGCACCCTCTGCAGCTGCAAAAGATTCATGACCAGCCAAAAAGGCAAAACATTTAGTTTCTTCACTTAATAACATAGCAGCTAAATTACCATGACCTAAACCTACTTTTCTATCTTCGGCAACCGAACCTGGTATACAAAAAGCTTGTAACCCTTCACCGATTGCTTTAGCTGCACTTACTGCATCTTTACAATCTTTTTTAATAGCGATTGCTGCTCCTAAAGTATAAGCATAACATGCATCATCAAAACAAATTGGTTGAATTTCTTTAGTAATTTTAACAGGATCAAATCCTCTATCTAAACAAATTTGTCTTGCTTCTTCTAAATCTTTGATATTATATTTTTTTAATACTTCATTTATTTTTTCTATTCTTCTATCATAATTTTCAAAACTAATCACTTTATTACTCCTCTCTTGGATCTATTTTTTTAACAGCTTCATCAAATCTACCATATGTACCGCTAGCTTTTTCAATTGCTTCCACAGGTTCAATACCAGCTTTAATATTATCCATCATTTTACCTAAATTAACGTATTTATAACCAATAATAGTATCGTTTTCATCTAAGCCTATTTCAACAATGTACCCTTCGGCTAATTCTAAATATCTTGGCCCTTTAGCTTTAGTTGAATAAATAGTTCCAACTTGACTTCTGTGTCCTTTTCCTAAATCTTCTAAACCTGCACCAATATCTAATCCACCTTCAGAAAAAGCTGATTGTGATCTACCATAAACAATTTGTAAAAATAATTCTCTCATAGCCGTATTAATAGCATCACAAACTAAATCGGTATTTAAAGCTTCTAATATCGTTTTACCTACTAATATTTCGCCAGCCATAGCAGCCGAATGCGTCATACCAGAGCATCCTATTGTTTCTACTAATGCTTCTTCTATAATGCCATTTTTAATATTTAAAGTTAATTTACATGCGCCTTGTTGAGGAGCACACCATCCAATACCATGGGTTAACCCAGAAATATCTGTTATTTCTTTTGCTTTAATCCATTTACCTTCCTCTGGAATAGGCGCTGGGCCGTGGTCAACACCTTTTCTTACATAACACATTTTTTCTATATCTTTTGTATACTTCATAACATCCTCCTATATATTCCTCAATAATTATATAATATCTAAACAAAATCTTCAAGATTTAAAAATAATTTTACTTAATTTATGACAATTAAAAAGTATATAACTATATATACTTATAATACCGTAATTGCAAATACATATATTGCTATAGAAATAATTAAAATAAAGATAAATGATATTATTTTAGCCCGTTCAACATTTTTAAATAAATTTATAAATGCATAGATAATTAATGCTGGGATGAACGCCGCGTTAACTATATTCCTATCAACAATATTTGTCAACTCTAAAATTAACAAAATAACTAAAATAATTTCTAAGGCAATTAAAACTTTTTCCCTTGCTTTTTCTTTTGATGGCAATCCATCACCTCTTCTTAAATAAGATTTAATCATTTCAATCATAACTTACCTCCTAATAATTTTTCCCATAAAGATATAAATCTACCGATAAATATAACTGCTAAAATAGTTCCTATTCCTACCCCTTGTAATGACTTAAAACTTATTAAAGAAATTATTATACTAATTAAAACTACTATAAAGTCCAACAAATTTTTTGAAGTGCCATTTTTTAATTTAAATCTAGTTGATATGGCTTTTACCAATCCATCAGGCGTATTATATACCAAATTAAGTTTTAATACAATAAACATACCAAATGAAATAAAAGTTATACTAAAAAATAACAATACAAAAGAAGCATAAATACTATTAACATTAATAAACCAAAAGTAATTTATTATATCGATTAGTACTCCAAACAAAATAGTTATAGGTATTTGTAGTACTATTTTTTTATTAATTTCTTTTAAAATAATAATTTGTAATATAATAAAAGTTGCATATACAATATTTGTCATTACACCTAAACTTAAATTAGATAATTTACTTAAAACAAAAGGCAACGATCCAATAGCTGAATTTCCTAAATTTGTTTTTGTATTTATAACTGTTCCTAACGCAATAAGAAACATTCCCAAAAATAGCAATAAAATCTTTTTCATTCTACCACCTATTTTAATTATAACATAATTTTAAATAAAAACATATTGATTTTAATTTTTCTGTATGATATTATTATAATGGTGAGATAGCATATCTACTGGGAAGGAGTTTTAGATCATGGCTGAAGCAAAAACAACAGTCAAAAAGAAAAATAATGCAGTCGAATTCTGGAGATTTATTTTTACTATTGCCGTAGCTTTTGGACACTTTAATAGCTTTGCATGGGCTGGTAAAATTAGTTCAGAAGACTTCATTATGAGTGGTGGAAGAATTTTAGGCTTGTTTTTATTCTTGAGTGGTTACTTTATGATGTTATAATATCAAAGAAAAAAAGCAAAAGGATTAATTGATGGTGTATCACCTGCAAAACAAGCTTGGGCTTACACTGGAAAAAGATGGTTAGGTTTGTATCCAGCTCTATTAGGTGGTGTAACATTTGCATTTATCGTTAGAAATTGGATTGCAGGAACTCCATTAAGTAAAATTCCAAGTTTATTAGCTGGTTCTATGTTCGAATTTTTAGGATTATTCCAATTAGGATTAGTTGGTTATAATGAACAAAAAACTACTGAACAACTTGTTCAATTTATTAATGAAGGAAATGTATCACCATTATGGAATGGACCATTATGGTATATCTCAGCAATTTTAATAGTAAGTGTTCTTATTTACTATGTACTAGTTAAAAATGAAGATTTCTTTATAGCATTCTTTTGCCCATTAGTAATTATCGGTTCTTATGGGTATGCTAGATTAAATCAAGGCGCTGATTTCTTAAGAACAACTACTGGTTGGTTGGGAATTCCTAATAACTTATTACGTGTTGCAGCTGGTATGTGTGTTGGTTGTTTAATGTATTTTGTAGTTGATTATTTTAAAAAGAAAACATTTAGTAAAGGCATGACATTAACATTCACGATCTTAAATGCTTTATTAATTGTATATTTCGTTTATACAATTTGGAACGGAATCAAGTGGAGTGAATTTGCTAATAATGCGTTTATAATTCCATTTACAATAATCATGTTAGTACAAAAAGATTTAATTTCAAAAATATTTGATAATCATCTAAGTGCATATCTTGGTAAATTATCATTATATTTCTATTGCTGCCACATAGTATTTGTATTCTTGTTACCATATTTATTCCCAGAAATGAGTTATGGTACAATGGCAATTGTATTCGTGATAGCATGCTTTATTTGGTCTAATGTTATGATGCTATTTGATGACTATGTAGTAACACCACTTGTTAGAAATAGATTTAAAAAAGCTTAAAATTATCCACAAAAAAGCCTTGTTCTAGGCTTTTTATTTTGCTTGAAATATTGCCATCAAGATTGATAAATATTTATCATCTTCTGTGTCTGATCTACTTGTCATAATAACTGGACTATCAGTTCCTAATAAAGTTCCCGCAACTTTTAAATGAGCAAAGAATACTAATGCTTTTGTAAAAATATTACCAGATGGTAAATCAGGTACAATCAATATATCAGCATTACCACAAACTTCGTTATTAATGCCTTTATGAATTGCAGCTTCTTTAGAAATTGCTATATCTAATGCAAGTGGCCCTGCAATGCTACCAATGCCATCAAAATCTTTATATTCTGCTACTTGTTCAGCATCTACAGTACTTTGAATTTTAGGGTTTACTTTTTCTAAAGCAGATAATACTCCAATATTAGGTTTTTCAATACCTAAGATATGGGCAAATTTAATAGTATTTTTTGTTATTTTAATTTTATCTTCTACATTAGGACTAATATTTACTGCACAGTCACTTATAATCATAAATCTATTTTCTTCATCAAACTCTAATAAAGAAGCTTGGCTTAATATATTACCATTACTTATTAAACCTTCTTCTTTATTTAAAACAGCTTTCATAAATGATGAAGTCATCATCAATCCCTTCATAGGAATATCAGCTTTTTTTTCTCTTACTAACTTAATAGCTATTTTAGCTGATTCCAACTCATCAGAACAAGGAATAAATTCGTAATCATCGATATTTTCATTTAATTTTGTAAGTATTTCTTTAATTTTTTCAACATTACCAATTAATATTGCTTTAGCAATATTTTTTCTTTTGGCATTTACAACAGCAGTTAAAGCATGTTCATCTTCAGCATTAGCTAAAGCTATAGTTTTTACAATATTATTTTTTACAATATAATCTTCAATTTCACTAAATTTTCTAAACATATTCCCTCCTATAATTCCTTAATTTCAACTTCACCAATTAATGCTTTATATACATTTTTTCCTAAAGATTCCATTTCTAATTCTCCAGGATATAAGTATACAGGTGCAATAAATTCAACTCTTTTTTTAATTTGATTCATTAAATATTCAGAATTGGCAATACCACCAGTTATTAAAATAGCATCAATTTTACCATTTACAACAGTAGCCATAGCACCTATTTCTTTTGCTGTCTGATAGCACATTGCATCTAAAGCTTCTTTGCACTCTTCTTCACCATTTTCAAAAGCTCTTTTTTCTATTTTAGTTACATCAGTTTCATTAACGTAACTCATTAAGCCGCCAAAGCCTTTTATTTTTTTCTTCATTTGCTCATATGTATATTCACCGCTATAACACATTTTAATTAATTGGCCAACTGGCAAACCACATGATCTATCAGTAGAAAATGGTCCATCTCCATCTAAACCATTATCACCATCAATCAATTTACCATTTTTGTGAACAGCTACGGATGTTCCACCACCCATATGACATACTACTAAATTTAAATCCTCATATTTTTTATTGTGATCTTCAGCAAATTGTCTAGCTACAGCTTTATGATTTAAAGCATGAAATCTTGATAATCTTTCAATTTCCTTTAAACCACTATAACGAGCTAAAGGTTCAAATTCATCAGTACAAGGAGGATCAACTGTAAAAGGTATTGGTCCTTCTTTAGAATATTCATTAGCTAACTGCAAGCCTAAATCTGTTGGGTGATTTCCATACTTCATACTTCTAGATTGTTCTAGCATTTTGGTATTTATTCTATAAACACCACTAGTTAATGGTTCAGTGTGTCCTCCTCTAGTTACAATAGCATCTAGTTTTTTAACATCAATATTATGGTCTTTCATAAATGCATCAATTGCATTTTTTCTGAAATCAAATTGATCCCAAATACTATCAAATTTTCTTATTTCTCCAGAATCATGTTTAATTGAGTCTTTAATGACACATTTGTCATCTTCAAAATAAGCAACTTTAGTGGAAGTTGAGCCAAGATTAATTACAAATATTTTTTTCATTATTCCGCCTCCATTATAATTATAACACGGTTTATATACAAAATAAATTATTTTATTATCTTGTTTGTGTAAATATTAGTATAAATTGTGTGAAATTAACAAAAAATTAATTTTTTATATGAATTTAGTTAATTTTGTGTTAATATATTTATGAAAGGAAGATTATATTATGAAAAATGAAATTATTTTGTTCGACAATCAAAATGTTAGATTGGAGGTTAATTTAAAAGATGAAACAGTTTGGTTAACGCAAGAACAAATGGCAAAATTATTTGATCGAGACAAATCAGTTATTTCTCGTCACATTAAAAATGCATTAAGTGAGGAACTTAATAAAAAAGAGGTTGTTGCATTTTTTGCAACTACCACTAAACATGGTGCTATAAACAATAAAATACAAACTCATTTAGTAGAACATTATAACCTAGATATGATTATATCTGTTGGTTATAGAGTAAAATCGAAAAATGGTATTATTTTTAGAAAGTGGGCCAATCAAATATTAAAGGATTATTTAATAAAAGGTTATGCTGTTAATAATAAAAGATTAGAATATTTAGAAAAAACGGTTAAATTAATCGATATTGCAAGTAGAATTGATGAAGATATCGATAGTAACGAAGCAAAGCAAATTATTAAAGTAATCAATAATTATTCTAATGCTTTAAATTTATTAGATGATTATGATCATAAAACAATTAAAAAGCCTAAAGGAACAAATAACAATAATATAATAACTTATGAAGAATGTATTAATGTAATTAACGACTTAAAATTTAATAATGATAGTGATTTATTTGCTTTAGAAAGAAATAAAGGATTAAAAGGTATTATTGGTAATATTTATCAATCATTTGATGGCAAAGATTTATATCCAACAATAGAAGAAAAATGTTCTAATTTATTATATTTAGTAATTAAAAATCATGTTTTTATCGATGGTAATAAACGAATCGGTGCAACATTATTTATCTATTTTTTGAATTATTATAATATACTTTATAAGGATAATAAACAAGTAATCGATAACAACACTTTAGTTGCCATTACAATTTTAATAGCACAATCTAATCCCAAAGAAAAAGAAGTAATTATTGATTTATTAATGAACTTCTTAATAAAAACTAATCAATCCGATTAGTTTTTATATACTCTTTTATTGTATTAAAATCATTTAAAGATGTGTCATATATACCATTATTAGTTTGTTCTAAATAACATTTATTTTCTTTTGTATAGATATAGATGTCAATATTATTATTTTCATTATCAAAAAAAACAATATCAAATAATTCATCAGGATTTTCAGGGTTTTTACTTATACTTTTTTTAGTTGTTGTTCGATTATAAAAAATATTATATATATTTTCTATTTCTTCTTTGTCAGTAATTTCTATTACATTATCATATTGTGACATTGTATTAATTACTACTTTTGTAATATCATCTAAATTAGGAATATTTATTGTATATTCTTTATTTTTATCATTATTCAAAATTTCGCTTTGTACAAATTTAATATATTTTGAATCAATTATTTTTTCTTTAAAATCATTTTGTTTTTCAACACTATTATCTGATAATCCTACTATAACTTTTTTATCTTCATAATCGACATAGTTAAATACTAAATTATCATATTGATTATTGGATAAATAAATAATAATATCATTATTTATTGTATCTAATTCTTCATTACTTACACTACCACATCCTACTAATAATAAACATAATGCTATAAATAACAATTTCTTGACCATATATACACTCACTTTCCTATAATTAAATTTTAACATATTTATATTATAAATTCTAGTCTATTTTACAAATAACCAAACTAATCATTCGTGAATATAATAATGAGAAAGGAGTTTATATAATGAGTATCCTAACAATTAAAAATTTAAGTAAAATATATCATACTAAAAATTCTGAAACAAAAGCCATCGATAATTTTTCTTTTGAGTTAAATGATAACGAATTTGTAGCAATTGTAGGGCCAAGTGGTTGCGGGAAAAGTACTATTTTAAATATTTTAGCTGGTTTAGATAACAAATCCGATGGAGAAATATTAATTAAAGATAACATCAAATTAGGTTATATGCTACAGCAAGATGCATTATTTAACTGGAAAACAGTTTTAGATAATTGTTTATTGGGTTTAGAAATAAATAAAATGAACAATAAAGATTATGTTTTAAAACTATTAAACACTTATGGATTAAAAGATTTTATCAATAGTTATCCAAACAATTTATCAGGTGGTATGAGACAAAGAGTTGCTTTAATTAGAACTCTTGCTACTAAACCAGACATATTATTATTAGATGAACCATTCAGTGCATTAGATTATCAAACTAGACTTAAAGTATCAGATGATGTTTACAATATAATTAAAAAAGAAAAAAAATCAGCTATTATGGTAACTCATGATATAGCTGAAGCAATAAGTATGGCCGACAAAATAATTATATTATCTAAAAGACCTAGCATAATCAAAAAAATAATTGACATTAATTTAACTAACAAAAGTACGCCAATTAATAATAGGAAGGCAAAAGAATTTGCTTATTATTATGATTTAATATGGAAAGAGATAGATTATGACTAAAGAGCATATTAATTATTTAAAAAAAATTAAAAGAAATAATCTTTTTATTAAAATAACGCAAGTTGGTATTTTAATTCTATTTATTATTATTTGGCAATTATTATCAGATTATAAAATTATTAATCCTTTTATTTTTTCATCTCCTAAAAAAGTAATCGAATGTTTAATAAGTCTACATAACGCAAATAATTTATATAATCATATTTTTATAACTATATATGAAACTTTTATTAGTTTTTTACTAGGAACTTTATTAGGTATTTTAATAGCAAGTTTAATGTGGTGGAATAAATTTTTTGCTAAAGTTATCGATCCTTATTTGACTGTTTTAAATAGTCTACCCAAAGTAGCACTAGGCCCAATATTGATTATATGGGTAGGAGCTGGTATGCAATCAATTATTGTAATGGCATTATTAATATCTACTATCATTACAATTATAACTGTTTATCAAGGTTTTATTAGTGTTGATCCAATCAAAGTAAAATTAATGCAAACCTTTAAGGCAAATAAACGACAAATATATATGAAATTAATATTACCTGCCACTTTGCCTAATATAATTAGTTGTTTTAAAGTGAATATCAGTATGTCTTTAATTGGAGTTATTATGGGAGAATTTTTAGTATCAAAAGAAGGTATCGGTTACTTAATTATGTATGGTTCGCAAGTATTTAATTTAGATTTAGTTATCACAGGAACAATAATACTATGTTTAGTAGCAGTTATTATGTATTATTTAGTATTGTTACTAGAAAAAAAGTTAGTCAAAAACTAACTTTTTATTAATATAACCCCTATTACTGTTAATATAGCTGCAACAAACTTCTGTTTAAATTTACTTTTATCATGATAAAAAAAGTATTCAATTAAGGCATTTATTATGCCTGTTAAAGATAATAAAGAAGCTACAACGGTCACATTACCTACTTGATAAGCTTTTACAGACGAAATAAGCATTAAACACCAGGTAAATCCTGATAAAACAAAACATTTTTTATCGTATAAATTAAATTCATTTATTAATCCTCTAATTGTATGTTTACCAAAAATAAAAATATAAAATGCTGGTATCAATACAGTAAAAATTGTATAAATAGCTAAATTAAAGTTTTCAGAAATATTAACGTTTATAAGCATTGCAATAGCAAATAATAAATTAGATATAAATGTTAAAACATAATACCTATTGATTTTAAATTTTCCTTTTTCAAAAAATAAGATTAAATTGGCTAGTATAATAACTATTGAACCTAATAATTTATTAATTAAAAATTCTTCTTTTAAAAATATAAAACCAAATATAATTAAATAAACTGTAGAAGATTGTTTAAGCATACTAAAAATAGATGGATCTAATCCATATCTTGCTTCAATATTTAATCTATCTGTAAAAGCATATAAAATTGTAACAATAAACAAAATCAAATATATATTTAAATTAGTTGTAAATTTAAATTCAAAAAATGGAATTAAAAAAACAGCAAAAAAAGCAGTAAAAAATTCAATCAATATTGTTAGTGAACCGGCATTTTTCATGTTTCTATTTGCTTTTTTAAATGTTCTTGCAAATATAATGGAAGATATCAAATAAAGAATTGTCCAATACTGCCAAGAATTAAAAATATTCATAAACTTCACCTTAATTATTATTTTACTAAAAAAAAATAAAGTAAACAACAAAATTTTATAATAATTTGACAAAATATAAATCATATGATAAGATATCACGCCGAAAGAGGGGGATAATTTATGAATATAGAAAGAATTAAAGAATATGCCAAAGAATGCAAACCTTATTTTAATGCATTAAATAAAAAGCAGCAAGAACAATTTATAATTTCATTACCGCTTAATAAAGAAGAATTTATTTATTTCTTCAAAACATTATTAACTTCTGATTCATTTGATATAAGAACAAACATACAAGATATGTTTTCATGCAAAAATAATGAAACATCAAATTGTCAATTAGTAAGATAATTTCGTAAATGAAATTATTTTTTTTTGCCATATTATTAATGGTGATATAATGATTAGACTAGGATATGTTTCAATTTCAAACACTTTAAATATTAGTTGTTCTAAAACAATTACATATACAGAATTTAACAAAAGCAAAGATTTAAATAAAATAGACAAAATAATACTAGAAAATTTAGATAATTTAAATAAAATTATCGATTACAATGTAAAAAATAACATTCATTTTTATAGATTAACATCAAAACTAATACCACTTGCCACAAAAAAAGATGTTATATTTGATTATATTGATAAATATAAAAATATTTATCAAGAAATAGGAAATAAAATTAAAAAAAATAACATACGAGTTGATGTTCATCCAGATCAGTTTTGTGTTTTAAATAGTACAAAAAAAGAAGTATTAGAAAATACATTTGAGATACTAGAATATCATTATAAAATATTAGATGCATTAAGTATAGAAAACAAAATAATAATATTGCATGTTGGAAGTAGTGTTCTAGGCAAACAAAACAGTACTAAACGATTTATTAATAACTTTTATAAATTGCCTAGACATATTCAAAAATGTATTGCTATTGAAAATGATGATAAAGTATATAATATTTTAGATTGTTTATACATTTGTAATAAATTAAATATACCTTTAGTTTTAGACTATCATCATCATATGTGCAATAATGTTTGTGACATAGATAAATATTTAGATGATATTTTTAAAACATGGAAAATAACACCAAAAATACATTTTTCTTCTCCTAAAAATAATACTAAAAAAGACTTTAGGTCCCACCATGATTATATTAATATTGATGACTTTATAATTTTTTTAAATAAAGTTAAAAATATTAATTTAGATATCATGTTAGAAGCTAAAGCCAAGGATGAAGCGCTATTTAGATTAGTAAGATTATTAAAATACAATAATTATCAATTTATTGACGATACAACATTCATTAATTAAAGTCTATTAACTTCAATAATTTTTCAATAGCATCTTTATTGGTATTATCTTTTTCTAATAATTCCTCTAAAAATTTTTTAGTAT
Source organism: uncultured Bacilli bacterium (assembly GCA_944372195.1). Lineage (GTDB taxonomy): Bacteria > Bacillota_I > Bacilli_A > RF39 > UBA660 > Faecisoma. Next base: position 22,601 of record CALVYK010000003.1, read on the forward strand.
TATTACTTTGAGGTAACATAAATCCTGCTTCACGATATAAATCTTCTGTTATTAATCTGTTTGATTTCATTAATATTTTTGCTAGTAACTTTTCTTTTTCGTCATTACTATTTTCAAAAATATAATGAGCAATTTGTTCTTGATCAACCTTACTACTAATTACTCTTCTTAATTTTTCAATTACTTCGTTATCTTTATCTTGTTGTTTTGGATATTTGTAAGGAACCATTGAAATTGCACCTGCTGGACAGGCTTTGCTACAAGCACCACAACCAATACATTTTTCAAAATCAATTTGACCAGTTTCTGTATCAGTAGCTCCAGTTGGACATACAAACAAGCATAAACAATCTTTACTACAAATTCTTAAATTACGAACGGCTCTTAATTCACTCATCTTACTACCTCCACTAATTTAAAATTAGGTACTTTACATACTGGACAAATTTCCGGTTTTTCATCACCAATATACACAAATCCACATACCTCACAAACATATATTTTTTTATCGGTTGGAATTTCATTATTTAACAATGATTTTAATATCATCGTAACCTTTTCACCCCATGTGATAACACGTAAAGATCCTCTATCTTCTTTTGTAGTAGCAATTTCTCTGGCTTTTTTATAATTTAAATCTAAATCTTTATTTATTTTATTGATTAAATCTTCAAAATTACCTTCTATCTTTGCTTTACTATTATAGTAATCTGCTAATTTTTTAAATAACTCTGCTTCTTCTTGTAAATATTGCTTTTCACAACTACTAGCTAAACTACTACATAAAGCACTTACTTCGCCATAATTCATTTCTCTTAACTCTTCTTCTTGTTCTTCAACAACTACTTCAATAGCTTCTGCTTTGAATAAACTTTTAGGAGCTCCACATAATGGACATTTCCAATCATCTGGCAAATCATCAAATTTTACGCCTTCTTTTGCTTCATCATAAACATATCCGCAAATTGGACAAATATATTTTTTCATTACTCACATCCTTTACATTAAAATTATACCATAATAATCAAAAAAAAGTATAGTTAATCTATACTAATTTTTTTTGTTTTCCATTTAATTCATTTAATTTCTCTTTTAATTGTTGTTCTAGTTGTAATTTTAATTCGTTCCCATCAATGTCATCAACACATTTATTTATCAAAGATTCTACTACATTAATTAATAATTCCTTATCAAAATTATCATTTATATTTGTCAAATTTAAAACCAATTTAGCTAAAGTTATCCATTGATTTAAGTCAACATTAGATGATTGCATTTGACAAATAATTTTTAAGCAATTGACTTTTAAATAACATTGGTTGTTATTTGGATTAACTTTTAATGAAAATTCATAAAACTTAGTTTTTAATAATTCAATTAAATGATATCTACTAGAAAAAGTATGAAATATTTCTTCTCCTATTTTTCCAAAATCACCAAAATTCTTTTTAAATATTTCTTCATCTGTTTTTAACATTAATTTTTCATTTTCAATTAAATTATATAATTGAATTAATAAATTTTCATCAACATTTGAAGATGATTTTAATCTTTCAAACTTATAACAGTCATCTTTAAGATCTAAAATTATTAAATTCCCAAATGTTAAATTGTCGGCATTTGGAATAACAATTGTAGTTAACTTATTTGCTCTATCACATAAGTGAATAGTTCTATCACTGCGTTTATCTAATGATTGATTATTAATATCTTTTTTTGTAGTTGCAACAACACCTAAAAACATACTACTTCCCCCTTAATGCTAAATATAATAACATCAATCTAACCGCTTGTCAATTTACACACCACCGATAATACCTTTTTTTCTTAAATAATATTTTCTCAAAAAATCAACAGGAACTACTGTAAAACTTAGCCAAAACATAATTTGAAATTCAAAGAATGTTAAACCATAAGTTCTAAATAATTCACCACCAAAATAAATTAATAAAACTTGAACTATAAAGATAAAACCAATTATAAATATAAACATTTTATTTTTTAAAATATTAGCTAATAAATTTAATCTATGTGTTCTTGCATTAAAACTATTAAATATACTTATAAAAATAAACAATCCAAAGAAAGCAGTTAAAATATATTGATCTCCATTTCTAAATAATTTATGAAATATTGGCAACTTTAAAAATAATATACATAATATTGTGGAATATATGCCTGTAAAAAATATTTCATGTTTCATATATTCATTAATTATGTTTTCATCCCTTTTTTTGGGTTTTTCATACATATATTCTTTTAATGGTGCTTCAAAAGAAAATGCTAAAGCAGCTAATGTATCCATAACCATATTTATCCACAGCATTTGAATAACTGTAACTGGTGTATCAACACCAATAAAAGGTCCAATAATTGACAAACTTACAGCACAAATATTGACTGTTAATTGAAATATAATAAATTTCCTAATACTTTTAAATATAGTTCTACCAAATAATATTGCTTTTGTAATAGATAAAAAATTATTATCTAATATAACAATTTCACTTGCTTCTTTAGCAACCTCAGTCCCTGATCCAAAAGCAAATCCAACATCAGCTCTTTTTAAAGCAGGAGCATCATTAACGCCATCTCCAGTCATACCAACTACTAAATCTAATTCTTGACTAATTCTAACTAACCTACTTTTATCTTGTGGAACAGCTCTAGCAACTACTCTTAATTTTGGTAGTATTTTTTTTAATTCCTCATCAGACATATTTTTCATTTCGTCACTTGTTAATATTAAATCACCATCTTGATATAAGCCTACTTCTTTAGCAATAGCTAACGCGGTTAATTTATTATCACCTGTTACCATAACTGTTTGAATAGAAGCTTTTTTAACCAAATCAATTCCTTCATATGCTTCTTTTCTAATTTCATCTTTGATTAAAACAAATCCAACTAAAGTTAATTGCTTACTATTTTCCTTAGAAGAAGCAAAAGCAATTATTCTATTACCTTCTTTAGTTAATTTTCTTAAATTATCTTCAATAATTAATTTTTTTCTTAAAAACTTTTTATTACCTTCAACATCAAAATAAAATTCACACTTTTTTAAAATAACTTCGGGTGCCCCTTTAATTAAATAAATTTTTTCATTTTTATATTTAATAGTAGTAGATGAATATTTATTTTTGCTATCAAAAGGAACATTATCAATTATTTCATATTTATTTTTTTCTTTAACATTTGTAAATTTTAAAATTGCTCGATCAGTAATATTACCACCAATTATTTTATTATCATAATAACTAGCGTTGTTATAAACTAAAGATATTAAAACAATTTCTTTTAAATTATTTTCTATTTTATCAATACTATCATATTTTTTTAAATCACTATTTAAAAAATGAGTAACTTCTAAATTGCCTTTAGTTATTGTTCCTGTTTTGTCACTAAATAATATATTAATACTTCCAGCGGTTTCAATACCATGTAATTTTCTAACTAAAACATTATCTTTTAACATTCTTTTAACATTAGATGATAAAACTAAAGTGATCATCATTGGTAATCCTTCTGGTACAGCAACTACTATGACAGTGACACATAATGTTAAAGCATATAAAATATGACCGCTTATTACAGGAATATTAGTAACAGTTTCTTTTATCAAATTAAAATCAAAATTATTTTTTATAAAAATTACAGAAAATAAATATGAAAAGAAAACTAAAAACGCTCCAATATAACCTATTTTACTAATTAATTCAGCTAATTTTCTTAATCTTAACTTTAATGGGCTTTCTGGTTGATTTTCTTGTAATTCTTTAGATATTGAACCATAAAAAGTATTATCGCCTACTTTGGTAACTATCATCTTAGCTTGTTTTGAATAAACTATAGTTCCTCTAAAAACTATCTTGTTTTCAACATTTTTATATATTTCTTTTGCTTCACCAGTAATGCTTGATTCATCAACAGTTATTTCTCCTTCAATTATTTCTCCATCAGCGGGTATTCTATCTCCTGATTCTAATAAAACTACATCTCCTACCACAACATCATCAATATTAACTTCAACTACTTTTTTGTTTCTTAAAACTTTACATTTTATTTTAGATGATTCTTCTTGCAATTTCTCAAATGCTTTCTCACTACCATATTCACTAACAGTTGAGATAAATGAAGCTAGGAATATTGCTATTACAATACCAACTGTTTCATACCAGTCAAAATTTTTTATTAAAAATACAGTTTTTATTCCTAATGCAATTAATAATATTCTTATTATAGGATCTCCTAGAGTAGCTATAAATTCCTTAATAAAACTATTTTTTTTAGTACTATTAATAACATTAGATCCAAATTTTTTTCTTGATTCAATTACTTCACTATCATTTAGCCCCATAGATATTCCTCCTAATAAAAAATATTAGAAAAAATATCTAATATTATAATTTTAAATCGACAAATATTTTTAACAAATTATCTTTCTTTAGAACTTTCATTTTCCTTGGAAATGGCATAATCTAATGCTTGAAGCAAAAAGGTTTGATTTTGTTTATTAGAATTCAAATCAACATTTTCACTAATCATTTTCCTTAAAGTTTCATTATTTGTAACATGAGCTATTCGCCACATATTTAATTTTGCATAATCCAAAACATCATAATATCCCATTGTCGACATTTCTTTTTGATTCAAAAAATATTTATTTTCGTATTCAGAATAATCTTGAAAAAAATCTCCCATTAGAACTTTATTAGTTGGATCAAAATAACAGCCATTATCAAACATCAAATCATTATTTTCTATTTTAATATTAACTATTACAGTTCTTTGAATATTTCCTGTTGGAATAAACAATTGTTTATTATTTACTATATCAAAACCTTCTTGTGTAAATTTAAGCGAACTAAAATAAATGCTATTCTTAAAATTTTGCAATCTTAATATATATTCCTTAGTAATTCCTGACTTTAAATTATAATGAATCAAATAATTTAAATTATCAAGCCATTTAGAAAAACGTTCTTTATCAAACGTAAAATTTTCATCATATTTTCCAATAACAATATAATTTGGAATTCTTTTATTAACAAAACGATATATTAATAATTTTTTCATTTGGTTGTTTAATTTAACATATATAATTAGAAAACTATTTATCAAATCACCATAATTTTCTAAATTTCTACAACTTAAATATTTTTGAATAAACTCTTCCATATAAACCTCCAATTATTCATTTATTATATCATATAATGTAAATTAAATAAATATTTTACTTAATTTTGCCCATAATAATTAAAAAGTAGGTGAAACTATGGATAAAGAATTAAATAAAATAATTACCCATATTAAAGAAATGAATGGTAATAGTAGTGATATTAATGTAAGATATTTTAATATTCATAAAGAAAAAGTAGCATTTATGTTTTTAGAAAGTGTCGCTAGCGATGATAAAATAAGTAATTATTTAGGCAAAAGTTTAAGTATTAATGTAAGAAGTAAAAAAAATATATTTGAAAATTTATTCGATAGTATTAATAATACTATTCCAAATAGTAAAGTTAAGATAATAGATAACTATGACGATATTTTTTATCATTTAGCAAGCGGTTTTACTTGTGTTTTTGTCGATGGTTATAATAAAGCAATCACTTTAGAAACTAAAGCTTTATTAGATAGAAGTGTTACTGAAGCTACTAGTGAACCTGTTTTAAAAGGTCCTAAAGATTGTTTTATTGAAAATATACTAGCTAATATGGGATTAATTAGGAAAAGAATTAAAGATCCCAATCTTTATTTTGAAGAAACAAAAGTTGGAAGAAGGACAAAAACAAAAGTTATAATTGGTTATATTAAAGATATTGCTGATGAAGAAAAAGTAAATTTATTAAAGAAAAAACTAGAAAAAATTAATATTGATGGAATCATCGATTCAAATTATATAAAAGAATTATTAACCGATAATCAAAAATCTTTTTTACCAAGAGTAATATCTACAGAAAGACCTGATTTAACCGCCATGGGATTATTAGACGGTAAAATAGCTATCATCGTAGAAAACACTCCTTATGTTTTATTACTTCCTACCGTATTTGCTGATTTTTTCAAATCATCTGAAGACTATTATACAAAACCATTTAATGCCTCTTTTACAAGAATATTAAGATATATCGCTTTTTTTATTGCTATATTAGTTCCAGCTCTTTATATAGCTGTAACTACATTTAATATGGAAGTCGTCCCTAGTTCTTTATTAATATCATTTTCTATTCAAAGAGAAAGTGTTCCCTTTCCCACCATAATAGAAGTTCTAATACTAGTAATTTCTTACGAGATATTAAGAGAAGCCGATACAAGAAAACCACAAATCATGGGCGCATCCATCAGTATTGTCGGTGCTTTAATTTTAGGTGAAGCAGCTGTTTCTGCCGGCGTTATATCACCAATTGTTGTTATTGTTATTTCTATTTCAGCCGTTTCAGGAATGGGTTTCAATGATCCAGACATAACAAATGCAATTAGAATATGGCGAATTTTATTCATGTTGGCCGCTTGCTTGTTTGGTATTGTTGGAATCGTCATTTTATTCATTATCTTTATAACTAAATTGAACAGTATTGAAGTATTAGGTACACCTTATTTAGCGCCTTTATCTCCTTTTAGTTTAAAAGATTTTAAAAATTCTTTGACAAGATTCCCTCAGCAAAAAATCAAGACAAGACCGACTTATTTTAATAAAAAAAATATTAATAGAATAGGAAGTGACAAATGAAAAAACTATTAATCATTCCATTAATATTCCTATTAACTGGGTGTTGGAATTATCGCGAACTTAATCAATTAGCTATAACGACTGGGATTGCAGTAGATAAAGAAAATGATAATTATAAAATAACTATTATGATAGCTAATTCTAAAAAAAGCAGTAGTTCAGATGATAGTATAACTCCATCAGCAGCTGTTTACGATGGAACAGGTCAAACAATTTATGAAGCCTTTAAAGATACATCTTTAAGTGTATCTAAACAAATTTATCTAAGTCATATTGATGTATTAGTATTATCTGAAGAAGTCGCAAAAAATAATTTAACTGATGTAATTGATTTTCTATTTCGTTATCCCCAAACAAGAAATAATTTTTATTTAGTTTTAGCAAAGGATAAAAAAGCTAGCGACATCTTAAAAGTAACTACGCCATTAGAGACATTTCCCTCTCAAAATCTAGCTAAAAATCTTGAAATAACTGATAAATTACAAGGATTTACTTATACAGTCGATTTTACTGATTTTACAAAATCACTTGTATCAGAAGGGATAAATCCTATTCTTCCATCAGTAACAATCATTGGAAATAGTGAAGAAGGAAATAAAGAAGAAAACGTACAACAAAATGAACCATCTACTTATTTAAAATTAGACATATTAGGATTATTTAAAAAAGATAAATTTGTTGCTTGGGCCAATCCTAATCAAAGCAAAGGAATCAATATAATCAATAATAAAATATACATATTAGGAGTTATCATTGATTACCAAAATGAAAAAATAGTAACAGAAATAACCGAAATGAAAACTGATTTTAAAGTTGAAAATAATAAAGTGAAAATAACTATTGGTGCAACTGGAGCAATTCAAGAGGTAAATGCTAATGTTAATCTATATAATCTTAAAACTATTGAAGAAATTCAAAATTCAGATGTTGAAAAAATTAAAGAATATGTTAATGATGCTATTAATTTAGCCAAAGATAATAAAACAGATATTTTTGGTTTTGGAAACTATGTTTATAAGAATAATCCTAAAAAATGGAATGAGATAAAAGATAAATGGGACGATGAAATATTCCCTAGTTTAGAAGTAGAAATAGAAGTCAATCTAAAACTTCAGGCCAAAGGTTCAATAAATAATATCGTTGAGGTGAGAGAATGAAAGTAACTAATTCAGAATATGCTTGTTTATCATCTTTTTTAATAAGATCATTATTTTTTGGACCAGCTATTTATAGTATCTTACATTTTGCTTTACAAGATGGCTGGATAAGTATCATCGTTTCATTTATTTTAAGCTTTATTCCTTTAATTATTTATTATAAGCTACTAAATTGTAATCCTAATGATAATATTGTTAGCTTAAATAACAAATTAGGATTAATAGGAAAAATAATTAATACAATTCTAACAGCTTTTGTTATTTTTCACGCCAGTCTAATTCTATGGAATTTAACTAACTTCATATATTCACAATTTCTATTCCAAACACCATTAATTGTTATTGCTATTATTATTTCCTTTGGCATATTTTATATCAGTATTAAAAACCTAACAACTATCGCTAGAACGGGAACTGTTTTCTTTATTATTAGCACTATACTATATTTTATAGCAGCTTTATCTTTAATTAGTAAATGCGATTTAAATGGTCTTAAACCCATTTTCAACTCAGGTATTATGTCAATTCTAAAGGGAAGTTTTTCTTCTTTAGGACTTAATATATTTCCTTTATTTATAATTTTAATAATACCGAAAAATAACATCAAAAATAATAACAAAATTATATCATCTTTCTTTAAAGTTTATATTTTCAGATATTTGTGCATGCTATCAGTATTAGTAATTTGTGTAGCTATTTTGGGAATAGAATTAACTAACCTTTATCAATATCCGGAATATCACATTTTAAAAACTATTAATATTGCTAACTTTTTTCAAAGAGTCGAATCAGTTTTATCAGTTCAGTGGATATTTGATGCTGTCATGTCAATAGCATTATGCCTTTATTATGTTAAAGAAAGTATAACCAAAACATTTAATTTAAAAAACAAATTTAATTTAATAAATATTATTTGCATTATTAGTATTTTAATTATCGCAAATTATATCTTTACTAGTAATACGGTAGCAGAAACATTTTATAAAAATATTTATCCTTTTCTAACTTCAATCTTTTTCTTAATTATTCCTTTGATAATATTAATAATAGTTAAAGTTAAGAAAACTTAATTATTCTAATTTTCTCGCTATATTATATCCAACAACTAGCAATACAAGGGCAACTATAGTTTCTAAAATGCTATAGTTGTTTTTAAATGTTTCAAAAAATAAACTCAACACTGAACTTAAAGTAAATCCAAGAATTCCACAGTACATATACTCCTTTTTTTTATCAAATAAATATGTCATCAATTTAGATAATATAATAACACATAAAACAATACCCAATAAATAAGGAATGACTTTAAAAATATTAGAAAAAATAGCTTCCATACTAGTTAAAGAGCTTAAAAAATTTAATAACAAATTATAACAACCTAAAATCATCATCACCGCTGTTCCACTAATACCAGGAATTATCATAGTTAAGGCATCAATAAAACCAATAATAAAAAATAATAAAAAATTAATCAATTCATTGGATGTCTCGACAAAAAAATGTTGACCACACACTAAAGAAATTAAAAAAACTGTGGAAAAACTTAAAGTTAAAATCAAAATATGTATAAATTTCACTTTTTTAATATTAATATTATCGATCAAAGAAGGAATTCCTCCCATTATCAAACCGATAAATAAAAGAATAGTTGGAAAATAATAATTATTAATAAAATAAAGAATCAAACCACTAGTCAAAGAAATAGATAGTAATACTCCTAATCCGATAGGAAATAAAAATAAAAAATTATTAATTGGATTTTCAAAAAAATTACTAATTGCTTTAATAGCCTTTTCATAAATTCCAAAACTAATTGCAATTAAAGCTCCACTAACACCAGGAATTATTTTGGCTATTCCTATTATAAATCCTTTTAATAACAAAGTTAAAAAATTCATAAATCACCTCAAAAAAAGATGTTGTTATAACATCTTATTCAAAGTAATCTATTTTCATGTTTTCTCTAACTAGTTTCATTTTATTTTTCGCATACTTTTGTGCTTTTAAAGTTCCCTCTTTTAAAATATTGTCAACTACATCAATATTTTCTTCATAATATTTTCTTTTTTCTTGAATTGGTTTTAAAAATTCCATCATCTTATTAATAAGTTCTTTTTTACATGCTACACAACCACGACTGCCTGCTTTACATTCACTACAAACAGTATCTAAGTTACCTTTATTAACTAATTTGTGATAATAATAAACCATACATACATCAGGATTTGCTTTATCATCTTTTTTAATTTTATTAGGATCAGTAACAGCTGACATAATTTTTTTAGAAATAGTTTCATAATCATCAATTAAATATATAGCATTCCCTAGACTTTTACCCATTTTCTCATTGCCATCTAATCCTTTAATTCGAGTATTTTTAGTTAATAATTGTTCTGGTTCTACTAATGTATTACCATAGATAGAATTAAATTTACGGACTATTTCACGACATTGTTCTAAAAGAGGTAATTGATCTTCACCTACTGGTACTAACTCACCATCAAACATAGTAATATCAGCAGCTTGACTTACAGGATAACCTAAAAAACCATAAGTAACACTTTCACCATTACCAAACAATTCTTTTTTTTGTTTAATTTCTGTTTTAACGGTTGGATTACGATATAGTCTAGAAATAGTTACTAAATTAGAATAATAAACTGTAGCTTCAGCTATTTCAGGTATATATGATTGAATAAAAATAGTTGTTTTTTTAGGATCAATACCGCAGGCTAACAAATCCAAAGTTAATTCTTTAACATTTTTTCTAACTTTATCAGGATTATTAAAATTGTCAGTTAATGCTTGTACATCAGCTATTTCAATAAAAGTATTATATTTATCTTGTAAATCAACCCAATTAGAAACAGCTCCAAAATAATGACCTAAATGTAAATTACCAGTTGGTCTAATACCTGTTAATATGTTTTTCATAACTACCTCCTTACAGCTAATAAATAAATAGCTGCAGCAAATTCTTTTGGAAAAAAATTAAATACAGCATTTATTTTATCACAATTCTTTAATTTTAAATATATATATTTTGTAATAATTGATCTATCTAATATTTTTTTTATTTCATCTAAATCAAATTTTTCAAAATTTATATCCTTAGTCTCTTCTAATTTATCTAAAAGTATCCTATTTATTTCATATGATTTATATATTTTATCGACTTTAATCTTAAATATTTCTAACGTATCCTCAATTATTTTATTAAACTTTTTTTGATCATAATTTTTAAAATTACCAATATAATTTAACTTACTACAAATAGCGTCTATTTTATTGTGATATTCATAATATAAATTAGATAAAGATCCTTTTTTAAAAGTATATAGATTGCCATCTAATTTATTAAATTTTTTTAGTGTATCATTATAACCTAATCTAATCATTCTTTTAGTAACATTTGATTCAAACATTAAAAAGGAATCTAACTTATTATTTGGTTCAATATATGTTATTTTTACATCTTTGCTTTTTATTTTTTTTCTAAATCCAATTGAACCTAAATCAACGGCAATTACTTCAGTCGCTCCTAAATCGATCGCTAAATTGATTGGTAAATTATCATAATATCCACCATCTACTAAAATATCATTGCCTATTTTAGTCGGCTTAAAAAATGGAAAACATGTAGCAGATGCTAAAATATATTTTTTTAATTTATCAGGTCTAGTATTTTTTTTAGTTGAAACAACAACCTTTCTAGTTGATAAATTATAAGATACTACACCAAAAGCAATTTTAGAATTATATAATTTATTAGGCTTGTAATTATCATTAATTAATTGTTCAATTTTTACAGTATCTATACCACCTTCAACAATTTTATTTAAATATTCTAAATACATTTCTTTAGAATTATTTGTTTGTTTAAAATTATCATATAAAACATCATAATTAATATTTTTCCACAATCTTAAACATTTATAAAATTCCATTTGAGCCATCATCATTCCATTTAATGCTCCAATTGAAGTGCCTGTTACAATATCGTATTTAATATGTAATTTACGAAGTGCTTTCCAAACACCAACTTCATAGGCTCCTTTAGCTCCACCACCAGATAATACAATAGCTAGCATATTTCATCTCCATTAATTTGCATATACATAAAAAATAATATTTTTATTAAATTCTAATTCTTTATAATCTATAATGTTTTTAACTCCAAAAGTATCATTATATACTTTTATTTTATTATCTTCAATAAAATAAACATAATTGTTAACATAATTTATTAAATCTATTGATTGTGTAGTAAACAAATAAATCATTCCATCATTGTCTTGAATGTTAGTTTTATAAACATCATAACTATTGCCATTCTTTTTGTATAAATAATAGAAGCCAGTATCTTCACCTACTTTGTCAACTCTTTCATAACCTTCATACCCATAATTTTCATCTAAAGCAAATTTTTTTTCTTGATTAGCTTCAGCAACTGTCATAGTTTTCCACTGCCCGTCATTATATTTTATTTCTGTTCCAGTTTTGACAATACTTTTATTATTAGGATCTATTTCATACTGAATTTTATTATCCTTATCATATAAATAGACTTTATTACCAATTATTCCTTGAATATAACTATCGAAAGAAATAGCAGTATCCGATGTAATAGTAGATGCATTCAAATTTACTAAATCAACAATATTTATTTTATTAAATTCGTATTGTTGATTATAATCAGCTACAATATAATATCTATCAACAAAAGTACCTAATTTTTGATTATAAACATCATTTTTAAATAATGTTATATTGTATACGACTGAATTAAAATTTTTACTTATGTTATAAATACCTTTATAATTATTAATTCCTACATAATGATTATCAATTAAATTATCACGATATACCGAAACATTTTCTATTTCATGCGCTGTTGCGTTATCTTTAAACTGATTAGCATCATATATTTCTATATTTTTAACAAATTCATCTAAATTATTGTTTCCCTTAATATTATGATAATACTGATAGATATCACTTTTGCATATCATGTCAATTAATATTTCACCATCAAAAATAGGTAAAATACATTTATAAGTATCATCCTCATAATATTTTATATCAGTTAATACTCTATTTTCCTTTCCAAAGTCTTTAAAAATTTGAAAAGAAAATTTTATATCGTTAATTGTTACCTCATAATAGTAATTATTATTACTAAAATTAGATTTTTCAACAACATCAAAATCATTTGTTTCATCCTTTATTCTATAGCTTATATCTTGTCCATTACTGAACCAATAAAAAATAAACTGGATACCTAAATAAAATAAAAATAATACTATTAACATAAAAAACAATCTTCTCATATTCTCACCTATAATTATTATATATGATTTTTTTATAATTATCAATATGTTTATTTATAAAATATAGGTGTTTAATTCACACCCTTTTGTCATTATTGAATATGCTATATTAGAAAATGAAAGGGTGGATTTTATGTGTAATAATGAAAATGAATCTTGCAAATGCATAGCGGAAATATTAACTGTAATATGTATTCTACAACAAAACGCAAATTGTTCTGATTCATGTTTAGATACATGTGATCGTGGATTTTTAGGTTGTGGTACTACTACTTATACTTGCAATACAAGACCTATAATGTTATATACATGCTGTGGTAATGGGACACCATGGAGTATGCCAACAACTAAAGATACAACTGACTGTACTGACACTCCAACACCATCAAATTGTTCAAACGTATTTAGAATTGAAAAAATTGATGGATGTTGTGCAACTTTTAGAGTTCTAGCACCAAATACTGATCCTCTAACACAAGCAGCTATTCCATATGTATCAACTAATTCTTTCTTTACTATGAATTTAAATTGTGTTTGTAGTTTAAGATGTTTACAAGATACATACGTTGAATGTTTATAACATTAAAACAACGAAATTAATCGTTGTTTTTTTGAAATTCAATATCTAATATATCATTTACATTAATAACTTCATTATCCATAGTAATTAATTCATTTCTATTTCTGCCAATAATTCTTTTATTCATTTTACCATTTTTAGTAGTAATAATAACATCTGCTTTATAAACATATCTAGCTGATGAAAAAATTTGATTTATCTTTTGCTTAACAGTAAATATAGAATTAGAATTGTCATTTTGTTCACTTCTTAGTTCATTCTTATTGTAATATACTGTTTCATTATTATTTAAATTTTTATCAATTTTATTAGCAAAAACTTTAGGTAATTTTTTTTCCATAGAAACACCTCTTAATAAATTATATTATCTATTTTTCAAAATATGAAAAAAGTCAACTAAAATAAACTTAATTGACTCGATTCATCTAAATTATCTAAAATATGCATATTACGCATTTTTTCAATTAAAGTACTAGATACTTTACCACGTTTTTGTAAGTCTTCAATACTTAAGAATTCACCTTTATTTCTTTCTTCTACTATTGTTTTAGCAACAGTATCACCTAGTCCATCAATACTACTAAAAGGTGGAATTAAATTACCTTCTTCATCTAAAGAAAATGTTGTTGCTTGACTTTTATTTAAATCAATATTTTTAAATTTTAAACCACGCGCTGTCATTTCTAAAGCAAGTTTTAAACATTCTAAGATACCACTTTCCTTATTTGAAGCATCATAACCTTTATTAGAAATTTCAGCCATTCTGTTTTTAATAGCATCATAACCTTTTATCATTGTTTCGATATCAAAATCTGTTGCTTTAGTTGAAAACCATGATGCATAAAAATAACTTGGGTAATGAACTTTATAATAAGCTATTCTAAAAGCACTAGTAACGTAAGCAGTTGCATGAGCTTTTGGGAACATGTACTTTATTTTACGACATGAATTAATATACCAATCTTCAATGCCGGCTTCTTTCATTTCTTGCTCAAATTCAACCCATTTATCAGGTTCTTTACTTGCTTTCCCTTTTCTTACAAATTCCATTATTTTAAATGCTTTGATTGGTTTCATTCCTTTTTGCATCAAATAAACCATTATGTCATCACGACATCCGATTACTTCTTTAAATGGTACGATATTATTTTTAATTAATTCTTGAGCATTACCTAACCATACATCAGTACCATGCGATAAGCCTGATATTTTAATTAATTCGGCAAATGTTGTAGGTTTAGTTTCCGCTACTAATCCTATTGTAAAAGGTGTCCCAAATTCAGGGATTCCTAAAGTACCAGTTTCATTTAATATTTGTTCCTTAGTAACTCCTAAAGGTTCAGGTGATAAAAATATTTTCATAGTTTCCTTATCATCTAATGGAACTTTTGTAATATCATGCCCAGATAAATCTTGAATCATTCTTAATTGTGTTGGGTCTGAATGACCTAAAATATCTAGTTTTAAGACGTCTTGATCAATAGCATGATAATCAAAGTGAGTTGTTCGCCAAGCACTAGTTGGGTCATCAGCAGGATATTGAAAAGGCGTAAAATCAAAAACATCCATATATCCAGGTATTACAACTATTCCTCCAGGATGTTGTCCTGTTGTTCTTTTAACGCCTGTACAACCGAGCGCTAATCTTTCAATTTCAGCGGATTTTTTAGTTATACCTTTGTCTTCACAATAACCTTTAACAAAACCATAAGCTGTTTTTTCAGCTACTGTACCAATTGTTCCAGCACGATATACATTATCTTCACCAAATAGTACCTTAGTATATTCGTGTGCTGCTGCTTGATTTAAATCAGAAAAGTTTAAATCTATATCTGGAACTTTATCCGCATTAAATCCTAAGAATGTCGCGAAAGGCATGTCATTACCGTCTTTTAACATTTTAGTGTTACATTTTGGACATTCTAAATCAGGTAAATCAAAACCAGATGAATAAGTATTTGCTAAAGGTACACCATCTATTTCAAATATACTATGTTTACAATTAGGGCAACGATAATGAGCTGGCAATGGATTTACTTCAGTTATACCCATCATAGTTGCAACAAATGAAGATCCAACAGAACCACGAGATCCAACTAAAAAGCCATCATCATTTGATTTTTTAACTAGTTTTTGGGCAATTAAATAAATAACATCGAATCCTCCACCGATAATACCACCTAATGTTTTCTTTAATTTTTTTTCAACTTCTTCATCATTTAAATCTGGTTCAGTTATTTTAATTTCATTTCTAATTTTATCTTTAACAGCATCAAAGCCTTGTAATATAGTTTCATGTAATATCTTAAATCCTTCTTCTTCAATATTTAAAACATTATTTCTTTTTAATTCTTCTTTGATACTATTAAATATACCATCCCCATATAATTCTTTAGCAATTCTCTCTTCAATATTATAAGGTAATGGATCACCATACCAATCCTTAGCTTTTGTATAAACCAAATCTGTAACTGTTTCCACTGATTTATCAATTCTAGGTGAAAAAGGAACCCCACCAGTTTCAATAATTACTTCAACAATTTCAATCATGTCAGCTATTTTATTAGGATTAGTTATAACAATTTCTTTTCTTGTTTCTTCATCTAAAAAATCAAAATTTTCTAACATTTCATTTGTTGTTCTAAAATGTTGACTAGGTATTTCCGTTATACTATTTTTAGCCAGTGGATGTCTTCCACCACCTGGCACTTTTTGATTAACAATAATTTCCCTATAAATTTTATCTTCTTTAAATAAATGATGGACATCACCTGTTGCTACTATTATTTTACCTGAATCTTTAGTTACTCTAATAATTTTTCTAATGTGTTCCATTAGTTCGATACTAGAACCAAAATCATTAGTTTGTAACAAATGATTATAAACATCTAATGGTTGAACTTCAACATAATCATAAAAATTAATTATGTTGGTTAATTCTTCATCAGATTTACTTTTAGCTTCAACAAATACTTCGCTTTCATAACATCCGCTACCTATTAATAATCCTTCTCTTAATTCATTTAAAACACTTCTTAATATTCTAGGTGTTTTATATAAATAAACTGTATTAGCTAAAGAAATAATTTTAAATAAATTCTTTAATCCTTTTTTATTTTTAACTAAAATATTAACATGATAACTTCTACCATATTTATGGATTTCACTTTTATCAATCATTTTATTTAGTTGGGAAACTCTTTCTATATTTTGACTTGATAGTTTTTGCATCATCTTATGAAATACTAAAGCTGTACCTTCAGCATCGTAATCTGCTCTATGGTGAGCATCTTCATCCCAAGGAACATCATAACGTTTTACTAAAGCAGTTAAATTATGTCTTGCATAATTACTATCTAATATTCTTGATAGTTCTAATGTATCAATAACTGTATTTTTATACTCACCTAAATTATATTTTTTATAACACATCTCTAAAAAAGATGTATCAAATTTAGCATTATGAGCAACCATTGGTAGGTCACCAAACCACTCAATAAATCTTTTAATAGCATTTTCCTCGTTATCTTTTCCTTCTAACATTTCATCAGTTATGTTAGTAACTTCAGTTATTTTAGGAGGTAATTTTCTACCTGGATTAATTAATTCATCATATCTATCAATTATCTCTCCATTATGAATTTTAACAGCACCAATTTCAATAATAGTATCGCCACCTGCCGCATTAAAACCAGTTGTTTCAAAATCAAATACGACATAAGTATTATCTAATAAAACAGAATCATTTTCTCTTACTACAATATTAACACTATCATCAATTAAAGTTAATTCCGTTCCGTAAATAGCTTTAAATTTGTCTTTTTCTTCTTTACCCTTATTTAAATCACATACTAGGTGATATACATCAGGGTATGCTTGAGCACCATTATGATCGGTAATAGCAATAGCCTTATGACCCCATTTATATGCTTGTTTAACTAATGTTTTAGCATCTACTACTCCATCCATTTGACTCATCATTGTATGTGCATGTAATTCAACTCTTTTTTCTTTAGCATCATCATTAGGTGTGGTTATAACTTTATCACTTTTATTAACATCTCTTAAATTTAAAACTATTTCATTAGAATACTTATCAAATTTAGTATATCCTCTAAATTTATACCAAGTATTATTTTTTATATTTTTCTTATAAAAATCAAAATCACTTTGTTCTTTTACAAATAATTTAGCGTACATACTATCATTAAAATCTGTTATTTTTAAAGTAAATATTTTAAAATTAGATTTACTTGATTCAAAAATGTCAATACCAAAAACATAGGCTTCGATACTTACATTATCTTCTTCGGTAAATATACCACTTATCTCATGTGTAATTTTAGGAATATAACTACCCATTATTTCAATTATTTCCTTTTTTTCTTTTGGAACTTCTATAACCTTTGATTCTTCGATTTCTTTTCTTATTTCTTTACTTTTTTCTTCATCAATAGTTATATTTATATTAATATCATCATATCCTACGCTATTTAACAAATCAATTAATTTAACTTCTATTGATTTAAATTTCATTTCTTCGGCTTTATTAGCCACCTTAATATTAATTGTATTATCATTAATATCTAAATTATCAGTTATAAAAGTTTCTAATAAAGGAAACTCTTTTAGATTCTGTTTTAGTAAATAATTATAATAATCATTTATATATTCATTTATTTTATCATCTACTTTAAATGAAACACCAACTTTGTAGTTTTTAAAATTGTTTTTTAAACAATCTAAAAAACTTATATAAGTTGAAAGTGGTAATGTGTTTTTTAAAGTAATAAAAAAGTGATAACACGTTTTGTCTTTATTACCTATTATTTTATCTAATTTTCCTTCATTAAAAAAAACAAATAAATTGTTATCTAGTTTAATTTGATTTAATAATAGATTAAGTTTTTCCATTTTTACCACCCAATATATTGTATCAAATATAATTTTTTTTAACAACTAAATTTAGACAATTTTACTTGTTTTTATTAATCCAATTATTTTATCTTTATTTTCATCATATTGACCAAAATGACTATCATATAAAGATGTACCTATTCTTATTAATTCTTCAACTTGATTATCACTTTCAGAAATATAATTATTTATTTTATTACCTATTTCTTTAATCAATTCTCTCTTTTTTGGAGGTAAAGTTAATTTTACTCTAACTTTACCTAAAGGTTTCATTTTTTTTACAAAATTTGCAACTTCATAACATACTGGAATTTGTCTACCTTGTTTAGTAAACACATAATCAAAAGATAGATTAAATTCTTCTAAAATTAATAACATCATTTGCATTTTTATAGAAATATCAGAAGAACATAAATCAGGATTTTCACCATAAAATAAATAATATATTTCACATAATAATCTTTCACTATCGCTTAACTTTAACATAGTAACATCTTTTAATGCTTTAATTTGATCTATTCTTCTAGAAAGCATACTTAAAATATTAGAATCTTTTGTATCACTATTGTATAATTTTAATTCTTTACCTATTTTATATATAAATTTATTATCTTTTTTTACTTCTTCATATAAACATAACTGTTTATCAATGTACACAACTATCTTCTTATTTTCTCCTCTGAAAAAATGAATTTCTAGATAAGATTCATCAAAATCATTGAAAATTGTTCTAAGCCATGCAACATTTCTAATCATATCATCACATGATTTTATTTTTTCAAAACATTGTTCAATTAATTTATCTAATTTATCATAATCAATATTTTCTTTTTTTTCATTTCCAGTAAAAACAAAATAGAAAACTTTATTATCATCTATAAATTTTTTTTCAATACTTTTATTGTTTTTTAACATAATATTCCCCCTGAAAGTAATTATAGCATATTTCTTAATTAAAATTTAATTTTTTTATTAAGCTAAGTATTTTAATATATTCTAATTCTTCTAATGATTGATTACCATATGTACAATTTCTTTTTGTATATAAAATGGTTCCAAGTTTAATTAAAACTTTTAATGGTTCATCTTGATTATTTATATATTCATTTATATTATTTCCAACTAATTGAATAACTTTTTTGTTTTCTTCACTTAAATCAACATCATCTTCTATCTCACCAAATAATTTTATCTTATTTACAAATTCAGTAACCTCAAATGACACTGGATACTCTCTTCTTCCTTTATTAAAATCATAATCAAAAGATATACCAAATTCTTCTAAAATTAATAACATCATTTGAAATTTTATATTTATAGAAGATGAGATAAAATCAGGTGTTTCTCCATAAAAAAGTTTATAAACTTGATATAATATCTTATCTTTATATGTTATTTTTAAACTATTAACACTTTCTAATTTTTTTAAATATTTAATCTTATTTATTGAACAATCAATTATTCCAGAAGTATAAGGATCAAAATTATTGTCAAAATAACTAATTCCTTTACCTATTGTATATCTTATATTTACACCTTTTTCATTTGTCTCTTCATATCTAAATAATAATTTATTAACATATAAAATAATTATTTTATTTTCTCCTTCTACTAAATGAATTTCCAAATAAGACTCATCAAAATCTTTAAAAATTGTTCTAATGCGAGAAATATTTCTTATCATATCATCACAATATTGGAAATTTTGAAAACTTTGATCTATTATTTGATTTAACTTTTCATAGTCAATATTTTGCTTTTTTTCACTTCCAGAAAAAATAAAATATAATAAATTATCCTTATTAAAAAAAGTCTTTTCGATTCTTTTATCATTTACTAACATACTACATCCTCCGATAATAATTATAACACAATTAAAAAAATTTGCCTCTAAATTATTATAATAATTCAATATTTTTAAATATGTGATATAATAGTTGTCACGTTGAAGGGGGAAATAATTGTGCCAAACTTAAAAGTAGGATATTTGTTTAAAAAGAAATACATAACTTATCAAGATAAAAAATATGAAATTTTTGAATTTGTTGATTATGCTGCTGCTATTAGTTTTAGAAATACACAACACAATTTTATATGCAACATAATAAGCGGAAATAAAGCTGGAATGTATGCAAGTATTATTAACGAAAACGCTAACGAAGGAGAATATGTATTTTTAATAGATGATATTGATAATGCTATAAAAGATAATGAAAATTCTGTAGATTTTGTTACAATTCGAAAAAAACGAATTCAATCAACTGCAAAATATTATTTAAGAAATAATGGTACCGGACTAACAAGATTATTAAATGAAGATCTAATATCATATATAGAAAATGGCAATAAAAGTCAAGCAGAATTTGATGAAGATGTATTTGAAAAAACTACTGATATATCATCAATGTATGCATCAATCAAAAAAACAATAATTTCACAAGATGAACAAATAATGCAAATATTGACAGCACTATTCAAAAATCAAAAAGTAGTAGACTCAGGTTTGGATATGGACTTAATTGCTAAATTAAAAGAAAATATTTTAATTTTTGGTTCTACAGGTACAGGTAAAACAGAAATATTAAAAAGAATTTCTAAATTATATAAAATTCCTATTGTAATTGAAGATGCTACATCTCTTTCTGAAACTGGATATCAAGGAAGAAAAATTACTGACATGCTTGAAGATTTGTGTTTAGCAGCAAATGGAGACATTGATTTAGCTGAAAAAGGAATTTTAGTTATTGATGAATTTGATAAACTTGCAGAAAAATCAAGCGATAGTCAATCTCATGTTTCCAGATTAGGAGTGCAAAGGTCTTTATTAAAATTACTTGATGGTTGTTTATTCTATTTTGGTGATAAAAAATTTGATACATCTAAACTAACAATAGTAGGACTCGGAGCTTTTACAGGAATAACTAAGGGGGATGATTATTCTCACCTTACAACAGATAATTTTATAGAATATGGAATTATGAGAGAATTAATTGGAAGATTCTCAAAAACAATTCCTATGAATCCTTTAAAAAAAGAAGATATAATTAAAATATTAAAAGAATCTGATTTTAGTCCAATAAATACATATAAAAAATTATTTGAAATATTAGAAGTAGATTTTGAATTCACTGATGATTTTATAGATTATATCGCGGAACTAGCAATTTCAAAACAAAGTGGCGCTCGAAGTTTAAAAACTGTTTTTGACAATTGTATTAGTAGCGCTTTATTTAGAATTTTTGCTGGAGAATATTCTAGTATCTCTTTAATAAAGCCTGATGACGAAAATGATAAACCTTATGTTTTAACAAAAACAAAATAAACAAAACATGATTTATTAAAAAAAAATCAACTTAAATTAAGTTGCTTTTATATAAAAGTTCGAATAATTCAAACTGATTTGTCAATGGTGCTTGTGGTGGGAATCGAACCCACATGACCAAAAGCCACACGATTTTGAGTCGTGCGCGTCTACCAGTTCCGCCACACAAGCAATTAATAAGATTATATCACATAATCTTATTTTTTTAAATACTTTTATAAATTATCTTCATTATATTTTGAATTATATAGTTCCTTTACACTGTCATCTTTTGTTATTTCAATACTTGGTAAATCTTTAATAGACTTTAATCCAAAATAATCTAAAAATAAAGGTGTTGTACCATATAAAACAGGTCTACCAGCAGCTTCACTTCTTCCTACTTCGCATATTAAATTCTTATACACTAATTTTCTTATTAAATAAGCACTACTAACACCTCTTATTTCATCAACCATTAATCTTGTAACAGGTTGATTATATGCAATAATAGCAAGAGTTTCTAAAGCTGATTCTGTTAAATGTTCATCATCTTTAAAATCAACTAATTTTTGTAAATATTCTTTATTTTCTCTTTTAGTTATTAATTTTAGTCTATTACTTAATATAGTTAATTCAATCCCTCTATCAGCATTTTGATAATTATCAATTAATTTATCTGTTATTTGAGTTAAAGTTGCATCATCTATTTCTAATATTTTTTTTACTTCATCTAAGCTTAACCCTTCATCACCTACTACAAATAACAAACTTTCTAAAACTGAAACCAAATTCATTATGACACCTCACACAACACAATATCTTCAAAATTATTTTCTTGAATTAATTTAATATCATTATTTTTAGCCAAAACTAAAATAGATAAAAATGTTACAATTATATAACTTTTAGTATTAATATTAAATAATTCTTTAAAGTTAACACGTTTTTTTGTTTTAATTATATCTTTTATTTCTTTACTTCTTTTTGTAATTGAATATTCTTTACTAGTTATTTTAGTATTCAAAGGTTTATTATCTTCTTTTTTTTGTAGAAATTTTTCAAATGCTTTTAATAAATCAGATAAATCAACATCATCATTTAATTTAGTTTCAATGTCATATTCACTTATATCACTGGCTTTTTTAGTGTAATATTGTTGTCTTTCTTGTTCCAAATCATGAAACTTAGATATAACATCCTTATAATTTTGATATTCAATTAATCTTTGTATTAACTTTTCTTTTGGATCTTCTTCATATTCATCATCATCTATTTCAGGTTTAGGCAACAATAAAGAAGCCTTCATTTCAATTAATTCTGCTGCCATAACCAAATACGAACTAGCTACATTTAAGTTTAATTCTTCCATTTTATTAATGTAATCTAAATATTGATTAGTTATTTCTTCTATTTTTATATCATAAATATCAATATTAGATTGTTTAATTAAGTGAAGTAATAAATCTAATGGTCCAGAAAATTTATCAATTGTAAAACAATAATCCATTTTTATTACCTCCTTAATAAATTATAACAAAAAAAGATAAAAAAATCTATTATTTATCTTTTAATTAAAGTCATTTTTAATACTTTATATATTTTAATATAAACATTTTCAAAATTATGATCTAATTCATAGTATATATCTTTTAAAATATTATCACTTTTCTTGTTAAAACATTCTAAATATAAAAAATTCAATTTATCAATATCGTTAATTTTTTTTAATTGATTATAGATAAATTTTTTAATATACTGTTGATTTCTAGTTTGTAAGTAATCTATCTTTTTTTCACATATTATCTGATATTTAATATCACTTACTTTCAAATTTGAGCTAAAATCTATCACTTCTGTTTCTTCATCTAAAAATAATTGACTATATTTTATTTTATTATGTTCAACCTTAAATGCTATTACCATTTTACCATCCGTTGCTAAAAAAGCATAATCTATTACTTTTTTATTGTATAGTTCAGTTCGTTTGAAGATTTTAACTAAAAATTCATCATCAATTTTTACTTTTTTGTTTACTAAATTAGATAAGTCTAACGTTTTTAATTTAACAAGTGGAATTTTTCTTATATGAAATATTTTATCATCATTATTCCATTCAAAAATATCATAGGGAATATCATTAAAGTTTAGTAAAATATCGTATATGTAATTCATTATTATCCTCCTTAGGTATACTAAAATATATTAAAATTAATCCTATTATAGATACTAAACATTCAGGTCTTCTAATAATAAATTTAACATAATCAAAAAAATTATACCCTATTGTTGTTAAATTGAGATAAATTATAATATAGATACAACCAATTAAAGTTAAACCAAAGCCAACTAAAAAAAAGAAAAATCGTGTCATTATCTCACCTATTAAAATGTATGAAAAAAAGTTCTAAATATAGAACTTAATTTAAAATACTATACTTGAAGTAATCTTTTTTCAACGTATTATCACTAGCTGTAAATTTATTACTTACTATTTTATTTATTTTTTTAATATAATCTTCTCCTAATGTACTATCTTTAAGTTTATAATCATTTTTACCAGCAAAATAAATGGCTTTATCAGTTACCCAACTTCCTGTTGGAAAAATAACAACTGTCTCTTCATCAGAAAATAAATCTTTACCCATATAATATCTAGGATCATAATTTAAATCAAAAAGGTTAGCTAAAGTCGGTAGTATATCAAATGTACTAGCTGTCTTAGATATTGTTTGAGGTTTCATTTCACTATTATAGATTATAAAAGGCATTAGATCTTCATTTAAATCTTCATATCTATCTACATTTGAAAAATCATTTAAATAATCAAAATCAAGATTATATGGATGATGATCACCAAATATAGCAATAACCGTATCTTCCAATTTGCCATCTTTTTCTAAACTATCTAATAAATATTCTAAGCTTAAGTCGAATTCAATGGCTTTAGCTAAATATCTTTTCATAGAAACACCAGTATCTAAATTTTTTACTTTATCCCAATTTTTTCTTGTAGTTGCATCATCAAAATCATATGAAAAATGCATAGAAACTGTTATTACAAAACTAAAAAATTTATCATTTTGACTAAACATCGGATATATTTTTTCCATTAATTTTAAGTCACTAGTCCATCCACCATTAGTACTGAAACCTAAAGTATCTGAATTATAAAAAGTAGATCCCATATTTTTGTGTAATTTCGTTCTTGGATAATAATTATCGTTCCAACCATGATAAGAAGTAGAAGTATATCCAGCATCATTAAATAAATTGAATATGCTAGAACTATAATTATTATCTACATAAGTATGAGGGGTACAAGTTGTATTGCTAGGAATAATCGAAGTTAAAGCAATAAATTCTGATTCTCCAGTTGTACAACTATATTTAGGAGCATAATAATTATTAAAATACCATCCTTCTTGCGTTAGTTTATATAAAGTAGGAGTCAAATTTTTATCAATAGCTGCCATATCTAAAGCTTCTACCATTATTAAAATTAAATTTTTATCTTTAAACAAACCTGTATACTCGTTTTTATCTGTTATGGATTGGCTCATATAATATTCATGCAAATTTTTTATAATTTTATCGTTTTCATTGTTCATTAATTCGATCCATTTTGTATCATCAATGTGCCTAGTGTAATCTGTGACTTCTTCTATTTCATCATTTTCTTCCTCTTCTATTTCAATTATTGTATCTGTTTCGTTAGCATTTATAAAATAAACTAAATCTCTAATAAAAAACCTTACACTTCCAAATTCTTTTAACCCAACTTCAATCAACGTTGGACTTTTATATAATTCCTTATTTAATTTCAACTGATTATCGGGCGTTATATTTAAAGTTAATAGTGATATTATGTGAAGTACAATTATAGAAATAAAAATAAATAATCTTTTTAACCAACTATTTTTTTCATATATAAACCACTTTTTCTTCCAAATAAATAAAATGATTAAAATTATTAAAGGCAAAAAACATAAATAATATTCTAATTTAATACTTGCTATAAATGTTGGGACCTCTTTACTAATTCTATCAGTTTCACCTGCTCCCAACATACTTAAAGACATGTAATTTCCCATAAAATTTTTAAAACTTAATTGTAATAAAGTATATAACCCAAATAAAAACAAACTAATACAACTCAATATTTTACAAACTAAAGGCTTAAAAAATGTAAAAACTAAAGTTAAAAATCCAGTGAATACAAGTGTAAATATTATTATTCTAAATAATTCAAAATCAAAAACATTAAATGAAATTATTTTAAATAATATTTCGATAAATAAAAGGCCAATAAAGTTTACTATTAAAAATTTAAAAAAATACTTCATAATATCCACTCCAATTATATTATATAACTTAAAAATATATTTGACAATATCTAAAAATAATGTAAAATATAATTGTATCTAAAAATAATGTAAAATATAATTGGTGATTTATGAAAAGATTTAATATGATTGATGAAGAATTTATTTGTGAACACTGTGGAAAAAAAGTATCAAAATTGAATTATACAGCTAGAGATCATTGTCCATCTTGCTTATATTCGAAACATGTCGATATCTTGCCAGGTGATAGAGAAAATAAATGCTGTGGATTATTGATTCCCATAGATATAGAAAAATTTAAAGATACATATAAGATAGTATACAAGTGTGAAAAATGTAACGAACTACATAAAAACATTATTGCTAATGATGATGATTTCGATGAAATATTAAAAATAATGCAAAATAAAACCTAGATTTTCTAGGTTCTTTTTTAAAATTTCCAAATATCTTCATCTTCGGCAACAGGTTGAATATTGTTTTCTTTAGTATCATCTTCTAATTTTGCTGGTTCGACATTTTTTAATTCAGTATTTTCAACAACTTCATTAGTTTGAGGTATTACTTCACTTACATTGTCTGTTAAAGGTGCAAACAAAGATTGATCAATATTTTCATTGTTAATCTGATTATCTTTTTGTGGCTCAGTTATTTTTAATTCGTTAGCATCTGGTTTGCTATTTTCATTTTCTGTTTGTATTGGTTTATCAACTTCTTTAACCTTTTCTTTATTGGTTTCACTTTCTTTAGTTAATTCAGTATTTTCTTTTACTTCAGTTTTATCTTTTTCATTTTTTTGTTTTATTTTCTTTTCTTTTTTCTGCTTTTTATCCTTCTTTTCCTCTTTTGCATTTTCATTAACTTTGCGACCAAAATCAGTCTTATCAGCTATATAGCCTATTATTGCCATCAAAATTATAATACCTGCTACAATAAACCAAACGAAATTGTTAGAAATAAAATCCATATTTAACTCCTCCTTATTCTCATATTAATATTACCATTTTTTTTACATTTTTGCAATAGTTATTTTTCCAAATAGTCTTCGCCTTTAAATGGTTCAGTTCTCAGCAAATCAAAATAATTATTTTGCCTTAAAACTTCATAAACAGCAATCGCAACGCAATTTGATAAATTTAAGGCTCTAACTTTATCAGTCATTGGTAATCTCATACAGTGATCTAAATCTTGTTTTAAAATCTCTTTAGGTATTCCAGTACTTTCTTTACCAAAAATTAAGTAAATATTTTCATCCTTAAATTCAAATTCAGTATGAGGTTTTTTACCATATCTAGTAAAATAGTAATAAGTTCCTTTATTTTGTTTTTTAAATTCTTCAAAATTAGGATAAACCTTATAATCACAATTATTTATGTAATTTACTCCTGAACGTTTTATTGCTTTATCATCTAATTTAAATCCTAGTGGCTCGATCAAATGCAATTTTGCATTAGTAGCAACACATGTACGCATTATATTACCAGTATTTTGTGGAATCTCTGGTTCATATAAAACAACATTTATCATAACGCTGTCTGCTCCTTTTCTAAATCTTCTAATTTTACGATTGGTAAAACAACATTTTCTTCTTTGCATAGATCTTTAAAAGTTTCTCTAAATTTATCTAATTCCTTGATAATGCTATCAGGGTATATTTTTCTACTTGATTTAATCGCATTATAAAAATCTGATACATCTGCTTCCTTTTTATTGTTGTACAAGGCTGTGGAAAAAACTTGCGATAAAACAGATAAAGCTACATCTGGATACATAGCAGCCAATCCATAAACTCTTTTAAATTCGCTAGTAGCGCTAACAATTGCTTTTACTAATAATTCTGTAACATAAGAATTATATTTAATCTTAACGCCTGTTTGTTTTTCCATTTTAGGTATTGAACCCATTAATATTTTAATAGTGGTTGGTTCATCTGGCTCTAAAACGTCAATTTTTTCAAATCTTCTTAAAAACGCTCTATCTTTTAAAATATATGTTTCATATTCAACAGATGTCGTTGCTCCAATTACTTTAATATCTCCTCTATCAAGCCCTGACTTTAAAATATTAGCTAAATCCATAGGCCCATCTTCTTTACTTCCTATAAGCATATGAATTTCATCAATAAACAAAATAGTTTTATCTGCCGTCTTTAATTCTTGAACTAATTGATTGGCTACTAGAACTTCTCTTCCATCAACCATCATTGTACCTAGCAAAGAAGTAGAATTTAATCTAACTATTCGATATCCTTTTAAGGCGTCTGGAACTTCATTTTTTTGAATTAAATATGCAATTCCTTCAACAATTGCAGTTTTACCTATACCGGGTTTCCCTACTAATAAAGCTGATTTTTCAGGAGTTAGTAAGACAATAATCGCCCTTTTAATTTCCTCATCTCTTGCTATAGCTGGATTTGTAATATAATTTTTCTTGGTTAAATCGTCACCATAAGTATCAATAACACTATACATATTATTCACCTATATATCCATGTTGTTTTAAACTATCTATTACATCCTCATATTTTGCAGCGCCTACAATACGATTATATGTAGAAGTTTCCTCACCATTTTCTATAAAAATAGTTGTTGGAGTTGAAGTAACTACAAACTTACTATATACTTTTGAATAATCTTCTTCTGATAAAGCATGCAAATTAACATAAAAAATTTCTACTTTTGTATCTTTCATAACCTTTGTCATAGTTGTTTCATAACTAGCACATGCTGAACATGTATCAGATCCAATTAATAATACAAAAGTATCCTTATTATCCAATTTTTGTTTTAATTGTTCATAATTAATTTCCGTATATTTAGGATTACCACATCCAACTAATAATATAGTCATCATACAAATTAATATTTTTTTCATAAACATCTCCTTTTTTAATTATACAATATTTATTAATAAAAAAAAAGACTTTTAATCTTTTTTGTAAAATATTGTTTGATCTTTTTGTAAATAAATATTATTTAAACTATCCAATGGTATCCCACTATTCAACAAATCTTTTATACTATCTGTTTCTTTTGTAATATAAACATTATCTCTTGGTATTAATATTTCTTGACCAGGGTATATATATTCATTTTCTTTTAAGCCATTTAATAATTCAATGGTTTTTACATCTACACCATATTTTCTAGCTATGTTATATAAATTATCTCCTTTTTTTACAATATAAGTATTATATTTGTTTTCGTTTGGAATTATGATTAATTGACCAGCTTTTACATCACTAATATTGTTATTTAAATTTATTAATTCTTCCACACTGATGTTTAATTTATTGGCAACATCATTTAGCGATTCATTTTTTTTGACCTCATAAATACTATACATTTAAATCCCTCCTATATAATCATATTCCAAAAAAAAAAGCTTATACTAAAGCTGTTTTTATTTCAACGACATTTTTAGCTTGTAAGCCCTTATCAGTTTGAACTAATTCAAACTCAACATATTGACCTTCAACTAAAGTTTTATAGCCTGGTGATAAAATTGAAGAATAATGTACAAATATGTCTTCATTTTCTTTATATTCAATAAATCCAAATCCTTTTTCATTATTGAACCATTTTACTTTTCCTTTCATTAATTAAATCTCCCTTCTAGTAATTCCCTTACAATTTAATTATAAAATAGTTAAATTACAATAGCAAGAAAATTAAGCCGACACTTTTCGACAAAAATCGACATTTAATTAAATTAAAAACATACACAACGTATGTCTTAATTCATAATACACTTCTTTATAACTGATACATTTTTAGCTTGATATCCTTTATCTGTTTCAACAATTTCATAACTAACAATATCACCTTCATTTAATGTTTTATGGCCTTTTTCAATTATAGATGAATAATGAACAAATATATCTATTCCTTCTTTATACTCAATAAATCCAAAACCTTTTTCATCATTAAACCATTTTACTCTTCCTTGCATTTTGATGCTCCCTTCTATATAAACATTTTTAATCATATCATTTAATAATTATTTTTGTTCACTATTTGCTTAAATAATTACTTTTTTTGATTAGAAAATAATTTTTAAATAATTATTTGCTTTCAAATCAGAAATAAAGCATGCATTAATTTTGTTAAAACAAAACTTCCAATAAATATACTAAAATATGATATCGTAATATACGAGGTTAGTAATAATGAAAAAAATAATAATAAAGTATACGATGAATTTGATTAAAAAAAATGGAGATTATGATGAAGAGAAACTAGCAATTATTAAATATGGACTTGAAGGATTATATTTAACAGTAACTAAGTTACTAGTCATATTTCTGTTAGCCTATATACTAAATATATTGAAAGAAGTAATTACATTTCTATTAATATATAATATCATTAGAACTACATCATTTGGATTACATGCGACTAAAAGTTGGATATGTTTGCTATCATCAACATTAATATTTATAGGATTTCCAATTGTATGCAAATACATGTATCTTAATAATTACAATAAATTGATTCTTGGTCTTGTATTAATATTATTTATATATAAAAATTCACCAGCTGATACACATAAAAGACCAATTGTAAATCCTAAAAGAAGAATGTTTTTTAAATATAGTTCAACTTTCATTGCAATAATATTTGTATTTTGCTCAATCTTAATTAATAATAATTTTATAAGTAATTGTTTTATATTTTCATTATTTGTTCAATCATTTATGATATCACCTTTAATATATAAAATATTCAATTTGCCTTATAATAATTATTTAACTTATTTAGCAAACAATAATATTTAAATATACATTGTATATTTGAATATAAAGAATAAGAAGGAGGGAAGTAGTATGGCTTTTGTAGCATCTTTATTAGCAACAGTTGGTTCATTCTTAGCAACAATGGGAAGTCAAGCTTGCATTCTTGTAGTAGCTGACGAACCTGATTGTCCAAAAAGTTTAATAAAATAAAAATGTAGGTTAACAAATCTACATTTTTATTTTTATAATTTGAGTAAAAATATTATTTACTATTTTCATATCATTAGTTATTTTTTCATTTTCATCAACAATTTTCTTAAGTAAACTTAACCCATAGCCATGACCTTTAGACTTACTAGTGTAACCTTTTTCATATATTTTATTTAAATCAAAATCATCTTTAATTCGATTAGAGACTTCAACAATAAATTCTTTATCAATATACATTGAAATAATTATCTCTCGTTCTTTCTTATTAAATTTTACTGTTTCCTCGATTGCATTATCAACTATAATTCCTGCAATTCTACAAATATCATAATTCATTTTAGATGATAGTTTCCCAAAATCAATCTTTCTTACTTGATTATCAATATCTAAAATTACTTCAATATTATTTTCTTGCATTAATAACATTTTTTGATATATTAATCCCTGCAAACCTCCAGAAGGAATCCGTTTAGCTTTATTGTAAATAATTTCATTATCTTCTCTCTTTTCTTTTATTATCTCATTTACATATTCAATTAATTTTTTATCATTTTTTTCAATCATTGACCTTATTACTAACAATTGATTTTTATTTTCATGATTATTTACTCTTTGATAGTCAAGCATCTTTTCATATTCATTTAAATTATCAATTAGTATTTTATTGTTCTCTAAATAAATTTTATTTTTGCTCTTTTCGCAAATATAACTAAATATAATAATAGAATATATTATTATAAACGCAATATTAATTGCTATAAACTTTAAATTATTTTCATTTATGTAATTTGAAGTTAAAAAATAATTTAGAGTTATGACAAACATGAACAAAATAAGATATATAATAAAATCATTCATTTTTTCAAGCAAACCTAAAAGTTTTTTTATTAAAATTTTTATATATTTAATCCTATAAACAAAAATAGCAATTATAGAAACAATTAAATTTACTATAATAGATCCAATAAATGTACTTTGAGAGAGCTGCAATAAATTAATAGACATATTGTAAAAAAATAACATGCATATTAATTCTGATATAAATAGCAATAATTGTTCTAAAAAAGATACTATAAAGCATTCGTAAAACTTACTTTTAAAAATAAACATCGAATATATACTTAATAAAATTGTTGTTGTAAAAAATCTTAAAAAACTGTCAACGATAGAATAATTAAGAACGCATAGTATAATTAATGAAAAAAATAAAGCAAGATTCAAAAAACTTAAATTTATTTTTTTATCTAAAATTTTTGATTGTAAGTAAATAGCAGTTATTAGCATAATAATAGTTGGTAAAAAATACATTCTTATAGCATCTAACATAATTGACCAACTTCTTTTTTA
The DNA here is from genome assembly GCA_944372195.1 of uncultured Bacilli bacterium. GTDB lineage: Bacteria > Bacillota_I > Bacilli_A > RF39 > UBA660 > Faecisoma. Next base: position 55,257 of record CALVYK010000003.1, read on the forward strand.
TAATTATCTGAAACTAAGTCTATAATTTCTCCATTATCGAATAGAATATGTTTTTTCTTTTTATCTACTTTAACTATTCTTTCTTCATTAACTAAGCATGCTCTATGACTTTGCGCTAGAGCACCCATACTTAACTCTTTAATTTCAGTTAGAGATTTTCCAACCTTATAAGTTCTATTGTCTGTTTTAATTAAACATTTTCTCTCTACATTATCATGAGTAACGTACAAAATATCTTTAATTGGAATTATATAAACTGCATTATTATCAACAAACCTTATAGCAATTTTCTTGCCAATATATGATAATGATTTAACTATTGCATCTTTAACTCTTTTTTCAAAATCATCAAACTTACAAATGAATGTTAAAACCATAAGTTGGTCACGTACAATATTTGAAGCTAATTCTTCATGTGCTGTAATAAATATTATAATGCTATCTAAATCATTTTTTCTAATCATTCTTGCAATATCTATACCAGATTCTGATTTAGTCTCAATATCTAATAAATATATTCTATTTACCATTGGCTTATTCATAAGTTTTTTAAACTCAATATCATAATCATTAAAGACAAATGTTTTGTATTCTAATTTATTATTAATCATAACTTTGTCTATTATATTTTTAATATTATCGGTTACCTCTTTAAAATCGTCAACTATAACAAAATTAATCATAAAAAGCCTCCTACGTTTGCATTTTGTTAATTATTATACCACATTTTGGGAAATTATGGTAGACTTTTTGCCTAAAAAAACTAATTTTATGCTTAAATTAATGTTTTTAAATAAAATTTGATATATGATTTATTAAAAAACACAATATTATACCTATTAGAGTTGGTATTATAATAGCTAATAGCATCCATTTAAAACTACCCGTCTCTTTTTTTATTGTAAGACAAGTTGTAGAGCATGGAAAATGACATAATGAAAATATAAGTACGCAAATGGCAGTTATGACAGTCCATCCATTATTAATTAAAATTGCTCTTAAACTTTCTAAACTTTCATATTCTACTAAATTACCTGTAGCCATATAAGTCATAAGCATTATGGGAATAACAATTTCGTTTGCAGGGAATCCTAAAATAAAAGAAATTAAAATTACTCCATCCATTCCAATTAGCCTACCAAAAGGATCTAAAAATGATGAAATATGATTTAATAATGATATATCATTTATTTGTACATTTGCTAACAACCATATTAAAGCACCTGCAGGTACTGCCACAATTACTGCTCTACTTAATACAAATAATGTTCGATCAAATATTGATCTGATTATAACTTTAATAATTTGCGGTTTTCTATATGGAGGTAATTCTAATGTAAATGAAGATGCTACCCCTTTTAATATTGTTTTAGACAAAATATATGAAACTAAAAAAGTTAATACAAAGCCAAACAAAATCACTAATGTTAATAATGCGACACTTAGAAAAGAATTACCATTAATTCCAACAAAAAATATTGTAATTAAAGTTATCATAGTAGGAAATCGTCCATTACATGGAACAAAAACATTTGTTAAAATAGCTAATAATCTTTCTCTAGGTGAATCAATTATCCTAGCCCCACTAACACCTACAGCGTTACATCCAAATCCCATGCACATTGTTAATGCCTGTTTCCCACACGCGCGACACTTTTTAAAAATTTTATCTAAATTAAAAGCAATTCTTGGCAAATATCCAAGGTCTTCTAGTAAAGTAAATAGTGGGAAAAATATTGCCATAGGCGGTAACATTACCGCTACAACCCAACTTAGCACTTTATATACTCCTGATATTAATAAGTCAATTAAAAATTGAGGTAACCTTAGGAAATTTAAAAATTTTAAAATGTATATCTCTAAAAATGAAAAAAATTGAAATAATAAATCTGAAGGATAATTTGCCCCCTTTATAGTTAACCAAAATATTACCATTAACAAAATAATCATTAGTGGTATTCCAAATAATTTGCTAGTTATTATTTTATCTATTTTTAAATCTTTTTGCTTATAATTTTTATCATCATATGTTACTACTTCATTAGCTATTTCTTCTGCTTTCTTGACTAAGCTATCAACTATATTATATTTTTCTTCTGATTTTATGTAAATTAATTGATTTTTAATTATCTTATCTTTCAATAAATCACAACCCAAATAGTTTGTTATTTTATTATATAATGATTCTTCATAATTAATTAAATTTATAGCTACCCATCTTGGATTTAAATCTTTTATTTTATTTTCTAAATAAGGTAGCAAAATATCTATTGCTTCTTCCACATTGTCATCATATTTTATTTCAACAGGATTAAAATTAGTGTTTTCTAAATTACTTAACAATTCATCAATACCATTTTTATTTCTAGCACTTGTTCCAACTACTGGTACACCTAATATGTTAGACAACTTGTTTAAATCAATATTTATTTTCTTTTTTTTAGCTTCATCCATTAAATTAACACATACTATAACTTTTTTAGTTATTTCTAAAGTTTGTAACACTAGATTTAGATTTCTTTCTAAACATACTGCATCACATACTATAATTACTAAATCATATTTATTAAAACAAATAAAATCACGTGCTACTTCTTCCTCTTCCGAGTGAGAAATTAAAGAATAAGTACCTGGTAAATCAAATATTTTATAGTCTTTATTGTTATATTTGAACATTCCACTAGCATTGCTTACTGTTTTACCAGGCCAATTACCGGTATGTTGATGTAATCCTGTTAGTGAATTAAAAACTGTACTTTTACCAACATTTGGATTTCCTGCTAATGCTATTATTTTCATATAAGATCAACCTCAATTTTATTACAATCTTCTTTTCTGATTGCTATAATAGCACCTCTAATTAAATAAGCTGTTGGATCACTAAACGGACTTTTTAAAACACATTTAACATTTGTTCCTTCAATCATACCAATATCAAGTAATCTTCTTTTTATATTATCACTAGCCACTATATTTTTTATAACAGCCTTATTACCAACTTTCATATCACATAAATACATCTAACCAATTCCTTTCAAAGTATTATATGTAATTTGAAATTCTAAGTTAATAAAAAAAGATATTTCAATTATGATATATCTTTATCAATTAAACCAGCTTCTTTTAATATGTTATATATGCAGGAATAACTTCTTCTATTATAAAATTTACAAAATTTTCTTACACTAACATTACTTCTTTTATATAAGCTTATTATATAGTCTTTCTCTTTTTGACTTAATTTGTTAACTGGTTCTTTATCTTTGTTGCCATGTATAAAATTAATTTCACCATCTAATATTTCTTTTTTTAATTTTAAGATATATTTTGGATGATAACCAGTAATATTAGCAATTTCAACATATGAAAGATATGATTTGTTTCTTAATTTATCGGCAATTAACTTAGCAGCTTCTATTTTTTTATCCATAATATCACCTATAATAATATTACTACAAAAGTAATATTTTAGCAAGATAATATTGTCATAAAAATAATATTTTTGTTATCTTGTAGATTATTATATTGATTAAATTGGTATAAATAATTTTTTATATAAGTCACACTATGGAGTATATTTATATAGCTTTACTTTTAATTTTTAACTATAAATAACAAAATATTGAACATCCATTTATTATCTAACTTTATTAATTTAAATCTATGTGACTCTTTATTATTTAATATAAGAATATTAAAAATATTTGGCATAAATCATTCATAAATATGTTATATTTTTTTATTATAGATATTTGTGCTATATTTGGATATTTTCAAATTACTTTTCGCCAATTATTCTTTTTGTATAAAATAATTATTCTAATAAGATATAAATTTTTTTCTTATATTTTTTTACCATATATAAATCATATATAGTTTTTTTTACTATTGGTAAAATTGATTTTAAATCTATAAAAAAATCACACCTGTTTGGTGTGACTAAATTTTAATTTAACATTTAACATCAAAATAAATATTTTGGAATATCTTAAAAATATATAGATATTTAACCAATTCTAAATGCAGGTGATACTCCATAACTGGAATTAGCATAATAACAATGCCAAGTACCAGTATAGTAAACACTGTAAAAATAATCCGTACTAAGGTAATCAACCGTTCTTAACCACCATGTTTGAGCTTTACCTTGATACATTTTTATAGTTTTTGAGAATTCGGATGTTGTAACTCCAGAGTTCTTATAATAATCTAATTGTCTAGTACTATTATATGCACTATCATATCCTCCAGCATTTGCACCCCATACTTCCATAGGTGAAAGTAAATATAATTTATCTACAGTAGTAAAATTGCCACTTTCATAATATTGACCATACCCTGAAACAACAGTAGTATTTATTATAATATTTTTTAAATCAGTAGGCAAAGAATTATATATTGTACTATTTAAAAAGTTTCTCAAATCAGAATCTCGCCATCCACCTTTATTTGTTGGAGTAGCCTTCATTACATGAGTTGTAATTATATCAACGAATTCAATTACAAAACCACATGCAGATTGAGATTCATAATTTGTACAATTTGTTGTTTTATTTGCCAACCTAACTGTAAAATTTCCGTAACCAGATAAATTTATTGTTTTAGTATCCCCAACGTCATACTCAGAAACTGTTCCATTTTTTATGTTACTAGAAATTGTACTCCATGAATCATAGTCAAATGGTGTTTTAACAATAATCTGCGTAGAAGCTGCTGAAGTATTGCCAGCCCCACTTTTCATAGTACAAGTTAATGTATAAGTACCCGCAGATAAGGAATTTAAATTTGTAATAACATTATTATTAATTTTACATGTTGTTGTTCCATTACTTAAATTAGAATTATAGTTTGTTAAAATAGTAAAGTAATTAATTGCATTTACAGATGTTCCTCTTCTTATTATACTACTTGAGCTTTTAGCACTTAATTTAGGTTCAGTCTTGTCAATCTTTATTGTATAACTTCTAGTTGAACTATTTCCCGCTAAATCCGTTGTTGTTATTGTTACTTTTGTTCCACTTGTATTTGATGTTATACTGCTAACATTACTTGTTGTACTTGAATGTCCTGATAAACTATCGCTTCCATTTACTTTATTTACTGTTACATTGCTTGTATACCAACTATTACTTCCTAATGTTCCTGTAAATGTCGCTGTTCCGGCTGTTGGTGCTGTCTTATCTAGTTTATATGTATCACTACAAAGCTTTGATGTTTTATTATTATTATCGGTTACTTCGATACATAACCTATTATTTCCTTCTACTTCTATATAGAAGTCTTTGGTTGCCCCTGTAAAGCTTGCTACTGGCGTACATTCGCTTGAACTATTACTTGAACAACTTTTCGCAGTCTTAATTCCACTTCCACTATTATCTGTGATTGTTGCTCTTACAAAGAAATTACTCTTTGCCCAGCCATTACTATTTACAGAACTACTATCTACTAATTTATATGTAATTGTTGGTGCGGCTGCATCGACAATAATGTTTCTTGTAACTTCTCTTGTATTTCCTGCTTTATCTGTTACTTTATATTTTACTGTCTTTGTTCCTGTTACTGATGTACTTATACTTGAAGGTTCTATTATCAAATCTCCTGATATGCCTGATAATGCATCACTATATGTTACTCCTGCTTTCAAGTCTACTGTTGTATTTCTTTGTACTGTCTTATCAGCTACTCCAGCTATATTTGGTAATGTCTTATCTAGTTTATAGGTATCACTACATACTTTTGATGTCTTATTATTATTATCTGTTACTTCGATACATATTCTATTATTTCCTTCAGTTTGAATAGAGAATTCTTTTGTTGTTCCGGTAAAACTTGCGCTTGGTGTACATTCATTGGAACTATTAGTTGAACAGTTTTTAGCTATCTTAATTCCAGTTCCACTATTATCTGTGATTGTAGCTCTTACAAAGAAATTACTCTTTGCCCAACCATTACTATTTACAGAACTGCTATCTACTAAATTGTATGTTATTGTTGGCGCGGCTGCATCGACAATAATATTTCTTGTTGCTTCTTTTGTATTTCCTGCTTTATCTGTTATTTTATATTTTACTACTTTTGTTCCAGTTACTGATGTATCTACAATTGTTGGCTCGATTATTAATTCGCCTGATATTCCTGATAATGCATCGTTATATGTTACTCCTGTTATTAAATCTACATTCGTATTCCTTTGAACTGTTTTATCCCCTATTCCTTCTATATTTGGCGCTGTCTTATCTAAATTTAATTCCTCTGTACATACTACTTTACTTTCGCCATATGCATTTTCTGCTTTGGCACACAATACATTTGTTCCTTCATTTATTATTATTTTTGTTCCATTTGTTTTATTTTCTTCTATGTTTGGCTCACATTCTGTATTTCCTATACAATAATAATATTTTGTCCCTGTTCCATTTATATTTACCATTATATTTTTGTTTAGCCAGCTATTTTCATTTATATTTTCTTTATCATACACTAGTGTCATCGTTGGTGCGATTTCTGTTCTTACACATGGTTCTGCATATTTAAAATAATATTGCTTAGCTGTCTCATTCCATCTATATAACACACATCCTTCCAATTCATTATTTGTTACTGGATTGATATGTTCTTTATCACTTATAAAACCTTTGTTAGCCAATTCTTTTAGTTCTAATATTTGTTGTTCTTTTGGATAACCCAAATCATATTTAACGCTATAAAAATAAGCTGCTTCCTCAATATTTTCGATTGTTCTTTCTAAAGCACTCTCTCTACTTCTTTGGATTGATTTATCTACTATTGGATATGTTATTAAAGCTATTACGGCTAGTATTATTATTACTCCTAATAATTCTATTAGTGTAAATCCTTTTTGTTCATGTATTTTTTTTAATTTATTGGTGTTTTTCTTCATATTTTCTCCTTAACCATTTAATTAAGCGTCTTATATTTCTACTTATTTTTTATATCATTATACATCATTTTTTATCATATTTCAATAGCAACACTATGATTAATGCATATAGTTGCTTTGAAGTTAAAATTAATCATGTTATAAAATTGATTTTTATTAATTTTTTTCAAACCATTAATAATCATAAATTTTTGTTTGATAATATATCAAATATTATTAAATTAGTTTGAATTTTACTATACACCTCAATTATATATCTATAATATAATTTGCTTAATTTACATATATAATAATATTAAAAAATTGCACTATATTGGTGCAATTTAATTAATTATTGTTATTAGAATTAAATTCATCTTCAGGTGACAAACCAACATACTTGAAAATTAATTTAGCTAAATTATAATCATTAACTTTTTTTACACTTTTTTGGCCGTTAATATCAACCTCTTCAAAAATTACCAATTCTTCCATAACGTTTTCTTCATCATCGGTCAATCTTAAAGAAACATAATAAGTGTCTCCCTTATATATAGCCTGCTTTATAATCACATATTTTTTGCCGTCAGCTAATTCCATAACTTGATTAATTCTATTTGTCATTTTTAATTAACCTCCTATTTTGTCTTTCCTGATATTTCATCTGTTGGTTGTGACTCAGATTGCAATTGAGCAAAAAAGTCATTTAAATCTTGAACAGATTCTTGTGAATACTGACTTCCCAACTCTTCTTGATGTTCTTGAGCTATATCTTCAGCAACATCTTTTACGGTAGTATCTCCTTGAGTTGTATTATTTTCATATTTGTTTACTACAGCACCATCTTCATTGATTGTAGAAGATACTATATTTTCATCTTCAGTAACGTCGCCAGTGCTTATTCCAGATTGCTCTAAACGATCTACAATTTCTTGAGCAGCTTGTTCTTGCAAAGTGCCTGTGTCACCAGTGTTATTGGTTATAGTTGCAGTGTCATCATCTGTTTTTAAAATGCCAACTTCTCCTTGTTCAACTGTTTGTGTTTCTTGTACTGGAGTTGGTTCTGGTGTTGGAACTGGAGTTGGCTCTGGTGTTGGCTCTGGTGTTGGAACTGGAGTTGGCTCTGGTGTTGGAACTGGAGTTGGCTCTGGTGTTGGAACTGGAGTTGGTTCTGGTGTTGGAACTGGAGTTGGTTCTGGTGTTGGAACTGGAGTTGGTTCTGGTGTTGGAACTGGAGTTGGTTCTGGTGTTGGAACTGGAGTTGGCTCTGGTGTTGGAACTAGAGTTGGTTCTGATAACTCACTATCATCTTTATTTTTATTTGAATCATCTGTTAAATTTTCCTCATCAAAATTATTATCAACAAAATCATAATCTAAATCTTCATCAGAAACATCTGGTCCTTCATCGCTTACTGATGGAATATCTTCCGTTGGCAAATCTTTTTCTTTCATTGCATTACATGCAGCAAGAGTAACAAGACAAGCAGTCACTAAAGTGGCTAAACTAATCAAACCCTTTTTATGTTTTTTCAAAAAGTCTAAAACATTTTTCTTTGCTTTTTTCCAAACAACAATTGGAACTGGTTGATTGTCGTTTTTATCTTCTTCTTTTGTTGTATCTGAAGTTGATTTTGTATCTTTATTTTCTTTTTCTTTTCCATCAACTGGAACTGGAATTGGTACTACACCAACTTTATCTTTTTCTTCATCTTGTTTTTCATCAGAAGTTGATTCTGCATCTTTATTTTCTTTTTCTTTCCCATCAACTGGAACTGGAATTGGTACTACACCAACTTTATCTTTTTCTTCATCTTTTTTTGCATCAGAAGTTGATTCTGTATCTTTATTTTCTTTTTCTTTTCCATCAACTGGAACTGGAATTGGTACTACATCTACTTTATCTTTTTCTTCATCTTTTTTTGCATCAGAAGTTGATTCTGTATCTTTATTTTCTTTTTCTTTTCCATCAACTGGAACTGGAATTGTTACTACATCTACTTTTTCTCTTTCTGATAAATTATGTATCATATTGTCTAGTTTATCTTCGTAATCATAAGAAATCGCTTTCTCACGTGTCTTTAATATTGTAAGTTGTGATAGTAAATTATTTAATTGTTGCCTATCCATTTCCATAGCATATTTATCAATATTTTTCTTATCTAACAATTCTTTTTTCTTTGCATCAAGTTTTTTTTCATCAGCAGCCATAAGATTTTCAAAATTCTTTTTACTTTTCTTGACAAGTGTAGTAGCAAATTCAACAGATAAAATTGTTTTATTTATTCTTTCAATTTGCTTGTCAATATTATCTATTTCTTTAAGAAGTCTACGTTTCTCTTTAGTAATAATTTCCTTTTGTTGATTATATATATCTGTTGGAAGTATAGCTTCATTAGTTCTCAAGGTATCTAGTTGAGATAATAATCCTTTTTTGTTTTCTTCTAACTTAGATATATCATTTTCCAAAGATATTTTTTGATTTTCAGTAGATATTAATGATGCCTCATAGTTCTTAATTTCAGCATCATATCGAGAAATATTATCCTGTAATGTTGATATTTCACTATTGATAGCTTCAACTGCAAATATAGATGGTACATAATTATTTTCATCAGATAACTTATCTTCTAATGATATTTTTTGCATCAAAATATCTGCTTGCAATCTTTGATTTTCAGCAATTTCTTTGTCCATATTATCATACTTATTAGTCAATAATGATGGTAACATAAATTTAAATGATTTTAATTGTTTTAATATCTCATCATCGCTAATTTGATCATTTTCGATTTGACTTATTAAAGATTCTAGTTCAATAGGAAAGTCAAATGCTATATATTTTTCTCTATTATTGTAAGATTGTACAACATTTTTTAATTGTACTAATTTTTTTTCATCAGCATTTTTTTTGGCAATATCAATAGAATTATTAACATCGTCTTGATCCTTTTGTTTTATATGATCCAAGAATTTTTCATATTTTCCTTTTTGACCTTTTAATAATTTTTTTCTATATTCCAAATTATCTAAACTTGCCATTAATTCATTTTTTTCTTGTGTATAGTTATCCAACTCTACTTTGACAATATCAATATCTTCACGTAGACTTTCCATTTTCATTCTAGCAGCTTTTTCTTCTTCAGGATCTGGATTTTCACCTAAATTTCTAAACTGTACACCAGCCTGATCAAGTTCCTTTTGAGCTTCACTTGATAATTCATTACAAGCTTCTATTTCACTATTTACAATACCAAGTCTACTCTTGATTGCAAGAATTTCTGCATCTGTCTTAACAGTATCCTCACTATTCTTTCTCAATGTTTCTTCGTAATCATAAATTTTAGAATGATTTTTAATATAATCAAACTTTCTATAATTGTCATCATCAGATAATTTTACTTCTAAATCCCTAATTTTCATATTTAAAACTGCAAGTTGATTTTCAATTTCTTTTTGTTCTTTCTCTTTACTTTCAGCTGCTAAAGAAGTTGATTTATCATTTTCTAACATTTCAGCCATTTCTTTTAATGCTGCTAACAATTCCTCTTTATTCATTTTAACACCCTATCTTTCTAAATTCCTATATTGCATTTGATATTGGTATCTAATTTGTTCAATTTTATTTACTTCACTCAAACTATAAACATCATATCCTAAAGATCTAAAAGTCTCTAACATTTCACTTAATGTTACATAGCCATCTGTTACTGGCAACCATTCCTCATAATTACCGGCATCTGTTCCTTCTTCCAATTTATAATATTTATAAACAGTAGCTTGGGTTGATTCATCTTTTTTTGCACCACTAATTGGAGCATTTAAATAGTAAGTTATTTCTTGATTTGCATCGCTACTTCCGCTTGGATAATAACTTTTTACATTGGCAACAGTATACCATTTCCACATTGTATCAGTATATTTATATCCTTCTTGTTTTTCACACTTTACACCTGTTAAATAGTTAGTTGTACATGCTTCAGTAGTATATTCAGTCCAATCACCACAACTTGGAAAATCTCTATTATTCATTTGTTCAGTTGTTACAGGCACAAAATCTGTTCCATTACATGTAAACTGTATCTCAATAGCAACACTATGAGTTCCTGAACATGGTTTGTCAGATACAACCACATCGTTATCATTATTAGGATTTGCACAAGTATATGCTGCTGGTCTAGCAACTTTTTGGCTTCTATATAAAGTAACATTTTCAATATTTCTATAACTTGCATCATTTGGCCTTGTAACTGAATATTTCGTTACCGTAGTACTACTTCCTTTAGTTGGATATCCTTCAGGTTGAGTCGATGAATATCCACCATTATTCCAATAATTATTAACCGTTTTTTCTGTATACCATTTATATCCAATTTGCTCGTCTTCCTTACCACTATATCCAGTTTTAGGTATACTAGCGTAATATTCAATAACTTTTGAAGCATCAGTTAAATCGTTAGGATAATAATATTTTGTTCCTGTTTGTTTTTCTTCTCCTAAGAATTTAAATCTAATGTCTGAATCATCTGTAATATCAGACTCATTACCATCTTGCCACATACCATAATTAGTATTTTCAACTTCACAATCTAAATTTGCAGAATAATGATATGTCTTACTTTCTAAATAGCAAACTGTTACATATGTATTTTCTTTGTCACATGTTTCATAATTGCTAACTTTAATTAAACCTTCTTTTTCTAATTGGTCTAAAGTCACAATAAAACATTCACCAACTTCACTTGGTAATAATTCAGGATATTTTTCATAATAATCCTTTGCTGCCTCAATTAAATCGTCCCTTAAAACTGGCTTACCACAAGCTCTTAGTAATAATAATACTATAATTACTCCTACTACTAAAATTAAAAATGAAATAAAAATCCTAAGCCATGGAATTCTATTTTTCTCTTCATTATACTCTGTATAACTGTAATTCTCGTCCATAATTTCCACCTCTAGAATAATAATACCATTTTTAACATTTTTTTACAAGATATAAACTTAAATTTGTGTAAAATATTTAACCAAACCATTTCTTATACTATAGGCAATTTTTTCTTGATAACTTTCTTGTTTTAACAGATATCTTTCATTAGGATTAGATATAAAGCCAACTTCTAATAAAACACCAGGTATTTTAACCCTTTGATATAAATAGTGATCTTTTATTTCTTTATATTTACGATTAGTTTTTAAATCTATTTTAAATTGTTCTTGCATTATTTTAGCTATTACTTGATTTTTATCATTTACAGTATCATAAAATGCTTGTGCTCCTTGCCATGTACTAGATACATCTGAATTTAAGTGAATTGATAAATATATATCAGCTTTTGAATCATTTATTATATTTGCTCTTCTAGATAAGTCACTTCTTTTTCTATTTATAGCATTTTTAACTGATAAATCATAATCACCATATCTAGTTAAATAAACTATTGCACCATTTTTTTCTAATTCTGTTTGTATTTTTAAACTTATTTGCAAATTTAAATTTGATTCATATAAATCATTATGTATTGCACCAGGATCAGCTCCTCCATGTCCTGGATCTATATATATAACTTTTCCCAATAAAGGTAAATTTAAAGCGTTAATAATTCCGATAGCATATAAACTTATAAAAAACAATAATAAATAAAATATCTTATTTTTCATGATTTCACCTATTTAAATATATGAAAAAAAGTAGATAAATCTACTAATTATTAATAGCATGATGGACAGTTGGACTAGTTACATTTAACGAAGCAAATACATATCCATGAGATAAACCATATTTAATTATTTCTTCTACAGCTTGAACACTACCATAATTGGTGTCATGTTGTAATACTATATTATTCCCTTTTTTCAAACTTTTAATGACATTATTAGCTATTTTACTAGAATCTTTTGTTGCTGTATCGGCAGCTGATACATTCCAATCAAAATATTTATAGCCCCTTAATTCAACTTCTTTAGATAATCTAGTCATTATTCCTTTATTAAATCTACTTACAGTATTAGAACTGCCACCAGCAAATCTCAAAATATGACTATATTCGCCGGTTATTCTTTTTATTCTATTATTAACTTTATCAATGTCGTTAAAAAACGCTTCTTCACTTTTGTATATTTCATTGTAGTTATGACTATAACTATGAATACCAATACTATGCCCTTCTTGATAAGCTCTTTTAATTGATGAATCACTTCCATTGCTAGTTACAAAAAATGTTGCCTTTACATTATATTCTTTTAATATATCTAATAAATTATTGGTGTAATTGCTTGGGCCATCATCAAAAGTTAAATAAATTACTTTATCTCCTATTGGAACGTCAGGATTTTTATTATATACGTAAACTGTTCTAGTAGTTTCTATTTTATTATTTAAATCATCAACAACTGAATATGTTATAGTATATTTTCCCTCCTTATTACTATCAACTATACCACTTATTTTAACTCTATTTGTAATATCACCTAAACAATTATCAGTAGCAGTATATCCTGATTCATCATATTTTTCTCCTACTTTTAAATAAACAATGCTAGAACCATTTAATTTAATTGTTGGCTTTTCATCATCTTTATATTCTATTGGTATTTCTAAAACAGTTTCATTATTTGAACTATCACTTACTTTTAAAATATATTTATTGTTAATTACTTCTTTTGTAACTTTGTCAGTTATATCATTATCATAATTATCCACAGCTTTATATGAAACGTCACCATTTTTATTCGGACAAGATTCAATTACCTCTTTATCCACAGTGATAACAGGAGGCTCATCATCATAAACTTTTATTTCTTTTTCTATCATTTTATTCTTAAATAAAATTTTTGATTCATATTTAATTTTATAATTACCAATTATATTAGTATCCACATTTCCTTCTATATTAACTGGTAATTTAAGTATACAAAAACCCAATATATCTTCTAAGCAACTTGATACATTCTCATTATAATTATCAAATACTTTAACATCATTGCTTTCTACAGTTATGTTAATTTTTAACGTTAAAATATAAAACAAAATAACAGAACTTATAACACCTATGATAACTACTTTCTTCATAATATACCTCAAATAATTATTTTACCATAAATAAATTTTATTTAAAGTTGTTTTGTAAAATTTAAAAAAATTAGACACTTTTGTGTCTAAAATAAATTCCAAGGATAATAATTTGGTAATGGTTGTTCAAAAACTAATTCTTCCTTTGTTATTGGATGATAAAATGTTAACTTGTTAGCAAATAAACAAACAGGTATTTTTTTTACTTCTATCTTATTGTATTTATTATCACCTACCAATGGATGATTATGATAAGCAAATTGAACTCTTATTTGATGTGATCTACCTGTTTTTAAATTAATTTTAACTAATGAATAATTATCAACATATTTCACTAGTTCATATTCTAAGATTGATTCCTTACCTTTTTTATCCACTTTAGTTATATTTGTTTTTTTATCTTTTAGTAAATTATCTTTGTAAATACCTTTATCAACTTTACCTATAACTATAGCATGATATTCTTTTTTAAACTGCTTCAATCTTATTTGTTCACTTAATCTTGAAGCAGCTTTACTTGTTTTCGCAAATACCATGACTCCACTTACAGGTCGATCTAATCTATGAACTAATCCTAAATAAACATTTCCTGGTTTATTATACTTTTCTTTTAAATAGTTTTTTAACATACTTAATAAATCTTCATCTTTAGATTCATCTTCACAAACTGGTACATTAACAGGTTTTACAACTACTAATAAATGATTATCTTCATATATTATCTTCATTTTCCCATCTTCCGTATATACCACAAGGCAAAACTAAATTATTATCTTTAATAGGCAATCCTATTTCCCCAGCTGTAACTTTTCCTTTGTATTTACTTTCTAAAGTAGTTTTTAAAATATTATATAAAACAGTACTTGATATACCAGTTGTATAAGCATTAATTAAGAAAAATAATGGTTCATCACTTAATATTTTTAAACATTCATTAATTAAATTATATAAATTATCTTCAAACTTCCACATTTCACCATTAGGACCTCTACCATAACTAGGAGGATCCATGATAATTACGTCGTATTTATTTCCTCTTCTAAATTCTCTTTGTACAAATTTTAAGCAATCATCCACGATAAATCTTATTTTATTATTTTCTAATCCACATAATTTCATATTTTCTTTTGCCCATTCAACCATACCTTTAGCAGCATCAACATGAACTACATCAGCTCCGGCATAACTTGCTGCCATCGTTGCACCACCTGTATAAGCGAATAAATTTAAAACTTTAATTTTTCTTTTACTATTTTTTATTTTATTAATTGAAAAATCCCAATTAGCAGCTTGTTCAGGAAATAATCCAGTATGCTTAAAATTAGTAGGACTTACTTTAAATTTTAAAGCTTTATATTTTATTATCCAATGTTCAGGTAATTGTTTTTTATATTCCCAATATCCACCACCTTTATTAGAACGATGGTAAAAAGCATCAACATTATTCCATAATTCACTATTTTTAATTGGCCACATAGCTTGCGGATCAGGTCTTCTTAATATGACATTACCCCATCTTTCTAATTTTTCACCATTTCCAGCACTCAAACATTCATAATCAGTCCATTCGTTACTTAACAACATAAAATCACCTTTATCAATTATATCATAAATAAAAGAGGATTTTAAATTTATCCTCTTAAAATTATCTTAAACTTATTAAAATAAAAATTATCAACATCAAATATTGTTAAATTATTCAAATATTAAAACGAATTTGAATTCATTACTCAAATTCGTTTTAATATTAAATTTATTTAATCTATCAACCTATATTTTAGATATAGCTTCTTTAATTACATTAATGGAATCTTGCAATTTTTTAGTTTCATCTTTTGTTAAATTAACAAACACCTTATTTTTAATACCATTCCTATTAATAATAGCTGGTAATCCGATAAAAATATTATTGTTTTCATCATATGTTGACACTGTAATAATACTATTTTCATTATTTAATATGGCATTGGTAATTCTAACTAAGCACATACCAATTCCATAGTATGTAGCACCTTTCCTATTAATAATTTCATAAGCAGCATTTTTAACATTTAAGTAAATTTCATTTAATTCAAAATCATTCAAATAATCTTTAATATTTTGTAATCCTATATTAGCATTACTCCAAGGAACAAACTCAGAATCTCCATGTTCGCCTATGACATAAGCATGGACATTTTTTGGACTTACTTCTAATTTATCAGCTATCATATATCTTAATCTTGATGTATCTAAACTAGTTCCTGAACCTATTACTTTATTAGTATGTAAGTTAGAATATTTCCAAGTTAAATAAGTCATTACATCTAACGGATTAGTAGCTACTAAAAAAATACCATTAAATCCATTATCCATAACTTTAGTAACAATATCTTTAAATATTTTACTATTCTTATAAATTAAATCCATTCTTGTTTCGCCTTTTTCTTGATTTGCTCCAGCCGCAATAACTACCATAGTAGCATCTTTACAATCTTCATAACTACCAGCTTTAATATCAATTTTATTTGGTGCGAAAGCTAAACAATGATTTAAATCCATTACTTCACCGATTACTCTTTCTTTATCTAAATCAATTAAAACTAATTCATTAACATTTGTATTTTGATTTAATAAAGCATAAGCATAACTCATACCAACATTACCACAACCAATTAAAACAATTTTATTCATTATTTTATCCTTTCAATTTCTTGTTCATAAACTCCTGAATCATACTCTAATTTTTTTAAAGTCAACAGCTTGAATTTTTGTAATTGTTCACTATTCATCTTGTTTATATTTTTTAATAGTATATTATATTTTGCGCTAAAATCTTCATTTGATACGTTAGTATCAATTAATTCTTTTAATAATTGTTCTATCATCTATTTCCCTTCCTTTTGTTTTCTACAATATATTGTTCAATATATTCTAAATCATTATCGCTTTCTTCAAGTAATTTAGCTATTTCCTGATCACTAGTTGGATACTTCCTACTACATAAAGTATTATATATAACATTACCAGTATTATCTTTTTTTACTCCAACTCCCATTATGCAATATAATTTTGGATTAATAGGATGCAATACAATTCTTATTTGGTCATCTTTTAATTTTCTAAACTCTTTATAACGTGAAGTAAAACCTTCAATATTTTTATTGGTTAATGTGCTATTAATTAGTGATTTGATTAAATCTAGAACTTTTGATAAATACTCATTATTTATATTTTTTAAATCTTTTATAAAATAAGATTTCCCGTTTGCATCTTTGGCAAAAATTACTTTTATATCTGATGTTTCTACCTTATCATCATCATTACTAGTAATATTAAAATATTTGTTTCTAAATTTTAAATATAAATATGTTAATCGTTTATATTTATATATTATTTCTTTTTTTGTTTCTAAATCAATATAGAATTCTTTCATTTTTATTAATGAAATAGTTTCAAGTATCTGTTCTTGTAATTTTTTAATCATTAAAATATAAAATAATTTTAAATCATTTTCATTTTGCAATTCTTGACTAATTTCTTCAAAATACTTGTCAAAATCTTTTTGATATTTCAACAATGAATAGTGAAGTTCGACTTTTCGTTCGACTTCTTTACTATAATCTAGAGTGTCATCTTCAATTATCTCAAAGCCAAATGAAAGCATATCCAATACTTCATTTTTATAACTTTGTGGATATTTATGAATTCTTTCATAAACATTTCGATTATATATACTTATAATTTCTAAAAATTTTATTTGTTCAATTGGTGAAAAATTTTTTCCCTCAAAATATTTTTCTAAAAATTTAACTATTTTATATGGTATATATTGTTTAAATTTTATTTGTGCTAAAATTATTTTAAACGTTGTTATTTTCTCGTCATTATTTTCTATCTTTTTAGTTAACTCTACAATTTTATCGTTTAATTCTTGATTTTTTCTAATTAATTTTTTGAATAAATTATTTACAAATTGAATAGCATTTTTATATTCGTTTGAATCTATCAATTGCTTTTGTTGACAAAAAACTAACTTTTTTGATAATTGCAAAGCTATATCCTTATCTAACATTTCTAATATTATTAAAATATTTTCTTTATTTTCAATTATTTTATTAATATCATTAGAGTCCCTAATAACTTCTTCATACAAATCCTTTAATGTTTTCATTTTGTCTAATTCATCTTTATCAGATTTATCTTTTTCAATATCGAGTTCTAACATATCAATTATTTGTGAAATATTCTCCATGTATATCACCACATATTAATTCTAGCATAAAAAAATAACCAAGTAAATACTTGATTATCTTTTACTAAATTGTGGTGCACGACGAGCTGCTTTTAATCCTGGCTTCTTACGTTCTTTAATTCTTGAATCTCGAGTAATAAAACCAGCTTTCTTTAAAATAGAACGATAACTATTTTCTGATTTTTCATTTACTTTATCATATTCTAATAAAGCTCTTGTAATTCCTAATCTGATTGCTCCTGTTTGACCTGTAAATCCGCCACCATTAACTTTTACATCAATGTCAAATGTTTTTTCATTGTTTGTAGCTACTAATGGTTGCATTAAATCCATAACATTAGTTTCATATGGGAAGAATTCTCTAACATCACGACCATTAACAGTAATTTTACCGCTACCTGAAGTCATTTTTACTTGAGCTACAGAAGATTTTCTTCTACCAGTACCAAGATATATTTTCTTTTCCATAAATTCCTCCTATTTCATTTCCTTTGGTTTTTGAGCCATATGTGGATGTTCGCTTCCAGCATAAACAAATAATTTTTTATACATTTGTCTACCTAATCTTCCTTTTGGTAACATACCTTTTACAGCTCTTTCAATCATTTCTACAGGATAATCTTCACGCATAGTTCTTGCAGTTCTTTCTCTTAATCCACCAGTATATCCACTATGATTATAATAGATTTTGTCATCTAATTTATTACCAGTTAAATTAACTTTACTAGCATTAATTACGATAACATTATCACCACAATCGATATGTGGAGTGTAAGTTGGTTTGTGTTTACCACGTAATACTGTAGCAACTTTAGTAGCTAAACGGCCTAAGTTTTCACCTTCAGCATCGATTACCCACCAATCTCTTACTACGTCTTCTTTTCTTTGCATATAAGAATTTTTCATATTATTTTCCTTTCTTCCAAATAATGAATTGTCCCAAGATTCATTAAATGTGGGAATAAATTAATGTACCGCTATTAATTATATAAAAAAAACATATATTTGTCAATGAAATTATATGTTTTTTGTTAACTTTTTATCTATAAAATACATCTTTTAGATATAATCCTTCAGGTGGAGCTGTTATACCGGCTTTTCTTCTATCTTTAGCTTCTAATATATCTAATACATCTTCACTTTTTCTTTTACCTTCACCAATTTCGATTAATAAACCAACCATATTCCTTACTTGATATCTTAAAAATCCAGTACCTAAAAAAGAAATAATAAATCTATTGACATCCTTAACATTTCTAATTAAATTTGTTTGAATTATAGTTCTAGTAAAGTCTTCTTTTTCCTCATCTGCTTTAGAAAATGATTTAAAATCGTGAGTTCCTTCTAAATATTTTAAAGCTCGCTCCATTTCAACTAAATCTAATTTCTTATTATATTGAAAAATATAATCTCTTTCGATGGGATTATATTCACCCATACTTATTTTATAAATATATTCTTTAGCCGAAACATTAAATCTAGCATGAAAATCTTCACTTACTTCTTCTACTTTTTTTACATAAATATAATCTGATAAAAAACTATTCAATGCTTTTTGTAATTTATCACAGGTAATATTCATATCTAAGTCAAAATGAGCTTTTTGATTTAATGCATGAACACCAGCATCAGTTCTTCCAGAACCAGATACAGAAATATCTTTACCACTTAATTCTTTTAAAGCTTTTTCTAATTCTCCTTGTACAGTTTTTAATCTAGGTTGCTTTTGATAACCTTTAAATTTGGAACCATCATAACTAAATGTAATTAAATATCTCATAATACAACTTCCTTCATAATTAAAATAAATAAACCTAGGTGTAATAAAACTAAAAAAGTATCATAAAAACGCCATTTATTTTGTCTAAAATTAACTCTTTTACTATTAACATTATATAATCTTACTTCCATTGAATCAGCCAAATCATCAGCCTTTTTGATACTTAAAACAAACATTGGAATTATCAAAGATTTAATAGCTAGTATTTTGCCTTTTAAATTAGAATTATAATAATCAATACCACGACTTGCTTGTGATTTGATTATCTTATTTCCTTGGTCGATAATAGTAGGAATAAACCTTAGTGCTAAACTAATAGATAAAGCCATTTTATTAACGGGTATGCCAATTATTTTTAAAGGAAAAAACAATTTTTCTAAACCATAGGTAATTTCTGATGGTGGAGTTGTTAAAGTTAAGATTGAAGTATATAAAACAACAAATACTAATCTAAGAATAGTAATAATTGTAACTTCTAAATTACTCCCAACAATCAAATTAATAATTAATATAAATAGTAATAACCATTTAATACTAAATATAGTTTTAAAATAAATTTTAAATGGCACTTTAGTATTACATAACATAAGGACCAATAAAACTAATAATAAAACATTAAATCTTATATCAAATGTTAAAAAACTCATGATAATAAACAATAATACACATATTATCTTGGCTAAAGGATTCATTTTATGAACTAAAGAATCAATCGGATAATATCTACCTATCATTATTTTATTTAACATAACGATACACATCCTTCATCAAATCATTAATATCATCACGATAACCAATCTTTATTCCTTTTTTTTCTAGCACTAATTGTTCAAATTCAATTATTTTAGGCCTTTTTAAACCATACTTTTCAATATCTTGTTTAAAAACATCATACTTATTTCCTTCTAATACAATTTTACCTTTATCTAATAAAATAACATGATCACTTATTTTTAATAATAAATCCGCGTCATTACTTACAACAATGATAGTTTTCTTATATCTATTTTTGAGTAATTTAATGATTTTAATTAAATTTTCTTTACTTTTATTATCTAAACCAATGGTAGGTTCATCTAAAATAATTACTTTGGGATTAAAAGCTAAAACAGAAGCAATAGCAACTTTTCTCATTTCCCCACTACTTAATGTAAATGGATTTCTATTTAAATAACTATCATCTAATCCCATCATAATTAATGCATCACTTATATGTTTTTGAATACTTTTAACTGATTTATTAAAATATTTCATGCCAAATTCAATTTCTTCTTTAACAGTTTTACAAAAAAATTGTTCTTCAGGTACTTGAAATACTAATCCTATTTTATACCTTAAATTATTAATATTTTTAATTTTTCTTGTTTTGCTAATAACTTTACTTCCAACTTGAATATTACCCTTATTTGGAAGAATTAAAGCATTTATAAGCTCAATTAAAGTAGTCTTGCCACTACCACTTTTGCCCATAATGCTAGTTATCTTTCCTTCTTTAAAAGTAGCATTTATATCACCTAAAACCATTTTAGAAAGAGGTGTTTTTTCATTATAAACATAAAATACATGATTAAATTTTACTTCCATAAAGTATCCACCATCTCTTCCATATCATAAATAACATGATCAATCAAATCATAAAACATTAAACGATTAGATAATTCAACCATAAAAGGTAATTCAAAGCCTAAATTATGTAATTTATCTTCCTCTTGATAAACTTCATCTTTAGTTCCACTTAAAACTATTTTACCTTTATCTAATACGTATATTTTATCACTTATTAATGTATCTTCAATGTCATGAGTGATATTTAAAATAGTTAAGCCTTTACTATTTAATTCTTTTAATATCTTTAATATTTTTTCTTTATCATAAGGATCTAACATAGTCAATGCTTCATCTAATATTAATATTTTAGGATCATGAACTAAAGCACTAGCTAAACTAACTAATTGTTTTTGATTGCTATTTAGATCGTGAGGATTACATTCTAATATATCATATATACCTAAATATTTAGATACTTCTTCGATCTTTTTTCTAATAATTTGTTTTTTATAATTCATATTTTCTAAAGTAAATGCAATATCATCCATAACTGTTTCTGCAACAAATTGATTATCAGGATTAGTAAATACAACACCGATACTTTTTCTTATTTCTTTTCTATTATCTTTTAATAATGGAATATCGTTTATTTCTATTTTTCCATTATATCTATATAATCCAACCAATATTTTTACCAAAGTAGATTTACCACTTCCATTAGGTCCAATAATAGATGTTATTTTACACTTTTCTATATCCATATCTAAATTGTCAAACATATCTTTAGTCCGATATTTAAAAGTTAAATTTCGAATAGTAATCACAATACATCACCAATTAATATTATATTATAAAATCCTTTATTTTTCAAATAAAAAAATGTTAAATATTAACATTTATCTTTTGACTCCTGTATTCTATAACTAGCATTTAATTTTAATTCCATAGGTAATATTTTCGATAAATAAATGCCAATTTTTGTATTTACACCTGGAATGATTATTAATTTATTTTTAAACATTTTCTTAATTGCATATTTACATACATAATTTTTATTTAAACTTGGCAAATTGAATTTTACTTTGGCAACTTTATTAAACTCTGTATTAACAGGTCCAGGGCACAATGCACCAATATAAACATTAGAATGATCCTTTTTCAATTCTTCATTAATTGCCAATGTTAATTGTAAAACATACGACTTAGTTGCATAGTAAGTACTCATCAAAGGCCCAGGTAAAAAAGCAGCAGCAGATGCAACATTCAATATATATCCATAATCCCTTTTTTTAAAATCTTTTAGAAATAGTTTTGTTAAAGTATGAACTGTTTTTATATTTAAATCAATCATATCTAATTCAGTATCTAATTTAGTATCTGTAAATTTGCCAAATAATCCGAAACCAGCATTATTAATTAATACATCAATTTTTTCTTTTTTAACTTCATCGTATAACTTCATACAATTATATGTACTAGAAATATCCAATTCAATTATTTTAACATTAGTTTTTAACTTTTTCGCTAATGTTTCCATTTTCTTCTTTCTTCTAGCCACTAATATTAAGTCGTATCCTTTATCACTTAGGATTCTAGCAAATTCTGCTCCTAACCCACTAGATGCTCCAGTTATCAATGCTTTCATTGTACCACCCCACTATATATAATTATACTAAATATTTTATTATGAAACAACTGTTTTGATATTTTTATTTAATTTTATTTACACTTTATTTTTCATTAAAAGATAATTAAAAAAATTCTTAAGTTACTATTTAAAACTTAATAGTGAGATTAAGCCAAATTATAATCTTTTAAATATAAAAAGATGCATTATTTTGCATCTTCCTCAACTAATTCTAAAATAACCATTAACGCATCATCACCACGACGTTCATCAAGTTTTAATATTCTAGTGTATCCACCATTACGCTTAGCGTAACGAGGCACTAAAACATCAAATACTTTTTTAACTGCTTCGTTATCGTTATGTAAGAATGCTAAAGCTTGTCTACGTGATACTAAAGTTCCTTTTTTACCATATGAAATCATTTTATCAACAAATTTACGAACTTCTTTAGCTCTTGTTTCTGTTGTAGTAATTTTTTCATTCATAATTAAGTCTTTAGTTAAATTAGCTAGCATACTTCTTCTATGTTTATTAGTACGTCCTAATTTTCTATAAGCCATAATTTACCTCCTAGTCTTCTTCACGGAATCTAAGTCCCATACCTTTAATCTTATCAATAACTTCTTTTAATGATTTCTTACCTAAATTACGTATTTTCATCATTTCAAGTTCTGATTTTGCTGTCAAATCACCTAAAGTATTAATATTAGCTCTTTTTAAACAATTAAATGCTCTTACAGAGAACTCTAAATCTTCGATTGGAGTTTCTAATTTCTTTAATCTACTATCTTCTTCTTTAGCAGACATAATACCAGTCATATCAGCTATATCACTTAAGTCTAATAAAACATTCAAATGTTCAATTAGAATTTTAGCGCCTAAGGCAATAGCTTCTTCTGGTCTTAAAGAACCATTTGTATAAACACTTAATATTAATTTATCATAATTAGCATCTTGACCAACACGAGCATTATCTACTTCATAACTAATTCTTTCAATTGGAGAATATAAAGCATCAATTGGAATATAACCAATTTTATTATTTTCTATATATTTCTTATTTTCATTTCCTGGAACATATCCTCTACCATTGCTTACTATTAATTCCATATCAAGTTTTCCACCTTTAGCTAAAGTAGCAATAACTTGATCTTTGTTAATTATTTCAACATCAGCATCAGTTTCGATATCTCCTGCTGTTACAACTCCTTCAGTATCAGCATGTAAATGTAACACTTTATCTTCTTCAGTATTGTTTTTAATTACGATACTTTTTAAATTTAATATAATTGAAGTTACATCTTCTACTATACCATCAATTGCTTGGAATTCATGCATAACGCCATCTATTTTAACAGCTACTATTGCACTTCCTGGCATACTTGATAACATAACTCTTCTTAAAGCATTACCTAAAGTAGTTCCGAATCCTCTTTCAAGTGGTTCAAGTTCAAATTTTCCATAATTACTATTTTCAACATATTCAGTTATTTTATATGTTGGTTTTTCAAATTTTAGCATCTATTAACCCTCCTTTTAATTATCCTCTTGGACGTTTTGGTGGACGGCATCCGTTGTGTGGAATTGGTGTTACATCAGAAATAGATGTAATTTCTAATCCAGCAGTTTGTAATGAACGAATTGCTGTTTCTCTGCCTGAACCCAATCCTTTAACATATACTTCTACTTTTTTCATTCCCATATCAGCAGCAGCTTTACCTGCAGCTTCAGCAGACATACCTGCAGCAAATGGAGTAGATTTCTTACTTCCTTTAAAACCTAAAGTTCCAGCAGAAGCCCAACTAATTACGTTTCCATCCATATCACTTATTGAAACAATTGTGTTATTAAAAGTTGAATGAATATATGCTTTCCCTTCTGGGACATTCTTTTTAACTTTTCTTTTTCTTGCTTTATAAGCCATAATTTAACCTCCTTTTAAAGCATTATTTTTTCTTATTAGCTACTACTTTACCTTTACCTTTACGAGTACGAGCATTTCTATTAGTTCTTTGTCCTCTTACAGGTAAACCTTTTTTATGACGAGTTCCTTGATAACTATTAATTTCCATTTTAGTTTTAATATTCATACTAACTTCACGTCTTAAATCACCTTCAGTAGTATATTTATTAACTTCGTCACGAATTCTAGCTAATTCATCAGTATTTAAGTCTCTTGCTCTTTTATCAATATCAACATTAGCATCCTTTAAAATTTGGTTTGATAAATTTCTACCAATTCCATAAATATAAGTTAATGCGATTTCAATTCTTTTATTATCTGGTATATCTACACCTTTAATACGTGCCATATAAACACCTCCTATTAACCTTGTCTTTGTTTGTGTTTAGGGTTAGAGCATATAACATACACTTTTCCCTTACGTCTGATTATCTTACATTTATCACACATTTTTTTAACTGATGGTTTTACTTTCATAATATTCCCTCCTACTATTTTCGGTAAGTAATGCGCCCGCGTGTTAAATCGTATGGTGAAAGTTCAACAACTACTGTATCACCTGTTAAAATGCGAATCTTGTTCATTCGGATTTTACCAGAAACGCGAGCAATTACAGTAAGTTTATTTTCTAATTCAATCCTATATTCATTTCTAGGTAAAACATCGATTACCTTACCTTCAACTTCTATAACATCGTTATTAGCCATTATATCACCTCTTTGTTAAGATTTCATACCCATCTTTAGTAACAACTATCGTATGCTCAAAATGGGCAGATGGTTTATCATCAGCAGTGATGATAGTCCAATCATCATCTAAAATATAAATGTCAGCAGTCCCTAAATTAAGCATTGGTTCCACGGCAATAACCATACCTTTTCTTAAAGTCATTCCGGTATTTTTTTTCCCATAGTTTGGAACATCTGGTGATTCATGTAAATGTTTACCAACACCATGTCCAACTAATTCTTTGACCACACCTAATTTATGCTTTAATGCATACTGTTCAATGGCATATCCAATATCACAAATCTTCATGCCTGGTTTAATAACACTTAACCCTTCATATAAAGATTTTTCAGTATGCTCTAATAAATATTTTTTTTCTTCACTAATATTTCCAACTGGATAACTCCAAGCAGAATCGCCATGATAGCCTTTATAACAAGCTCCAATATCAATAGATATAATATCTCCTTCTTGTAATACTCTATTTGATGGAATACCGTGAACTACTTCTTCATTAACCGAAGTACAAATAGAAGCAGGATAACCTTCGTAGTTTAAAAATGAAGGAGTAGCATCTCTACTTATAATATAATCATAAGCAAGTTTATCTAATTCTTTCGTAGTAATACCTGGTTTAATAAATTGTTTTAAGTAATTATGAGTATCACCAACTATTTGACCGGCTATTCTTAATAATTCTATTTCTTCACTTGATTTAATCATTTTTACCCTCGATTAATTATTTTTTCAATTTCATTTAAAGTTCTTTCTTTGCTTATACCACTACCAACAGTAAATAATTTACCTTTATTTTTAAAATAATTTAATAATGGATAAGTCTCATTCATAAATGTTTGATACCTTTTTTCAAAAGTTTCTAAATTATCATCAGCTCTTTTACTTAAAGGACTATTACATTTATCGCAAGTACCAAATTTCTTTGGTTTACTTTCATCAATTTGATCATTATATACAGCGCCACAAGTTGGACAAGATAATCTTCCAACAATTCTTTTTTGGGTAACCTCTTTAGAAGCATCTAAATAAATTACATCCCCAAGTGATTTGTTTAATTTTTCTAACAATTTCATATAACTTTCAGCTTGATTAACATTTCTTGGAAAACCATCTAAAATATATCCGTTTTGACAATCTTCTTTCGTTATCCTTTCTTCTAAAAGTTTTAATACTAAATCATCAGATACCAAAGATCCACTTTCCATTGCTTTTTTAACTATATCGCCCAACTCACCAGTAGCTGCTCTTAATAAATCTCCTGTAGAAATATGAGGTATTTGATATTTTGAAGACAATAATTTTGCTTGAGTACCCTTACCAGCAGCTGGTGGGGCAATTAAAATTATATCTCTCATTATCTTCTTCCTTTTCTATAACTTCTACTTTGTAATTGACTTTCTAATTGTTTGTAAGTTTCTAAAGCAACACCTACAACAATCAACAACCCTGTTCCTCCAATTGATACATTTCCAGATAATCCTGAAAATAGACCAAATATAACAGGAATACCGGCTAAGATAGCTAAGAAGAAAGCTCCTACTACCGTAATTCTACTAATTACATAACTTATATAATTAGTAGTTTCTTTGCCTGGTCTTACTCCTGGAATAAATCCACCATTTTTACTTAAATTATCACTCATTTCGCTAGGTTTTATTTGCATAAATGTGTAAAAGTACGCGAATACAAATATTAAGATAATATATAGTGAAAATCCAGTCGCACTAGTCATTGACAAATATTGATTAACAAAATTTGTAAATGCTTCTTTTTTAATAAATGTTGCTATAAATGATGGTATTGATATTAAAGCTGAAGAAAATATTACTGGCATAACACCTGCAGAATTTAGTTTAAATGGAATGTAGTTTTGTCTACCACCAAATGAACTATTAGATTTATTAGCGTATTGAACGTTAATTCTTCTTTCTGCTCCTTCAACATAAACAACACCTAATATAATAGCAATATAAACTATAACATATAATACAAATAATAATGTTCCTGTTAATGTTCCTTCAGTAGTTAATTGACTAAAAGCAGAAGCAAACATTGTTGGCATACTTGAAATAATACCAGCCATAATGATTAATGAAATACCATTACCAATTCCTTTAGCAGTAATTTGGTCACCAATCCATAATAATAGACAAGTACCTGCTGTTAAAACTAAAGCAAATTGTAAATAATCAATATTTAATATTCCACTACCAGCACTACCTAGGAATGCAAATGAATAAACATATCCTTGAACAAAAGCTAAAGCAATACCACAAATACGAGTTATTTTATTTAATTCGTTTCTTCCAGTACCGCCTTGATTTTTGAGTTCTGATAAATAAGGAATAATATCCATTGCTAAGATTTGAATAATAATTGATGCAGTGATATATGGCATAACACCTAAGGCAAATATAGAAAATTGTCCTAAGGCTCCACCACCCATAACATTAATCAATTCCAAAAATCCTAATTGTGTAACACCTAATTGATATTTATCGATACCCGGAACAATTATTGCTTTTCCTAGTACAAAGACAAATAAACAAGCTAAGGTGAATAATATTCTTTTTTGAATATCCTTATTTTTTGCATTAAATATTTGCTTAATTGTTGCAAACATTTTAAATCACCTCTGTTTTTCCACCATTACTTTCAATTTCTCTTTGTGCACTACTAGAAAATTTATGTGCTTTTACAGTTAATTTTTTAGTTAATTTACCATTACCTAATACTTTAATACCATCTAATTGGTTTTTAATTAATCCCATTTCTTTTAATAATTCAGGAGTAACAACTGCTCCATCTTCAAATCTATTTAAATCACTTAAGTTAATAGTTGCATATCTAGTTTTAAATCTAGCGTTAGAAAATCCTCTTTTTGGTAATCTACGGAATAAAGGTAATTGTCCACCTTCAAAACCTGGTCTAACTCCACCGCCTGAACGAGCGTTTTGTCCTTTATGACCTTTACCACTAGTTTTTCCTAATCCACTACCTGGTCCACGTCCTACACGTTTTCTTGTAGTTGTAGCACCTTCGTTTGGTTGCATTGTATGTAGTTTCATTACATTATCTCCTCAACTTTTTTTCCTCTTAATTTAGCAACTTCTTCAACTGTTCTTTGTGATCTTAAAGCTTTTAATGTAGCATAAGCCATATTAACTTTAGTATTTGATCCAAGTGATTTAGACAAGATATTTTTAACACCAGCTAATTCTACTACTGCTCTTACAGCACCACCAGCTTTAACTCCGGTACCATCACAAGCAGGTTTAAGTAAAATCTTACTTGCTCCTTCTACACCAGTTGCTTCATGTGGGATTGTTCCATTAACAACTGATACAATAACTACGTTTTTAGTAGCAGCTGCAACAGCTTTTTTAATTGCATCAGGTACTTCATTAGCTTTACCTGTTCCAATTCCAACGCGACCTTTACGATCTCCTACTGCTACAGTAGCTGAAAAACGGAAATGACGACCACCTTTAGTTACTTTTGTAACTCGACCAATATTGATAATTTCTTCATCAAATTGTTTTGGGCGTGGTTCTCTTCTTGTTTTTTCCATAATTCCCTCCTTAAAATTCTAATCCATTTGCACGTGCGGCATCAGCTAATGCTTTTACACGTCCATGATAAAGATATCCACCTCTATCAAATTGTACTTTTGTAATTTTTAATTTATTTGCTCTTTTAGCTAAAAGTTCTCCTACTTTAGTAGCTGCTTCGATATTTGAACCATTTTCTAATTTAAGTTCTTTATCGATTGAAGAAGCACTAACTAAAGTTACACCTTTAGTATCATCAATGATTTGAGCAAAAATGTTGCTATTACTTCTAAATACATTTAATCTTGGGCATTCACTAGTACCTTTTACTTTGTTTCTAACACGAGTATGTCTAGCAACACGGGCAACATTTCTTGATTCTTTTTTAATCATTTTAACGTCTCCTATCTAATTATTTAGCAGCTTTTTTACCAACTTTACGGATAATGTGTTCATCTGTATAACGAATACCTTTTCCTTTATATGGTTCTGGTTGTCTAATTTTACGAACGTTAGCTGCGAATTCTCCAACTAGTTGTTTATCAGCTCCTCTTACAAATAATTCTGTATTACTTGGAACTTCTAATTTGATTCCTGCTGGAATACTAACTTCAACCGGATGAGAATAACCTGCAGTTACAACTAAGTTGTTACCTTTTAAATTAAAACGATATCCAACTCCAACTGCTTCTAATTTTTTTTCAAATCCTTCACTAACACCAATAATCATATTTTTAATATTAGCATTAGCAGTACCGTGAAAATTCTTGTAGTTATCATTATCTCTTTTAACAACTACTTGATTTTCGTTTACTTCAACAGTAATATGATCATTAACAGTAGTAGAAAGTTCACCTTTTGGTCCTTTAACTGTTACTTTTTTTCCATCAACTGTTAAAGTTACGTTACTAGGAATAGTTAATATTTTATTTCCTATACGACTCATTGTATCAATTCCTTTCTACCAAATGTAAGCTAATACTTCGCCACCTAAGTTAGCAGCTTTAGCATCTTTACCTGTCATAATTCCTTTTGATGTAGATATAATAGCAATACCTAATCCATTTAATACTCTTGGTATTTCTTCAGATTTAGCGTAAACTCTTAATCCTGGTTTAGATATTCTCTTTAATCCTGTAATAACTCTTTCTTTGTTATTATATTTTAAATTTAAGACAATAATATCTTGAACATTATTTTTCTTAATTTTATAATCGTTGATAAATCCTTCATTTTTTAAGATTTTAGCTATTTCAACTTTAACTTTTGATGAAGGTATTTCAACTTCTTTATATCGCATAGTATTCGCATTACGAATACGAGTTAACATATCTGCGATTGGATCTGTTACCATATAATCCTCCTTTTCTTACCAACTTGATTTTTTAACACCTGGTATTTGTCCTTTGTAAGCTAATTCTCTAAAGCAAATTCTACAAATTCCATATTTTTTAAGCACAGCGTGTGGTCTTCCACAAATACTACATCTTGTATATTTACGAACTTTGAATTTTGGTTTACGACTAGCTTTAATAATCATGCTTTTTTTAGCCATAATCTCCTCCTATTTTTTAAATGGCATTCCAAAACCTTTTAATAGATCATGAGCTTCTTCATTAGTTTTAGCAGTTGTTACGAATACAATATCCATACCTCTTACTTTTACTACATCATCATAGTTAATTTCAGAGAATATTAATTGTTCAGTTAAACCTAATGTATAGTTTCCACGTCCATCGAATGATTTATTAGATAATCCTCTAAAATCTCTTACACGTGGTAATGTAATACTAATTAATTTATCTAAGAAGTTATACATATTTTCTCCACGTAATGTTACTTTACATCCGATAGCTTGACCTTCTCTAATTTTAAATCCTGCTATAGCTTTTTTAGCTTTAGTTGCAACTGGTTTTTGACCTGTAATAATTTCCAAGTCTTTCATAGCTGCTTCTAACATTTTACTATTATGTGAAGCATCTCCAACACCCATATTAACAACTATTTTATCTAATTTTGGAACTTCCATAACACTTTTATAATTATATTTAGATTGTAATTCTTTTACAATTTCGTTATTATACTTTTCTCTTAGGCGGTTCATAATACCCTCCTTCCTTAATCAAGATTTTCGTTAGATTTTTTAGCAACTCTAACTTTTTTTCCTGCTTTATTGGTAGTATGGCCTATGCGAGTAGGTTTTTTTGTTTTTGGATCTAATATCATAACATTTGAAGCATCGATTGGAGCTTCTCTTTCAACGATAGATCCAGATTCTTGACCGTTTGGTTTAAGATGTTTTTTAACCATATTAACGCCTTCAACTACTACTTTATTTTCGTTTTTTAAAGTTTTAATAATAGTTCCTTCTTTACCTTTACTCTTTCCGGCGATAACAACTACTTTATCTCCTGTTTTTAATTTCATAGTTTCCTCCTATAACACTTCTTTTGCTAGTGATACAATTTTCATGAAATCTTTATCACGTAATTCACGTGCTACTGGACCGAAAACACGAGTTCCAACTGGGCTCTTATCATCTTTAATAATAACGCAAGCATTATCATCGAATTTAATATAAGAACCATCTTCGCGTCTTAATCCGAATTTACTTCTAACAACAACAGCCTTGACAACTTTTCCTTTACCAACTGTTCCGTTAGGAGTAGCATTTTTTACAGTTCCAACAACTATATCACCAATATTTCCTGTCTTAACTTTGCTGCCACCTAAAACTCTAATTACAGAAATTTCTCTTGCTCCTGAGTTATCGGCAACTTTAAGACGACTTTCTTGTTGAATCATAATTAATCCTCCTTATCAATTATAAGATAATTGCTTTTTCTACCACTTCAACTAATCTATAACGTTTAGTTTTTGATAATGGTCTTGTTTCCTCTATTCGAACAGTGTCACCAACGACTGCTTCGTTTTTTGGATCATGTGCAGCATATTTTTTAGAATATTTAACACGTTTTCCATATTTGCTATCTTTTTTGTATGTTTCTACTAATACTGTGATTGTTTTATCACATGAGTTACTAACAACTTTACCAATTAATTCACGTCTATTTTCCATAGTTACCTCCTAATCATTAAGTTCGCGTTCACGAATAATAGTTTTCATTTTAGCGACTAACTTTCTTAATTCTTTGATTCTTGAAGGTTTTTCAAGATTTCCAGTTGCTTGGCTAAAACGTAAATTGAATAATTCTTCTTTATATTCTTCGATTTTTTTGTTTAATTCTTCTGTTGACATTTCTCTAATATCTTTAGTTTTCACGTTTTTCACCATCCTTTTTTACAAATTTACATTTAATTGGTAATTTGTGCATTGCAAGTCTTAATGCTTCTCTAGCAACTTCTTCTGAAACACCAGTTATTTCGAATAAAATTTTGTTTTTCTTAACAACTGCAACCCACATTTCTGGTTGACCTTTACCTTTACCCATACGAGTTTCTAGAGGTATTCTAGTTAATGATAAGTGTGGAAAAATATTAATATATACTTTTCCTCCACGTTTCATATAACGAGTCATAGCAACACGAGCTGCTTCAATTTGTTGTTGTGTGATCCAAGCTCCTTCCATAGCTTGTAATCCATATTCACCAAAGTGTAATTCTGTATTACCTTTAGCTAATCCATCATAAGGTAATCTATGAGGACGACGATACTTAGTTCTTTTTGGTATTACGGCCATCTTTCATACCTCCCTTATCATCAGATGCTTTTAAAATTTCACCTTTATAAATCCATACTTTAACTCCGATTTTTCCATAAGTTGTATTAGCTTCTTTATGTGCATAATCTACATCTGCTCTTAAAGTATGTAATGGAATCATACCTTCAGTATAACCTTCAGTTCTTGCCATATCAGCACCACCAAGTCTTCCTGAAACAGCAGTTTTGATTCCTTTTGCACCAGCTTTCATTACATTTCTAATAGCTCTTTTTTGAGCAATTCTAAATGAAACACGGTTTTCAATTTGGTGAGCGATATTTTCAGCTACTAATGCAGCAACTAAATCAGGTTTTTTAACTTCCATGATTGAGATTTGAATATCTTCACCAACTAATTTACTTAATTCTTTTTTTAATTTTTCAATTTCTTCTCCACCATGACCTATAACTACGCCAGGTTTAGCAGTATTGATAATTACATCGGTCTTTTTGGCTGTTCTTTCAATTAGGATACTAGCTATAGCTGCATCTTTTAATTTTTTTGATAAAAATTTACGAATTGTATCATCATTTTTTATGTATTTAGCAAAATTCTTATTATCTGCATACCAAGTAGATTCCCATTTTTTATTGATGCCGATACGAAGTCCTATTGGACTAACTTTTTGACCCATGTTTTTCCCACCTTTCTTTATTTATTATCACTTACAACGATTGTAATGTGGCTTGTTCTCTTTTTGATTGGATCTACATGTCCACGAGAACCAAATTTCATTCTTTTCATTACTAAGCCTTCATTAATATAGGCTTCTTTAACTTTTAAATCTTCTACTTTTAATCCTAGATTATTAGTAGCATTAGCCGTAGCAGACACTAATACTTTTTTAATTAGTCTTGCAGCTTCTTTATTTAAATTAGATAAGATTACTTCTGCTTCTGCTACACTTTTGCCACGAACTAAATCTATAACTAAACGAGCTTTACGAGGGGCTATTCTTACGTTTTTAGCGATAGCTCTTGCTTCCATTTGATACTCTCCCTTCTTGAATACTATTTAGTATTTTTATTCTCACCATGTCCACCAAATTTACGTGTTGGTGCGAATTCACCTAATTTATGTCCAACCATATCTTCTGTTACATAAACAGGAATGAATTCTTTACCATTATGAACAGCAAA
>CALVYK010000004.1 GCA_944372195.1 uncultured Bacilli bacterium
CAAAAGCCACCGAAGAAGGAGAAATATTTAATCGTGAGATTAGATGCAGTCAAATTTATTTGACTTTTGTTCTATAATTAAATAGGTGAGGAAATGAAAAAAATAACCAAAAAAATAATAAATAAGCTATCGAAAATAGATATTGATTATAAAAAAGAAAGAATACTAAAAGAAATGATTGCAAATGAAAAAAATATAAAATATATTGATACTTTTATATTAGTTAAAGATCATAATGTAAAAATAAGATTATTTATTCCTAATATAATTAATCAGGTAATTATTTATTTTCATGGTGGGGGATTTGTTACCGGTAATATCCATACATATAGTAAAACTTGTAATGATTTAGCTAACCATACTAATTCATTAGTTATAGCTGTTGATTATCGATTAGCGCCAGAATATCCTTTCCCTAATGGATTAATTGATTGTTATAATGTTGCGAAATATTTATATAGTAGTGATAGTTTTCTAGATAATAAAAATATAATTATAATGGGTGACAGTGCAGGAGGCAATATTGCTAGTGTCATATCAATTATAGCTAGTGAAAAAAAAGAATTTAAAATAAAAAAACAAATACTATTATATCCTATGACTTATGATGTTCATGATGAAAGTTGCAAATTTGATTCTGTAAGACAAAATGGAAATGATTATATTTTAACTAATAAAAGAATAGATAATTATTTGGATTTATATGTCAAAGATAAAAAATATTTAAAGAGTAAATATGTATCACCACTTAATGCTGACAATTTATATAATCAACCTGATACTTTAATCATAACTGCTAATTTAGATCCATTAAGAGATGAAGGAATTGAATATGGGAAAAAATTAATAAAATTTAATAATAAAGTTAAAATGTATCAAATTGATAATATTCATGGCTTTTTCACTTTACCTATTAATAAAAAAGAGATAAATGAATGTTATAATTATATAAATGAATTTATAGGAGATGATATGATTGAAAAGAGAGTGGCTTAAACTAGATAATGCTGCTAAAATATTTCCTCCTGTTAGTAATAAAAAAAATCCTAAAGTATTTAGATTTGTTTGTATTTTAAAAGAAAATGTTGATAATAACATTTTACAAGAATCAGTTAATGAAGCTTTAAACTTTTTTCCTAATTTTAAATCAATATTAAGAAAAGGCTTCTTTTGGCATTATCTAGAAACAACTGATTTTAATCCGATTGTAAAAGAAGAAAAAAAGGATATATGTAGTCCTATTTATAATAAAAATAAAAAGAAGTTGTTATTTCGAGTAAATTATTATAAAAATAGAATTAATTTAGAAGTATATCATGCACTAACTGATGGAACAGGTGCTTTAGAATTTTTAAAAGCAATAGTTAACATTTACATTAGCAAAAAGTATAATATAGAAGAATTTAATTTTGATTATGATGCATCATTAAATGAAAAGAGTAGTGATAGCTTTAATAAATATTACCAGTTTCTATTAAATAAAATAAAAAAATCGGCTAAAGTATATCAAATTAAAGGTGAAAAATTAAATAAAATTAGAGTAATTAATGGAAGTATGAATACTAAAGACTTAATTGCTTTAGCTCACAAATATAACACAACTTTAACTGGATTAATTGTAAGTATTTATATTTTGGCTATCAAAGAACATATGAATTTAAATGATGAAAATAAATATATTTGTATTGATATTCCAGTCAATTTAAGAAAATATTTTAAATCGCAAACAGCTAGAAATTTCTTTAGTGTTATTAAAATAAAATATAATGGTTCTGATAATTTAGAAGATATAATAAAATATGTTGATAAAAATTTAAAAGAAGAATTAAAAAAAGACAATTTGTTTAAAAAAATGAACAAATATGCTACTTTTGAACATAATTTCTTAATTAGATTGATTCCTTTGTTTATTAAAAATTTAATATTAAAAATAATAACAAAATTTGTTAAAACAACATCAACTGTCACTAATTTAGGGATAATTAAAGTAGATGATTCAATAAAAGATTATATTGATAGTTTTGAAGTATATGTAAGCACTGATAAAATGCAGATTTCAATGTGTTCTTATTTAGATAAATTAAATATAGTATTTTCTTCAATCTTTGATAATATGGATATAATCAAAGATTTTTATCGCAAATTAAGTTCATTTGGTATAGATATAATAATAACAACTAATAAGATAGAAGGTATAAAATGAGAACATGTAAAAAATGTAATTTAAAAATTAAAACTGATTCTGATATATGTCCTTTGTGTCAAAATAAATTAGTGGGCAAAAAAGAAGAAAATGTTTTTCCAAGTATACCTAATATTTATAAAAAATTTTTTACTTTTTTTAAAATATTATTGTTAATTAGTTTTATTATATCTTTAATATGTTTAACA
Organism: uncultured Bacilli bacterium; assembly: GCA_944372195.1. Lineage (GTDB taxonomy): Bacteria > Bacillota_I > Bacilli_A > RF39 > UBA660 > Faecisoma. The sequence continues at coordinate 2,392 of CALVYK010000004.1, forward strand.
ATTGATTTAATGATTAACAAATTTCATTTTAGTATATTTGTTATATTAGGTTTTATTTGTTTGTTTATCATTTTAAAAACAGCATTTAATAATAAAGAAAGTTTATTTAAATCAATTTTAAGTCAATTAATTATTATAAGTATTTTATCTATTTTATGGGATTACTTTACAGGATTTCACTATTGGTCAATTACTTATGTTATACCTATTTTATGTATAATTTCTACCCTTAATTTAGCAATCTTTTCTATGATTTTTAAAAATTATTTAGATGAAGAAATATTTTATTTTATATGTATATTTTTAATAGGGTTAATTCCATTAATTTTTATTATTGTTGGAATACCTAATAAAATTCCTTCTATTATTTCAGTTTTATTAAATTTAATTTGTATTGTAAGTTTATTAATATTTAGATTTAAAGAAGTAAAAGAAGAATTAAAAAGAAGAATGCATATCTAATTTACATTTTTCTTTTTTTTTGATAAAATTAATAATGAAATTAAAGAAGAAGGTGTAAAATGACGTATTTAGATTATTCTGCTACAACTCCTACTAGTGAAGATGTATTAAACACATTTGTAGAAGTTAGTAGAAAGTATATTGGAAATCCTAATTCATTACATAAGTTAGGTGTTGAAGCAAATGAAATTATTAAAGCTTCTACTAAACAAATTAGTAATTTGTTAAAAATTAAAGAAAATGAAATAATATATACAAGTGGTGCTTCAGAATCAAATAATACCGCTATTAAAGGTATTGCTTTAAAATATCAAAATAGAGGTAAACATATTATTACGACAGAATTTGAACATTCTTCGATATATGGCCCATTAACTTATTTACAAAAGCAAGGATTTAAAGTTGATTTTGTTAAAACGGATGAATTTGGTAGAGTTGATATTAATAATTTAAAAGAATTATTAACTGATGAAACTATTTTAGTTAGTGTTGGTTATATTAATAGTGAAATTGGAATTATCCAACCAATAAATGAAATAGGTAAATTATTAAAAGAATATCCTAAGTGTTATTTTCATGTTGATATGACGCAAGCTTTAGGAAAAATAAAAATTGATTTAACTAATGTTGATTTAGCTAGTTTTTCGGCTCATAAAATATATGGTATTAAAGGAATTGGCATGTTATATAAAAAAGAAAGTATTTCTTTAGAACCATTAATTCATGGTGGTAAAAGTACTACTGTATTTAGAAGTGGGACACCTGCTACTGCTTTAATTGCATCATTTGCAAAAGCAATGCGCTTAATATTAGAAGATTTAGATAAAAAATATGAATATATATCTAATTTAAATAAAATGTTAAAAGATGGATTAAAATATGATAATGTTTTTATAAATAGTAATGAACATTGTATTCCCAATGTTTTAAACATAAGTGTAGTAGGGGTTAAACCAGAGACAATGTTACATGCTTTAGAAAAATATGATATTTATATATCAACCCAAACGGCTTGTTCAACTGGTACCATTTCTAAGTCAGTATATGCCTTAATAAAGGATGAAAATAGGGCTAAATCAAGTCTTAGAATAAGTTTGTCACACTTTACTAAAGAAAGTGATATAGAATATTTTTTAGAAAAATTTGATATTTGTTATAAGGAGTTAGTATGAGAGTAGATAAAAATAATTATTATTTAGATATTGCAGAGGCAACTTTAGAAAGATCAACATGTGCTAGAAGAGCATTCGGAGCAGTTATAGTTAATAACGATGAAATCATTTCAACAGGTTATAATGGGGCTCCAAGAGGGAGAAAAAATTGTACAGATTTAGGTTATTGTATGCGTGAGAAATTAGAAATTCCTCGCGGTGAAAGATATGAAATGTGTAGAAGTGTTCATGCAGAACAAAATGCTATTATAAGTGCTGCTAGAAAAGATGTGATTGGATCAACTTTATATTTAGTAGGTAAAGAAGTAAGTACTGGTGAATATGTAAAGAATGCTATGCCATGTATGTTTTGTAAAAGATTTATAATTAATGCAGGAATTAAAAAAATAGTCGTTAGAAATACTAAAGAAGAATATACCGAAGTTGATGTTAATAATTTTATTGAAAATGATGATAGTCTAGAAGGGGTGTTTGGCTATTAAATTAATTAGAATAAGTGCTGTATGGTGCCCGGCATGTTTAATTATGCGTCCTAGAATGCAAGAAATAGAAAAAAGATTTCCTAATTTTGAACATATTGAGTATGATTATGATTTAGATGAAGATATAATTAGTAAATATAAAGTAGGCGATATATTACCTGTATTTATATTATTAGATAATGATAAAGAAGTAACAAGATTAGTAGGCGAAAAATCAGTTGAAGAAATTGAAAATAAATTGAGGTGTTTTGAATGAAAAAAATAATTTTTTTAATTTTGTTATTATTATTTATTCCTAAAGTTAACGCCTTAGATATTCATCTATTTTATTCAGAACTATGTAGTACTTGTGAAGAAGAAATTGATTTTTTAAAAGAATATCAAAAAGAAGCTGATATAAATATTATTTATTATGAAACAACTACAAATAAAGAAAATGATGAATTATTAACAAATGTTAGAAAAGCTTTGAATAATAACGATAAAACAGTACCTTATACTGTTATAGGAACAACTGGTATTACTGGTTTTAATGAAACGGTAAAAAATCAAATTAAATCGGCATATGAATATTATACTGATGAATTTGTTGATATCGTTGATGTTGTAAAAAATGATTTAGATGTAGATTATAAAATAATTCCACCAGAAGGGGAATATAACGTTCCCTTATTAGGTGATATAAATCCTAAAGATGTATCATTACCATTAGTTGCTGTGATAATAGGATTTATCGATGGCTTTAATCCTTGTGCAATGTGGGTGTTATTATTTTTATTATCAATAATAGTTACTATGAAAGATAGAAAGAAAATGTGGACTATTGGTTTAACATTTTTAATAACATCTGCTTTAGTTTATTTAGCTTTTATGTTGGCTTGGCTACAAGTTGCTATAACTTTATCGCAAATAGTATGGGTAAGGTTTATAATTGCTTTAATAGCTTTATTAGGTGGCGCAATCAATTTAACAAGTTATTATAAGGAAAGAAAAAAAGATAATGGTTGTGCCGTTGTCGATAAAGAACAAAGAAAATCAATTTCCAAAAGAATTAATAAGATTTTAAAACAAATAGATAATAAAAAAACATTTTATTTAGCTATATTAGGAGTTATGGGGTTAGCTGTTTCAGTTAACTTAATCGAACTTGCTTGTTCATCAGGACTACCTTTAATCTTTACTCAGATTTTAGCTATCAATAACTTAAATAGTTTTCAATACTTAATTTATATTTTAATTTACATTTTATTTTTCTTAATTGACGATATTGTTATATTTGCTATTGCAATGAAAACATTAAAATTAACAGGTATATCAACTAAATATAATAAATTATCTCACTTAATCGGTGGTATATTGATGTTAATAATAGGAATTTTAATGATTTTTAAGCCAGAATGGTTGATGTTTAATTTTTAAACATCTTTTTTTGTGGTATAATTATTTAGGTGATTTTATGAATTATCAATTAGAATTAGAAAAAATAATAAATAATTTAGATGGAAGAAAAACTTTGTTATTACATAGTTGTTGTGCTCCCTGTAGTAGTTATGTAATTTCATATTTAAAAGATTATTTTGATATTACTGTTCTTTATTATAATCCTAATATTGAACCTATTGAAGAATATAATAAAAGAAAAGAAGAACAAATAAGATTATGTAATTTGTTTAATATTAAAGTGTTAGACTGTGATTACGATAATAATTTATTTCATAAAACAGTATTAGGCTTAGAAGATTGTAAAGAAGGGGGAAGCAGATGCTTTAAATGTTACGAGTTAAGATTAAGAAAAACTGCTTTACTAGCTTCTAAATATGATTTTTTTGGTACAACATTAACTGTAAGTCCTTTTAAAAATAGTAACAAATTAAATGAAATAGGCTTAAATTTAGAAAAGGAATATAATGTAAAGTATTTGGTAAGTGATTTTAAAAAGAAAGACGGATATAAAAAAAGCATTATATTATCTAAAGAATATAACTTATATCGACAAGATTTTTGTGGATGTATATATAGTAAAAGAGATAAAATAATCGATTAAATCATATACTTATTTTAGTAAATATGGTAAAATGAATAAGGTGATTTAAATGTTAGATATAATAATTTTGGGGATAATTCAAGGGATAGCTGAGTTTTTACCAATTTCATCTTCAGCCCATTTAATAATATTTAGGAATATATTTGAAATTGGCGCAAATATAGGAAGTAGTGTTGAGCTTACTTTCGATTTAGCGTTACATTTTGGAACATTATTAGCTATTATAATATTTTTCTTTAATGATTTATTTAAAATATTAGTGGAAGGACTAACCAAAGGGGTTAAAACTAAAGATGGTAAATTATTTTGGTATTTAATTTTAGCTACTATTCCTGCCGGTATTGTAGGAGTATTGTTCGAAGATATTTTTGATTCTTTTTTTAGAAAACAACTATGGTTAATTGCCATTGCATTAATCGTCATGGGTATTATAATTTATTTAGTTGATAAAAAATCTAAAATATCAATTAATATAAAAGAAATGAAATGGTATCAAGCATTGATAGTTGGATGTGCCCAAGTATTTGCTTTGATTCCTGGATTTTCTAGAAGTGGTACAACAATTACAGCTAGTCGTGCTTTAGGATTAAATAGGGAAGATAGTGCGAAATTTTCGTTTTATTTATCTGTACCAGTTGTTGCAGGAGCTTCATTATTAAGTTTAATTAAAGATGATACTTTAGCAATTATATTAGATAATTTAATGATATTTGGAACAGGGATATTGATTTCGTTTATAACAGGTTTATTATGTATTTCATTTTTATTAAAGTACATTAAGAAAAATGATTTTAAAATATTTATGATATATAGAATACTTTTAGGAATATTGATATTATTCATTTTATGGCAACGATAGTTGCTTTTTTATATAATTAATTATTTTAACTTATAAAATAGGTTTATTATATAAAAAAATTAAGGTTTAATCCTTAATTTGCTCGATTTATCAAATCGTTTATAGTTTGTGGTTTATCTTGTTTATTAGCATTATCATTTTTTTCTTTATCATCTTCATTTTTAGAATGTTTTTTATGGTCTTTATCTTTTAATTCTGAATAATTATTCATTTTAAAATCATTATTATTTACATTTGTATTTGCGAGAACTGTATTATTAATTGCGCTTTTTAAACCATATGCCTTAGAACCTTTTTCATCGTCTTCTAATTCAATTAATTTTAGCACTTCTTCGACAGTAGTTAATCCCATTAAAACTTTTTCTAATCCATCTTCTAACATTGTGTTGACATCAGATTGGTATACTAAATCTCTTAATTTTTCTCTTCTGATACCAGCACTTATAGAATCTCTAATTTCTTGATTAAATAATAAAACTTCATGAATTGCTATACGTCCTGAATACCCATTACCACATATTTCGCATCCCTCAGTAGTATATATTTCATCAACATCTTTATTTAATACTTCTTTAAATAATTGTTTTTCATATTCGTTAGTTTTTCTTAATTTTTTACAATGAGGGCACAATTTACGTGCTAGAACTTGTGAAATTATTCCTTCTAATGAACTAGCTAATAAATATCTTTCAACTCCCATATCAAGTAAACGTTCAATTGTATTTAAAGAGTTATTGGTGTGAATTGTTGATAATACTAAATGTCCAGTAATAGATGCACGAACAGCTATTTTAGCAGTTTCGGTATCACGTATTTCTCCGATCATAATTACATTTGGATCTTGACGTAAAATTGAACGTAATGCAGTAGCAAATGTTAATCCAATCTCACTATTTGTTTGAATTTGATTAACACCTTCAATGTTCATTTCAACTGGATCTTCAACTGTAATTACATTAGCAGCTTCAGTATTTAGTCGTTGTAAAATTGAGTAAACAGTAGTTGATTTACCTGTACCGGTAGCTCCGGTAACCAATATTATTCCATTAGGTTCACTAATCATTTTAAGAACTTTTTTATAATTATTATCACTAAATCCTAAGTTTTCAACACCGGCTAAGCTCATTGAATAGTCTAGGATACGTATAACAATTTTTTCGCCATTATTTGTTGGTATACATGAAACACGAAGATCTAGATTTGTATCTTGAAGTGTTGCTTTTATTGCACCATCTTGTGGCAATCTAGATTCAGTAATGTTCATACCTGAAATAATCTTAATGCGAGTAATTAGGTTTTTCTTTATAGAATTAGGAACAACAGCGTAATTATGCAGTATTCCATCTATTCTTATCCTAATATGCATTTCATTTTCTAATGGATCAAAATGAATATCTGAAGCACCTCTTTTGGTAGCATCAACCATTATTTCATTTACTATTTCAACTACTGGTATTTTTTCAAAATCAAATTGTCTAATCATATTTTCAACCCCTTTTTCATTTTAGGACTAGTTTTTATTCTAAAAATATTATATAATATATTTGAAATAATTTCAAGGTAAAAGGAGATAATTATGAAAAAAAATAATAAAAAAGGATTCATATTAGCAGAAACTATAGCTGTTTCTGTAGTTATTATGACAAGTTTAGTTATTGTCTATACTCAATTTTCTACACTAAACAATAGTTATAAAACTTCATTCGAATATAATAATGTAAATAATTTGTATTTGGTGAATAATTTAAGAAATTTTATTAAAACCGATGGTTCGGATTTTGATAATTTAATTTCACGATTGGGTGAAAACGAATATATTGATATTACTTCTTGCCCAAATGATATTTTTGATGAATATTTATACTGCGAATTATTGATTGAGAATTCAAATATAAAAACAGTTTTATTTACAAATGAGGATATTTCAAATTTAAAAAATATTATAGATAATACAAATTATTCTCAAAATATGAAAAATTTTATAAAAAAGATAAACAATTCTACACAAAATAGTAAAAGATTAATCGTCGGATTTAACGATGATACATATGCTACTTTGTTATTTTAATTAAACTTACCTTAATATTGGCAATATTATTAATTTGTTGAATTTAGAACTTTATTCTTATATATTAAGTTTATATTAAGATTAAAAAATAATTATGATTTATAAAGTCTGTGTGATTAATATCTGACTTTATTATGGGAGGAGTAATTTATGAAAAAAGGATTTACAACGGTAGAATTGATTGTTTCTTTTTCTTTAACAATGGTTATAGTAGTATTTTTGTTTCAAATAGTTATTGATCTAAAAAAAATATATGATGTTGATTTGTTAAAAACAGAGTTACTTAATAAGCAATCTATTATTAGTGATAAAATCAATAGTAGTTTTAATGAAAAACAGCTTATTGACATATCAAATTGTGGGGAAAATTGTTTAAATTTTATATATAGTGACAATTCAAGTGATATATTGAAAATAGATTATAATGAAAATTCGTTTCAATTTGGTTCATATAAGACCATTTTGCCAGATGATAGTTATATATCTAATCCAAGAATCGAGACTGTTCATTCTGGAACCTTTTATCAATATTCAGATAATTCAATATTATTGATCAATATTCCTATATATAATGATTATTTAAAAAATCAGAATTATGGAATTACAGTTATTTATCGGTACAATTCTAACGAATTTGATTTAAATGTTCCAGAATTTAACGATTCAAGTTAAAATTTTAACTATCTTTATTGTTATAGAGAATTATTTTAAGTGTGGATAATAGTAGGAGAGATGTTATGGAAAATATAACAAACAAATTTAAAAAAATATGTGAGCAAAAAGGCTTTACCCTAATAGAATTATTAGGCGTAATAATAATATTAGCCGTAATAGCTTTAATAACATATCCAATAGTAGATAAATCAATCCAAAGAAGTAGAGAGAGTGCTTTAGAAAGAACAATCGAAAATATCGAGGGAGCAGCCTATAATTATAGTGTTGAATATGATTTGGGTTATCCAAGAGAACAACAAATATTAGAATTAAAAGAATTGGCTAACAAGGGTTTTATAAGTGATAAAGAACATATCAATCCAGTAACCAATAATGAATTGGAAGGATGTGTGTTATATAGATGGAATGAGGCAACTAGTCAATATTATTTTAAATATGCTGAACCATGCGTAAGAACAGAAATCGCACCAACAATGACATTAGTTTATGATAAAGAAAATATAAATGAAAATGACTGGCTAAATAAAAATATAATGGTAAATATAAATGGGACAGGCACAAAATATTATTATTGTATAGGAAATACAGAATGTGAGCCAAACATAGAAGAAAATAAAACAAATGGAACAAAAATAATAATAAATGAAGGAACAAATGTATTGTGTGCCAAAGCAGAAAATGCATATGGCGAAAGTAAAGTAGTATGTACAGAGGAATTAAATTTAGATAAGACAGCGCCAAATATAGAAGGAATAGGGGATAAAACAGTTCAAAGGAATACGAATGTAGATTTAATAACAGGAGTAACATATAACGATGCATTATCAGGAATATCAGGCGAATTAATAATCGAGCCAACAATTGTAGATACATCAGTAACTGGAACAAAAGTAGTAAAATATAAAATAACAGATAAAGCAGGAAATACAAAAGAAGCAACAAGAAATATCATAGTGGATGCCCCAGCGCCAACAATAACATACAATTTAGTTGATAGCAGTTCAATAAATAGTAACGGTTGGGCAAAGAGTAATTTCTTTGTAAGAGCAACTATTACAGATAATAGTGGAAGTGGAATCAATATTGCCAAAAGTTGTTCAAGTAATAGTTCGAGTGAATGTACGCCAAGTGCAAGCTTTACATCAACAACAAAAGACTTCTATATTCAAACTGAAGGAAATAATAGAATGTGTATCGAAGTAACAGATAATAATAATAAGACATCAAAAGTATGTAGTGATACATATAAACTAGATAAGACATTACCAACGATTTCAGGCTTAACAACACAAACAGTTCAAAGACATTCAAGTGTAGACTTAAAGACAGGAGTAACATATAACGATGCGTTATCAGGAATCTCAGGCGAATTAATAATTGAGCCAGCAAGTGTAGATACATCAGTAACAGGAACAAAGACAGTAAAATATAAAGTAACAGATAAAGCAGGAAATACAAAGGAAGCAACAAGAAGTATTATCGTAGATGCTCCATCACCAACGATAACATATACTTTAGCAGATAGTAATTCTATAAATGGTAATGGCTGGGCAAAGAGTGATTTCTTTGTAAGAGCGACGATTACAGATAATAGTGGAAGTGGAATAAAATCGACTAAAAGTTGTTCAAGTAATAGTTCTAACGAATGTACACCAAGTGCAAGCTTTACTGGTACAACAAAAGACTTTTATATTCAAGCTGAAGGAGACAATAAATTATGTATCGAAGTAACCGATAATAATAATAAGACATCAAAGATTTGTAGTGATACGTATAAACTAGATAAGACATTGCCAACGATTTCAGGATTAACCACACAAACAGTACAAAGACATGCAAGTGTGGATTTAAAGACAGGAGTAACATATAACGATGCGTTATCAGGAATCTCAGGCGAATTGATAATTGAGCCATCAGTTTTAGATACATCGGTAGCAGGAACAAAGACAGTAAAATACAAAATAAGAGATAAAGCAGGAAATACAAAAGAAGCAACAAGAAGTATTATAGTAGATGCCCCAGCGCCAACAATAACATACAATTTAGTAAATAGTAGTTCTGTAAATAGCAACGGTTGGGCAAAGAGTAATTTCTTTGTAAGAGCGACAATCACAGATAATAGTGGAACTGGAATAAAGACAGCTAAAAACTGTTCAACTAATAGTTCCAATGAATGTACACCAAGCGCAAGTTTTACAGGAACAACTAAGGAATTCTCTATTCAAACAGAAGGAGATAATAAATTGTGTATCGAAGTAACGGATAATAATAATAAAACATCAAAAGTATGTAGTGATACATACAAACTAGATAAGACATTACCAAACATAGCTGGAGTAGCTGATAAGACAGTACAAAGAAATACAACAGTAGACTTGAAAGCAGGAGTAACATATAGTGATGCATTATCAGGAATCTCAGGAGAATTGATAATCGAGCCAGCAAGTGTAGATACATCAGTAACTGGAACAAAGACAGTAAAATATAAAGTAACAGATAAAGCAGGAAATACAAGAGAAGTTACAAGAAATATTATTGTCGATGCAGCTGCACCAACAATAACATATAAATTAGTTGATAGTAGTTCTGTAAATAGTAATGGTTGGGCAAAGAGTAATTTCTTTGTAAGAGCGACGATTACAGATAATAGTGGAAGCGGAATCAAGACTGCAAAAAGTTGTTCAAGTAATAGTTCAAGTGAATGTACGCCAGTAGCAAGCTTTACCGGAACAACCAAAGATTTCTATATAGAAGTAGAAGGAAATAATAGGTTATGTATCGAAGTAGCCGATAATAATAATAAGACATCAAAGATTTGTAGTGATACTTACAAATTAGATAAGACAGCACCAACAGCCGGAACTGCAACATTTACAGGAACATTAGGAAGTAATAGTTGGTATACAAGTAATGTAACAGTAAATAAAGTAAATGGAAGTGATAGTTTATCAGGACATTCAAGTACAACAAGTAATATAAGCAGTATAACATCAAATACAAGTGGAACAAAAGTAACAATAACAACAACAGATTTAGCCGGAAATAGTTCAACTAGAAATTATACAATAAAGATTGATAAAAATAGTCCAACGATAACAGCAAAAAGTGGAACAGTAAGTATCACAGAGGGTGATAGCAATGCAACAAGTAATTACTTTACGGTAAGTTATGGAATAAGTGGCGGAAGTTTAAGTTGTAGTCCAACTAATACAAGCAGTTTATCACCAGGAACAAGAACAGTTACATGTACAGCAACTGGAGGTAATGGCAAGAAATCAACTGCTACAAAACAAATTGAAGTTAAACCAAAAACATTAATTTCGGCGTTACTACAACAATATAATCCAAATAATACAACAGGTTTGGTTAAAGATGAAACCAATGAAAATTTGTATTATTATACTGGCAACAACGAACAGGTAAATAGCAATTTCCTATGGTATGGTGGGCATCAATGGCGAATAATGGAATTTGATACAAGTGCAAAAACATTAACTTTAATAACACAACAGCCATTGACAGCAATCCAACCATCTAGCGTAGTATGGGCAACGAAACAACAATATGAATCAAGCTATGTAAACACATGGCTAAACGAGTATTTTTGGAATAGTTTAGATAGTAGTATTAAAAATAATATATTAAATAATACATTTAATGTAGGAATATATACCAATGTTAGTGAGATAACAACAACACAAAAAGTTGGTTTATTAGATGAAGCACAATATGTAAGAGCAGGATATAGTAATTCTTATTTAAATATTAAGGACGATTGGTGGTTAGGAAACAGATATAGTTCGACACATATGGGGTATATTACAAGTGCAGGAGTAATTTATAATGATTATACTACGACCGCTGCAGGAATACGTGTAGTTATTAAAATTTCTAATATTGACATTGTTGAAGGAAATGGTACACTTAAAGATAGTTATCGTGGCAATAGTGATACTACGAGTACATCTGACGTACAAGTTGGAGAATATATAAATGTTCCTTACAGTGGAAGCGATGGTGCTTGCGGAAATGATAATATTTGTACATTTAGAGTTGTAAGTAAGGATAATGATAGCATTAAGGTAATATTGAATGGCCTAATTTCAAAAACAAGTTCATATGGCACTTCTACCAAAATAAATACTTATAGTACAATATATACTGTTTTAAATCAATATGCTCAGCAAATAAGTTCCACATATCGATATACAAATAATAAAGTATTTAATATAGGAAGCTATGTAAGTTATATTCCAAATTCAACAACAAATTACAAAGATGTTGCTAATGAGCAACTTTCAGCTAATGTTGGATTACCAACAATTGGGGAAATGTTTAGTGGTAATGATGTAGATTTAGTAACAGGAAATTTTGTTGATCCTGATACAGTAGAGAATTTTAGCTTAAGTAGTGCATTTTGGACGATGAATAGATATGATTCATCTAGTGTAAGGTATGTTAATGGTCTTGGATCTTTATATTATCTTCCACCAAATAATTTATATGGTGTGCGTCCTGTAATCTTTTTAAAGAATAATTTGAAATTTACTGGTGGTGAAGGAACTGCGCAAAATCCTTATACGTTACAATAAACAAATAACATAGTTAATTAAAATTTTATAAAATAGTATTTATAGAAAAACAAAATTCCATGTTTGTTAAACACAAAATATATTCGTAACTATTTCGTCGTGCATAACTAATTATTTAATTCCATAATTTTGATTATTCAAAGTTATGGAATTAATGTTATGCATGTGTAATATTTATAATAGTTAAATTTAATAAAATAACAGTATAATAGTTAAACAAATAATTACCGAAATAATTAAATGAATTATTCTAGCTAATAAAAAAGGTTTATATTTAATTTTGGTATCACTGATAATGCTTAATGTTTGAGTATGAACAGATAACCCACCAAATGATATTATCATGCATATTATAATTGCTTTATAAGTTTTTGGAATGTTTAATAAACTAGCGTGTTTTAATCCTTGTGTCATTTCCAAAAAACCACTTATAAATGTCTTGTTTAATAAAGATAAATGGAAGTTATTATCTATAATTGTTGTTATAATTAAAAATGTTGTAATTACTCCTAGTATCAATAATAATGTATTTATTGTATTTATAATTGAATTTGTGATAATAATTCCAAATCTTTTATTATTATTAATTCTTTTATTGTGCATACTTAAAATAGCTTTTTTAAAGGAAAATTTGTCATTTGTAACTTTGCTTGGGCAATAATTTCTAAATATTAATCCAATAATGATATTAGTTATATAATGTGAGAACATGACAATTAGGCCTAATTTTTTATCTTTTAAAAATGTAATAGAAATTGTACCTAAAATAAATAGTGGATTTGAGAAATGTGAGAACATTAGAATTTTAGATGCTTCATTTTCATTTAGTTTATTTTGTAAATATAATTCTTTTGTATATTTTGCATTGCTTGGAAATCCGGATAACATACTCATTATAAAGACAAAAGAAGCATTACCATTTATTTTAAATAATTTTTCAAATATTGGTTTAAATAGTTCACCAACCAATTCTATGAAACCATAATTTATTAATATTTCTGATAACACAAAAAAAGGAAATAATGAAGGAAAAACATTATTTATCCATATATTAAATGAATATGATACTGCATTCATTATTGTTTCTGATTCACTTAATATTTCATAACCACAAATTATCAGACATATTATTATTAATATACTAGTTAACTTATTCATTCAATCACTCATTTTCTAAAGGAGGAACATAATGTTTAATAAAATATATGATAAAATATATAAATTTATAAAACAAAATTATATTTATTTAATAATTTTAGTAATTGCTGGTTTTCTTTTCCATTTTCCTTTACCTTACTATATTGATGCTTCAGGCGGATTAATAAATGTGTCTGAAAGATTGGAGGTAGAAGATGGTTATTCGATTAATGGCTCTTTAAATTTAGCATATATTTCCGAATTTAAAGCTAATATACCTATTTTAATATATGCTTATTTTAATAAAGATTGGGAAATTGTAAAAAAAGAAGATGTCGTCGCTTCTAATGAAACTATAGAAGAAAATGATTATCGTAATCATTTATTATTAGAGGAGGCTAATCAAAATGCAATAATGGTTGCATTTGATAAGGCTAATTTGGAATATGAAGTTAAAAATAGGGTAGTAAATATTATTTATATATATGAAAATTCAGATACGGATTTAAAAATAGGTGATCAAATTATTGAAGTAAATGGAGTTAGAGTAAATAGTAAAGAGGAAGTTTTAAACGAGATAAATAAATCTAATAATATTATTTTTAAGGTTATAAATAATGGAATTGAATATGAAAGATATGCTAACAAAGTTGATATTGACGGAGAAAATTTAATTGGAATAATGGTGTGTGAGACTAAAGAAGTAATACCGTCCAAAAAAGTTAGTATTAATTTTGAAAAATCTGAATCAGGACCTTCTGGCGGTTTTATGATGGCTTTATCTATATATGATCTTTTGACAAAAGAAGATTTAACAAAAGGATTAAAAATAGTTGGAACAGGAACTATTGATGAATATGGTAATGTAGGAGTAATTGGTGGCGTTGAACATAAAATAAAGGCTGCCGTTAAAGAAAAAGCTGATATATTTTTTGTGCCAACAGGAAATTATGATGAAGCAAAAAAGACGGTTTTAGAAGAAAATTTAGACACAGAATTAGTTGAAGTAAAACATATTGATGATGCAATAAATTATTTAAGACAATTAGAAAATATTGACAAATAATTATTTTAAATGTAAAATATATAGCACATTTGGAAAAGAGGAATTTTATGGATAAATATCTTATGTTAATAAATCAATTGGAAAAAAAAATATCAAGTTTAGAAAACAAATTAAAAAACATCCAAAGTGATGTCTTAGAAAAAAAACAATTAGTTGTAAGTTTAAAATCAAAAAATACTATAGATGATAATAGAATTTCAGTTAACAATTCAAAAATTAATTATAAAAATGATATCAAAAATCATTATAAAAAGATTTTAAAAAATTTCATGATTACATTTTTAATACTATTTTCATTAACTGCAATTATTTTAGCTTTACCAAATTTAGTAACTGGCACATTAACAGGTCTTGCTGTTAAATTGATTGCATCTTTTGGAGTTTGGGCAAGTTTAGTTGGAGGTACTTATATCGGTGTTAAAAATAGTGAAAAAAAATATTTCGATAGTATTGATTTTGAAAGCTTGACTAAAGATAATAAAGATTTAAATACTAATATAAACTTAAGAAATATGGAAATTAAAACATTAACTAAAAAAATAGAACAATTAGAAAATTTATTAGATAGAATACAAAACATTATTAAAGAAAAACGTACTGAATTAAGTGAAATTGAATCTAAACGTAGAACAATTGTTAATGATATTTTAAGCGAACTAGTTGAACAAAGAATTGCTGAAACAGAACATCTAAGTGAAAAACCTAAACAAATGATAATAAATAAATGAATTTTATAAAGCATAAAATGCTTTTTTTTCTTGTTATTTTTTGGTAAAATATTAAATGTGGTGATTATATGACATTAGATAGTGTAGATATAAATAAAGTAACGCCGATGATGAGGCAATATATAGAAACTAAAAAGCAAAATAAAGATATTATTTTATTTTATCGATTGGGAGATTTTTATGAAATGTTTTTTGAGGATGCAATCACAGCTTCTCATGAACTAGAACTTACTTTAACTGGTAAATCAGCTGGTTTAGAAGAAAGAATACCGATGTGTGGTGTCCCTTTTCATTCGGCTAATATCTATATAGATAAATTAGTAGCTAAAGGTTATAAAGTTGGTATTTGTGAACAATTAGAAGATCCTAAAAATGCTAAAGGTATTGTTAAAAGAGGAATGGTTCAAATTGTAAGTAGTGGTACTTTATTTAATGAATCTTTAAACGAAAAAGAAAATAATTATATTGGAGCAATTATTGATTTTAATTATGAATATGCTGTCAGTTATGGAGATATAACGACTGGTTCAATTTATACTTTTTTATTAGAACATAATCCTTCTAAATTAGTAAGTGAAATAGTAAGTATTGGAATTAAAGAAGTGGTTGTTAGTGAGTCTTTCAATAAAGATATTTACTCATTATTTAAAAATAACTTTAAAATAACTGTTTCTTTATTTGATAAAAAGACAGATTTAATCAAATATGATTATATTTATGAAGATATATCAGATGCAAGATTAGTTGAAGTAATAAAATATTTATTAAGTTATATTGATTATACTCAGTTTAGAGATTTATCTCACTTACAAAAAGCTATTTTAAGAGAAACTAAAAATTATTTAAAAATGGACATTCATACTAAACGTAATTTAGAACTAACTGAAACTTTAAGATTAAAACAAAGAAATCATTCTTTAATTTGGTTATTAGATAAAACTAAAACAGCAATGGGTTCAAGATTACTTAAAAATTTTATTGAAAATCCATTAATTGATAAAAAAGAAATTGAAAAAAGATACGATTGTATTGAAAAATTATTAGAAGAATTTATTTTAACTAATGATTTGGAAAAATATTTATTAGAAGTATATGATTTAGAAAGATTATCGGGTCGTATTGCTTTTGGCTCAGCTAATGCAAGAGACATGTTACAACTTAAAAACTCATTAAAAGTTTTACCTAATATTAAAGATATATTAACTAAAATTGATTTTTATAAAAATATTGAAGATTTAAATGATTTATATGAATTATTAGATAGAAGTATTTATGAAAATCCACCTATGACTATTAAAGAAGGATATATAATTAAAGAAGGATATAATAGTGAATTGGATGAATTAAAAGATTTAAGAAAAGGTGGAAAAGATTTTGTTGCTAAGTTTGAAAATGAAGAACGAGAAAGAACAGGCATTAAAAATCTAAAGGTTGGTTACAATAAAGTATTTGGTTACTATATTGAAATATCTAAAGGAAATATAAACTTAGTAAAAGATGAATATGGTTACGAAAGAAAACAAACTTTATCTAATTGTGAAAGATATATAAGTCCAATTTTAAAAGAAAAAGAAAACTTAATATTAAATGCGGAAGAAAAGATTATCGATTTAGAATATCAATTGTTTGTTGAAATAAGAGATAAAGTTAAAGAATATATTCCAAGATTACAAGAAATTTCTAAAGTAATTAGTGAAATAGATTGCCTACAATCATTTGCTAATGTTTCATCTTGCAATAATTATGTAAGGCCTAAATTAGTTGATGAAAGAGTTATCAAATTAATTGATGATCGGCATCCTGTAGTTGAACAAGTAATTGATTCTGAATATGTTCCAAATGATATTATTATGGATGAAAACACTAATATTTTATTGATTACAGGACCTAATATGGCTGGTAAATCAACATACATGCGTCAATTAGCAATAACTGTTATTATGTCTCAAATAGGCTGTTTTGTTCCTGCCAGTGAAGCTACATTACCAATATTTGATGCTATATTTACTCGTATTGGTGCATCTGATGATTTAGTAAGTGGTGAATCAACATTTATGGTTGAAATGAATGAAGCAAATAATGCTATTAGTAATGCAACTTCTAATTCATTAATATTATTTGATGAATTGGGTAGGGGAACAGCAACATTTGATGGTATGGCTTTAGCTCAATCTATAATTGAATATATACATGATAATATTAAATGTAAAACTTTATTTTCAACTCATTATCACGAATTAACTGATTTAGAAAATAATCTAAAAAATCTTAAAAATATTCATGTATCTGCTATTGAAGAAGATGGTAATATTACGTTTTTGCATAAAATTAAAAATGGTAGTATCGATAAAAGTTATGGTATCCATGTTGCTAAATTAGCAAATTTACCTGATTCATTAATTAAAAGAGCTAATCAAATATTAAGTGTCTATGAAAATAAAGAGAAAAAAAGAGATGTTATTATTCAAGAATCTTTACCATTAGATGATTTAATAAAAGAAGAATCAGTTGTAGAAAAAGAACTTAAAAAAATAAATCCTTTAGAAATGACTCCTATTGAAGCAATTAACTTTTTATATGAATTAAAGAAAAAGATTTGATAAAATTCAAATCTTTTTGTTAATTTATTGTTATATGAGTTAATTTATAGTATAATTATATATAGGGAATATTAACTGTTGGGTACTTGCCGAGTTCTACAAGAAGGAGGCTTGATAATTATGAAGAAAAAAGATTTATTAATCTCATATCTAATATTAATTATCATTTTATTAACAATATCTTTATTGATATTATGTATAAAAAAATAGTACTCAATCTAACGGATTAAGTACTTTTCTAAAATTAAAATAATAGGTGAGTACTCAACATAGGAAAGTTAAGTATTCCCTTTTTTATTATATTCAAGTTTCCTTGACAAATACATTGTATCATAAAATGATATGTTTGTCAAAACAAATTAATTAAAAATTAACAAAATTATTGTATATAAAGTTAATTTATAGTATAATTACTTATAGGGAATATTAACTGTTGGGTACTTGCCGAGTTCTTAACGAAGGAGGCTTGATGATTATGAAGAAAAAAGATTATTAATCTCATATCTAATATTAATTATCATTTTATTAACAATATCTTTATTGATATTATGTATAAAAAAATAGTACTCAATCAAATTGATTAAGTACTTACCAAAACAAATTATAGGCGAGTACTCAACATAGCAAAGTTAAGCATTCCCTTTTTATTATACGCAAGTTTCCTTGACAAATACATTGTATCATAAAATAATATGTTTGTCAAAACAAATTAATTTTTAATTAATTTTATATTTCTAATTACTATAAATATTTTTATAAAATAATTTTCAATTTAACATAATTTGTTTTTTGCCTATAATAATAGTCATTATTTATACTTTTATTAATAAATTTTGGGTGATGATTATATGAACAAAAATAGAGAAATATTAATTAAACAAAAAATATTAAATACAAGACTTGCAAAGTTTTTGAAAGAAAATAAAATTAAAAATTTAAGAATGATAAGTATGGGCAATTCTATTGCTTCTGGATATTCAGTTGTTAGAGTGACTATACCTTTGTTATTGAGAAATGAATCTTTATTTAATATTATGCAAAAAAATGGAATAAATGTTGATCTACATCATTTTGCTCGTGCACAAAATAATTATGACGAACATATTTTTGAATGGATAGAAAATAATATCAAAGAATCCATAATACATAAAATGAATAGAAGCGATTACGAAAGTGATATTGTTGGTATGGGTACTCATGGATTATCTAAACAAAAAATAGAGGAGTATTATCCAACTGAAATTGAAAATGATAATGGCCTACAAAAAGTAATAACGGAATCAAATGATAATTTAGCAAATGTTATTATATATAATGGTGCTACTGGATCTTTAATTGATGGCTTAACTAGACACGGTACTATTTTTCAGCAATTTCTACATGGTGTAAAAAGAGATATTAACAGCATTGAATCTATTTTAAAAGTAATTCAAACATATAATAGAGAAAAGAATAGTAATACTCAAGTATATTTGTGTGGTGTTCCTAATTTTTTAGGTTTAAATTTATCAGAATTAATTAATGCTAAACTAAAAAAAATAGCTAGCAAATATGCAAACGTTACATATGTCGAACCTGTAAAATCAAAACTTTTTTATCAAAAGATGAATAAAAAAAATAATTTTTTGGAATTTAAAGGAATAGATGTTCATTATGATGAAGACGAATATATTGAATTTAACAATAATATAATAAAATCTATTGTTGATAATTATCAAATTTTACAATCATTAATTAATGTTGATAGATTATTTTACAAATTAAATAGACAAATTGAACTAGAAAAAAAATTATTTAATATCAGATCTTGAAACAAAAAATCAAATTATTTTTCAAGTAATCTATAATGGAATGAACAAGATAAATAATTTGAAAAAAAGATGCATATTTTTAAGACGATTAAAAAAGTATATAATAGAGAGATTTCCATATGATTTTGCTTATTTAGGCAAGAGTGAAATAAATGAAACTATGAATAAATTAAAAATACATAATAAATAAATATGTATTTTTAATTATGCTTATTATATTGTGATTAAATCTATTAAATTACGCAATATAAATTTGTTAAAATAGTCTTTTTAAATATTGCATTTCGTGATATAATTAATATTATGAAAAAGAGGTTATATGCATGGAACAATTAAATAGAAGTGAAGCAAGAAAAATTATTATGACCATTCTTTATCAAATGGTTGTTTATGATAAAAATAAAATGATTTATGAAGTAGATGATGTTATAAAAGAAAATTTAGAAATCGATAATGAATTTGTTAAAGATATTGTATATGGTGTTATAACGTATCAAAATGATTTAGATAAAATTGCTAATAAATATTTAAATAATTGGACAATTGATCGTTTGGGTAGTACCGATATTGCTATTTTAAGAATGGGTATTTATGAATTATTGTATACTAAAACGCCAAGTATAGTTTCTATTAACGAAGCTGTTGAACTAGCTAAAACATATAGTGATGAAAGTGTTGCTAAAATGATTAATGCCGTTTTAGATAAAGTATATCATGAGATGGTGGAACATGAATGATAAGTATTTAAGTGTAAGTGTTATAAATAGATATATTAAACATGTAATAGATACTGATGCTAATTTACAAAGAGTCTTTATTAAAGGTGAAATATCTAATTTTAAAGCTCATTCAACAGGGCATTTATATTTTTCAATTAAAGATGAAACTAGTAAAATAAATGCTATTATGTTTAGTGGTAATGCACGCAAATTAAATTTTAATCCGACTGATGGAACTAAAGTTTTAATAACAGGAAGAATTAGTGTATATGAAGCTACCGGTAATTATCAAATTTATGTTGATGAAATGATCGAAGATGGAGTCGGCAATTTATATATCGCTTTTGAAAAATTAAAAAAGAAATTAGCCGCTGAAGGATTATTTGATAGCAAATATAAAAAGCCAATACCTAAATATCCTACTAAAATAGGAGTGGTTACGGCAAATACCGGGGCTGCTATTAAGGATATTTTATCAACAATTAAAAGAAGATTTCCGATTGCACAAGTTATATTATTTCCGAGTTTAGTCCAAGGAGATAATGCGGCTAAAGATATTGTTAAAAATATTAAATTAGCAAATACTTATGATTTAGATGTTTTAATAGTTGGTCGTGGTGGTGGATCTATTGAAGATTTGTGGCCTTTTAATGAAGAGATTGTAGCTAGAGCTATATTTGATTCTAAAATACCAGTTATTAGTGCAGTAGGTCATGAAGTTGATTTTACAATAGCTGATTTTGTAGCTGATTTAAGGGCCCCAACTCCAACTGGTGCTGCTGAAATGGCTGTTCCTAATTTAGTTGATTTAAATAAATATATCGAACAATTAAAAATAAGATTAAGTTCTGATATAATTAAAAAAATAAATATTCTTAAATTAAATTTAGATAGTTTAAGAAATTCTTATATACTTAAAAATCCATCAATTTTATTTGAAAACAAAAAACAAAATTTAGATTTAATAAGTAATAAAATAAATGAATTATTGTTAAAAAAATTAGAACTAAAAAAACTGCATTTGGATAGTTTAAGAAATTCATATATTTTAAAAAATCCTAATATGTTGTTTGAAAATAAAAAGCAAAATTTAATTTTATTAACTAAAGAATTAAATAAAACAATTAATTTAAAAATAGATAATAATGTTAATAAATTAAATACTATTATTGAAAAACTAGAACTTATTAATCCTTTAAATGTTATGAAAAGAGGTTTTAGTTTAACTTATAAAGATAATAAATTAATTAGAAGTGTTAAAAAAATTAAGAAAGATGATGAATTAAATATTAAATTTAATGATGGTAATATAATAGTAAATGTAAAGGAGATAAATAATGAAATTTGAAGAAAAAATTAAAAAATTAGAAGATATTGTTGCTACTTTAGAAAGTGATACAAATGATTTAGAAGATTCAATTAATAAATATAGTGAAGCAATGAAATTAGTTAAAGAATGTGATGAACAATTAAAAAATGTCGAAGAAAGTGTTAATAAAATAGTTAGTGAAAACGGTGAATTAGAAGACTTAAATATCGAAGAATAAGTCTTTTTTTCTTGCTAAAAATAAATAAATAATGTATACTTTTTATAGAAAAAAATCTATATAAAATGATAAGACGTTATAATAATGAGGTGAAAAATGAAAGATAAATTAATTGGAAATGAAAAAAATATTTTATTTTATAATGATAATGAAGGAAACATAAAAGTTGAAGTTCTTCTAGAAAATGAAGATGTTTGGTTAAATACAGAAGCACTTGCTACACTTTTTAATATTGATAGAAGTGGTATTGCAAGACATATTAATAATATCTATAAAGATGAAGAATTAGAAGAAAATATCACATGTGCAAAAATTGCACATGTGGGTAATGATGGAAAGCAATCATATAATACAAAATATTATAATTTAGATATGATTATTTCTATTGGCTTTAGAGTTAATTCTAAAAAGGCAATAAAATTTAGGACTTGGGCTAATAAAATAATAAAAGATTATATGGTACAAGGCTTTGTTTTAAATGATGAAAGATTTATGAAAGCAAAGAAAACGGATCAAGAATATTTTAAAAGATTACTTGAAAGAATAAAATTAATTCGTACAAGTGAAAGAATGTTTTATCAGAAAATTACTGATATTTTTGCTGAGTGTTCAATTGATTATGATAGAAATAGTGATATGGCAATAACATTTTATAAAACAATTCAAAATAAATTTCACTATGCTATTACAGGCCAAACTGCAGCCGAAATAGTTTATAATAGAGTAGATTCTAACAAGAAAAATATGGGTCTTACTACTTGGGAAAATTCTCCTGATGGTAAGATATTAAAATCTGATTGTATAATTGCTAAAAATTATTTAGATGAAAAAGAAATAAAAAATTTAAATAATTTGGTAAACTTATTTTTAGATATTGCTGAGAATAATGCTGAAAGAAATATACCGATGTATATGAATGATTGGACCAACGAGGTAGAAAATGCTTTGAAATTATTTCATTATGAAGTATTAGAAGGAAAAGGAAAGATTTCACATAAGCAAGCAGTAGAAAAGGCAGAAAGTGAATATGAAAAATACAAAGTGATTCAAGATAAAAATTATATTTCTGATTTTGATAAATTATTAAATGAAGCAAAACAAATAGAAAATAATTAAAATTGTAATCAAAACTAATAAAAATTGATAGAGTTTAAAAATATTTTATTTTTAGGAGAAATATATGGATGTTATAATAGAAGTTAAAGAAAAATTAAAAAGAAAACATCAAATATTATTTGATAAAAAAAGTCTTTTTTTACAAGATTTGATGTTTTTAATAAGTGAACAAAATCATAAAGTATTAACACTATGGGCTTTAGATTTAGCACTTGAATTAGTTAATTATTTAGAAGAAAAATATCCAAATGAAGATAGATTTAGAATAGCTTTAGATAAAACTAAGTTATGGGCGCAAGGTGAAATTAAAATGCCAGAAGCTAAAAGAGCAATTTTAAATTGTCATGCTGTAGCTAAAGAATTAACTAATAAAGAAGATATCGCTTTATGTCATGCCATTGGTCAAGCCTGTGGCGTTGTTCATACGGTTGGTCACGCAATTGGACTTCCTATTTATGAACTAACAGCTATTGTTTATAAATATGGTATTGGTAATTGCAAAGATAAATTAATAAATAGAAAAAATGAATATATTGATAAAATATATTATTATCAAGAACATTATAAAGAATATCAAAAATGGGCTAAATTTTATAATTAATGGAAAATATAATGATGATGACAAATTTTTTATTTGAAAAATATATTTTAATATATTTAATTATAATAAATTCGACAACTTTTATAGTGTTTGCTCTTGATAAAATTTGTGCAATAAAGAAAAAATGGCGATATAAGGAAGCTTCTTTATTAGGAATGTGTTTAGTTGGTGGAGCAATTGGTGGCTTTTTAGCAATGCATTTATTTCATCACAAAACTAAGAAAAAAGTTTTTGTAATTGGAGTTCCATTAATGTTAATAATTCAAATAATGATTTTGTTGTTTATTAAATGATATTAAATTTATTAAAGAAGTGTTTTTTATTTCAATTTTATTACAAAACCATAATATTAAATGTGTAATATAAAAATTAATGATATAACAATTGTTATATATAATAATTAAAGGAGAATATGGATGAAAAAAATAATAATTATAATTTTAATATTTTTAGTTATTGGTGTATGTACTTTGTTATATTTAAAAATGAAATCTAATGAAAGTGGCAATTTAAATGAAGTAGATAATCAATTGAATAATAAAAATGATAAAGTTGGAGGTGAAAGTGTGAATGAGTTTGTAAATAAAATTAATATAAATATCAATGGTGTAACTTATACGGCTACTTTAGAAGATAATGATACAGCAAAAGAATTAGTTAGTAGAATGCCTTTTACAATTGAAATGAATGAATTAAATAGTAATGAAAAATATTATTATTTTGATAAATCATTTCCAACCAATTCATCACGAATAAATAGAATTAATAATGGTGATATTATGCTTTATGGAAGTGATTGTTTAGTTTTATTTTATGAATCTTTTAATACCAGTTATTCATATACAAGAATTGGTAAAATAGATAATCCAAATAATTTAAAAAATGTTGTTGGTAATGGTAACATAACAATTACATTTACAAAATAGAAAGAAGGAATATTTAATGAAAAATGATAATGGCAACTGGTGGGGGAATAAGTATTATAATAATTATCATTTCATTATTTATGATTATTAAAGCAATTGAATATTTAAATAAAGAATAATAAACCAGAACTATTAAGTTTTGTTTTTTTTATGATATAATGCTTTTAATAGATAAGTAATAATTTTAAAATGAGGCGTTATATGAAAAATAAATTATTGTATATAGTAATTGCAATATTAAGTTTTATTTTTATATTCGTTGATAAATTTATTATAAAATCAGAATATGGTTGGTTAGAAATAATTCTTTTTATAATATGTATTATATTATTAATTTTTAGCATAATAAAATTGTTTCAATTATCAAAATTCTCAAAACCAGTAAAAATAATATTAGAAATAGTAACTATTTTAATTGTTATATGGTTTTCTTTATTAAGTATTGATTATAAAAGACATATAAATTTATATTCACCATTATTTA
The DNA here is from genome assembly GCA_944372195.1 of uncultured Bacilli bacterium. Classification (GTDB taxonomy): domain Bacteria; phylum Bacillota_I; class Bacilli_A; order RF39; family UBA660; genus Faecisoma. The sequence goes on from CALVYK010000004.1 coordinate 27,481, forward strand.
GTATTGGTTATAAAGTGGTTCAAGATTACGACATGAATATAGAAAATGGTAGAGTAAATACAATTAAAAGTACATTTTATTTGTTTGGTATTAAAATAAATGAAGTTTATGTTGTAGTAGATTACTACTAAATTATAATTTTGTGATTTATTATAAGTATTATATGACTAAATTGTAAGATTAATATAATTTCTTTTGTGATATAATTAAAGATAAATAAAAGGAGTTGATAAAATGGGTTATATTGAAGCTATTAAAACAGCAGTTGTTATTTTTCCTTTTATTGCTTTTTTATTTACACTACCATTTATACTACACCAATATCACAAATATGGATCAATTCATAAATTTCGAACATTAATTATTTACTCGTTTATTTTATACATGATTACTATTTATTTTTTAGTTATTTTACCGCTTCCGGCAATTGATTCGGTAACTAAGCCAGATAGATTAATGAATTTAGTACCATTTTCTTTTGTTGATGATTTTATCAATAAAAGTTCATTTATTATAAATGATCCTGATACTTATTTAAAAACATTAACTAGTTCAAGTTTTTATGTAGCGGCTTTTAATATTTTAATGACTATACCATTTGGTATGTATTTAAGATATTATTTTAAATGTAGTTTAAAAAAAGTATTTTTATTTAGTTTTTGTTTAAGTTTATTTTTTGAGTTAACGCAACTAACAGGATTATATTTTATTTATCCTTATCCATATCGCTTATTTGATGTTGATGATTTAATATTAAATACTTTAGGTGGAATATTAGGTTATTTTATAATGGGGTTAGTTGATAACTTTTTACCAACTCGTGATGAAATAGATAAGCAATCAAAAGAATTAGGCAAAACGGTATCTGGGTTAAGAAGAGTTGTATTATTCTTTTTAGATATGTTTATTTATTTTATATTATTTATTTTAGTAAGCATATTTACTGATAAATCTTTATATATTGTATTTATAATATATTATATTTTAATACCATATTTTAAAAACAATCAAACATTAGGTGGGATGTTTTTAAATGTTAAATTAGAATTTCCAAATAAAAGATTAATTAGATTAATATTTAGATCAATATTTATTTTTCTATATTATTTTGTATTAGTTTATTTTTTAATAATAGGTTCTATTTTTATAGTAAATTATTTAAATTTAAATCAATTTATATCTTTTGCTTTATATATTTTAGTTTTGTTAGGAATATTTATTTTCTATTTAACAAACATAATAATAATTTTAAAAGATAAGAAAATATTTTATGATAAGTTATTTAAAGTTACATATGAAAGCACAATTGTAATTGAAGAAGTAAGTCAAGAATGATTTACTTTTTTCATATACCCCCTTATTTACAATATACCTAGTAGGGTATATAATGGTAGTGGTGATATAAATGGAATTAGAAAATCAAAAGAAAACAGTAAGAAGCGAGGAAGAAAAGAAAAAAATAATAAATCGCCTAAATAGAATAAAAGGGCAAATTACAGGAATTGAAAAAATGGTTAATAATGATTCATATTGTAATGATATATTAATACAAGTTGTTGCTGTTGAAAAATCAATGAAAAGTTTAGCTAATTTTATATTACAGGATCACTTATATAAATGCATAGCAAATGATTTAGAAAATGGCAATTTTGAAGTAATAGATGAATTAATTAGTTTGTTTAAAAGATTTAATAATTAAAGGAGGTTTTTATGAAAACAGAAAGAAATATTTTAGTAGCATTTATTTTAAATATATCATTTTCTTTATTTGAATTAATAGGAGGATTTTTTACTAATAGTATATCGATAATATCAGATGCTATTCATGATTTTGCTGATGCTTTAAGTATAGGCATATCATTAATATTAGAAAAAATAAGTAAAAGAAAACCAGATGAAAAATATACATATGGTTATATAAGATATTCGGTATTAGGGGCATTAATAACAACTGTAATTTTAACCGTTGGTTCTATCTTTGTAATAATAGGTGGAATTAAAAGAATTTTAAATCCTGTTACAATCAATTATAATGGTATGATTATTTTTGCAATATTTGGTGTAATAATTAACTTTTTAGCGGCTTATTTTACTAAAGAAGGTAATTCGATAAATCAAAAAGCCGTTAATTTACATATGCTTGAAGATGTTTTAGGCTGGGTTGTTGTATTGATAGGATCTATTTTAATGAAATTTACAAACATTTCATTAATAGATTCAATTATGTCAATTGCTATAGCTATATTTATATTTGTAAATGCATTTAAAAACTTAAAAAACATTTTATTTTTATTCTTAGAAAAGACTCCGATTGGAATTGATTTAAATGAAATAAAAAAACATTTATTAAAAATAGCTGGTGTTATTGATGTTCATCATATTCATGTTTGGAGTATGGATGGATTTAGTAATTATTCAACTATGCATGTTGTAACAGATAAACAAAATATTAATAAAATAAAGCATGAAATAAAAGAAGAAATGAAAGAGTTTAATATATGTCATACTACAATTGAAATTGAAAATAAAAATGATTTATGTGATGAAAGAAATTGTGAAATTAAAGTTTCTCCTAGTTCTCATCATCATCATCATTAAATAGAAAGGAAATTAAAATGAAAGAAGAAAAAATAATTGTCGTTGGTATGCATTGTGAAGGATGCCAAAATAGAATTGAAAATTCATTAAAATTAATCGATGGAATTGTTGATGTAAAAGCTGATTATAAAACTGGTTTAGTTACAATTAAAACAAATAAAAAAATTGATTTAAATGAAGTTATAACTACTATAAATGACATTGGCTTTGAAATAAAGGAAAATTAATATGAAGAAAATTATTTTAGAAGTTGAAGGAATGACATGCAGTGCTTGTTCAACGGGATTAGAAAAATATTTAAATAAACAAAATGGAATCATAAATGCTAGTGTAAATCTAGTAATGGCAAATGTTAGTGTCGATTATGATGAAAAAATATTAAATCAAGAAAAGATAGAAAAATATATTAAACAAGCGGGATTTAAAAGTGGCGGAATTTTTAAAGAAGTTGATATTGTTAAAAGTAAAAAACATGAAAAAATAGAAGTTTTAATATTTTCTATTTTAGTAGTATTAATGATGTTTATATCACTAGTAAATATGTTTAAAATAAAAATACCATTAATATTTAATTTAGTTAGTAATCCTTTGATTTATACATTATTATTATTTGGCTTTGCAATATTATTTTTGATTTATGGCTTTGATATTTTAAAAAATGGATATAAAAATTTAATTCACAAAATACCAAACATGGATACATTAGTTACATTGGGTGTAATCAGTAGTTTTATTTATAGTTTATATGGAATGTATAAAATTATAGTAGGTGATTATAGTTATTTAGAAAATTTATATTTTGAATCATCTGTTATGGTTATTTATTTTGTTAAATTGGGTAGATTTTTAGAAGGAATTAACAAAGATAAAACTAAAGAAGCAATAAAAAAGTTAGTTGAAATAACGCCTAATCAAGCCGTTATTGAAATTGATGGCAAAGAAAAAATAATAACTTTAGATGAAATAAAAAAAGGTAATATATTAATAAGTAAGCCTGGAGAAAAAATAGCAGTTGATGGGAAGATAATTGAAGGTAAGGCTCATTTTGATGAATCATTTATAACAGGAGAAAGTAAGCCAGTAATGAAAGAAAATGGTCAAAATATTATTGCTGGAAGTTTTAACTATGATGGTTTTATAAAATACGAGGCGGAAAAAATTGGTAAAGAATCGACTATTTCTGAAATAGTGCGATTAGTAATTGAAGCAAGCAATTCAAAACCTAAAATTGCTAAAACAGTAGATAAAATATCAGGATTTTTTGTTCCGATTGTTTTAATTATTGCTTTTGTAACATTTTTAGTTTATTTGTTATTAGGATATGATTTATCAGATGCTATTGAACCATTTATTACGATATTAGTAGTTGCTTGTCCTTGTAGTTTAGGGCTTGCTACACCACTTGCTATTGTAGTAAGTGAAGGTGTATGCATTAATAATGGAATATTAGTTAAGAAAAGTGAAGTTCTTGAAACAGCATCAAAAATTGATACAATAGTTTTTGATAAAACTGGAACACTTACTTATGGAAAACTAAAAATATCTAAAATGTATAATTATAGTAATTTAAGTGATGAAAAACTTTTACAAATTGTAGGAAGTATTGAAGCAAAATCAACTCATCCGATTAAAGAAGCATTTGTTGATTTTATGAAAAATAAAAAATTAAATAATTTGCAAGTAAAAGAATTTAAAAATATATCCGGATATGGAGTAAGTGGTAAAATAGAAAATCAAGAATATTTGTTAGGCAGTAGAAGTTTAGTAGAAAAATATAATATTCCTAATTCTTATATTAAAGATGAAGAAAAATTAACTGCTTTAGGAAATAGTATTGTCTATGTAATTAAAAATAAAAAAATAATAGCTTTAATCGGGACTAATGATATTATAAGAACTAATGCTCATCAAATTATAGAAGAATTAAACAAAATGAATATTCAAACTATAATGCTAACAGGTGATAATAAAAAAACGGCTGAAATTATTGGTAAAAAAATAGAAATTAGAAAAATAATTTCTAATGCTTTACCAAAAGAAAAAGTTAATATCATTAAACAACTTAAAGAAGAAAATAAAATTGTAATGATGTGTGGCGACGGTATAAACGATAGTCCTGCTTTAGCGAATAGTGATATAGGTGTTAGTGTAAAAAGTGGTACCGATATTGCAATAGATTCTTCGGATGTAATATTAATAAAAAATGATTTAAATTCTATTTTAAAACTAATAAATATAAGTGAAAAAACGATAAAAAATATAAAGCAAAATTTATTCTGGGCCTTTTTTTACAATGTTTTAATGATACCGATTGCTATGGGATTATTAAAGCCAATAGGTATTTCAATAAATCCGATGATCGCAAGTTTAGCAATGGTACTTAGTAGTTTAATAGTGGTTGCTAATACGTTAAGATTAAGAAAAATATAAAAAGGTGCGATAATGTTAAAAGAAAAAGTATATAATTATTTACTTACAATTCCTAAAGGAAAAGTTGTGACTTATAAACAAATTGCTGAACACTTAGGTAATACTAAATTAGCGCGAGTAGTAGGAAATATATTACATAAAAACCCTAACGAAAAAAAATATCCTTGTTATAAAGTAGTAAACAGTAAAGGATATTTATCAAAAAATTTTGCTTTTGGCGGAATTGAAAAACAAAAAGAAAAATTAGAAAAAGAAAATATTGAAGTTTCTGATTATAAAGTTAATTTAGAAAAATATCAGTATAAAGATTAATATAAAAACAAATCTAATTAGGTTTGTTTTTTTCTCCCCAGTCACATAATTGATCTAAAATAGGCATCAAAGATTTACCTTTTTGAGATAAAAAATATTCTACTTTAGGGGGAATTTTTTGATATTCTTTTCTTATAATTAATCCGCAATCTTCTAATTCTTTTAAATTTGAAGTTAATGTTTTAAAAGAAATAGGATCTATAAACCTTTTTAGTTCGTTATATCTAAATGTTCCATAAAAAGCTAAAGCATATAAAATAGGTAACTTATATTTTCCTGATATTAGAGACATGCTATATGAAAAACCAGTATTTTGAAAATTCATTCCTTTTTTTATACAATTATTCATTTCACACTCTCCTTTAAGTAAGTACTTTAACTTCTTTTTTAATTTACTTATTAAATTATAAATGATATAATTATATTAATAAGGAGTGTCATATGAAAATAGCAATTATTTATTCAAGTATTACAGGTAATACTAAATTATTAGCTGAGACTATAAAAAATGAATTAAAAGAAGATGCAGTTTATTTTGGAAAACCAAATGATGATATTGATGCTGATATCTATTTTATTGGATCTTGGACTAATAAAGGTGATGCATCTATTGATATTATAAATTATTTAAAGAAATTGAAAAACAAAAAAATAGCCTACTTTGCAACAGCTGGATATGGTGGTAGTAGTGAATATTACAATACTTTATTTAATCGTGTAAAGCAATATATTGATTCTTCTAATACTATTTTAGGTAGTTTTTATTGTCAGGGTAAAATGCCTATTCAAGTAAAAGAACGTTACGTAAAAATGATAACTGAACATCCAGAAGACAAAAATTTAGAAGTAAGTCTTAAGAATTTTGAAGATGCTCTTACACATCCAGATAAAAAAGATTTAGAAAATGTTAAAAAATGGGTAAATAAAATATTAAAATAAATATTATATTAAAAAGGAGAGATAAAATGAAAAATATTTTAAAATTTATTTTGTTCTTAATAATAAGTTTTGCTTTGATTAGTCCTATTAAAGCTGCTACTAATCCTTATGCTCAATCAGGTACTTATGATATTAATTGTACTTGGTATGCATGGAAGATGGCTTATGAAAAAGGCAAAGTTGCACTACCCAGTTGGGGAAATGCAAATCAGTGGTATAATGAAGCTAAAAATGATGGTTATAAGGTAGGTAAAACACCTAAAGCTAATTCAATTGTGGTATGGAACAATTGGACAAAATATGGTCATGTTGGCTATGTAGAAAAGGTCGCAGGAGAAAGTATTTATGTTTGGGATTCAACCGGCCCTTGTCTTGATGAAGAAGATCCGGAATTTATTGAATGTATTGCTAATAGTATAAATCAAGATACTGAAAAAATTTGTTATCAAAATGCCAAAAGAATTGCATGCGAATATGATGTTAATGATCCTTATTATATTATAACAGGTTTTATATATTTAGATGAAATACCAAAAAAAGAAAATACATCATCAAATAATACATCTAACAATACATCTAATAAAACCGAGAAGCCTACTGTTGTTACAAAATCAAATAATAACAATTTAAGTAATATTGAATTAAGTGTGGGAAATTTAACCTTTGATAAAAACATTTTAGAATATAATGTCGAAGTTTTAAATGATTTAGATACAATAACAATAAATGCAACTAAAGAAGATGAAAAATCAACTATTGAAGGAACTGGTGAATATGAATTAAATGTCGGTTTAAATGAATTTAAATTAATTGTGACAGCCGAAGATAATAGTAAGAAAGAATATGTTATTAATATAACAAGAAAAGAACCAGAAATAATGGATGAAATTGAAGAAGGTAAACAAGAAAATATTGTAGAGAATGTCGAAGAAGTTAATGAAAATAATAGCAAAATAGACATTTATGCAATAGTTATTCCTACAATTGCTGTTTTGGTAATTATTTTAATATTTGTTTTAAAAAAGAGATTAGGTAAAAATGAATAAAAAGTTTAGATTAATTTATAAACTGATAATTGAATTAATTTTTATAATAATGTTGTTTTACACTTTTTTAAGAAATAATATTTTGATTAATTTACTATTTTTACCTTTTATAATTTGTATAGCTGGTAGTTTTGTAAAAATAATATTTTTATTAAAAGGTGAAAATGTGAATAATAGTATTCTTGGAAAAATATCTATTGTTGGCTATTTCTCTTTTGTATTTCTATTTTTAATAATATGGGCAGTTTTATCTATATTAAGTAAAGATTATTTCTTAATAATTTTATCTATTCCATTTTGGTTAATTTGTGTTTTTTCTGTAAAAAAAAGATTGTTTGAAAAAGATGTAAAAATATTTAAAAATATTAATTTTAAACAAATGTTTCCTTATATATTTTTGAGTTTGTTTATCTTAATTGGTATTATTATGTTATATTTTGGAGCAAGTAGTTTATTAAAAAAAGTTATTAAAACAAGTAATTATGTTGACATTGTTGGTTACTTTGTTGATTATGAAATATATGATAGTGATGAAGATGGAGCAACTTATAAATTGATTTATTCTTATACAATTAATGATAATGAATATACTGTTTCAACTGATTATGGAACTAGTATAATTCCGAAAGAAGGTAGTACTAGAAATATTAAATATAATCCAAATGATCCTAGCCAAGCAATTATAGCTGGTGGTAGTAGAGAAATTATATTATTATTGATTGGATTTATGTTTACAATGATTCCGTTTATTATGATTATAAATATATCGCCTAAAATAAAAGAAAAAGTAGTTAATTTAAACTTTAATTTAACAAATTTATTAATAGGTATTATATTTTTAATGATTGGTCTTATGGCTTTATATATGATGACTGGTACATTGTCAATTATAAAAATATATAAATCATTTAGTTTAAACTATTTAATACCATATTTAATTTTAATAATATTTATTATAGTTGGCATTATATTAATTAAAAAAAGTTTTAAATGAACAATATGAAAAATATAAATCTATATCTACTAAAATAAATGAATTTTATCCGGGTGAACCTCATGAAACAAATGCAATTAATAAAGCTTTAACATGGTATGGTGTTGAAATGAAAACACTTATGGATAACAGTTCTTCTAAAATTGCTGAATTATTGCTTCAAGTAACTAATATGGGAATTATTGAAGGTAGAAAATTATTAAATCATAAGGAAACTGATGAAAAAGTTCACAAATTAATTCAAGAATATGTCGATATGCAAGAAGAGATGATCGAAAAATTAAAGCAATTTTTATAGAATAAGTTTATATTAAAAGTAATAAAATAATAATGGTGATATAATGAAAATTAATTTTAAATCATTATTATTATGTATCGTTATTACTTTTTTTATTGGTAGTTTTTTTGCTCTATTTATTAATAGTAATTCATATGTTGATTTAAATAAAGCAATTGATGTTCCAGGTTATATTTTTCCAATTGTTTGGATTATTTTATATCTAATAATGGGAATATCATTATATATTATTTATGAAAGTTTTGGTTATAATAAAAAAGATGCTATAAAAACTTATTTTTTACAATTATTAGTTAATTCTTTTTGGACTTTAATATTTTTTGGATTTAAATTATATTTATTTGGTTTTATTTGGATTTTATTATTAATAGTATTAGTTATTATGATGATTATTAAATTTTATAATATTAATAAATTTGCTGGATTGATGAATATTCCATATTTATTTTGGTTATTTTTTGCTGCTTTTTTAAATTTATCTATTGTTATTTTAAATTAGAAATTATTGTAAATCATAAATGATTAAATTAAGCTAATAATATAAATGTAGTCTATGTTAGAAAAGGAGATGTCTGATGTTTAAAAAAGCACTTCTTTTCCTTCTTCTATTTGTTCCTTCTATTGCTTTAGCTTATTCAGACTACGTTTATGTTGGTGGTGAAAACATCGGTATTGAATTAAAAGCAGATGGTGTTTTAATAGTCGGTTTTTACAAAGTAAATGATTCTTATATTGCTAGTGATGCTGGATTACAAATTGGTGATAGAATAGTTTCAGTTAACAATCAAAAAATCAATTCTATTTATGATTTAACTAATCAAATTAAAGCAAGTAATGGTAATATAAATGTTACTTATGTAAGAGATAATCAAACTAAAACAACAGCTTTAACTTTGCCAAAAGAAAACAATACCTACAAAACAGGTATTTATGTAAAAGATAGTATTACAGGTATTGGGACATTGACTTATGTTGATCCAAATACAAAATTGTTTGGAGCATTAGGACACGAAATAATCGATAGTAGAACTGGTCAAATTTTAGATATTTCTGGTGGCAGTATTTATGATTCAACTGTTACAGGTATTGAACCAAGTTCTAATGGAACACCTGGCGAAAAGAATGCTCAAATAAATACAGAAAATATCAATGGCACAATATTTGAAAATACTATAAAAGGTATATTTGGCAATTATACAAGCAATTTCGATGATTCAAAACTTTATAAAGTTGCTAAGCCTGATGAAATAAAAAAAGGTAGTGCTAAAATTTTAACTGTTTTAGAAGATGATGTAGTAAAAGAATATGAAATTGAAATTACTAAAATAAGTAAAAATCAAGATACTAAAAACATATCATTTAAGATAACAGATTCTGAATTACTTCAAAAAACAAATGGTATAGTGCAGGGGATGAGTGGTTCACCTATTATTCAGGATGACTACATAATAGGTGCGGTTACCCATGTCGTTGTTGATAATCCACATAAAGGTTATGGTATATTTATTACTAGTATGTTAGAAGAAGGAGAAAACTAAGAGGATATTTCCTCTTTTTTTATTATAAATAATTAAATAACTTGATTTTTTTTAAAATATAGGTTATAAATATTTATATATAATTTTTAGTTTTTGTACTAAAATATAAGGAGAATTTAATTATGGATATAAAAGAATTTTATGGCATTGGTATTATAGAAGTTTTTTGGAGATATGATGAATTTACTGAAGATTGGAAAAAAGCTTTTATAGAAATATATATTCCAAAAAATGAAGGATTTAATTATGGAGAGCAATATTGTATTAAATATTCTTTTTTAAATAATAATATTGTTGTTAATGAGGAAATATTTGAATCATCAAAATTAAATTTATCTTATAAAAAAATAAATGAAAATTTATATGATGTTTATATTTTATGTGAAAAACACAGATTTAATAAAGCTCAATTATTATATTTAATAGATATTATAAATAAGAAAAATTAATAATATTTTTCATTATGTTATAATAAGATTGTAGAGATTTTATAAAAAAATAAAATAAGAAATATAATAATGTCAGAACTGGTTGGAAAATAATTAAAATATTGAATTTGTGCTTATGAAAAAAATATATAAGTGAAGAAAAACACAATAAATTAAAAAGAGGATTATCCTCTTTTTAAATTAATACTAATGATGCTAATGTTGATATTACCATAATTGCTAACATAACAATAGCCATTACTTTTCCTATTTTCTCGTTTTTCAATTTAATCACCTTAGTTAATTATACTATATTTTTTAAAAAAAAGGAATATTTTTATTTAATTTTAATATCTTTAATTAGGTGAAAATATGGACAAACTAAAAATAAAAATAAATAAAAAAATATTCGTATTCTTATTTGTATTAATGTTAATTGGAATAATTGCTGGATCTATTTTTACAACAATTTTAAATAATTCTGATAAAGAATTGGTAATTAATCATTTAAACAATTTTATTGATAATATAAATAATGATAAATTAGATTATTTATTTGCTTTAAAAAACAATTTAATTACCAATATCAGCTATGTAATATTAATATGGTTATTAGGTATATCAGTTATTGGATTACCTATTATAATTATTATGTTTTTTACAAAATGTTTTATTTTAGGTTTTAGTGTAGGATCTGTTTTAACAACTTTTAAATTAAAAGGAATATTAGTAAGTTTAGTATATGTTTTTCCAGGTCAAGTGATTAGCTTATTATTTTTGTTATTACTAATGATGTATTCGATGAGTTTTACTTTTAAATTGATATATGCAATATTAAAAAAGAAATCAATTGATTTTAAACTGATTATGAATAAATATTTTAAAATTTTATTAATTGTTTTAGTAGTTATTATATTAATGAGTTTATACGACACTTATTTAATGCTAAGATTAATAAAACTTTTAATTCCTTTCATTATGTGATATAATGTTTTCGGTGAAGACGTATGAAAAAAGTTGTAGTTGGTATGTCAGGCGGTGTTGATAGTAGTGTAGCTGCTATTTTACTTAAAGAACAAGGCTATGAAGTAATAGGATTATTTATGCGTAATTGGGATGCTTCTTTAAATAATGATATTTTAGGTAATCCAACATTAAATAATAATATTTGTCCCCAAGAACAAGATTATAATGATGCTATAGAAGTTTGTAAAAAAATAGGTATTCCATTACATAGAGTAGATTTTGTTAAAGAATATTGGGATTATGTATTTACTTATTTTTTAGATGAATTAAAAAAAGGAAGAACTCCTAATCCTGACATAATGTGTAATAAATATATTAAATTTGATATGTTCGCTAAAGAAGCAATTAAATTAGGTGCTGATTATATTGCTACTGGTCATTATGCTAGAATGGTTGATGGCAAATTATTAAGAGGAGTGGACGATAATAAAGATCAAACTTATTTTTTATCTCAAGTATCTAAAGAACAATTAAAAAATGTATTATTTCCTGTTGGACATTTAAATAAAAAAGAAGTAAGAGAAATAGCTAATAAATATGATTTGATTACAGCAAATAAAAAAGATTCAACTGGTATTTGTTTTATTGGTGAAAGAAATATTACTAAATTTTTGGAAAACTATTTACCTAATACTCCAGGTGATATTGTTAATATTGAAAATAATGAAGTTATAGGTAAACACATTGGTTTGATGTATTATACAATTGGTCAAAGAAGAGGATTAAATATTGGTGGTTATGAAGATAGAATGTTTGTTGTTGGTAAAGATTTAAATAAAAATATTTTATATATATCTTTAGGTAATAGTGAATATCTATATAGTGATTCATGTATCGTTACTGATATTAATTGGTTAGGTGATGAAAAAGTTAGTAAATGTACAGCTAAGTTTAGATATCGACAACCTGATAATGATGTTGAATTAGAGTTTATTGATGATTATATTTTAGTTAAATATCCTCAAAAAGTTAAATCTGTAACACCAGGTCAAGCATGTGTATTTTATTTAGGTGAACAATGCTTAGGTGGTGGCATAATTAAAGAAGTAAGGAAAAATAATGAAAAACTTTGGTATCTCTAAAGTTTTTTTCATATACTTTTACTTTACGCTTGACAATTGACAATAATGTGGTAAAATTATTGTAGGAGGGTTAACAAAATGAATAAATTAAACGAATTGTTACATGAACTTGGCATATCTAAAGTCAAATTAGCAAAATTTTTAGGAGTATCTAGACAAATGATATACAATTATTTGGAATTAGATAATATCAATAAATGGCCAAAAGATAAGAAAGTATTATTATTAAATTTATTAGGAGTAAAATCAGCTGAAGAAATTAATAAAATAAAAATTACTACTGATTATATATATGAAGTAGATGATAGACTTAATTCTTTAGCAAAATCTAATGATGGAGAAAATAATTTAGCATTAGACGGCTTAGGTAAAAAACAAAAAATATTATTACAAGATATTATAGAATTATTAAAAGAAAAAGTAGAAGACGAAAATGATAGTGATGGATATTACACATTATTGTATTTGTATCATTATCTACAATCAATTGATAATTCTAAAGAATTGAAATATATTTTAGGTTATGTATCTAAAGCAGCAGGTTTTACAAAACCAATGGAATTTGTTTTTGATGAAGAACAACAATTTACTTTTGAAAGTATTTTATTTTCAGCATTTTCATTGTATAACGGTGGTGGAGCTTCTAAAACTAAGTTAGCTGCATCTCACGAAAGATTTGTAGCTCAAATTGAACATAAAATTGAAGAAAAGATGAGTAGAACAATGGAATTAAATACTGTTAAAGTACAAGCTTTAAAAGAATTAGGATATACTGAAATAAATGAAAATAATGCTACTGAAGTATTTGAAAAAATAGCCGAAATACAATCAAGAAAAGTAACTAATTAAGTTGGTGATGTGTATGAAAAAAAGTAATATAATATAAATTTAAGAGCAATAGGTTTATTGTCTCTTTTTTTGTGGATAGGAGTATTTTAAATGGATGTAACAAATTTAATGATTAAAAGGTTTAATATAAGAGAATTAGGATATGATTTTATGGGATATTCTTTACAAACAGGAACTGTTTTGACTTTTCATCATTTAATTATCCCTAATAGATTAGGTGGTCGTAGAACTATGAATAATGGAGCTATTTTATGTGGCGATACAGCACATACATATCTTCATTTAATTGAACTATTAAATCAACACATTTTTAATTTAATAACTAGTGAAATGATTGATATGAATGTAAAAAGAGAATTAAATATTTATAATTTAAAAAGAATTAATGAAATTTTATGTGAATTTGAAAATTTATATTGTGATAAAAGAAATTCTAAAGATGAACCTTTTATAAAAGAAAAATATAAAGAAAGGATATTTACATAATTTGTAAATTTTAATGTAAAAATATATATAAATTATAAAAGAATATTGAATATATTCTTTTTTTTGATATACTAGAAAATAGTATTAAATTTTTAAGGTATTAAGAGGGTAATAAAATGAAGAAAAACATATTAATAAAAATAGTAATTTGTTTAATCATAGCATTAATAATAAGTATCAGTTTGGTGAATGTTTCTTTTTTTGATTTTAAAAGTGACAAATTTAAAGATACCGAAGAATTTTTAAATAAGGATAATTCTAAAGATATTAATGAAATAAAAGAAGAAATTGAAAACAATAATAAACCTCTAGAACCTGTTATTCCTGAGGAGCCAGAAGAAAATTTGGAACCTAAAAAAGCATTTCAAAAATATAAAATATTAATGATTGGTGATTCGTTTGTAGAAGGTATGGAAGCTTATGAAGTTTTGTATTCTTCCAATGTTGTTTGGGAACGTGGAAAAAGAATTGATAATATGCAAGATCATTTAAATAAAGCAATAACATTTAATCCAAATATATTAATACTTGTATATGGATCTAATGATGTTCAAATGTGGGATTCTAATGTTGATGGATTTATTAATGCTTATGAAAAAAGCCTAGATAAAATATCTAATTCATTACCAAATACAAAAATATATGTAACTTCTATATTACCTGTTAATGATGTTGCTTTAAAAGAAGATCCTTCTTTTAAATATATAGATTTATTTAATGATAGATTACAAGAATTATGTGATGAAAAAGGAATATCTTTTTTAGATAGTAGTTATATTTTAAACTTAGAATCTAATCCTTATAGTAGTGATGGAATTCATCCTAAAGGATTTTTTTATGAAAAATGGGCTTTAGATATATTAGATAAAATAGAGGTAGTAAGATGAAAAGAAAACAAATAATATTTATTATATTTTTTATAATTATTCTTTTAACTATTCCTTTTATTACTAAAGATAAAAATGTTGAGTTTACAAAAATTAAAGAAGCTATAAAACCATATATAGATAGTGAAATAATAAAAGAAATAGATTCTAAAACTATTTATACTAATTTTGGTATAAATCCTAATCTATTAGATGATTATATAAGTTATGCTCCTATATCATTTATGAATGTTGAAGAAATAACAATTTTTAAAGAAGAAGATAAACAACAAAGAGAAATTTTAATAGATAAAATAAATGATTATATAAATAAAAAAATTATTACATTTGAAGGGTATGGACCTACACAAGTAGAATTATTAAAAAATAGTATTGTTAAAACAAAAGGCGATTATGTTTTTTGTATAATATTAGAAAATAATGAAGAAATATGGAAAGATATAACTAAATTATTTTAGAAAGAAGGAATTATTATGTCTTTTAGTAGTATTATTTTTTGTTTCATATTTTTACCAATAGTAACAATATTATATTTTTTAATTCCTAAAAAAATTAAAACTATTTATTTATTAATTATTAGTATTATTTTTTATTCTTATGGCGGTTTATTTAATACTTTTATATTGTTATTAATTGTTTTATATAACTTTATTTCAGTTAAAATAATGGATAATTTAAAGAATAAAGATAGAAAGTATAAATTAATTGAAATATTAATTATAAATATCTTTACTCTTTGTTATTTTAAATATTATTATATATTATTAAACAATATTTTTAGTAATATATCATTTAAACAAATTATTCTTCCTTTAGGAATGTCATTTTATTTATTTACTGTTTTATCTTATGTTATAGATGTTTATAGACAAAAAATAAAATGTGAATCTAATTTTATAAAATTTAGTTTATATATATTATTTTTTCCGAAATTAATAATGGGACCAATTGTTAGATATAGTGATTTTAATAAACAAATTGATAATCTGAATAATAATTTATTTAATTATGGCTTTAAAAGATTTATTATTGGTTTATCAATGAAAATAATATTAGCTGATACTTTTTCTAGAATAATTAGTACAATTTCTATTAATTCAATGTTTAGCAGTTTAATATTAATGATTTTATATTCTCTACAAATATATTATGATTTTGCAGGTTATACTAATATGGCTTTAGGATTAAGTAATATATTTGGATTTGAATTTGAAGAAAACTTTAATTATCCTTATTTATCAAAAAGTGTTGGTGAATTTTTTAGAAGATGGCATATTACATTAGGTAGTTGGTTTAAAGATTATGTATATATTCCATTAGGTGGTAGTAGAGTATCAAAAGTAAAATTGATAAGAAATTTATTAATTGTTTGGATATTAACAGGTATGTGGCATGGCGCTAATTTAAATTTTATTTTATGGGGATTATTTTTAGGTATAATAATTGTTTTAGAAAAACTGGTATTTAATAAAATAAATATAAATGAAATATTTAAAATATTAATAACTTTTTTTCTCATATCAATAAGTTGGGTATTTTTCTTTAATTCCAATTTAAATGATATAATAGTTATATTAAAAAACCTATTTAATTTTGCTTGTATAATTGATAAAGAAACATATTTTATAGTAAAAAATAACATTGTTTATCTATTATTAGGTTTATTATTTTTAACGCCACTTTTAAGAAATATTGGTTATGTAGCAAAAACTAAATTCAATTATATATATAATATTTTAAATAATGTTTGTCTATTTGTTTTATTAATATTATCAACTGCATACTTAATAAGTTATTCATATCAAACATTTTTATATTTTAATTTTTAAGAGGTGATTAGATTGAAAAAAAATATTAAATTTATTGGCTATATAGCTTTAACATTTTTATTAACAATATTTTTTCTTAATTTATTTTTACCTGTTAAAACATTTTCTAAAGAAGAAAATAGGACTCTTGCTTCAAAACCTAAACTTCAACTTAGTAGCATAATTGATGGCAGTTATTTTTCTTCATATAATAAATATTTAGAAGATCAATTTTGGAATAAAGCAACCTGGAAGAGTTTAAAAACAAAATTTGAAAAATTTATAGGATTAAAGAAAATTGATAATATTTATTTTGGTAATAATAAATTAATTGAAGAAATTGTAATTCCTAATGAAGAATTTTTAAATAGAAGAGTAAACAATATTAAAAAATTAAATCAGTATTATCAAAATTTAAGTATTGTTTTAATTCCAAATAAAATAGGAATATATTATGATGAAGTAGATAGTTCTAATGTTCAAAAAGAAATATATGATGAATTTACCAATAACTTTAATGATTTGTTTAAAATAAATAGTTTTGAGGTTTTAAATAATCATAAAGAAGAAGATATTTTTTATAAAACTGATCATCATTATACTACTAAAGCTGCGCTTTATATCAGTGAAGCATTATATAGTAAAAAAATAGATTATTCTAAATATATTGTAAACAATAGCTTTTATGGTACTAGTGCTAATAAAATAGGATATTATAATTATTCTGATACTATAGAATTATATATACCAAATAATGATATAAAATATTATCTAACATACAATAATGAAGATACTATTTATACATCAATATATGATAAAACTAAACAATATAGTTATAATCCATACGAAATATTTTTTGGTGGTAATAAGAGTATTATTGATATAAAAACAACTTCTAAAAATAAAGATAAATTACTATTAATAAAAGATTCTTATGCCAATAGTTTCGTACCTTTTATTTTAGAAGAGTATCAAGAAATAATAATTATTGACCCAAGATATTATCATGATGATTTGAATAATTTAATAAATGATAAAGAAATTACTAATATAATGTTATTTTATAATATGAATACTTTTTTTGAAGATAGTTCTTTAGATGATTTAATAGAAAATTTAAAAGAATAATATGTCAATTTAATTGTAAAAAATACATAGAAATAATAGAAGAATATTGATTATATTATTTTTTTATGCATAAATTAATATCTTTTATCCAATTATTTCCATTTTTAAATCAGATATGCTATAATTTATGTATGGAGTGTGATTTATGCAAAGATATGCTATAGGACTAGATTTAGGAATCAAAAATATTGGTTGGTCTATTTATGATTTAGATAATAATAATATCGCAAATTATGGAGTTAGAATTTTTAATGAAAGTAGTAATGCTAGCGATAGAAGAAGTTTTCGCGCTGGAAGAAGGCTAAGAAAAAGGAAAAAAAATCGTATTAAAGATATTAAAAAAATATTAAATCAAATTAATTTTCCGACTACTAATACATTGGATACAAAAATGATTTATACAAGATGTAATGGTTTAAATAATCAAATATCTAAGCAGGATATTACAAATATTTTATTTTATTTTTGTACTAATCGTGGATATATTCCGTTTGATGAAAATGATGACTCTAAAACAAAATTAGAATTTATTTCTTTAGATGGTAAATTTCCATGTGAATACTATAAAGAAATGCTAAATGATATAAATAAATATCATAATATGAATAAATTAGTTTTAAACAAAGATAATTTAAGAGAAATTAATAAATTATTATCAGTACAAAAGAAATATTATTCTGAATTAACTGATGATGTAATATCTAATATAATTGGTATTATTTCTAGAAAAAGAAATTTTTGGGAAGGACCTGGTGGAGGTAAAAATTCAGTTATTACACCTTATGGTAGATTTAAATCAGAAAAAGATGTTGAAAATTATCTTGAAAATAAAGAAGTAAACCCTTACTATGAAGAATATTTATTTGAAGATTTAATTGGAAATTGTGAAATTGAAATTAATGAAAAAAAAGCACCTATTCTTAATTACTATTCAGAAAAATTTAATGCCATTAATTTATTAATAAATATTTATTTTGTTTGTGATAATTTATTAGGTGAATATTACAAAAAAGAAAAAGATATTTATAAATTAAATAAAAAAGGAATTGAAACTATATTAAATTATGCGTTAGAAAATAACGAAATGTCATTGAAAAATCTTATTAAAAAAGTTTTAAATATTGACTTTAATATTGTTAAAGGTTATAGTGATGAAGAATTAAAAATATTTGAACATTATATCTATATAAAAAAACAATTTATAAAATCAAATCATGATATAAGTTGGATGAGTAATATTCAGTTATATAATAAAATAGTTTATTATTTAACTTTTACGCCAGGTATTTTAGAATTTACAAAATTTGTAAATAATAATTTAAATGAAGAATATAATTTTGACGATGATTTTTTTGAAATTTTTAAAGAAATAAGAAGAAAAAGAATTAGTTATTTAAAATATCATAGACTATCTGAAAAAGTTTTAGTTAGATCAATTAATGATATGTTGGAGCACGAAGAAAATTTTTCTAAATTAAGAAGAAGTTTAAATTATGATAAACAAGCAATGGAATATTTTAAGAAAAATTATACTAATCAAACACGAGACTTGATTTTATTAGATCCAAAACATATTGATAATATCATTGCTTCACCACAAGTAAAAAAGACTTTAAGACAAGCAATAAAAATTATAAATGCTATTATTAAAGAAGAAAAAAGATATCCTGAAGTTATTGCTATTGAATCAACAAAAGAAGTTAATACGCAACTTCAACAAAAAAGTATTGCTAAATCTCAAAAAATTCAAAAAGATTTACGAGATGCTGCAATTAAAGAACTTGGAGATATTAAAAATTATAAATTAATTGAAAAATATATGTTGTTTAAAGAGATAAATGGAATTTGTCCTTATTGTGGTAAACCATTAACTAAAGATTTTACTTCATGGGATAATATTCATATTGATCATATTTTGCCAAGAAGTATTACTTTTGATAATTCATTCGAAAATAAAACTGCTTGTTGTCACGATTGTAATGAACACAAAAAAAATTGTTCACCTTATGAATATTTAAAAGGAAAAAATCTATATGATGAATTTAAAAAAAGAATTGAAAATTTAAAAATAAGTGATGAAAAAAAAGAAAACTTTTTAAACGAAAACATTTTAAATAAATATAAAATTAGATTTTTTAATCGAAATTTAAGAGATACAGCTTATGCAACAACAGAATTAATAAATCAAATTAATTTGCTAAATAATTATAATAGTAATGATAATATAATCAAAACATTTACAACATCTGGTAAAATCACTAGTGAAATAAGAAAAAAATATAATTTAGAAAAAAATAGGGATACACTATTTCATCATGCAGTAGATGCTTCAATTTTAACATCTATAATTAATACTGAATATGGGAAAATAATATTAGAATCTCAAAATGATAGAAAATTTTGGATAAATAATGGTTATAATAAAATAAATAATATAAATGACATAATTGATAATATTGATATATCTAAAAATATTGATGAAATTAGAACGATTGATGATGATAATATTAGAAAATCATTACAAGTTGATAAAACTTATCAAGGTGCATATGCAAATGCAAATTTATATAAAATTATTAAAAAAGAAGATAATTTTTATAAAATAGAACAAGTTGATATTTATAGTGATTTATTATTCGATGGTAAAAATAGTAATGGAATTGCTAAATTTGAAACTTTATTTGACGAAAATGATAAAAAAATGGTTTTATTATGTCAAGAAAAAGATTATAAATTATTTAAAAAATTAAAAAAAATTTATTATCAATATAAAGAAATTAAAGGAAATCCTTTTATAAATTATTTGATAGAAATAGGTGAATACAAAAAAGGCGGCATTGCAGGTGTTCATTATGGTATAAGACAAAGTGATAAAAATTCGGCATTAGTTAAAACTTTAAGATATTATACACCAATTACAGATCCTTATTTGATTAATAAGAAAAGCATTAATAAAAAAGCTAAAACATATATAGGTTATAATAGTTTAACACAAGTATGTACTCAAATATTTTATGATGAAGAAAAGAAAAAATATGTTTTCTTACCAATTAATAAAATATGTGTTAAAAATGGAAAAATTGATGAAAATAATGAATATTATAAAATGATTTATCAAAAAACAATAGGGGATAAAAAACTAAAATTTATAGATAATATATATTGTGGTGATCGTGTTGATGTAGTTAAAAAAGATGGAACAATTATATCTGATTATTATAGTTGTTATCATAAAACAGCAAATTGCGGAATGCTAAAGAATGGAAAATATATTGCTTCTACTGATCAAGATATAATAATTTATGATGTAGATGTTTTAGGTAATAAAAAAAGAAGATTAAGGGATTGACAAAAAATAATAATTACTGTAGAATTATAAGTGAGTTTTATATTACTTGAATTTTACAGTATCCAAATAAGAAAACCTATATCTTATTTAAAAGTTTTATATTACTCAAATTTTACAGGGTTTCCTATTATTACTCTTTATGAGGAACCCGAGACCATGATATTATTCGTGGTCTTTTTTATTTATATGTCTTTTAGAACTATATTAATAGATAAACCGGCAAGGTTATATTTAGATTTAAATAATATTGTTGTACATTGTGAAGATAAGTATTGGATAAATTTAGATGAGATAAATACAATTATAATTGATGATTTAAGATGTAATATAACATTAAAACTACTATCTTTATTATGTGAAAAAGGAATAAATGTTATAATCACAAATAATTCACATATGCCAGTCGGGTGTATAGAAACATTATATAATCACTCTAGATCTTCTAAAAATATTAAAAATCAAATAAATTGGAAAAATGAATATAAAGTTAATTTGTGGACGATAATTGTAAAACAAAAAATTAAAAACCAAATCTATACTTTAATAAATCATGATAAAAAAGATAAAATTGAAATGTTGACAAATTTTTTTAACGATGTGAAATTAAATGATGTTACAAATAGAGAAGGTTTAACTAGTAGAGTTTATTTTAAAGAATTATTTGGTAATAATTTTAAAAGGTTTAATGAAGATATGATTAATTATTCTTTAAACTATAGTTATCAAATCGTAAGAGCTAAAATAAGTCAAGAAATAGTTAGTTTGGGGTATATTACTGCTATAGGTATAAATCATCGAAGTGAATATAATCAATTTAATTTATCTGATGATTTAATAGAAGTATATAGGCCTATAATTGATTATTATGTATATAAATTATTATTGGATTGCGAATGTTTTTCATCTAGTTTTAAAGAAAAATTGGTAAATATTTTAAATGAAATAATAAAAATAGATGGAAAGGAATATAAAATACATAATAGTATAACTATTTATTTACAATCTGTTTTTACTTATTTATTAGTGGGAGATTTAACTAAATTAAAATTTCCAGAATTAAAATGAATTTATATAGGCAAATGAGAATAATTTTAATTTATGATCTTCCTACTAATGAAAAAATAGAGCAAAAAATTTATAATAAATTTCATAATGATATTAAGAAAATAGGCTTTTATATGCTTCAATATTCTGTTTATGTAAAAATAATTCAAAATGATAGTAATTTTAATCAAATTTATAATAAATTAGCTACTATAATTCCAGATATAGGGAATATTATCCTATTCAAGATAACTGAAAAACAATTTTCTGAATTAATATATTTAAGAGGAGAAAAAAATAAATATGAAACAATAGTTGGTAATAATGAATTAGTGGTGTTTAGGAGTGATACTAATTAAAGAATTAATAATAAATAATGAAAGCATATTAATTGATTTGTATAATAATTTAATTTATGAAAAATATACAGATATATTAAATTTGTATAAATATTTTGATGAATGCATAAATGAAAAAAATAAAGATTTAAATGTAAAAATAGGAGATAAGAACATTAACAATAAAGATTATATATTATATAATTTTATGGATATACAAACTATTTTGGAAAGTATAAAATATAAAAAGAATTCATTATTATTTGATTATTTAAATTCTTATTTACTAGATAACATTACTGATATCGATGATTTAAATGAATATGTGAAAAAATATTTCTTAAAGTATTTAAAAAATTGTAATATTGATTTAAATGTTAATTCTATTGACAATACTTTGAAGATCTTTTCAAATTGTTTGGAAATAATTCCAAATGTAGATAATCCTATAGAAAAAATAAATTATATGTTAAAATACATTATTAATAATAATTTAAATAAAACGGTAATTATATTTTTAAATTCGGATAATTTTTATATTCCTTATAATTTTGAAAATATCATATTTTTTGACATTTCTAAAAAAATTAATATAAATGACAATAATATTTTAATAACTGATAATTTTTATAAAAATTTAGATTTTCAAATTATTTTAGAATATTTAGAAATAAATTGGCCAATTCAATTTAACAAAGAATCTACTTTATATTGGTTAAAATATTATTTTATAAATTGTTTTTCATTGTCTAAAATTAAAATTACTAATGATGAATTATTGATAATTGCATTTTTATTAAAAAAAATGTATAAATTAAATCAAAATATTTATTATTCTAATAAAATAAACGATATTATTAAATCTTTTATTGCCAATTTATAATTATAATGGTATAATCAATTTATAGGTTTTAGGATACTGTAAAATTTGAATAATATAAAACTCGTCATATTGATATTTTTCTGGATTATCTGTTTTAGGATACTGTAAAATTTGAATAATATAAAACGTTACTACTGTTTTTAAGACGTCTAATACTGTTTTAGGATACTGTAAAATTTGAATAATATAAAACAGGATATCCACTTGTTAAAAATTCTTTTTCGTTTTAGGATACTGTAAAATTTGAATAATATAAAACCCCATATAGTGATGTGTGACAAGTGTCGTCGTTTTAGGATACTGTAAAATTTGAATAATATAAAACAATATAAATCCCTAAAATTAAAATTATATTGTTTTAGGATACTGTAAAATTTGAATAATATAAAACGAATGCAAATGATACACATAAGAAAAATTGGTTTTAGGATACTGTAAAATTTGAATAATATAAAACTCTTTTGTTAAAAAAGAAACAGCAACTAATGTTTTAGGATACTGTAAAATTTGAATAATATAAAACAATTTCCTCCTATTAAAGTGATACATTGCCGTTTTAGGATACTGTAAAATTTGAATAATATAAAACTAGTATTTGAGATATTGTATTATTCAATGTGTTTTAGGATACTGTAAAATTTGAATAATATAAAACTATTTTTTTTATAAGTTTTACTAACTCTATGTTTTAGGATACTGTAAAATTTGAATAATATAAAACTGCTTAAATATGGATAATGAAGAATTAAAAGTTTTAGGATACTGTAAAATTTGAATAATATAAAACACCTTGAGCGTCTGTTGTTAATCCAACACTGTTTTAGGATACTGTAAAATTTGAATAATATAAAACAAAATCATAAATTTAAAAATAACAATGAATGTTTTAGGATACTGTAAAATTTGAATAATATAAAACAGAATATGGGCTGAATGCTAACCATAGATGGTTTTAGGATACTGTAAAATTTGAATAATATAAAACATTAGAATATTCTTTTAAATACACTAATAGGTTTTAGGATACTGTAAAATTTGAATAATATAAAACATGTTCGTATAACCAACTATCACATATACAGTTTTAGGATACTGTAAAATTTGAATAATATAAAACTATTCATTACTTTATTATAAACATTTCCTGTTTTAGGATACTGTAAAATTTGAATAATATAAAACTATAATAGATGGATAATCTTTATATGATATGTTTTAGGATACTGTAAAATTTGAATAATATAAAACATATTTATTAGTTAGTAATAATGCAGGTAGGTTTTAGGATACTGTAAAATTTGAATAATATAAAACTAATACTTCATGGGGTAGTCCAATTTGGTCGTTTTAGGATACTGTAAAATTTGAATAATATAAAACATTTCTCGTAATTCATATCCATCTTTTCTTGTTTTAGGATACTGTAAAATTTGAATAATATAAAACAACTATATTATTATCATTTTCATAATTATAGTTTTAGGATACTGTAAAATTTGAATAATATAAAACTATAATAGATGGATAATCTTTATATGATATGTTTTAGGATACTGTAAAATTTGAATAATATAAAACTTCTGATAATTTATAGGTTAATGATGTTTCGTTTTAGGATACTGTAAAATTTGAATAATATAAAACCCTGTATAACTATACCATTGTCCTATATTCGTTTTAGGATACTGTAAAATTTGAATAATATAAAACATATTTATTAGTTAGTAATAATGCAGGTAGGTTTTAGGATACTGTAAAATTTGAATAATATAAAACTAATACTTCATGGGGTAGTCCAATTTGGTCGTTTTAGGATACTGTAAAATTTGAATAATATAAAACATTTCTCGTAATTCATATCCATCTTTTCTTGTTTTAGGATACTGTAAAATTTGAATAATATAAAACAACTATATTATTATCATTTTCATAATTATAGTTTTAGGATACTGTAAAATTTGAATAATATAAAACTAATTCGTTTAATTTCCTTTTTAATTCTGTGTTTTAGGATACTGTAAAATTTGAATAATATAAAACTCAACTATTTCGTTATAATAATTATCTATTGTTTTAGGATACTGTAAAATTTGAATAATATAAAACTTTGCAATACTTTATAGAGAAAATATGACAGTTTTAGGATACTGTAAAATTTGAATAATATAAAACTGGAAAAAATGTATTCCAATCTTTATTTGAGTTTTAGGATACTGTAAAATTTGAATAATATAAAACTGGCTTTCATCTACTTCTCCAAAGTAAGCAGTTTTAGGATACTGTAAAATTTGAATAATATAAAACCTCCATGGTCTACGCACAACTTGATAAAAAGTTTTAGGATACTGTAAAATTTGAATAATATAAAACAACAAAAGTTTGAGAAGCATTAATGGTTGTGTTTTAGGATACTGTAAAATTTGAATAATATAAAACGATATTTGAAGTATATTACTATCTATTCCGTTTTAGGATACTGTAAAATTTGAATAATATAAAACAAGCACGAATGTGTGTAAGGTAGTGTTCAAGTTTTAGGATACTGTAAAATTTGAATAATGTAAAACACTATATATATTATTTTTGGTATAAATACATATATTAATATATTTTTATTAAAAAGGTAGTAGATGATAAATGAACGAAAAAATAATGAATATAAATACAATTGATGATTTGTTAGAAATAGAATCAAAAATAATCAAACAATATAGAAATGATTTTTATAATCAATTATTGAAAGATGAAGAAATAAAAAAACACATATGTGAAATCTTTAAAATTGATGAAAATGTTATACAAAATGTGCTTATGATAAACGGTCATCCACCATTAGATTATTTTGAAGAATAATTGTTATATATTTTGTAACAATTGTCAAATTTAATGTAAAAATACATAGAAATAATAGAAGAATATTGATTATGTTTTATTTTTTGATATACTAGGAAATAGTATTGTTTTAAGAAACATATTATTAAGTAGTTGGAGGTATTGTATGAAAAGACATTTAAATAGAAGAGGCAAAATATTAGTTTTAAGTTTAAGTTTAATTATTTTAATAAGTGGTATATTTGTAATAAAAGGTTTAAATAAAAAAGAAGAATTACATATATTGGAAAGTACAGATAATTATGATTTAAAAATTGATTATCCTGATGTAGAAAATAAAGAAATAAAGAAAAAAATTGATGAATATGTAAAAAAACAAAAAGATGATTTTCTTAATAATGTTAAAGCTGTAGAAGATATTGAACAACCAAAATATGATTTTAATTTGAGTGTTAATGTAAATGATTATAAAGATATTACTCATGTTTATATGTTAACATTTGCCTACACTGGAGGAGCACATTATACTAGAGATGATACAAGCTTATATTATGATAATAAAACAAAAGAATTTGTTGATTTAAAATATTTTTTTAAAGATGAAGAATCATTTAAAAAATTATCTAGTATCGCTTATTATTATGTTTTAAAATTAGAAGATAAAACATTTGATGAATTATGGGTTAAAAGAGGAACTGATCCAACAATAGATAATTATAGACATTTTAATTTTAAAGATGAAGGTTTAGAAATATTATTTCCACCTTATCAAATTGCTTCATGGGCTGATGGAGAAATAAAAATTACTATACCTTATGAAGAAATAAACGATTTATTAAAAGAAGAATATAGAAATACAAGTAAAGAAGAAGAAGTTGTAAGTATCATTCCTGAAGTAAGAGATTTAACTAAATATCAAGATAAAAAATTAATTGCTTTTACTTTTGATGATGGACCTAGTGAAACTAACACTAATTATTTATTAGATAATTTAGACAAATATGATGCTAAAGTTACTTTCTTTGTTTTAGGTAGTAGGGTGAATAGTAATAAAGAAACAATTAAAAGAGCTTATTTAGAAGGGAATGCTATTGGCAGTCATACTTATAATCATAGAAATTTAAATTTATTAAGTGATGTTGCTTTAATGGATGAAGTTAAGAAAACTAATGAAGCAATTAAAGATATAATTGGTACGAGTCCAACTTTATTAAGACCACCTTATGGTAACTTAACTGATTATGGTAAAGAACTTGCCAATATGAGTATTGTTTTATGGAATATTGATCCTTTAGATTGGAAATATAAAGATAAAAACAGAGTGGCTCAAGAAATAATTGAACATGCTCATGATGGAGCTATTGTATTAGTTCACGATATATATAAATCATCAGTAGATGGTGCTTTACTTGCTATGGAAGAATTACAAAAACAAGGTTATGCTTTTGTAACAATTAATGAAATGGCACAATTAAGGGGCATTAAATTAGATACAACAACATCATATTTCAGTATGAAAAAACAGTAAAATTTTACTGTTTTTTGTATGTTATATTATAACAACTTGGTCCCATAATACAATTACCATCAATGTCAAATCTTGAGCCATGACAAGGACAATCCCAGGTTAATTCTACATCATTAAATAATAAATTACATTTTAAATGAGGACATTTATTATATACTATATGTTTTTTATTATCTTTATCAATATAAATACCTACATTATCATTATTAATTTTAGTAAATATAACATTTTTAGAATTCCATTTTTTATTAGGTATTAATTTATTTTCAATAAGTGTTTTAGAAGTTGATAATAAATTATTAATATTATTTATTCTAAATATTAAGTTTCTTTTTGGAGAAAATAATTCATATTCTTTATCATATAAAATGATATCACTTAATATTTTACCTGCTATCGTACCATTAGTCATACCCCATGTATTATAACCAGTTCCAATTAATAAATTGTTTTTTAGTTTTCCGATAATAGGTAAGTGATCCGTGGTAATAATATCGTGATTAGACCATATATATTCTATATCACCATAAATACTTGCTTCTTTAATTAAGTTGTTAAAATTTTTATTTTCATTATAGTTGTCAGTAATCTTATGAGAACCATTTAAATAAATTAAATTATCTTTATAATATCGTATTGATATAGTTGGTATTTTTGATGTGATTGAAGATATTTTTTTATTTGTAACATTTTTAACACTACATAAATAAGATCTTTCTAAATAACAATGAATTGGAATTAATAATGGAAATAAGAAAAAAGGATAGTGGCAAGCTAAAATAATTTTTTTAGCTTTTATTTTATATTTATCTGTATAAACTAAATCATGGATTTTAATAACATTTGTTTTTTCATATATTTCAATATTGTTTTTTAATAATATTTCTTTTAATTTTAACAAATATTTAATTGGATGGAATACATATGTATCATTAACTGAAATAGAATTTTCATTCATATTTACTTTTATCTTAAATGATTCTAATATTTCTTTTTCTTTAATTAAATTTTCTTTATTATTATCATAAACAAATGATTCTACTTGTTCTAAATCACAATCAATATTTTCTTTTTCTATTATATATTTAAGAATGTTAATAGCTTGCAATTGATATTTTAAATATGGTAGTGCTTTATCTTTTAATTTTGAATATATTAACTCTTGCAAATAGGTTATTTTAGCAGTTGATTTAGAAGTAGCTCCGCATCCTATTTGATTTTTTTCTACTATAACTACTTTTAAGTTTTTATTCATTAGATGATAAGCGGTAGTTAAACCTGTTATCCCACCACCAATTATTAAAACATCACATTCTATATCTTTATCTAATTTATTTACTTTATTTTGATAATCTTTCATCCAAATACTTTGCTTTTTCATACAATCACCAATATTAATATGGACAATATTATTATTTGTATGTTATAATTAATACAAGGATATAGGTGAGTTTATGAAAATATTGAAAAATATTATAGCAATTATTTTATCAATAGTAATAACATTTTTGTTTTTTGAAATTACTAATTGGTATCATTTAGGCGATGAATTAACACCATTTATTATATTTAGATTATTAACATTTTTTATATTGTTAACTTCTGTATTTATAGTATTAATTAATAAACTAGTCAAAACTTCATTAATAATTGGTTTAATTCCATTTATATTTGCTTTATTTGTAGGTGTTTATTTTGCGATAACAGGATTCTCTGGATTATGTTTTTGTGGTGATTTTTATGGATTTAAAGCGTTTATAGAAAGTATAATTTTATATTCTCAGAACTTTTATCAAAACTATATTTTAGGATTTATTTTAATAATTTTTTTCATTATAAAAACTATTAACAAAAAAAGTTAATAGCCTTAATTTGACAAATATATTAAATTTATTATAATAAAATATATTAAGGTGAATTTATATGAAAAACATTTTAAATGAAAATTATTTTGAAAAAATGAAAGAAAAACTTGCTGTTGAAAAAATAACAGTAGAAGAATATAAAGAATATTATATGCAATTAAAAGAAGCAATAAATAATAAGTCACTAAAACAACCATTAACATATATAAACTCATTGATGTGTGCTTTTGTTTGCCCAATAAATAATTTTTACGAAGAAGAATTATTTATTACAATTTCAAGTAGATTGAATAATTTAATAACAATTTTTGCTAAAGAAAAACTTAAAAATATTGATTTTCCAAAATATTATAATAAAATTAGAAATATTCTAAATTCACAAATATTATCTGGTAAATTTTTTTTAGATAATTGTAATTTAATTACATTAGCACATCTTGCAAAAATAGATAATGTTGATTTAAAAGAATGGATTTGTCTTATGCTTGATGCAAAAGTAATTGCAGAAACATATGATGAATATATCAAAATTAATTCAGAAAGAAAAAAATTAAACGTGCTATTGCATCATCTTGAACATATAAATGGCTTTCAAAAAAAGATCTAAAAAATGATTGAAATTTACTCAATCATTTTCATTTTGCAATTTTTCTAATTTTTCATATATACTTTTTAAAGTAGTTTCATATTTACTTGTAGTTTTAGGAATGTAATATTTACGATTTCTAATTTTATCTGGTAGATATTGCTGCTTAACAAAAGCATTAGGGTAATCATGAGGATATTTATAGTCTTTAGAATTTGTTTTAATATGATCAGGAACATTTCCAGTATTACCATTTCTAATATCTGATAATGCATTGTCTAAGGCAATATGAGCCGAATTTGATTTAGGAGATAGGGCTAACTCAACTACAACTGTAGCTAGTGGAATTCTTGCTTCTGGTAGTCCTAATCGTTCACACGCATTAATACAAGCATCAACTTTTGGTCCCATCGATGGATTAGCTAATCCAATATCTTCGTAAGCAATAACTGTCATTCTTCGGTAGATACTATCTAGATCTTCAGCTTCAATTAACCTAGCTAGATAATGTAGACTAGCATTAACATCACTACCTCTAATTGATTTCTGAAAAGCTGATAATACATCATAGTGACCATCTTCATTTTTATCATGAAAGAATACTGGCTTACTGTTTATTTTTTTAATATGTTCGACATTAACTATTTTGTCACTACTAGAATAGTAAGCTACCTCTAATAAATTATAAGCAAATCTTAAGTCACCACCAGACAATTTAACAATATAATTAATTGCTTCATCATCTATTTGAATATTTTCTAAATATTTAATACCTTTTTGTAATGCTTCTTTGATATCTTCATCATTTAATTCTTTTAATTCAAATATTTGACATCTACTTCTAATAGCAGGATTTATTTTGTGATAAGGGTTAGATGTTGTCATACCTATTAAAGTAATCAAACCATTTTCTAAATATGGTAATAATAAATCTTGTTTATCTTTATTTAACCTATGAATTTCATCCATAATGATAATATATTCATTATTATATTTAGCTTCGGCAATTGCATCATCAAAGTCTTTTTTATTATTTATAACCGCATTTAATAAAATATATTTATATCCTAATTCATTTACAATAGCTGTTGCAATACTAGTTTTACCAATACCAGGTTTACCATATAAAATCATTGAGAATAATTTTTTATTTTTAACTAAATTAGTTAATATTTTATCTTTACCAATTAAATGTTTCTGACCAACTATATCATCTAATTTAGTTGGCCTTAGTATGTGCGCTAAAGGTTCCATATATATCACCACATATTATTTTATCAAAATTATTAAAAAATTAATAGAGTGTGATATAATTATATAGGTGATAATATGAATTTTATACCAAATAAAGATGAATTTAATAATAAAGCATTGGAATTTAAAACATATTTATTAATAGATAAAAAATATAGTAATGAAACTATTAGTTCTTATATGAATGACTTATATAAATATTATAAATATATTAGTAAAAAAAACTTAAATATTAATAATATCAAAAGAAAAGATATAATGGACTATACTAAATATTTAAGAGAACAGCAATTATCTACTAGTTCGATTAATCATAATGTATCAGTTTTAAGAACATTTTATAAATTTCTAGTATTATCTAATAGATTTGTAACTGATCCAATGGATTATTTAGAAGTCCCAAAATTAAGGAAAACTTTACCTAAAGTTTTATCGATAGATGAAGTTAAAAAATTATTAGATATTGATTTGGTTGATAAATATAGTTATCGAAATAAAGCTATGTTAGAATTAATGTATGCTACAGGACTTAGAGTAAGCGAATTAGTTAATTTAAAATTAAATGATATTGATTTAGATAGCGATTTAATTAGAACTTTAGGTAAAGGTAGTAAAGAAAGAATAATTCCAATCGGTGATTATGCTATATACTATTTAAAAAAATACATATTAGAATATCGAAAAGAACTACTTAAAACTAATACTGATTATATATTTTTAAATAACCATGGTAAAAAATTATCAAGACAAAGTTTTTATAAATTAGTAAAAGAACTAGCAATTAAAAAAAATATAAAAACAGAATTTTCTCCTCATACTTTAAGACATTCATTTGCTACTCATTTACTTGATAGAGGCGCTGATATAGTAAGTATTAAAGAAATGTTAGGTCATAGTTCATTATCTACTACACAAATATATACACATATATCCAATCAAAAATTAAAAGATGAATATACCAAATTCCATCCTCACGGATAATAAAGAATTAATTAAATATTTGTGTAGTATTAAAGATGAGGAATATAGAAAATTTAATGAAAAAATTATAAAAACTAATAATATAATTGGAGTTAGGATTCCTATTTTAAAGAAAATAGCTAAAGAAATATCTAAAAATGATTACTTAACTTTTATTAAGAATAATAAGCATAAATATTATGAAGAAATAATGTTGTATGGTTTAGTTATTACTTATTTAAAAGATTATAATGAATCTATTAAATTATTTGATATTTATATTAATTACATTGATTCTTGGGCGACTTGTGATTCAATTGTTTTAAATTACAAAATTATTACTAAAAATTTAGATGATTATTTAATCAAAGTTAAGCAATATTTAAAAAATAATAGACCATTTATAAAAAGAGTAGGGGTAGTATCGTTATTTTATTATTTAAATGACGATTATATCGATGAAGTGTTTAATATGGTAAATTCTATTAGAACTAGTGAATATTACGTTAAAATGGCTATTGCATGGCTTATATCGATATGTTTAGTAAAATATTACGACAAAACATTAAACTTCTTAAAAACTTGCAATTTAGATGATTGGACTTACAATAAAACATTACAAAAAGCAATTGAATCATATAAAATAAAAAATAAAGATTATTTAAGAAAATTAAAACGAATTTAAAAATAAAACATTAAATTTATATAGTTAATATAAGTTATTAAGTTTTTGTTTATTCATATAATTTTATAGGTGATATCGATGAATAATGTATCATTTGCTTTTGTTTTAACTATATTAGCAGGATTATCGACAATGATTGGATCAATATTTATATTTAAGAAAAAAAATGAGAATGTAATAATTGGTTCTCTTTCTTTTGCATCAGGTGTAATGTTTACAGTATCAATTACTGACTTAATACCTGAATCATATAATTTGTTAATTAATATTTTCCCTAAATTTCCTGCTATTTTATATATGTTAATATTTGTTGTAAGTGGTATCATATTTTCTATGCTAATTGATAAATATATACCAACAAATAATAATCTATATAGAGTAGGGGTATTCGCTATGTTAGCTATTATTATTCATAATATTCCTGAAGGAATAGCAACATTTATGGCTACTAATACTAATATAATGTTAGGAATATCCTTAACTATAGCTATAGCATTGCATAATATACCAGAAGGTATTAGTATATCTATACCAATTTATTACGCTACTAATAGCAAATTAAAAGCATTATTTTACACATTTATATCAGCTATATCCGAACCATTTGGGGCATTATTAACTTATTTATTTTTAAGTAATTATATTAATGATCGAATTATGGGATTTTTATTTGGAATTATAGCAGGAATTATGATTCATATTTCAATGTATGAATTACTTCCAACTTCTAAAAGCTATAATAAATTAAGTATAACCTATTTATTTTTTGCTTTAGGAGTAATAATTATGTTAATAAATCATTTTGCTTTTTAAAATGAAATAGGGGATTTCAAAAGAAAAAAGACCTTAAAATCGTCTTTTTTTCTTGGGTTAAAACTTATTCAAAATCATAATTTGAAGAAGTATTAGCACTTGTAGTTTCTTGTTTGTTCATGTTAGATTCCATTTTTTTGTTATCTTTGCATGACTTATTAGAATTACAATTTTTTGCTTGTTTATTCTTTTTCATTTTATCACCCATTAATATTATTAACATTTTATTTAAATTTATTTATTAATATTATTGTTAAAATATGGAATTAATTAAAATATACAATACAAATAAATATTACTTATTTTTACATTTATAGTCTTATTTATGTTATAATAAATATATAAATAACATATTATTATAGTATTTATTTAAAAATACGTTAGTTAACATAATATATATTATCGGAAGTTAAATAATTATTAAAAAGACATATAATAGTGTCTTTTTATAATGCCAAAATAAATAATTCTAATCCTAATTGTTTATCTATTTTACCAGTTTTAATAGATATATCTAAATCAGCTAATTGTTTTAAATAATTTAATAATATATTTGAATCATATTTTTTTGAATTTTGATTTGCTAATTTAACTCTATATGGATGTATTTTTAAAATACTAGCAATATTATTTTCCGTATATCCGTTTAAATATAGTTGTTTTACTTGATACATTATCCTTATCTGATTTGCTAAAGCAATTATAATAGCAATTGGTTCTTCATTTAATTTAATTCGATCTTGATATAATGTAAATGCATCATTTTTATTTTTATTTATAATAGCATCAATCAATTTAAAATTATTTACTTCTAATGATTTTGATACTAAATTAGTTATATCTTCTTTAGTTATTTTTTTGTCTTTATCCTTATATATTTTTATTTTATCAATTTCCGTAGCAAGTAGGGTGGTATCATCCCCTACTCGTTCTAACAAATATTTTATATTATCAGTTGATATATTATATTCACCAAATAATTCTTTTACTAGTGAAATATTATCAATATTATTAAATTCTTTAACAATACCTATTTTTTTAATTAATTTAGTTATTTTTTTTCTTTCATCTAATTTATCATTATTAACAATGAAAATTAAAATTGTATTATCATTTATATTATTTAAATAATTTTCTAAAATTGTTGAATCTTGTTCTAAAGATTTTTTAGTTGTTCCAGTAAATATATAACTATTATTAACAATAATAATTTTTTTATCATCAAATAATGACATACTACTAGCATCATTAATTATATCTGTTAAATATGTATTAGTTAAATCATATTTATTTATATTTATTTCATCAATTTTATTATCTTTAATTATTTTATCTATTTCTTTATTTATTAAATAATTAATTGATCCATATAATATATATACCATACCACTCACCTACTTCATTATACTATAAATTTAGTAAAAATAAAAGTAAATTTGTAGTTGACAAAATATAATAATTAATTTATAATTAATATTGAGATATATTTAATAGTTAGGTGTTTTGCTCCGTATGAAACGGAGGTGATCTTTATGAATTTTAAATTAAACGAAAGGAATAAAGATGCAATTAATTATTGTATTTGCAATAATTGTGTTTTATACAGTTGTTGCTTTAAATAACAAAAATTAAAATTTAAAACACCGAATCATCATCGAAACGGTGTTTTCCCAAAAATTTTGAGCAAACATCTAATACAGGAATATTAAATGTATCTCTTTTTATTGTATGAAATTTCTTTCATCTATATACATTATATAACATATAATTAATTTTGTCAAATAATTACAAAAATGTTAATTACAAAAATGTTAATTACAAAAATTTATTTACATAAACATATTAAAAAACACCAATTGTTATTAATTGATGTTTTTTTTAATTAATTTTTTCTTTTTCCAAATAAACTTAATAATTTTAAGAATAAGTTAATAAAA
The DNA here is from genome assembly GCA_944372195.1 of uncultured Bacilli bacterium. Taxonomy (GTDB): domain Bacteria; phylum Bacillota_I; class Bacilli_A; order RF39; family UBA660; genus Faecisoma. Next base: position 63,404 of record CALVYK010000004.1, read on the forward strand.
TCTAAATATAATTCTAATGCTCCATAAATGGCCAAATTATCTTGCGGGAATGTATCTAAATTATATTTTACTTTTTGAATATCGTAAGCTGTATAACCTAAAAATATAACAATTCCTACTATAGTAAGTATTAAATCAAAAGTTTCATTACCAATAAACATATTGATTAAGCTGCAAATTACAATTGCCAATAAGCCCATAAATAAAAATGTACTAAATTTGCTTAAATCAATTTTAGTAAAATGTCCTATTAGTGCAAAAATCCCAAACAATAATGCAGTAATTCCAAAAATATAAATCATTGAATATAATTCATAAGCTAAAAATAAATAAGAAAATGTAAGCCCTGTTACGAATGAATAAAGTAAAAAACACATTTTAGCAGCAGTACTGCTCATAGTACGTATTTTAAGCGAAAAAAATATAACTAATCCTATTTCAATTATTGCATAGATAATAAATGGTACTTGAGCCACTAACAATAAAACATCATAACTATTAGATACCACATATCCTGTTAAAAATGTTACTAATAATCCCATGAACATCCAGCCAAACATTTTAGAATAAACTTCTCTTAATTCCATATAAATTCCTCCTACTATTAATTATATCATAATATAAATAAAAAAGCATCCAAAATTCTTTTATATTTCAAAATAGAAAGTTGTACCTTTATCTAGTTTACTTTCTACACCATATTTAAATTTATGGCTTTCTAATATCGTTTTAACAATCGATAAACCAATACCAGTACCAATAACATTTCTTTTATGTTTCTTCTTAGAATGATAGTATTTTTCCCAAATATGAGGTAAATCTTCTTTCTTAATTCCTTTACCAGTATCTTTAATTTCAACTCTTATTTTTTCACCTTTAATTACATTAATAATTACCTTATTATCTTCGCCGGTATAATTGATTGCATTATTAATTAAATTATAAATAACCTGCTCTATTTTCTTTTTATCGGCATTAATAATTACTTCTTTAGGAGTATTTACTTCAAATATATATCCTTCAGTTTCTTTATAAATACTATATCTTTTAATAATATTATTAATTAACGTAACTAAATCAAATTCTTCTTTATTAATAGTGTCTTTATTAGCTTGAATTTTAGATAAAGTTAAAAGATCTTCAACTAGTATATTTAAACGTTCTGATTCTTCTATTATAACATTTAAATTAGCATTTCTTTTTTCCTCATTATTATAATTTAAATCTCTAATCATTTCAGCATAACCTTTAATCATAGTAAGCGGTGTTTTAAGATCATGTGATACATTAGCTAATAAATCTCTTCGTAGTTCATCAGTATGTTCTAGTTCATTTTTAGCATAATTTAAAGTATCAGCAAGTTCATCAATTTCAGATATTTTAGAATTATTATCAAATTTAAAATTATAATTACCATTAGCTAATTTTAAAGCATTTTCATTCATTTTTTCAATCGGTTTACTAATTCTTTTAGATATAAAATAACCAATAATAAGAGCAAGAATTGAAACTATAATTGTAACAATTATTAACTGATTAGATAATATAGAAATAGTATTATCTAATGGTTCTAACGAAGCATTGACAAATATAGTAATATCATCATTATATTTTTGGGCATATATCAGTGTTTTTGTATCAAATAATGGATTAATTAATTTATATGTTTTTTCGTTTACATCACTATTATAAAAATCATTTTTATATTGATAATTACTAATTAAGCATCCCCTATTTGATTCATTAGAACTATAGATAGTCATCCTCTTTTTAACTATTTCAATACATACATTATCTTCATAAGATATTTTATCTAAATATGTGACATCTTCATCATAATTTCTAATAATTTCCAAAGTTGTTTTTTTTATTTGATCTGCTTTACTAAGTTCATAATATTTATTTATAAGAATTACTTGAAATAACCATAAAAATAAAACTATTATAAACGTAAAAATAATCAAATAAAACCAAATATGTTTTTTTAAAGAATTTTTATTTAATTTCAAATTTATAACCCATTCCTCTTACAGTTTGAATTAAATCACGATAATCGCCCAAATTATTTCTTAACATTTTAATATGCGTATCGATAGTACGATCGTCGCCATAAAAATCATAACCCCATATTTTAGATAACAACTCTTCTCTAGATAATGCAATGTTTTTATTATTTATAAAATAAACTAATAAATCATATTCTTTAGGAGTTAATTTTACTTCTTCATCTTTTATATAAACAACATGTCCTTTAAAATCAACTTTTAAATCTTGATATATATAAATATCGGTTAAATTATTAAATCTTTTCGTAACAGCTTTTATTCTAGCCATTAGTTCTTTAGGGCTAAATGGTTTAGTGACATAATCATCAACCCCCATATCGAACCCAATTAATTTATCATATTCTTCATTTCGAGCAGATAAAATTATAGTTGGAATATTATATTTTTTAAATTCATTATAAGCTGTTAGACCGTCCATATTAGGCATCATTATATCTAATACTAAAATATCAACTTTATTATCTTTTATTATATCTAAAGCTTCTTTACCATCTGAAGCTTCTAAAACATTATAGCCTTCATTTAAACAATATTCTTTTATTAAAATTCTAATTCTTTCCTCATCATCTACTATTAATACGGTCATAAAATCACCTCTATTTAATTATACACTAAAAATGTGAAATATAAATGAAAAAATAGATTTGAAAAATCAAATCTATTTAGCTTTATTTAATGCATCTTCTAATGCTGCATATAATGCATCTACTCTAATTGTACAAGTACTTACTGCATCTGTATAACCATCTTCATCAACGTTTAAGAAATCAATTCCTTGATTATCAATTACAGCTTGTTCTAATGCTTCAACTTGTTCATACCATTCGTATTCAGCCTCACCATAACTACTATTACCTTTTTTCATTCCATATTCATTTCCTAATGTTTTTTTAGTAGTTTCTACTCCATCTTTTGTATATGTAGTATCTAAATATACATCAGTAATTTTACCTTCAGCATCAATAGTAACTTTAGCAGTTGCGGTATTTTCTTCACCACCATAATTATCTACCGCGCTACCTTCATATGTTCCTTCTTTTAACGATTTAGATCCACATCCGGTAAGTAAAACTGTAACCAATAATAAACTTAAAAACTTTTTCATATATAATCCTCCTATAATTAAATTATATATTAAAACTATTCAAAAGACAACACTTCATCATAAAATTTTATCAATTGTTTACAAATCAAACCTACTAATATACCTGTTGGAATTGAAAATAATAGTAACCAAGGTAAATAATATATCATCGAACTCATTTGTAATAATAAAATAGATGTTAAGACTTGACCTGTACTATGAGCAATAGATCCCATAATACTAACACCAACAATAGATAATTTTAAAAATTTTTTAGTTAAATACATACAAATTATGCTTAATAATACTCCACCTAAACTAAAGAAAAAAGTTGTACTAAATAAACCAGTTCTTAAAATACCAACTAAAAATACTCTTAAAATACCAATATAAAAAGCATCTTTTAAGCTAAATTGATAAATTATAAACAATGTCACAATATTAGCTAGTCCTAGTTTCAATCCTGGTATATAACCATTAAACAAAGGTAAGCTAGCTTCTATTACATTTAAAGCAACAGATAATGCTAATAACATTGATAGTCTTGTAAATTTTTTCAAGTTAACTCACCTCAGTATCTAATTCATTATTTGGTAATTCAATTATTATTTTATTTGGTAGGCAAACAATCGATTCACCACTTTTAGAGATAAACCCTTGTTTAGAACATAAATGATATGGACTATTTTCTTCTACTACTCTTATTTGATTATTCAAAACTTCGATTACTACTTTACCATTTTCACCATCTACTTCATATGTTTTATCAACACTTAAATCGATTTCTAATAGTAGTTCATTTTCAAAATACACATTAGCTATATTAGCTTTTTTTCTAAACAAAGAAAAAGAAAATAATATAATAATTACCATTAAAACAATAACTATTAATTTTATATCATTTTTATTCATAATTATCACTTTTTATAATTTGATCATCATTAGTAAACCAAATAGCTTTAACATCATAGTCTTTTATAAATTCTTTTCCTTTATCGATATCCATTAAAAATAAAGTAGTTGATAAAATATCACATAGTCCACTATCTTTACCTATAACAGTTACACTTTTCATATTGTTAGCAGGATATAAAGTGTTAGGATCAATAATATGGTGATACATTACACCATTATACTCATAAAATCTTTCATAGCCGCCAGAAGTTACAACACTAATATTTTCACCTTTAACAATTTCAAATGTTTCATTACTTATTGGACTAGCAATACCAATATTATAATATCCTTTATTACTTTTTCCTGCTTTTACATTACCTCCAGCATTAATTAAATAATAATCAATACCAACGCTTTCTAAATAATTACCGGCTTTTTCCGTAACGTAACCTTTAACAATAGAACCTAAATCAATATTAACTTTATCATTTAATATTTTATCATCTTCCATTTTTAAATGTTCTATTTTTACATCATCTAAATTAGGTAAACTAACTGGATTTTCTCTAAAATCGTGCCATATTTTAGTTAAATTACCAATATTAATATTTAATAATCCATCGGTTTTAATATCCCATTCATAACCAATTTTAATTAATTCTAATAATTCATTCGATATTTCATAATTAACATCATCATTTAATTTAGATAACTCACTATTAGGATCATAAAAATCAGTTAATTCTTCATATTTTTGATATAATTTATCTAAATAATCAAATACTTCATTAGCTTTTGTTTCACTTACATTATATAATTTAATATTTATAATAGTGTCCATATAAAATAAATTTTTACTATATTCTTGTTTGCTACAACCAGTTAATAATAGCAAAAAAATTAATAATACTTTCTTCATATTCATCACTATCTAATTATAACAAAAAAAGACAAAATTTTCTAGATAATTTCATCTTTAATATTTTTATTATTTAAAACATTTACTAAATAATCTATTTCTTCTTTAGTATTATAAAAATATAAACTTATTCTGCATGTATTTTTTATACCTAATTCGTCTTTTAATATTTTAGCGCAGTGATTACCAGCTCTTACACAAATATTATATTTATTTAAATAAATGGCTAAATCTTGAGCAAATATATCTTTAATATTAAAAGCTATGATCCCACTTTCACTATTTTCATTATAAATAATAATATCTTTTACGTTTTTTAATTTATTGACAGCATATTTTTTTAAATCTTTTTCATAATTTGATATATTATCCATTCCAATATTATTTAAATATTTAATAGCTTCACCTAATCCTATTACACCAGCAATATTAGGAGTACCTGCTTCTAATAAAGAAGGAATTTCATTATATACTCTAGTTCCATCAAATTGAAAACTAGCATTCATCCCACCGCCAAATATAATTGGTTTAATATTATTTAATAATTCTTCTTTACCATATAAAACACCAACACCTGTTGGACCTAACATTTTATGAGCCGAAAAAGCTAAAAAGTCGATATCTAAATCTTGGACATCTATCTTAGTATGCGCTACACTTTGAGCTCCGTCAATAATAACTAATATGTTTTTACTATGGGCATATTTTATTATCTCTTTAATAGGTCGAATATCCCCTACTACATTAGTAATATGCGCTATGCTAATTACTTTAGTTTTATCAGTAATACTATTTTTAACATTATCTAAAGTAACTTCTAAATTAGTTAAAGGAATATAATTTACTTTAATATTTTTTTCATCTTTTAATTCAAACCAAGGTAGTACATTAGAAGCATGTTCACTTTTAGTAATTAAAACTTCATCATTTTCTTTTAAATAATTTCTAAAAAATCCAAATATTATTTTATTTAACGAATCAGTAGCTCCACTAGTAAATATAATTTCTTTATTTTTTTTAGCATTTATAAACTCTTTTACTAATGTTCTAGTACCTTCATATTTATTATCAACTTCAAGTGATAAATCATAGTCACCACGATGAGCATTAGCACTATAATTATTATAATAATCTGATATACTATTAGCTATACATCTTGGCTTTAATGAAGTAGCTCCATTATCGAAATATATTATATTTTTAGTTAAAATATTGAAATCATCACGATTCATTTTTTCACCTCCAATACTTTTTAAAATAATTAGCTAAAGTTTTATTTAATTTATTTTTAATAAAACCTTCTATTAATAATTTATTTGCACTTTCTTTATCAATACCTAATCTTTGCATATAAAATAATTCTTCATCTTTAAACGAACCAATTAAAGCACTATGATTAGCAATTGTATCTACTTCATCAATTAATAAATTAGGTCTTATTAAACATTCTTTATCTGTTAAATTGATTATTCTGTTTTGTTGGTTAACTACACAATTTTTATTGCCATTTAAAACATAAGAAGTAACTGTAAAATATAAATTACCACTTATATTAACACCATTAGTTATAATGTCACTTGTAGTGTTTTTATTATTATGGTTAACGACAACATCATATTTTTCATTATTTTTACAAACAGTTTTTAAAATAAAATTAACTTTAGAATTTATACCATTTAAATCAATTATATTTCGTTCGTTTATAATATCACTATCACTTATTTCCGTAATATTTAATATACTATTTTCATTTAATTTATATTTAGTTAATATTTTAGTTTTGTTTTTTTTAATTACAACCAAATCCAATTTAACATTATCTAATAATTCAACATTTACATCTAATTTAATTTCTTTATCAATTATTAATTCTAGTTTAGTGTTTTTGATTACTATTAATTTTAATTTGTTTATTATATCTTCTTTATATTTGTATTCGATATTTTTTAAATCAAATTGATTATTAGATATTATTATTCTATTCATTTTTAGTATTTTCCTTTATAGCAAATTCACTAGAATTATAACCATTTGTTTCAATTTCTTTAACTAAACTACTATCACCACTTTTAACAACATTACCATTTTTTAATATATGAACATAATCAGGTTTTATATAATCTAATAACCTTTGATAATGAGTAATAACAATTAAAATAGGTTTATATTCTTTAAAATAATCCATAACATTATTTCCAACTATTCTTAAACTATCAACATCAAGTCCAGAATCTATTTCATCTAAAATAACTAAAGAAGGTTCTAACATATACATTTGTAATATTTCATTTTTCTTTCTTTCCCCACCAGAAAATCCAACATTAACACTTCGATGAATCATTTCTTTATCCATCTTTAATTTTGAGACAGTGTTTTCTAATTTTTTAATAAAATCAAATAATTTAAAATTAGTTCCTTCTTTTATATGACAAGCTGTTCTAAGTAAATCTGCATTTGTAACACCTTCAATTTCTAAAGGCATCTGCATACTTAAAAATAGACCTAATCGAGCTCTTTCATCAGTCGTATATTCATTTATTATAGTATCGTCATATTTAATAGTTCCTTCGACTATTTTATAATTTGGATCACCCATTATAACTTTTGATAGAGTTGATTTACCAGTTCCATTAGGTCCCATGATAGCGTGAATTTCTCCAGATTTAACTTCTAAATTAAAGTTTTTTAAAATTATTTTATTTTCTATTTCAACAGTTAAATTTTCGATTTTTAATATATGCATAATATCACCAATACAATTATACACTAAAAAAAATTATTTTTTAAGTAAAACTGCATAATTTTATCAATATTTAATCAATATTAATATAGAATATTCGCAGATATTCACAAAATCTAGATAAACTAGATTTTTTTTGCTATAATTATAATGGAGGTAATAATATGGAGTGTTTATTTTGTAAAATTATTAATAAGGAAGTTCCATCATATAAAATATATGAAGATGAAGTAGTATATGCATTTTTAGACATTAATCCCGATAGTGTTGGTCATACTTTAATCATACCTAAAAAACATTATTTAGATTTAGATGATATCGACATTGATACTTTAAAACATATAATGGAGATAGCTAAAATGCTTAAAAAAAGAACCGAAGAAAGATTAAATTGTGATGGAATGACTTTGATTCAAAATAGTGGTGATATTCAAATTGTTAAACATTTTCACCTTCATTTAAAACCTTTTTACAAAAATAAAAAAGATAAAACTTTAGAAGAAGTATATAATTTATTAAAATAATTATACTTCTTTTAATTTTATCTTAATTTCTTTAGAAACAAGTTTATTATACAATTCCTCAATTTCTTCTTTAAAAAGCATATCGTTTGTTTCGTAAAATATAAAACTCTTAACAATATTTTCAATCAAATCAAAATTATAAGATATTTTATAAATAACATCATCAATGTCATTATTTTCAATAAGATTCATCAATTCAATTTCGTCAGGAAATATTAGTTCTGGATATTTTAATAAAATAACTTTTTTCCATTTATAAAAGGTCCTAATCATAAATAATAATACTTTTGAAAAACCTTTTATGTTTCCTAAATATAAAGCATCAACTACATTTAAAATATCTTGATAATCTTTAGTTTCCATATATAGATTAATAATTTCTTCTTTTGTTCTTTCTTTAAAAGTACTCATCATCTCTAAATAATAAAATTTGTTAAACTCATAAGCATATTCTTTAGATGTTGTAAGTAATATTGTTGCTTTTCCTTTAATATTTAAACGATTAAATTTAAATGGTCCATTTATTATTATACCTAATAAATTAGGATTTTCTTCTATAGCAAAAAGTAAATCATCAATAGTTTTAAATTCACTTAAATATTGTAAAATTGTTTTTTCTTCGTTTGTTATAAATTTTTTATTATCTTTATCAATTAATAATCTTATAGTATCTAAAAACATTAGACTTATTATTGTTTCATATACATTTGGCTTATTTTCTTTTAATTCATCCATTAATTCATAATATTTAAGCCCAGCACTATCACCATATTTATCTTGTAAAATAATATAAATATCTTCTAAATCATTTCTAATATTTTCGTTTACATTTTCTATATTCAACATTTTCTTTATCCTATTTTAAAGCTTCCTTACGAGATAAATTAAGTCTACCTTTTTTGTCATATCCTAATGATTTAACAATTATTTCGTCTCCTACTTTGACTACATCGCTAGGTTTTTCAACTCTTTCTTTAGCTAAATGAGAAACGTGAACTAAACCTTCAACTCCAGGCCATAATTCAACAAAACATCCAAAATCTTCAACTTTTACAACTTTACCAGTATAAATTTTACCTGTTTCAACTTCTCTAACAACATCTTTTATCATATTAGCTGTTTTTTCAATTATATCTTTATCAGTATGATAAATTATTACTCTTCCATCATCTTCTAAATCAACTTTAACAGCATTGATATCAGTTACTGCATTTACGTTACTAGCTTCTAAAATGATTTTAGTAATCATTTCGCCACCTTTACCAATAACATCTTTAATTTTGTTTGGATCAATTGTAAATGTCATCATTTTAGGTGCGTATTTACTTACTTCTTTACGAGGCTCTTTAATTTGTTTAGTAATTACTTTTAATATTTCTAATCTTGCTTTATGAGCTTGGTCTAAAGCTTCTTTTAATATTTGTTTAGTTATACCTTTAATTTTAATATCCATCTGTAATGCACAAATACCATTTTTAGTACCAGCCACTTTAAAATCCATATCGCCTAAATGATCTTCTAATCCTTGAATATCAGTTAAAATAGTATAATCATCACCACTAGTAATTAATCCCATGGCAATACCAGCTACAGGAGCTTTAATGGGAACACCAGCCGCCATTAAACTCATACAACCCGCACAAATACTTGCTTGACTGCTACTACCGTTAGATTCCAATATTTCAGATACAACTCTTATTGTATAAGGGAATTCTTCTTCAGAAGGTATTACTTGTAGTAAGGCTCTTTCACCTAATGCACCATGACCAATTTCTCTTCTACCAGGGGCACCATATCTACCTGTTTCTCCTACTGAAAATTGAGGGAAATTGTAATGTAATATAAATCTTTTAGAATCTTCGATTCCTAATCCATCTAATATTTGATGTTCACCTAAGGCACCTAATGTAGTTACAGATAAACTTTGTGTTTCGCCTCTTGTAAATAAAGCAGAACCATGAGTTCTAGGTAACAAATCAATAGCCGTTGATAAAGGTCTTATTTCAGTCATCTTTCTACCATCAGCTCTTATTTTTTCTTTAACTACTATGTTTCTAAAAACTTCATATTTAACGTTTTCAAATATATTAGCTACCTTAGTTAATAATTCTTTTAATTCATCTTCTTTTAATGATTCATCAGTATATTTTTCTAACAAATTTTCTTTAATTTCATCTAATTTAGCGTATTTTTCTTGTTTTTCTTTAATTCTTAAAGCTGCATCAATATCATCTTTGATCAAATTAGTTACTTCGTCAGTTAATTCTTCTGATATTTCTAATTTAGGATAATCATATTTTTCTACACCAATTTCTGCAATTATTTTTTCTTGAAATTCAATTAATTCTTTTATTGCTTCATGTCCAAACATTAAAGCTTCTAGCATATCTTCTTCACTAACTTCTTTAGCGCCTGCTTCAACCATATTGATAGCTTCTTTAGTACCAGATACAGTTAAATCAATATCTGATTTTTCTGATTCTTCGACTGTTGGATTAATAATAAATTTACCATCAACTCTTCCTACTTTAACGCCTGCTACTGGGCCATTAAAAGGTACTTGACTTATACAAGTAGCTAAAGATGATCCAAATAAAGCAGTTATTTCTGGACTATTATCTTGATCAACTGATAAAACAGTATTTACTATTTGAACTTCATTTTTAAAATCTTCTGGGAATAATGGTCGCATTGGTCTATCGATCATACGAGCTGCTAAAGTAGCATTTTCCGTAGGCCTTCCTTCCCTTTTAATAAATCCGCCAGGTATTTTACCTACTGAATATAATTTTTCATTATATAAAACTGTTAATGGAAAAAAATCAGCCAATAAATTAACATTTTTAGACATAACAACAGTTGATAAAATAACCGTATCACCATATCTTACTAATACAGAACCATGGGCTTGTTTAGCTAGTTCTCCATTTTCAACTATAATTTTTCTTCCTCTAAAATCTAATTCAAATGTTTTTTTCATAATTCCTCCCTAATAAAAAAAGGCACCTAAAAAGAGTGCCTACTTTCTTAAATTTAATTCTTTAATTACTTTTCTATATCTTGTTACATCATGTTTTAATAAGTAATTTAATAAACTTCTTCTTTGACCTACTTTTTTAAGTAACCCACGTCTTGAATGGAAATCATGAGTGTGTTCTTTTAAATGTTCAGTTAAAGTGTTTATTTCATCAGTTAAGATAGCGATTTGAACTTCAATACTACCAGTATCTTGTTCGTTTTTACCAAATTTCTTAACTAATTCTGCTTTTCTTTCTTTAGTTAAAGCCATTTTATAAATCTCCTTTCTTATATATTTGCTCAAATCCAAGAAATAAACCGGAGAAGATTTAATTCCTAGAAATAAGTACTACTTAATAATACACTATATTTTATAAAAAGTAAAGAGTTAAATAAACATTTTATAAGGTTTTAGTCTATTTTCTTCCCTTTTATATAGTCCAATTACATCATCATCAATAAATAACACATAATCTTGATTATAAATATTATCTAATATTTGACCATTCATAACTTTAAATTTTAATTTATCATCAACTTTAACCGTAAAATAATCTTTTAAAGCTTCTTTAATTGATATTATTTTATAATTATTATTTTTAATATCTTCTAAAGTATAAGATTCATTAATATTAAAATTACCTTGTTCAATTCTTTTTAAATTTTTCATTGTGCCAATAGTATTTAATTTAGAAGCTATATCATTAATTAAACTTCTAATATAAGTACCCTTACTTACTTTACAAGTAAATTTAAATACTGTTTTGTTATCAATATAATTTAATTCATCTAACTTAATTTTTTTAATAGTTACCATTCTTTTAGGTAAAGTAACTTCTTCATTATTTCTAGCATATTCATATAATTTTTTACCATTTATTTTAACAGCTGAATAAATAGGAACTTCTTGATTATATGTTCCTATAAAAGAATCTAATACATTAATAATATCTTCTTTTTTATAATATGTATCTCGTTCTTCTAAAATATTTCCAGTTATATCCAAAGTATCAGTTCTTATGCCCAAGATAACTTCTGCTTGATAAACTTTTTCTTCACTAGTTATGATTTCACTTAATTTAGTTGCTTTATTAATAGTTAAAACTAAAACCCCAGTAGCAATAGGATCTAATGTTCCAGTGTGACCTATTTTTTTAGTTTTAAATATTTTTGATACTTCATTAACTACATCTCTACTTGTTACATCCTTTGGCTTATTAACAACCAATAATCCACTAGTCTCGATCATTTAATATTAAAACTAATCTTAATAATTGTAATAAGTTAGAAATTAATCCTGCCACATATGTCATAGCAGCAGCAAATAAGACTTTGCTTACTTGTTCATGTTCATTGTTATCAATTAAACCTAAAGAAATTAACTGTTCTTTTGCGCGTTTTGAAGCATCAAATTCAACTGGTAATGTAACTAATTGGAATAAAATAGTAACACCTAGAATTAAAATACTTATTTTTAAATAACCAGTTATTCCACCTAATAAAGATATAATTAAACCAAAATAACCTAGATATGAAACTAAATTAACAAAAGGAACTAAAGCCGATCTAATTCTCATAAAAGTATATCCTTCTTTATCTTGAATAGCATGACCACATTCATGAGCAGCAACACCTACTGAAGAAATAGACTCTTCATGAAAAATAGCACTAGATAGTCTAATAACTTTTCTTGTCGGATCATAATGATCTGTTAATTCTCCTTTTGTTTCAACTATATGTATATCTTTTAATCCGTTAGCATCTAATATTTTTCTAGCCACTTCTTGACCAGATAAATTAGATTTTACTTTATATTCTCTATACTTTTTATAATTGCCAGTTACATTAAATTGGGCCCATAAAACAATTATTAATCCTAATAAACCTAAACCATAATATATAAATATATCCATTAAATCACCTCGTATATTGTACCTTCCCTGGTATCTTTTATTTTAATATTTTTACTTTCTAATTCCTTTCTTATATTATCAGCTTTTTCATAATCTTTATTCTGTTTAGCTAACTTTCTTTCTTCTATTTTTTCATTAATGTATTTTATTAATTCTTCATCTAATTTCTTTTCATTATTTAATAGATTTAATGATAATAATTTATCATAATCTTTAATAACTTCTAATTTAGTATTATTACTTGTATTCTCTTTTAATATATCATATAAACAAGTTAACATTAAAGATGTATTTAAATCATTACTTATTGCATCTTTAAATTTATCTTGATATTTTTTTATAATTTCATTATCAATATTTCCATCATCTTTAATGTTCTTTATCTTATTTAATAATTTGTTATAAGTATTTTGTGCTTTATCCAAAGCTTCATAACTAAATAATAGTTGATTACGATAATGTGATTGTAAGCAAAAAAATCTGTAAGCCAAAGGATTATAACCTTTATTTTCTAATAATGAAACCGTTAAAAATTCTCCTTTACTTTTACTCATCTTACCAGTTGAATCATTTAAATGTTCACCATGTAACCAATAATTACACCATTTGTGACCTAAATAAGCTTCTGATTGGGCTATTTCGTTAGTATGATGCGGAAATATATTATCTACACCCCCACAATGAATATCTAAATATTCTCCTAAATAATTGATTGATAATCCCGAACATTCAATATGCCATCCCGGATATCCTACACCCCAAGGACTATCCCATTTCATTGCTTGATTTTCAAACTTACTAATTGTAAACCATAATCCAAAATCGTAAGGATTTTTTTTATGAATGTCTTCGTTAACATCTTCTCTTGCTCCAATTATTAATTCGTCTGGATTTTTACCTGATAATTTGTAATAATCCTTAGCTTTTGAAATATCAAAATAAACATTTCCATTTGATATATAGGCATATCCATCATCCAATAATTTTTTAACCATTTTTATGTAAACATCAATATGATCTGAGGCTTTTTCAACTATTTTAGGTTTTCTAATATTTAATTTATTGCAATCTTCAAAAAATGCTTTAGTGTAAAAATCAGCTATTTCATAAACTGTTTTATGTTCTCTAATAGCCCCTTTAATCATTTTATCTTCACCAGTATCAGCATCACTAGACATATGACCTACATCAGTTATATTCATACATCTTTTTACATTATAACCTAAATATTCTAATCCTTTTTCTAATATATCTTCAAATATATAAGTTCTTAAATTTCCTATATGGGCATAATGGTAAACTGTAGGCCCACAAGTATACAAAGTAACTAAATCTTTATTATTAGGGATAAATTCTTCTATTTTTTTATTTAATGTATTATATAATTTCATGTTTAATCACCTTCTACATTATTATATCATATTGAATTATAAAATAAAACAAAAAACGCATTATTGCGTTTTCTCTAAAGTTTTTTCTGGAGTTGGAGTAGCTGTTTCTTCCAAACATGCTAATGACTCATGATTTATGATAGATCCTAAATATTTAGATCCATTAATAACTGCAGGTTGTTCATCTGTTCCTTCAGATAAAGTTCTTATGTCAATCATATTTTCTTTAGTAATAAATTCACTACTTGCATAATTTACAGAAAACATTGGCCAATATTGTTCAGATAATAGACCAGCACCAGAAGTTAAAGAATAGTTATCATATTCTCCGATATCAGTAACTAATGGACTTTTGCCAGTATAAAATTCGGTAACATATTTAAATGAGGCTTGGAATTGTTCATCAGTCATATTTTGATTTTTTAAATCGTTAACTAGACTAACAAATTCTGCGTCTAATTCTTTTAATATAGCTTTATCTTGTTCATCAAATGCTAAATCTGATAAAGCAATGTATCGACCTTGTTCTTGACCTAATGCAACATTATTGTTATGAGTTCCTACTGCAGAAGTATAATTATACATGTTTTGAATTTCTTCAATCATATTTAAATCAGTATTACCATATAGTTTTTTTATGTCTTCTTGATCTAGATAATCTATGTTGGTAATAAATAAAGCAGAACGAATAAATGTTGGATCAATGTTTAATCCTTTTGACTGATTATCAGCTAAAATTTCTTGAGTTTTTTCTTCAAAATTTTCAGCAGTCAATAATTTTTCCTCTACAGTATCACTATTATCCATCATGTTTGTAACAGAAGTACTATTGTTAACGTCAGTATTAGTTGAATCCTTATGTGTAAGCCAATAAAATATACAATTTCCTAATATAGTACCAGCTAATGCACCTACAACCACCCATGCAACAATTTTACCATTTTCACTTTTTAATTTATTTTTAATATTTTCATTAATTTTTAAATTTTTAATACTGCTTTTTCTTAATGTTTCATCATATGCGAATCTTTTTTCATAATCAGTTAACGTTTTATAAGCTTCATATAATTTAGAAAATTCAGCTTTTTTTGTTTCGTCGTCAGTACCAAACCCATCAGGATATTTTTCTTCTCTAATTTTTTGAAATGCTTCATCAATTTCTTTAGATTCTGCATCTGGTGTCACACCTAACAATTCATAATAATTTTTTTTCATATAAATTCCCCCTCTTTTTTTACGGCATATATACTACCATAAAAGTTTATATTTGTCAAATTGTAAAAATATCTTATATTTCTCAGTTGTTGACGTATATTATAACATAATTTAATATTTTGTCAAATTTCAAAAAAATTTAAAATTTTTCAAAAAATTATTGCATAATATATACAAATATGATATTATATTGGAGTATCAGTTGATACATGGACCCTTAGCTCAGTTGGTTAGAGCATCCGGCTCATAACCGGGCGGTCGTAGGTTCGAGTCCTACAGGGTCCACCACTTTATGCGGATGTGGCGAAATTGGCAGACGCACTAGACTTAGGATCTAGCGCCTTATGGCATGGGGGTTCAAGTCCCTTCATCCGCACCAGTAAGCATAAATATCAGTCAATGTTGACTGTTTTTTTATAAAAAATACTAGATGAAATTTATCATCTAGTATTTATTTTTGTAACATATTTAGCAAATTTATTTTAAACATATCTTTTTCTTGATTTTCTTTAGATACCATAACTCCCTTATAAGTAGTTAATTCTGATTGATGTCCCTCGCCTAAAATGCCTTCTGGTGATATTTTGTCCAACATTACTATTTTTTCATTAAAATAAACCGTATAATGTAATTTTATGTCACCATGCACTTTTGAAAACATAATATCTGTTGGTAACTTCAATTCATAATTTTTAGAATTATTTTGTTCATTAACTGAAACTATTTCTCCTAAAAATTTTCCTTCTTTAAATGATGGATAATAAGAAAAATATAATTTTTTATATGCTAACATATTATACTTTTTTAATGATCTTTCATATTTTCTAAATTCGTTTTCATTAATATATTCAAATAAATAATTATCCTTCACTTTATCCACCTCGACTCTCCTCTATTCTTCTTAATTTTAGCATAAACATTATTAAATGTCAAACAAAAAAGAAGTAAGTTTACACTTCTCTTTTGTTTCCCGTTAAATAGTAACCTTGACTTAATAATGTTTGATCGTTTTTATTTGTACTCCATTTATAATAAGTGCCAGCAATAGTTAACTGCTTACGAGTTCTATATCTATAATATTTAACATTTTCCTTAATTGGAACTTGTTTAGTTTTTTCTACTGCTTTTGTAACTTCTACCGGAACAGTAGTAGTAACATTTTCATAAACAGGTTCATAAGTATATTTTGTTTCTCTTTTTACACAATTTGTTCCTTCTAATGAATATCCAGATGGACAACTATATCCAGTACTTGTTGTTACATATTTATAACATCTTGTTCCTGATCCTGAACCTTCTTGATTAGGATAATCTGCAGGACATGAATAAGTTGTCGTGCCGGCCGTATATGACCTAGTATATTTTTTATATGTATATGTTGTAACATTTTGACAAACATTTGAACAATCAACAGTTGTCTTATGACTAACATATTCATATTTTGTAGTATCAGTATTTGATGGTGAATATTTGAATGTCACATATCCTTGATATACCCAGCTTCCATATCCACCTGCAGTTGTTGAAGTAACAACATTACCATAAACTTTTTGAGTTGAACTTCCACCAGATGCTGGTTGTGTATCAACTATGTAAGTACCATTTGCTACTGGTCTAGTACCAGTTTGTACTTGTGTTGTTTGAGTCTTATATTCGATTACAGTTTCATAATCTATATAAGTTTCAGTTCTATAACCAGTTGTTTCTTTTTCTGTTTTAATTTCAACTTGTCTTAAATTATTCGGAGATATCAAAGTTTTAGACCAACTTGACCAAGGTCCCCATGAAGAATAAGTATTTTGAGTATCTAAACGATATTCATATTCGTATTTTTTATTTACAACAGGTGTTTCAGGATTCTTATCATCATTTGAAGTAGTAGGTGTTGAAGGCTTACTAGTTGTTGTTTCATCTTTAATACATATGTTAGAGTCACAATAAGAATAGCATCCCATATAAACTATAATATAATCTTCATAATCAGAACAAGATAATTGAACCTTCATTTGATATTCATCATTCATTTTAGTAATTTTAACATATGATTTATTTACATCACATGTTTGATTATTACTATCTTTAAATGATAAAACTAATTTCTTATCGATCATTTCGCCCAAAGTTAAAGTAACAGAATCACCAATTTTTTGTGGTAATCTAGGATTTGTAAAATATCCCTTTGCAGCATCTCGCATACTTTCAATATTATCGGCAAATAGTCTACCATAAATTGATTGTAACTGTTGACTTATTTCGCTTTGCAATTCGTCTTTACCCACAAAATTATCTTTTAAGTAACTTTTCGTTGGAAATAACCAAATCATGATTAAAGTAAATAATACAACCATTAATAATTGTAAAATAATGTCTCTAATGCTAAACGTGTTTCTTCTTTCTTCGTACATATAAACTCCCCCTCTTTTTACGGCATATATACTACCATAATTTATTTTATTTGTCAAATTGAAAAAAAGCCAATATTTCTCAGTTGCTGTGTTATATTATAACATGTTTTTTTATTTTGTCAAATTAATATTAACAAGAGTACAACCAACATTAAAAGGATGGATTTTAAACTCTATTACAAATTTATTATGTAATAATACTTTTTGAGTGGTATTTTTTAATATACCATTACCTATCCCATGAATTATAACAATAAATTTATTTTTCATCTTAATATTGTCATTAATAAAATCATTAATTGCCACTCTGGCAGTTTCGCGATCAAATCCATGTAAATCTAAAGATGGCAAATTATCGATAAAAATCAAATCATTTAAATTCATTATATACTGCTTCCATTTCTTCTTTTAGAGGTATTGAATTTCTCGTACCAATCCTGCTTACTGAAATGGCTCCTGCATAATTAGCAAGTTGTAGAGCAAATCTAGCATCATATCCATTAGATAAATAATATGTTAAAGCACCATGAAATATGTCGCCAGCACCAGTAGAATCAACAGATTTTAATTTAACTGATTTAATAATTTCGTAATTATACAAGCAACCTTTGTCTTCTAATGTTATTACTATTTCACTATCAAACATTTCTTTTAATTTAGTATAAACATTTTTTAATGTTTCAAAATTATCGTAATCGATATTTAAATGAGTTACTTTTTCAGCAAAATCCTTAGAGCATGCAACCCATTTAACCATTTTACATAGTTCAATAACTTCATTAGTATCTCTTCCTGCATCAATAATCGTTAATGCTTTAGGATATTTGTTTAACAAGTATTTACTCATTTCATATTCCTGGCCATCGATCAATATAACATCAGGAGTAAAATCTAATTCAAATCTAGTCATTGCAACTTTTTTAGGTTTATAAGCAAAAGTCGTCCTCGAACCATTTTGCTTATTTGCTAATACAAAACTAGATGTTGTACTATAATTATCTCTTAATTCCAAATATTTTGTATTAACATTAACACTTTCAAATTCGTCCTTTATTTTATGACCATAAAAATCATTTCCAACTAATCCAGCAAAAGTTACATCTGCACCCCATTTGCCTAATAAATAAGCAGCAGTACTAGCGGGACCACCACCACACTCTATTTTTTCTTGAATTCTATTTTTTGTATTTTCTATTGGATATTCATCTAGTGGTAACGTAATATCGTAAGTAGCGTGACCCAAACATAATATTTTCATTTAATCACCCATATTAATTTTAACATTTTTAAATGTTTTTTTCAACAAAAAAATGTTTAATTTCTAAACACTTTTTGGTAATTTAATTAATGAAGTTCCTTCGTCTGATTTAGCTCTTTTTTGTAGTTGAAGTAACTCAATACATTCTTTTATTTTTTTTAAATCGTTTAATGAATATCTATCGATAGTATTTATATTTAATTTTTCCGCTAAGATTGAATTATTATCTAATGAATCTTTAATGGCTAAATAAATATCATATTTTACTAACTCGTCTAAATCATTAGTACTGATTTTATAATTAATACCATGCATCAATGCCATAGCTGCTAATATAGTACCAGTTATTCCAAGCATTAAATCAATTTCTGGGTTATTTACAAACAACATACTAGCTAATGTACCACTTGTTAAAAAGAATTTAGTAGTCAAACCATCAAACGATTGCTTAATGTTTTCTGCAACTTCTTTTGGCGCATTACTAATAGTTCTTTCAATTGCTTGTTTAACCATTGTTTTTTTTATTTCTTCTTCCAATTCTTTAGAATAAATATTCATTTTAACAGTTCCATCTAAATGGATAACATAAATTTTATCATCTTTAATAAAATACTTTTTTATTATTTTACCTAAATCAGCCGATTTATAACTAAAATTCATATATATTCTCCTTTTCCCGAGGTACAATAATATCACTTAAAATTATATTTGTCAACTTTATAGAACAAAAGTCAAATAAATTTGACTGCATCTAATCTCACGATTAAATATTTCTCCTTCTTCGGTGGCTTTTG
>CALVYK010000005.1 GCA_944372195.1 uncultured Bacilli bacterium
ATTTTATTATTTAAGTAGTTAGTTAGGTTATCAATATAAATTAGAGCTATACATTTAGTAAGGTATTGCTTAAATTTAAAATCTTGTATTTGTTTTGTGTATAAGGTGTATGAGTATTTTTTCTCCTTATTAAATACAATAATTTTTTCTCCATTTGCTTTAACTTTGAGATTATTAAGAATTGTCTTTTTCTTATTCTTCTTAGTTTTAGCAGAGTGAATATTGTTGAAAACTAACTCAATAAAATAATAAACTTCTTTTTCAAAATTATTATTCATTGCTAAACCCCCTATAAAGAATATAACATAGAGGTTTGTAGGTGTTTTAACACAAAATAAAACCCCATATCCAAATAGGAAAGGGGTTTTTATTAAATGCTTATTTTTCTCTTTTAAAAAAGGCTATAAATACAAATGTTCCGGCATGTGAAGATATTGGAGTACAGGTTACTAATTCCCAACCATTATTACCTAAGTCATTTAGATTATTTAAAATTATATCTTTGTATTTTTCATCGTTAATATTATTGTTGATTATTCCAACATCAAAATACTTTGTTAAATATTCATACTTTTTCATTTTTTACTATTCCAATTCACTATATTTCTATCTTTGATAATAAGTTAAGGAAGCACCTTTTACACAAAACATTTTATCAGAAGTTTGTAAAGTACAATCTCTCCATTCAGAACTTTTACTACTATCAGTATAGAATATAACTTCATCATCATTTATTGTGTAAATTCCACTATCTTTATAAAAAGAATAATCACCAACAACATTATAAAAGTTACCTTTTCCATCAATAACAATATAATTATCATATTCTTTCAAACCATATTCATCATAAGCATACCATGTTCCAACCATATCATCTGTTTTTTCATTCTGTTCTTCAGCTTTATTATAACTAGTGTCATTTTCATTAAAAAATGTATTAAAGATAAATATACCTATAAATACTAAAACAACTGTAGAAATGATTTTAATACCTATATTTGAACTATTTTTGTTATTATCAATATTTGCATTAGTTTGTTTTAAAGATTTATCACTTAAATTATTTTTCTCTTCATTTAGTGTATTTTCCTTAATATTATTATTTTCAATATTGCTAGTTTCAACTTTAATATTAGTTAATTGATTGTTAATGTAATCAATAATTTCCATTCTAAGTTTTTTATCAACAACACCAATAGAGTCAGAATATCCATTTTTCAATGTAATACTTATACTAGTCATAAAATTAGAAACTTTTGCTATATCAATAAATTTATATTCTATATTTTTTTTCTTTCCAATTAAAATAAGTCTATCTGAATAAATCTCTAATGTTCCACTCAAAAAACCACTATCAGCAGGTGTAGAATAAATAATTTTTTCTTCTTTTTCCATATTTTCTCCTTTACAACAATTAAAAAGGGACACTTAAACTAGCTGTCCCGTACTACGTCAGCTAATCAAACTTTATTATCTGACAAAATAATTATATCATAGGGTGTATGATAAAGTCAATAACCTATGTTAAATATATGACATATGTAAAAAGTCTGTAAAATGATACCTTTAATATATAAGGAGTTGGTATCGGATGAGCAAGAGAAAAGAATATACACCATTATTAGAATATGATATTTTCTATGTTGATATAAAGCCAATAATGGACCAAAAAGGTATATCTCAAAATATTTTATCAAAAATTACCGACTTATCTATAAATACAATTAGAAGTTATTATCATTCTAATATAAAAAGAGTAGATTTAGATGTTATTTCAAGAATAGTTATGGCTTTAGATTGTGAAATAAATGATGTCTTGAAGAAGAAATAATAATCACTCTATACTAACAGTCAGTAAAGCATTATTTAAAATGTTTAATATATTTTTCTTTGTTTTTATATGTATTTATAATAGACTCATAATTTGATGTATACCTTGATATAAATTCCTCTTTATATTTGGTTTCATCAAATTGTTTTTTTCTTTCTTTTCTCATTTTAATATTATGAGTTAAATTTATTTCCATATTTTCAAATAAGTATTGATATTTTCCTCTGCCTCGTTGAGAGAACACAATATCAGATAATATAGTAATTATTTCTGTTGCTTCTTCGTATGTGTATTCATTAACAGGTTTAATATCTATATAATGTTCTGCTAGTAATGAAGATATTATAGGGACATATTTAGCATTATTTATGAAATTGTTTATAATAATTTTATATATCTTATCCTTTAATAAATATAAATTAGTTTCATCATTAACATTATATTTGCTTACTAAGTAATCTTCTACCATTTCTTTATTTGTTTGTATTAATTCACTAAGTAAGAATTCTATATGATAAACATTGAAAAATCTTTCCTTAACTATTTTTATAAACAACTCTAATAAATCAAGAAATTGATTAGCTTGTATTTTCTCATTTTCTATAACATTTTTATAATTAAGTGATATTTCACTTATATTATTGATTACATTATCAAAATATCTGTATCTTAATAGTTTATAGGAATAAGTATCACGAAAATACCTATCATTTAATATCATATATTTTAATACTTCTTTTTTTGCATCTACTGTCATATTTTAAATTCAACACCTTTCAATTATAATAAGTTTTATATTATAAATAATATATCTTCTAATATAGCAATAATAATGATATAATAGTAATATAACATTTATAAATAACATATACCATAAATTCTAAAAGGTGTCTTAACAGGTGTCATAAAAACTAAAATAAGATATGATATTTTAAGATAATATGTGACACCCTTCGGTCCACTAAAAAGTACCATAAAATAAGGCGTGATAAGATGTGATAATAGTTTAAGTTGTCCATCTCGAACACAGAAGTTAAGCTCTTTAACGGCGAAGATAGTGTAAGCGAAAATAGCAAGTTGCCAATTTTTTTTGTTTTTTTTTTGAGATACAATTATCTCTTTTTTTATGTTATAATATTAATATGAAAAAGTTAATTGTTAAAATTGAAAAATTGGATCATTTTGGCCGTGGAATAGCTAGAATAAATAATATACCTATTTTTATTGAAAATTGTTTAGTTAACGAGGAAGTTGAAATTTTTATTACTAAAGAAAAAAAGAATTTTATGGAAGGAAAAGTTATTAAATATATAAAAAAAAGTCCATTAAGAGTGGAAAGTCTGTGTCCATATTATGACTCTTGTGGCGGATGTGATTTATTGCATTTATCTTACGATGAACAGTTAAAATACAAAGAAAATAAGGTAAAGGAAATTATTAAAAAGTTTTGTGGATTAAATTGTGTCAAAGATATTGTTGGAAGTAAACAGTTTAACTACCGTAATAAAATAACGCTACAAGTAAATAATAATATAGGATATTTTAAAAAAAAATCCAATGATATTATTGCCATTGATAAATGTTTATTAGTTGATAATCGTATTAACAAAATAATTCATGATTTAAAACATTTAGATATCAGAAATGTAAATAAAATTGTTATAAGAGTTACTTCGTTTGAAAGTATGGTAGTATTTTATGGTAATGTAAATTTAAATTTTGATTTAAATGTTGACACTATTATTGTGAATAACAAAGTTATAAAAGGTAATGGTTATATTAAAGAAGATATTAATGGATTTAAATTTGTTATTTCATCAACTTCGTTTTTTCAAGTTAATAATATTGGAATGATAAATATTTACGATAAAGTTTTAGAATATGTTGATGGTGGGAATGTTTTAGACCTATACTGTGGTACTGGTACAATAGGTATATACGTTTCTAAAAAGTCAAATAAAGTATTAGGTATTGAACTAAATAAGGAAGCTATAAGTGATGCTTTAATTAATAAAAAAATAAATGATATTAATAATATTGATTTTATTAGTGGTGATGTAGGTTCTGTTTTATCTCAAAATAATTTCAAAGCAGATATTATTATTGTTGATCCACCAAGAGCTGGATTGGATAACAAAAGTATTAATAATATAATAAAAATAAATCCCAAAAAAATAATTTATGTTTCCTGTGATCCAGTTACTTTAGCTCGTGATTTAAATTTGTTAAAAGACAAATATGAAGTTGTTGAGATAACACCTTTCGATATGTTTGGTAATACTTACCATGTTGAATGTGTGTCATTACTTAGTTTAAAATCTTAAATAATTGATGGAGGAAATTATGATAGAAATAAAGTTTTTAAAAAGTGAAAATAAATCTATAGCACTAGAAGATAATAAAATAATAGGTGAATGTCAATTTGTAGAAGAAAAAAATACTTGGAATATTATACATACTTTTGTTTCTAATGAATATCGTGGTCAAAATATAGCTAGAAAATTAGTTGAATGTGTAATTGAAGAAGCAGAGAAAAATAATAAGAAAATTATTGCAGATTGTTCGTATGCAAAAAAAGTATTGCTTAATAGGTAATTATTTATGTTTTTTGCTAAACCAGACGTATATCCAGCCTGTGGATTATATAATTTAAAACATTTATTTTGTGTATTAATTATTATTGCTATTTTATATTTTTGTATAAAAAAAATTACGATTAAAGACAAAGAAGATATCACTAAAATTATTAAAATGTTAACAATTACAGTGTGGATATTAGAAGTAATAAAGATTATTTTTAATTTTATAATAGGTAATATTAATAACGTTAATACGTATGTACCTTTATACTATTGTAGTATATTGTTATACGCTGGGATTTTAAGTGGTTTTGCTAAGGGAACATTAAAAAAAATAGGGGATATTTTTTTAGCTAGTGGCGGAATGTTTGCTGGAATTGCATTTTTAATTTCACCAGGGACTTCATTAGGTATATATCCATTATTTCATTTTATAAGTTTTCAAAGTTTATTCTATCATGCCGTTATGATATATTTAGGATTAATTATTGTTAAATATAATTATGTGACTATAAAATTAAAAGATATTAAATATTATGCTTTATTAATTTTTATCATTTGCTCATTTGCTTATTTTATAAACATTAGTTTTAATGGAAATCTTATGTTCATAGAAGAGGGATTTGGATTATTTTCTTTCTTTGAAAACATATTCGGTAATCTATATTCTTTAGCTATGATATTTGGTCAAATGACTATTCCTTTTTTCCTAGGCATAATTATTAGCAAATTAATTATAATGAAAAATTCATAAATATATAAAATAAATAGCCATTAATATTGGCTATTTATTTGTTATTCGATAAAAATTAAATGATGGTTTATTAAATAATCTAAATCTATATAATGAAGTGCCTAAACCACTTGATATATATAAATCTGTATTATTTATTTTATAGTATTCATCGTAATATTTTTTAGATCCTTCAGGAGTATATAGTTTACCAATAAAAGGTAATCTTACTTGACCACCATGGGAATGACCTGCTAAAACTAAATCATATTTGGTTAAATCTAACTTATCCACAGTATCAGGTTCATGAACCAATAATATTGAGTAAATTGGTTTGATGTCATCTGTTTTTAATTCGGATATGTATTTATCAAATTGTTCTGTTTTTATACCAATATCTTCGTCACCATATCCAATTCCTGAAATGATAATAGGTTCATTGCTTTTAGAATATATTAATTCATATTTATTATCTAAACTAGTAAATCCACTTTCTTTAATAATATAATTATAGTCATCTAATGGAATATCATGATTACCACTTACAGCATATTTACCCAATTTAGCTTCTATTTTACTTAAACAGTTAATGATTATATCTTTGTCATAAGATAATCTGTCATCAATTAAATCACCAGTTATGACAACTATATCAGGTTTTATTTCATTTGCTTTATCCACAATATTATTTAATTCTTTTTCAAAAATTGTCGATCCATAATGAATATCAGTTAAGTGAACTATTTTTAAACCATGATAAGAATCTGTTATTTTACTATTTATTACTTTATATTCTTTAACTTTTAATCCTTTTGTAGCAACAAATCTTGAATATAATAAACAAAGAACTATAACCAAAACAATAATAATTAAAACAATAATAACTTTTTTCATTAAAACTCCTTAGATAAAAAATAATAATACTGTTTCAATAAACATCATAATGCCATTGTGGAAAAAATGCAAACTCATTGGAATGAATATATTTTTAGATTTAACTAGTGTATATGCGAATACAAATCCTGGAATTGAATAAGGGATAATATAGATTAAATCAATTAAACTATTAAATGAACCTATAACATGTAATCCTCCAAAAACTAAACCAGATAAGATGATAAATACCAAATCATTTTTAAATATTTTTCTAAAACTGAATCTAAAAATAGTTTCTTCTAAGAAAGGCGCGAATAATACAGCGGAAACAATCATATAAAATGGAGCTTTTACTAGTGTATTATTTATAGCTTCTTGATTGGTTGCTACAGAATTTGGAAATAAAGTAACAATAAAGAAATTACTTATTAACATTAAAGAAAAAGCTAAAGCCCAATATTCCATGTATTTAGGCATATAATTTTTAAAGTTTTTAATATAATCTTTAAAATCTTTAATATATTCTTTACGATAAATAAAAAATAAAATAAGTAAATAAATTAATTCAGTAACCATTAAATATATAATTTTATCAAACAGGCTTAAATTATAATAGTTTATACCTAATAAACTTAAAGGTACAGTTTGAAAATAACTATAAATAAAATAAGATATAACTACACATAACCCTAAAATAGGTTGTTTTAAATTTTCTTTTTTCATTATCTCACCTTAATACATTATATCATTTTAATATAAAATAATAAATCTTTTTTAGAAAAATGTTTTAAAATCTAAAAATTATGATATAATATTATTGCATGAGGAGTGGGACATAATCCCACTCTTTAATATAGTTGGAGGTCTTATGGAAAGTAAAATAAAAGAGTTAATTGAAAAACCAATTACAGATTTAGGTTATATTCTCGATGATGTAAAGTATGTAAAAGAAAATAATACTAATTTTTTAAGAATAATTATTGATAAAGAAGGATTTATTACTGTTAATGATTGCGTTAAAGTAAATGATTTAGTAGATCCAATATTAGATAAAATTGATTTTATTGATGAAAGTTATATTGTAGATATTTGTTCAAAAGAGAAAGGATGTGATTAATTTGGACAATAAAGAATTTAAAAAAGCCTTAGATTTATTGGTTAAAGAAAAAGGTATATCAGCAGATTATATTTATGATGCTTTAGAACTTGCTTTAACGTCAGCTTATAAAAAGAATTATAAATCTTTAACAAATGTTCGAGTTGCTATCGATAGAGAAATTGGTGATATTCATGTTTATTCTTATAAAACAGTTGTTTTAGATGAGGAACATGAAGCAAGAGAACCTATTATGATCGAAGTTGAAGATACAGAATCAGATGAAGAAGGCGCAACAATAGAAGTTGAGAAACCTTACATATTTGATAAAAGAATTCATATAACTTTAGAAGAAGCTAGAAAAATTATTCCTGATATTGAAGTTGGTGAAACAATCGAAGAAGAAGTAACTCCTAAAGATTTTGGTAGAGTTGCTGCTGCAACTGCAAAACAAGTAGTTATTCAAAAAATTAAAGAAGCTGAAAAAAATATAATTATGGAACAATTTGCTGATAAACAAGATGAATTAGTAACTGGCTTAGTAGCTATGGAAGATGTTAGAAATTATTATATTGATTTGGGTAGAGCTCAAGGTATATTACCAAAATCAGAAACAATTCCGGGTGAAAAAATAAAAATGGGTTCCAGCATTAAAGTATATGTAACTAAAGTAGAAAGTACAGGTAAAGGACCACTTATACTTTTATCAAGAAATCATTATGGGTTCATTAAAAGATTATTTGAACTTGAAATACCTGAAATAAATGAAGGAATTATATTGGTTTACAGCGTTGCAAGAGAAGCAGGTGTTAGATCAAAAATAGCAGTTTATTCAGAAAATCCTAATGTTGATCCAATTGGTTCATGTATAGGTGAAAGAGGAACTAGAATTGCTAATATATTAAAAGAGTTAGGTCCAGAAAAAGTTGATATTGTAGCATATACAACTGATAAAGCTAAATTTATTGAAAATGCTTTATCTCCTGCAAAAAATTTACATGTATTTATAACTGATGAAAAGAAACAAGAATCTTTGGTAGTAGTTGATAATGATAATTTATCTTTAGCAATTGGTAAAAAAGGTCTAAATGTTAAATTAGCCTCTCGTTTAACTAAGTACAAAATAGATATTAAAACTATGGATCAAGCTAAGGAAATGGGTATAAACATAGTAGGTGAGTAAAGTGAAAGTAAAAAAAATACCGATGCGTTCATGTGTGGTAACAAGAGAAAAATTGCCTAAACAAGAATTAATTAGAGTTGTAAGAACTCCAAATCAAGAAGTTGTTGTAGATTTAACTGGAAAAGCAAATGGCCGTGGAGCTTATTTAAAAAAAGATTTGGAAGTTTTTGAAAAAGCAAAAAAAAGTAAAGTTTTAGATAAGATTTTGGAAATAGAGGTTAAGGATGAAATTTATGAAGAATTAAAAAAATTAATATAGGAGGTGTTTATTATGATGAGTGTATTAGAATACGCTAATGATGTAAACAAAAGTGTTGCTGAAATATTAAAAAAATGTGAGGAATTTGATATTCCAGTAACTAGTGAAGATGATTTATTAAGTGAGGATGATATTGTTATATTAGATAATGCTAATTATGATGATATGGATGAAATAGTAGAAGAAATAATCGAAAATAAAAATATAAAAATAGATGATTCAATGTCTAAACAAAAATTAAAGAAAAAACAAGATATTAAACCATCTAAAAAAGATTTCCAACAAAAGAAAAAAGAAATGTATAAAAATAAAACTAAATTAATGACTAATACAACTAGTGATAATGTTGTTTTATATAAAGAAAATATGACAATCGGACAACTTGCCAATGAATTAGGGGTAAATAGCAGTGAATTAGTTAAAAAATTATTTTCTTTAGGAATAATGGCAACTATTAATAATGCAATCAGTTTTGAAAATGCTGAAATATTAGTACTAGAATACAATAAAGAGTTAAAAAGAGAAGAAACAGCAGATGTTACTAATTTTGAAGAATATGAAATAATTGATAAAGAAGAAGATTTAGTAAAAAGACCACCCGTTGTTACAGTTATGGGCCATGTTGATCATGGTAAAACAACATTACTAGATGCTATTAGAAAAACAGATGTAGCTAGTGGTGAGGCAGGTGGAATTACTCAAGCCATTAGCGCATATCAAGTTAAAGTAAAAGATGATTATATTACTTTTATTGATACACCAGGACATGCTGCATTTACAGAAATGCGAGCAAGAGGCGCAAGTATTACTGATATAATTATAATTATTATTGCAGCTGATGATGGTATAATGCCACAAACAGAAGAAGTAATTGATCATGCTAAAGCTGCAAAAGTACCAATTATTGTTGCAATCAACAAAATTGATAAACCAGAAGCTAATGTTGAAAGAGTAATGACTCAATTAACAGAACATGGACTAACACCTGAATCTTGGGGTGGTGATACCATCGTTAATTTGATTTCTGCTAAAACAGGAAAAGGTATTGATGAGTTATTAGATAGTATTTTATTAGTAGCAGAAATGAATGAATATAAAGCAAATCCTAACCGATATGCTGTTGGAACTGTTATTGAATCAAGATTAGATAAGCATTTAGGGCCGATTGTAACAGTATTGGTTCAAAATGGTACTTTAAGATTAGGAGATCCCGTTGTCGTTGGTCATGCCTATGGTAAAATAAGGACATTGAAAGATGATAAAGGTTTAAATTTAACGTCAACTAAATTGTCACAACCTGTAGAAATAACAGGTATCAACGAAGTGCCTAAAGCAGGAGATAAATTCATGGCTTTTGAATCAGAAAAAGAAGCTAGAAATATTGCTTTGAAAAGACAAGAAATGGCTAAACAAAAAGAAATGACACCAAGTAAGTCTGTTACTTTAGAAGACTTGTTTAATAAAATTCAAGAAGGTAAAAAAGAAATAAATGTAATTATTAAAGCTGATGTTAATGGTAGTGCGGAAGCAGTAAAAAATTCTTTAGAAAAATTAGATGTTGAAGGGGTTAAAGTTAACGTTATAAGAAGTAGTGTTGGTGCTATTAAAGAAAGTGATATCGTTTTAGCTAAAGCTTCTAATGCAATAATAATTGGGTTTAATGTACGACCTGATAGTAAGTTAAGAGATTATGCTAAGGATCAAGGCGTTGAAATAAGATTATATAATATTATTTATAAAGTGGTAGAAGAAATGGAAGCTGCTATGAAAGGTATGCTAGAACCAATTTATGAAGAACAAATAATAGGAACAGCTGAAGTTAGAAAAATATTTAAATTTTCTAAAGTTGGTACCATAGCAGGATCTTATGTAACTGATGGTGTTATTAAAAGAGATTCAAAGGCAAGGGTAATTAGAGATGGTGTTGTTATATATGATGGTAATATCAATTCGATTCAAAGAGAAAAAGATGCCGTTAAAGAAGTTAAAAAAGGTTTAGAATGTGGAATAACTATTGAAAATTATAACGATATAAGAGAAAAAGACATTATTGAAGCATATGAAATGGTGGAAATAAAAAGATGAGTGTAAAAATAGATAGAATTGCTAGCAATATAGTAAAAGAAATAAGTTATATTTTAGCTTATGAAGTAAAAGATAGTGATATAAAATTTGTAACTGTTACTGATTGTAAATTAAGTAGTGATTTGAGTTATGCGAAAATATATGTAACAGTATTAGATGACAATAAAAGAGAAACAACTATGAAAGCTTTAAAAGATGCATCTGGTTTCATAAGAAAAGAATTAGCTGATAGAGTCGATATAAGACATACACCAGAATTAGAGTTCGTATATGATGAATCAATCGAATATGGTAAAAAAATAGAAGATATAATAGAAAAAATACATGAAGAATAGTCATTTTGACAAAATGACTATTTTGTGATAGTATATTTTGGCAAATGAGGAGTATTATATGAATTTAGATGAACTAATGAATAAATATAATTGTCAAAATTTAAATTTTTTAGATATTGATTTGAGGAATGAAAAATTATTTTCAATATTACAAGATTTAATACCGAAAAAAACGATTGATTATTTTTGTGAATTAGCATCGTTAGTTGATTTAGCTTATTCTATTGCAGATAATATAACAAATTCAAAGGATTTTATTAGTGCTAAATCAGCTAATGAAATTATTGGCTTTAGAAGAAGAGAAGAAAAATTAAAACAAAGTTATGATAAGATTGCTAAGGCATATAGTCAATTAGAAAATGGTGAAATATCAATTAACCAATTTAGATTTGTCATTAATGATGCTAACGGAGTTATAAAAACATTATATGGCAATCTTAATTCAAGGCAATATGTTGATTTGTATTATGATAAAGTAAATGAATTAAATATCGTTATAGATGAATATCGTTTTGTAGCTTTAGAAATAAAAAAACGATTAGAATCATTAAAAAATTTAAATTTTAATTCAATAACTTTTTCTCACCGTCATAGTAAGCATTTAAATGGTGTAAATAAATTATTATCTAATCAACAATTGACAAATATAAATATAGAACAATTACTAAATGATTTTTTCAAATCATATGTAGCAGTAATTAATATATTGATATTCAATATTTTAAATACAGCAAATCAAGTGAATGTTTTGTATAAAAATAGAGAACTAGTCGATAGTGAAAATTATGTTTCTTTTAGAGGTATAATATTTGATTTGAAAGAAATAGCTAAAAAAATACAAATGATTAATTTAGATAATCAAAAAGGAATTTTAAGTTATTTAGATATGTTAGAATACATTAAAAATGTATTAAATGCATATATTTATTCACAGCAGATAGAAGATTTAACAAAAGAACGAATAGATTTGATTAAAACTTTTGATGACACTTATTCTGATAAAAATGTTATTAATTTAAATAGTATACGAGAAAGTATACATAATAACGTTTATTATAACAATGTAAAGGTTTTCAAACGTTAAAGGGGGAAATATTTTGTTAAAAATTTACAACAAAGCTTTAGAAGTGTTTAATAGTTATTATGTTTTGCAAAGAAGCAGTACTGAAGATACTAAAAAAATTGATGGAATTGATAAAAAATATCTACATACTATGGAAGTAGTGAGAGATGGTTCTTCTGTAGTTGCAGGACTAGATTTTAATGAAACATTTGCAGAATTATCAAAAATAGCTTTTTTAAATCATGATATTGGTAGATTTGAGCAAATGTTAAAAATTGGTACTTATGTTGATAGTGATTTAGTTGCGCAAATAGGTTTAAACCATGGTGGATTAGGAAAACAAATATTACAAAACGGATTAATTGAAAAAGAAATACCTAGTACTAGAGTTTATGACCGACCTGTATTAGACATTGTTGATAAGCATGTCGATGGTAGATTTGATGAAAAAGATTTATTAATATTAAGTAGTGATTTATTAAAAAGTGCTGATGCAATCGAATTTTTTAGTAAAGCAAGTGAAGAAGAAAAAACAAAAGTAATTAATACTATTACACAAATAGTTCAAGATGTTGATAGATTAGACATATATCATCAAATTTTAGAGGGACGTTGGACTCCAATGAAAGTTGAAGAACCAATAGATCCAAAGGTAATGGAAATGTTTTATAATGGTCAATATTTAAATATGGCTGAATTGAAAAAACAGGGATTATGGAATGCCAATGTCGGTGAATTAGTAAGATTAAGTTTTGTTAATCAAATTAGATTGCTAAGGGTAGCAAAATTAATTTACGATGAAAATATTTTAATGAAAATGAAAGAATTAAGGCAAAATCCTTTTGCTTTAGATGCATTTGATTTTATGCAAAACAAATTAGAAGAAATGATAAAAAATAGTGATGGAATTACTGTTTGCAAGAAAAAATAATTGATTTTTCTAAATTAATGTGATATATTATTTATATATTTAATGAAGAACAAATATTTAGTTATTTAATTGGTAATAAAGAAAATTAGTGGTAGATGAAAACTAATCAAGATTAAATAATCAATTACAATTTGGGAATTAAAACGGGTAATTTCGTTATAAATTAAAGTGTATGAAATATTCATAAATTAAGGTGGTACCGCGGATTATATTCGTCCTTAGTCTATGGGTATTTTTTTTGGAGGGAAATATGCGATATTTTGAAAAAATTAGTTTTGAACAGTTTAAAAAAGATATTAAAGATGATTTAAATTTGTATAATAATTATTTGTTACCTAAAAGAGCAACTAAAAATAGCGCAGGTTATGATTTTTTTGCTATTAACGATATAGTTATTAAACCTGGTGAAATAGTTAAAATACCAACTGGTTATAAGGCAAAATTTAATAATAATGAGGCTCTATTATTATTAATGAGAAGTGGTTTGGGCTTTAAATATAATTTAAGGTTAACGAATCAGGTGGGATTAATAGAAAGTGATTATTATAACAATGAATCTAATGAAGGACATATGTGGTTGTCAATTCAAAATGAAGGTGATATAGATGTTATTATTTCTAAAAATAAAGCGTATTGCCAAGGTGTATTTATTAATTATTTAATAACAGATGATGATAATGTTAAAGATATTAGAAAAGGTGGACTAGGAAGTACAGATAGGAGAGATGAAAAATGAAATTATACGATGAATTAGTATGGCGTGGTTTAATTGAAAATATTACTGATGAAAGTTTAATTGAAAAAATAAATAATGGAGGATTAACTTTTTATATAGGAACGGATCCAACCGGCGATAGTTTACATATTGGTCATTATTCGACTTTTTCAATGGCAACAAGATTAAAAAGAGGTGGAAATAATCCTATTTTGTTGGTAGGTGGAGCAACTGGATTAATAGGGGATCCTAAACCAACAGCTGAAAGACCAATGATAACTAAAGAACAATTGGATTATAATTATAAAAAGTTAAGGCGTCAAGTAGAAGATATATTTGGTTTTGAAGTTGTTAATAATTATGATTGGTCTAAGGATATTAATTTTATTGATTACTTAAGAGATTATGGTAAATATTTCAATTTAAATTATATGTTAAACAAAGAAACAGTTAAGAGTAGATTGGATATTGGAATTACATATACGGAATTCTCATATATGATTATGCAATCATTAGATTTCTTATGGTTATATGAAAATAAAGGATGTACACTACAAATTGGTGGGTCAGATCAATGGGGTAATATTACATCTGGTGTTGAGTTAATAAGAAAAAAAATAAATAAAGAAGCTTATGGACTAACTATGCCATTGATTACTAAAGCTGATGGCACTAAATTCGGAAAATCTGAAGGCAATGCAATCTGGTTAGATATCAATAAAACATCTAGCTATGAAATGTATCAATTTTTCTTAAATGCTGAAGATAGTAAAGTAATTGAATATTTAAAAAAATTAACTTTTTTATCTATTGATGAAATTAATGATTTAGAAAAAAGACATTTGGCATGTCCAGAGAAAAGAGAAGCTCACAAAGCTTTAGCAAAAGAAGTTATTACATTTTTACATGGATTAGATGAATATAATAAAGCAGTTAAAATAAGCGAATCATTATTTAGCGGCAATATTAAAAATCTAACTAAAGATGAAATATTAATTGGATTTAAAGGTGTACCAACCTTTAAATTTGAAGAAAAAAATTTGATTGACTTATTAGTAGAAAATAATATATGCACATCTAAAAGAGAAGCAAGGGAATTTATAAGTAATGGTGCTATTACTATTAATGATGAGAAAATATTAGAAGATAAATTAATAACTAAAGATATGGCTATTGATAATTCAATCATTGTATTAAGAAAAGGAAAGAAAAAATATTATTTAGGTCTTTAATTTTTTATAATATATTACTATTTTTTAAAATTAAAACTCTATAATTTTTGTTTTAACAAGATTTGTAGAGTTTTTTGTTTATATTTATTCGTTATTGATTTTTTTAATCTAGCTTAGTTATATGAGACATTTTCAAAATTGTCTAAAAATAAATTTATAAAATTATTGTAATATATTAAAATATATGTTATAATTTACTTGCATTGATTTAGGGGTGTAATTCAATGGTAGAATGACGGTCTCCAAAACCGTTCATGTGGGTTCAACTCCTGCCACCCCTGCCATTTAGAAATTTGCTCCAACTTTTGGAGTTAAATACACTGAAAACGCTTGATTTTAAACGGAAAATCGGCGTTTTTTAATTTTTGTAAAATGGTGTAAAAAAGTGAACTTTTTAATCGATGATTTGAACAAAAATGTGCAGTTTGAATCGAAAATTAAAAATATATGCAGTTTTAATAATGTGAAATGTGAATTTCAACAAGGCAAAATATTAACTATTAAAAATACTAATATAAGTTTTATTAAGCCTCATCAAATTAATATAAATATAAAGGATAAACAAATTATATTAATTTATATTAATGAAGATAATTTATTCTTATACAACAGAACTATGCCTATTACTACGAAACAACTAGATACTTTACTTAAGGAACTTAAAAAAGAAGTAATATGAGTATGAAAATACAACGTATAAGAAAAAAAATTATTAATGATGAGGCAATAGTTAGTGTTAAGGAAATGGGAAATACTTATGAAATTTGTTGGTGTGAACATAAAAATAATAAAGCTCCTATTCAAAAAATAGATAAGGATTATTATTTAATAACCGCTACAGGAGAAGTAAAACAATGTAAGCATATTAAAAATAGATACCAAAGTAAAGCACAATTATCTCAAAGTTTTAAACGATTAAGAGAATTAATCAATACTAATGTAACCAATATTAATAACTGTAGATGGTTGACGCTTACTTATAGGGAATACATGACTGATACAAAACAAGCATATCTAGATTTTGATAAATTTATGAAAAGATTAAGATATAGATATGGAAATATAGAATATATTAATGTATGTGAACCACAAGGAAATGGAAGATGGCATTTTCATTGTTTAATTATATTCCCTACTAAAGCTCCATATATACCTAACGATGAAATAACTGAAATATGGAGACATGGTTTTACTAAGACACAAAAATTAAGTGGACAAATAGATAATCTTGGTGCTTATCTTTCCGCTCATATAAGTGATGTAAAACTTGGTGAGGCTGAAACACTTGGGTTAAAATATGAGTTAGAAGATATAAAAAAAGTAGATAAGATGGATGGGAAAAAGTTACGCCAACCTAAATATTTTATTAAAGGTGCTAGATTAGATTTATATCCACCTGGGTTTAATTTATATAGAACTTCAAAAGGTATTAAAAAACCTAATAAAGAATATATGAGTTATAAAGAAGCAAAAGAAAAAATAGGCATGGATCAACCTACTTATTCTAAATCAGTACAAATTACTGATAGTAATGGGCAATTCTCTAACAAAATTACCTATGAGCATTATAACACGAGAAGAAGAAAGAAGCATAAGAAGATACAAAATACCAGTAAATATGATGCGACCAAGAATAAAAAATATCATAATGGTGATAAGGTATCTAAAAATACCTTTTTTTTATCTCATAAGAGAATAATTACACAAATCAAGCAAATATCTAGTAAAATATATAGATTATGTGTGAAAATAGGTAAGTGTCTTAAACTATTATATAAAAAGCGAGAATAATTATTAATTAAAATATTCTTCTCGTAACATCTAGTAATTAATTAAATTAAGTTAGTGTTAATTAAAATTAGTATATAAACGTTTAACTTGATTATTATTAAACATTACGAGATATTAGTTAAAATTGTTGTAAGTATATTGAAATAAACAAACATCTATCTACTATATAAAAGTAATTTTGATAAGTAATATTAGTAGTTGTAGGTGTTCAATAGGATATATAAAATATCGCTTTGTTTATTGTAAAATTTATATTTTTAGTTTAAAAATATAAAATAGATATTAGGGCCATCACAGGCCCTAATCCTTACCTTAGTTTATAAATGTTTTATTTTTGATTATAAACGCATTCTTTTTGTAAGCGATATCTTTATCGAGGCTTAAAAAAATATTGAAAAAATCGCGTTAAAAACGCGAAATAAATATAGGTAAATATTGATTATCTAACTTCTCCATGTATTAATTATTAAAGGATTTTCACTTTTGATAGTTAAGTTATATTTTAATTCGAGTATTTCTTTAATTAAATCTTTAATATCATCTAAGTTTGGGAAAATATTAAAAACATTTGTGATACTAACATAATACCTTTTTAGTGATATATTTTCTAAACAGTTCCGATAATAAAAATTAGCTAATCTATAGGAAACTACTTCGGGTACAATATACTTACAAAAATAATTTTCAAAATCTTGTTCTAATTCAAGATTTTCTTTACTTACTTCTCTCAAACTACTATTTTTAGGTAATTCTGATATAATTTTTTGCATAACCTACCACACTCCTATGAATATTTTATAATTTTAATTTAGGTTACGCAATATGGGTAAAAAAAATAACTATTACTGGAAATAGTTATTAATTTTCAAATGGGTTAGTTGGTGGATTTTTAATTGGTTTTTCTAAGAAAAAAGCATATAGAGGAATATTAAGAGCGTTGGCAATTTTTTTTAATAAAACAATGCTTATAGTTTGCATAGTATTTTCTGACTCTAAATTGGCTACCATAGATGCACTCGTATCAGCAAGCTCTGCTAATTTTTCTTGAGTAATTCTACCATATTCATCGGTATCCTTATCAGAACAATTGTGATTTATTCGGTAGAATTTAATATTGTGTCCTATCATTTTTAAAATTTGTTTATCTTCTTCACTTTGTTTTATTCTCATTACTATCACTTTCCTTTCTTTACTGAAAAACTTTCTATTAAATTATGAACTAATATCACTAATTTTAGTATTGATTATAAACTGATGTTATATCAGCAAAAATGTTGACAATTATTTCCAAAAATGGTATTATGTTTATAACAGCTGATAAGTAGTATAAGTTGGCTGCTTAAAAAGAGGACAGCTAATATAGTGTCCTTTTTTGCTTTTTAACATTAATTGTAGTGAAAATATATTTGATATTTTTAATAAGAAGAAATTAGGTGCCTATCCTTGATATTTGGGTTACACTTGTAAATATGAAATGTAATATAAATATTATAAATGGGAAATGAGTTGATTATGTGAATAAAAAAATAGTTGGTAACCATATATCTAATATTGAAAATATAACTGGTAAAGTTAAAGACATAACAATTCAAGCTACAGTAAAAGAAATTAAGAAATTTGAATTTGAAGATACACTTGTTATTATATTAAATTTAGTTGATAATAGTGGTAAAATTAATGGTTATATTGTATCTGATAGGGATAAACAAGAATTAGAAATTATAGATAGTATTAGTAAAGATCATCAGTACTCTATTCGAGGAAATATATTAATTTTAAATGATGAGGTAATTAATAATTTATTTAGCGACTATAAGGAAATAATTAATTATATTCAAAGTGATAAACTATTGGTAGTTCATTCCATTAAAGAAGTAGATGTTATTCATGATACTTTTAAAGTTAATAGTATTAAATTATATTTGCAGGATTGCGATAATAAAAATTCTGTTAGTAAATCAAATTATATTGAGATACCCATTAATTGTGTGAAAATGTTTCATATTAACAATATCTACTCTTCTATTCACTTTTATAATAATCAAGATTATGTAGAGTCTAGGGACTGTGATACTTTTAGTTTATTTTTATATAAAGAAAAATTGAGAAAAAAAGATATTAAGAGATTATTTGGAAATATAAATATTTATTCTATAGAAGTAAAGTTTGATGATGGAAAAAAGGATTTTTATAACCTACCATTTTATTCTAAGGATGATACTCATAATCTTTTACAAGTAATTAATGATATAGATCAGTCTATTAGTGTATATATTAGTAGAGATATACAGTTTAAATGGAGATGATAAATGAAAACAGGATTTGATGAGTTAGATAATATTATTCATAGTATGAAGAATAAGGAGGTACTTTTAATTGCTGGTGGACCGGCCGTTGGTAAAACAACGCTTGCTATTGATATAATCAATAGTGTTGCAAAAGAAACAGATAAACCAGTATTGTATTTTAGTTTGGAGAAATCAAAGAAATCTTTAGAACCAAGAATTTTAAGTGATAACATAGTAATTTCATTGGCTTCATCAATTACATCTATACATATGACTAGTGAAAAAATGTATAGAGAATATGGTGGGTTATCTTTAATTGTAGTTGATTACCTACAATTAGTAAAAACGGGGATTTCTGATGAAGCATATG
Source organism: uncultured Bacilli bacterium (assembly GCA_944372195.1). Classification (GTDB taxonomy): domain Bacteria; phylum Bacillota_I; class Bacilli_A; order RF39; family UBA660; genus Faecisoma. Next base: position 19,368 of record CALVYK010000005.1, read on the forward strand.
AATACACAAGAAAGAAAGTAATTGAAATCCTCCATCATATAGCGATTATGTTGGATGTACCAGTTATTGTTCTTTCAGGATTATCGGCATCAAATAATATGGAGTATTATTTTAAATTAAAAAGTTATTCAAATTATGTTAGCAATATGTTGATTTTATATAAGAAGATGAACGATAATCGACTAAAAATCGAAGTAATTGATAATACTGGGTTATTTCTTGGACGTGTAGACTTAACTTTTAATGAAAAGTTATTAAGCTTTAAAGAAATTGTTAATTAGTTTCTAATATTAAAAAATAAAAAAAGGATGGTGTTTAGAAAATGAAAAATGGAAAGAAAAAATTATTAATTATAGTAGCAGTTATAATAGGTGTTGTTGCGATAGTTGGAATATTATTAGTACTCGATGAACAAAAAAAGGAAGAAGAACAAGAAAGACTTACTTTCTTAGAAAAATTTAACACAGCATGGTATGATGACACAGGTTTAAAATTAACAATTCATAATCTAAATCTTAATTCTTGTTCATATGAATGGAGAGGTTTATCTGATTTCTTTAATATGAGTAATTGTGAATTAGAAATAGATGAAGAAAATCAAAATTTAAAATTAACTTATACTTTGAAAATAACAGATAATGGACAAAGTACAACTCAAGAAGTTGAAAAATATTTAAAGTATAATGATGATGTTACCGAATTGGTCCTACAAAATGATGGGACAAATGAAGAAGATTATGTATTCATAAAAGAAGATAGTGTTGAAGATTTTAATAAAGATTATCATGTTTATTCTTTAACGAACAACGGTGTTAATTTGAAGATGTATCCACATGGGTTATGTGCATTTGATTTTAGTCCATTAACTCAAACTCATTCAATGACTGGTTCATATACTGGAGCAACATTAAATGTTGTTTATAATGGTGGTAATTGTTCATATACAACTACAGATTATAGAAATTTTGTTATAAAATATGATGGTACATTTACTGCTGTAATGATACCTGGTGGAGATCTTTATAGAAATAGAAATGTGGTTGATACGCCAAATAATGAAATACATATTACTTTTGATGAGGATGATGTAGTATATCAAGAACCTCAATATACCAATGGAGAATGGGAAATTGGTTCTATTACTTACTATAAATCAAATTAAATTTTTAATATAAAGTTACTACTGATAAAATATCAGTAAAATAAATTGACAATATCCAATATTTTTGGTATGATATATACATCAGTTAATTAAGCGGTGCCTATTAGCTGATGTAGTAATAGGACAGCTTGTATAGTGTCCTTTTTCTTTTGTTTGTTTTTAATAAAAGGGAGTTGTTATTATGTTAGTAAATTTTTATTTTGAGTGTGATAACAGATGAAATTGTTAGGTAATATTAATATGTTTATAAAAAAGCATATTTTAGTTACTTCAATAATAATTTTGTTAATAATTGCTATTGTTGTGGTATCTCTATTGTTATTTAATAAACCTAAAACTAATATTGAGTTGTATGATGATTTAAATTTAGAAATAAACAGCGAAGTATATTTATTATCTTTAATAAAAAGAGTGGATAACGGAGAATTACTAACAGAGAATATAAGAGTTGATACTTCTACTTTAGGTAAGCAACAAATAAATATTAAATATCTTAATGAGTTTGGTAAGGAAGAAGAATATAGTTTTGAAATTAATATAGTAGATACTACTAAACCGGTTATAGAATTTGAAAGTGAGCTATCTACAATTGTTGGAAATGAAATAAATTTATTAGAAAGAGTGCAAGTGAGTGATAATTCTTTAGAAGAATTAAGTGTAAATGTAAGTGGAGATTATAATTTTAATGTTGTAGGGACATATAATTTGAAATATGTTGTTACTGATAGTAGTGGTAATACTACCGAGGAAGAATTTATTTTAAAAGTAAACAATGCTACTATAAAATATAATGGATATTATGCTCATTCCTCTTCTACTCTATCAGGAAGTTATCAGTTTAAAAATGATGGTACATTCCGTTTTGTATATCAATATTGTGATTTTGGTGTTGCTTGTGGTGGCGATTATCAAACGGGTATTTATGAAATAAAAGGAAATAAAATTCTTGCAACAACTACAACTATTTATGATGAAATGGGAGAGCCATTATCTTATCATTACGAATTTGAATTTGTGATAATAAATGAAAATAAAATAACTACTAATGGTAATGAATTTAATTATAGAACGGAATTATATTAAAATTGGAGCGTGAGTAAAAATGAAAATATTAATTGGTATTGTAGAGTTTATTAAAACCCATATTGTTATTAGTACAGTTGTTGCTATAGTTGTTGTAGGTGGTACTACTTCTGCTATTATACTCTATAATTTAAATAATAATGATAATAGTAGTCAAATTGAAGATAATAATAATCAAGTTGAGGAAGAAAAAACAGAGGAACAAGATCAAGGGCAAACTAATACCTGTGAAGAAAATTATATTTTGAATGAAAATGGTGAATGTGTAGAAATTGAAAATGAAGAAAATATAGAAGATGTAGAAGATAACTCTAATAATCAAAATACTACAGGAAATACTGGGGATAATAGTAATAATAATACTCAAAATAATAGTACTTCTAATAATAATAATCAAAATACATCATCAGAGAATAATGACAATAACCAAAATACTTCATCTGATAATAGTAATCAAGATGACAATTCTTCAAATAATAATGATAATAATTCGGATAATGAAAATGAAGAAGACTTGCATGCAGGCATGATAAATTTAAATGAAAATGTTAAGTATAAAATTGCAACTCTCGAATGTGGTGAATATATGTATATAAATCCTGTTTGTATTAATAAATCAGTTGGCGAATTAAAAACAATGTTTCCTGATTATAATAAATCATTTTTTGAATATAATGAAGATTTTTATCCAGACTCTTATATATATACTTCTTCACGATTATATGGTGGAGCTCATATGTTAGTCGATGCTTTTCCTGATTGTAGGATGGATATACCAGTTAATATTCAAAACGAAATAAAAAATTTGAAAAGTAAAGGAATTATATATAATGTTTCTAATGAAAAAGTTGAACCACAATGGATTTATTTTGAGGAATCTAAATATAACGATTTTACTGATGACAGGTCTACAATTCTAGGAAGATTTGGGTTATTTGACAATGCTGCTTGTGGAAGTGGTGATCCTATTTTATTTTCAGATATATTAGATGAAAAAATTTGTGAAGAATATAATTTATCTTGTGGTAGATGGTAGGATAAAGTAAGGGTAGAACAACTAACTCTACTCTTTTTAATTGCCACTTATTGACTATTTATATATAATCAGTTCGAGGTGAAGAATATGGAAAATAAAGGTAAAATACTTCAATTAGTTGATGGAGAAAAATTAACTATCATAGGTCCTAATAACAAAAGTAACTTGAGAATTGTTTGTAATGATAATACTTTAGTAGTTGAAGAACAGATTAATCAACATCTAACTCCGAATATACAAATTAATAATGTTAGTTTTGTTGATATAAAGAGATTTGTCCTATTTGAAAGTTATTATCAAAATGCTGTTGGCGAAGATATAAACAATGAATTGAAAAATGAAAATAATAAGATTATGGACTATCATATGGATAGAATTTATGGTAAAAATAATAAAAATTTAGAAATAGTAGATACTGATTTTCAATGTATTACCTATTATGAATAATTTAGAATTAAAACCGCTAACAGAAGAAGAAATTAATAAAAATCGAGTTGAAACTATTAATCAGTATAGAATATTACAGTACCTAAAAAATAATCTTAATATTTTTGCTTTTAAAGTTTATTTGTATTCGCGTGATATTATTATGGTAGTTGATATAAAAAATATGGTTGGATATTTTTATTATGATAGTATTAAAAAAGAAGTAGTTTTTTTAGAAGAAATAAAAAAATAGAGTTAGGCTCTATTCTTCTAATAACCAACTGAATTTTTCATCAAATTCATCTTTAATATCTCCAAATGTAGTTAGATTATTTTTTTTAAGACGTTCTTCAATATCTTCCCTTGTAGAAATATCATACCAAAATCTTCTAATTTTTCCTTTTACATCTTCCTTTTCAAAGATCTTTATTGTTTTATCAATTATTTTGTTGATATTACCTTTATTTAAACTTAGACCCGGATTAAAAATTTTTTTATAAAGAAAATCCATTATCTCTTTATCATAATTTATATTTTCTTTCATATTTCACTATCTCCTTTAGTCGGTTATTATAGCATATTATTATTAGTTTGAGAATACCTAATTAGAAAAATGTTGTTTTATTGGTATTGTTTTTAAATAAATTATAATACTTGTAGTTAAATATAATATACTATCATATGTTTGGAAAAGTATAATTTAACAAACAATTAAATCTTGCGTGATTTAGTTGTTTTTTTGTGTTTGGAAAGGTATTTATTTTAGTTTTCAAATATTTGGAAAGTTTTTATAGGTTTTCAAATACTCTAGTGCTATCTATTTTACTACTTATTATGATGGATGAGAAAGGAGAAAGCTCATGGATAATAAGAAATTTGGGTATGGACGTGTTAGTAGCAAATCACAAAATGAAGTTAGACAGGTGGAAGCATTTAAGAAGTATGGTATTGATCCGCGAGATATTTACATAGACAAGAAAAGTGGTAAAGATTTTGAAAGAGAACAATATCAAATATTAAAAAAAATCCTTCGAGAGAATGATTTGTTAGTTATCCACAGCATTGATAGATTAGGTAGAAATTATGAAATGATAGTTAATGAGTGGAAGGATATAACTAAGAATATTAAAGCTGATATAGTTGTTTTAGATATGCCTTTATTAGATACTAGACAAAAGAAAGATTTATTAGGTACTTTTATTAATGATTTAATTCTACAGTTATTATCTTATGTTGCACAAACTGAAAAAGAGAAAATTAATACTCGACAACGTGAAGGTATAGATATTGCTCTTAAATATGGTACTAAAACTGGTAATTCATTTGGAAGACCTAAAATAGCCAAACCAGACAATTTTGAGGAAGTAATTAAAGAATGGAAAGATAAGAAAATTACTGCTCGTTCTGCGATGAAATTATTAAATCTTAAACCTAATACTTTTTATAATATGGTTAAGGATAATAAATTTTATTAACTTGATTATTATTAAATAATACGAGAATGATAATTTAGTAAATATTATTATAAATAATCATGTAATGCGTACTCTATCTCATCATCATTCTCTTTTTTAATCTCTGGAAATTTATTTTTAACTCTATTGATCATTACCTTTTTATTATCTGATGGATTTTGTTCAATGTACTTTCCTATTTCTTCTATGTGTTGGTATAAATAGGTATCTTTTCTTTTGATATTAGGTTCTCCATTTCTTGTATAATATCCTTCTTCATTTTTTTTGTAATTATTTCTTTTTAGAAAATAATATACTTGGGTTAGACTTTTATCTATTCCTGTTACCTCTTTTATTCTACTTTGAGCCTTTCTATAAGAGCTAACTGGATTATTTTTAAAACTTCTTCTGATTACTTCTTTATACTTATCTAAATTTGAGTGATTTTTTCGATTTTCAAACATAAAATTTTTATTTTTACGATATTTTTTTACATAATTAAAAATGGTTTTTCTACTTATACCTGTTTCTTCAATAATCTCGTTTATATCCATGTATAAATCATAATAATAAATAATTTCACATGGGATAACAACAAGTATATTGTCGTCATTGACGCTGTTAATAATATTGCTTAATCTTTCTCTTTCTTTTTCTGTTAAATTTAATGGTTCTAACTTCCTCATAACATCACTTCTTTACTTACTAAATATTATACAACTATTGTTCTAAAGTGTAAACATCCCTAACGAATTTGTAGAAATATTTCAAAAAAATGATAATAACTTAGTCCTTTTCCCTTATTTTATTGGCTTTTTTTGTTGATAGATTTGTGGGGCTTTTTTCTTATATACCTAGTGGAGGTGAAAATAAAAATGAAAAAAGAAATCTTTCGTCAAAAAACACTGTTTGATGACGAGAATAGCGACTATCTTTTTTTAGTAGAGGAACTACGAAAAATAAGACTTAAAGAAAGAAAAGAAAAAGAGAAAAAAGCTATTCAGAAGTACAATGAAGCCTATGTAGCTTCAAGAAGAAAAAATAAATAATAGGAGGAAAGATTATGAAAGAAAATTTTAATACTTGTGAAGTTGAATTATCTACAGATAGTTTAACTTCACTTTCTCCAGAACAGGAATCACTGTTCAACATAATGGAGAATACCGATAATAACTTATTAATTATCGGTGGAGCAGGAGTTGGGAAATCATTTTCCATTTCCTACTTCAGAAAACATAGTAAGAAAAAAATATTAGTGTTAGCACCAACTGGAGTAGCAGCCTTAAATGTTAAGGGACAAACTATACACTCAGTATTTAGGCTCGAACCTACAGTTCAAGATGTGGATGATTTTAATTATTTATTTAAAATACCAAAACCCATTAAAAAGTTGATTAGAGAGGTAGATACAATAATATTAGATGAAGTATCTATGATAAGACCCGATTTAATTGATATTATTGACCAAAAATGTCGGATTATCATGAATAATTCCTTACCTTTTGGAGGCATACAGATTATTTTTGTAGGTGATTTGTTCCAGCTATCACCTATAGTTAAAAATAGAGCCGAGTACGACTTTTTAATGGATAAGTATCATGGTACACATTTCTTTAATGCTCCATTAGTTCAAGAATCTGATATTAAAGTATATGAGCTTACAGAAATATTTAGACAAAAAAACTCTGAATTTAAAGATTTATTAAATAAAGTTAGAGTTGGAAACGTTTCACAAGACATACTGGAGAAAATCAATTGTCGTGTGGGCTTACCTAATAATGAGAAAGCATATATTACTTTAACTGGTAAAAATGTTACTGCCGAACGTATTAATAATTCAAAATTAAATGAACTTGAGTATGAAGAACATATTTATTATGCTGAAGTAAATGGTGATATAAGAGAAAATAGTTTTCCTTGTGATGTTGAACTTCATTTAAAAGTAGGTGCACAAATTATGATGGTAGCTAATGATGATAAGAGAAGATGGGTAAATGGAACTTTAGGCACCATCACAAAATTAAATAAAGGTGCAATCTTTGTAGAAATTGATGGGGAGGAATATGAAGTTAAGGAACATGTTTGGAAAAACTACAAATACGAATACGATAATAAAACAGGAAAAATAGAACAGGTTGTAGTCGGTGATTTTAAACAATTTCCAATAAAATTAGGTTGGGCTATCACTATTCATAAATCTCAAGGTAAAACTTTTAATTCTGTTTTCATTGATTTAGAAGATGGAGCCTTTGCTACAGGTCAGGTTTACGTTGCCTTAAGTAGATGTACTTCTTTAGAACATCTTTACTTAAAAAATAAAATAAGTATGCGTGATATTCAAGTAGATAACGCAGCCTTATGGTTCATGAGAAATGTGAAAATATCTAATCTAATTGAAGATGGTAAAGAAGTAGATTATACCTATAATGTAGATAGAGAGAGTGAATAAAAATCACTCCTCTTCCCTATTTAATTTAAGTGATAATTAGTTTAAAAGTATATATAATATGCACGATTAGGAAATCTAGAAAGGAGTTAAAAGTGGATAATTTATTAAAAATTGTAGCAATTTACACTAGGGTAAGTACGACTGATCAAGCGCGTGAGGGACATTCTCTTGAAGAACAAGAATTAAGATTAACTCGTTATTGTGAGGCACAAAATTATAAAATTTATAAAATTTATACTGATGCTGGTATCAGTGGAAAAGCAGCGGATAATAGACCAGCCTATCAACAGATGTTAAAGGATTTGAAAAAAAGAAAGTTTAATTTAATACTATCGTTTAAAATGGATAGGATAAGTAGAAGTGTTATTGATTTAGAGGATTTTTTTAATATCACTAAGAAATATGACTGTGGTATTGAATTCTTGTTTGAAAAAATTGATACAAGTGGTGCCGCTGGAATGATGTTTGCACGTATGTTAGGAATATTTGCTCAATTTGAAAGAGAGTTAATTCAAGAACGCACTCTTGTTGGTGTGGAGAGTGCGGTAAATAAAGGACATTTTGGAGGCAAACCAGCATTTGGTTATGAAAAAGAGGTTGTAAATGGTGAAAAAAGAAAAAAATGGGTTATTAATGAAGAAGAAGCAGTTATTGTTCGTGAAATATTTAATCTATGTTTAAAAGGTAAAACTTATACGCAAATTGCCAAAGCGATAACTGAAAAATTTCCGGGATTAACTTATACTAGAAAAAATCCTAAAACTAAAGAAATAGAAACTAAACAAAAGAAATGGACTGATGGTAACATATGTAAAATATTAAATAATAAAGTATATTTAGGTATATGGGAACATCATAAAAATAATAAAGACAAGGATACTGTTGAAATAGAAGGTAAAATACCACCTATTGTAACTGAAGAAGTGTTTTATGAATGCCAAGATAATATTGATAAAAATAGTAGAAACTACTATCGCAGTAAGAAATATTTATTTATGCAAAAATTAGTATGTCCTAATTGTGGAAGAATATTGGCATGTAATGGAACTCGTAAGAAATCTGGTAAGACATACCTATATTATAAATGTAAGGATTGTAAAATATATTTTAGGGAAGATAATTTAGAAGAAGCGTTAGTAAAAAAACTTGCTGAATTATTGGAACTATATTTGGTATTAGAACAAAATTATGTTGCTATTGATAGTGAACTAGCCAAAAAATTAAATTGTGGAAAGATTAATCATACAATTAGATACAGTCTTGATAGTATAATGATTAATAAAAAAATGAATAGCGTTAATCATAATTTATTAACCTATATATGGGATAAAGCATCTTATGAAGTTAAATGTGATTTTATAAATGAGTACATTGACTCTATACAGCTAAAGTCTAAGAAAATAAAGAATAAATCTGTTATTGAAATAGTAGATTTAAAATTAAAAAAATTTAAAGTACGAGAATTCTTTGAAATGAAAGAAAAGAATACTTTAGATAAAAAAAGAATTGATAGCTCTGTTAATTATTCAGAGTTTAAAAATATCCAAGAAGCATATCGTTATGCAGATATTCTTAAGCAGAAATATAATATTAAGGTAACAGAAGTATCAACAACTGGCTCATATTTCTGTAATGAAAATATGATAAGAATTATAGGTATTAAAAATAAAAATATTATCGAAAAAGATAAATGGCTATTTATTGAATTAGTTACCTAAAATTTACTTATCTAATTCAAAAAAATAAAAAAACATAGTAGAAAGGTACGAAAATTAAAGTTGTAAATTTCCTTTAAAATCCTGCCATTGTGTAATTAAACTCCAATATAATTTGGAGTTTTTATTAAATATGCCAATTTAATATTATTTTGTAATTAGAAAATATGGTATAATAAATTTGTGGAGGTTTATATGATTTTAATGAATGCTTGTGATGATGTTCAACTTTTAAATATATTAAGTATATTCAAAAGTTTAATTAGTTTAGTTACAATTTTAGTCCCGGTAATTTTAGGTATTTTTATCATTATAGATGTTATAAAAACAATTAGTAGTGATGAGGTAGATTCAAAAAAATTATCTAAAAGTATTTCTAAGAGAATAATAGCAGCAGTGCTTATTTTTCTAATTCCATCGCTATTAAACTTTGTAATAAATTTGATTCCTATGGGCAATTTATATTATATTGATTGCTATAACAATGCAACAAAGGATAATGTTTTACAAATTTCATTAGATAATGCTAACACATCAATTTCATTGTTAGAAACTAGTGTAAATACTTTAAAAAATAGCAAAAATAGTACAAATTATAATAATGCTTTGACGGCTTATGAACAAGCAAGAAAAGATGTAAAATTAATAACTGATAAAAATGTTAGAGAAACATATCAAAAAAAATTAGATGATTATAAAATAACAATAGAATCAAATAAACCATAAAAAAAGTTTTAAAATGATATTTCATATTTAAAACTTTTTTTTGTAAAATATAAATCCAATAATATCTAAAATTGCGTATATAATAATAAATAATCCGATTGTAGAAAATATTAAATTAGTATCCAAAGCAACATATAATCCACATATTATTAATAAAATAGAAACAATTAATCTACTAATAAATGATATGTTATTTTCTTTATTATTCAAAGCTTCAATCAATCTAATGATGCCAGTATAGATAATCCACCCACCGCATATTAATCTAAATGTCATTTCAATTAAAGAAGAAAACATGATTATAAATAAACCGAATATAATTAATATGACACCTAAAACCAATTTAGATTTGTATTCGATATTCAATTTTTTTAGTGTTTTTCTATAACTTAAAATATTAAAAATGCCGATAATAAGTAAAATGCCACCAACAATATAAGAAACAAAATTTAATATGCCACTAGGATTAGTAAATAAAATAATACCAAATATTAAAAATAATATAGAACTAATTAAAGAAGTATCATTAGAGTATTCAATAACAGTTATTTTTTTCATTAATAATCACCATTATTAATTATACAATAAATAAATTGACAAATCAAATCTATAAGTATAAAATATTTATATGATGGGTAATTTAGAAAGGATAATAAAATGTTAGAATTAAAAAATATAAAGAAAAGTTATAAAATTGCTAATTATACACAGGTAGCATTAAATGATATTAGTTTAAAATTTAGAAAAAATGAATTTGTCGCTATTTTAGGACAATCTGGTTCAGGTAAAACAACTTTACTTAATATAATTGGTGGATTAGATCATTGTGATAGTGGTGATTTAATTATAAATAATAAATCAACTAAGAAATTTAAAGATACAGATTGGGATGCATATCGAAATAATTGTATAGGTTTTATATTTCAAAGTTACAATCTAATAAGTCATATAAGTATTTTATCTAATGTTGAATTAGGTATGACATTAAGTGGTGTTTCTAAAAAAGAAAGAAGACAAAAAGCAATTGAAGTATTAAAAAAAGTTGGTTTAGAAAATCATATTAATAAAAAACCAAATCAGTTATCTGGCGGTCAAATGCAAAGAGTTGCAATTGCAAGAGCTCTAGTTAATGATCCAGATATAATTTTAGCTGATGAACCAACTGGAGCATTAGATTCAAAAACAAGTGTGCAAATAATGGATTTAATAAAAGAGATAGCGAAAGATAAATTGGTTATTATGGTAACACATAATAGTGAATTGGCACATGCTTATGCTAATAGAATTATCGAATTAAAAGATGGTAATATAATAAGTGATACTGATAAATTAGAAAAACAAAATAACAGTAAAACTTATACTATTAAAAAAACAGCTATGAGTTTTTTAACTGCATTATCTTTATCATTCAATAACATAAAAACTAAAAAAGGAAGAACGTTATTAACTGCTTTTGCTTCAAGCATTGGGATAATAGGTATTTCTATTATATTATCTCTATCAAATGGTTTTGATATGCAAATAAATCAATTTGAAAAAAACACTTTGGCAAGTTTTCCTATTACAATAAGTAGGCAAGCTACAGAAATGACAGTTGAAGACATGATGTCAATGACACCTGATAAAAGTGAGTCATACACTGATAAAGAAGTAATTTATCCATATGATACAGCTTCTTCATTATTGCTTCATAAAAATGTATTTACAGAAGATTATTTAAACTATATAAATAATATTAATCCTGATTATCCAATCGGTATATCATATTTACGAACAATGAGTTTAAATATGTTAATAAAAAATAATGATAAAATTAAATATGTTAATAATTTAAGTTTAACTTCATTACCTAAAGAATTAAAAGAAAGTGAGCAAACATTTTTAGAATCAGCTTATGATTTATTAAAAGGAAGTTATCCTAAAGATAAAACCGAAATAGTTATAGCTGTAAATGAAAAAAATAGATTAGAAAAAACTATTTTAGAAGCTTTAGGAATAGATACAACTAAAGAAGAAATTAGCTTTGATGAGTTAATTGGTAAAGAAATAAAAATAATATTGAATGATGATTTTTATATAAACAATAATAATTATTTTATACCTAATATGAATTATGATGAAATATATGATGATGGTATTACTTTAAAAATAGTTGGAATTGTAAGAGGTAAAGAAGATAATATGCTTGCACAAATAGTTAATACTATGAGTATGAGTACAGGAGCGGGTAATATTCTATATTCTAATGAATTAGCTGAATATATCGTAGAACAAAATAAAGATTCAGAGATTGTTAAAGCACAACAAGATTTAGATTATAACATATTAACTGGGGAACAATTTACAAAAAATTCTACTAAAGATGATATGTTAGCATACTTAGGAGCTAAAGATATTCCATATATGATAAATATATATCCAGTTGATTTCAAAGCTAAAAAAAATATAATAAATTATTTAAATGAATATAATAAAGATAAATCAGATGAAGATAAGGTAATTTATACTGATTTAGCTGATACTTTTTCAACTTTATCATCTAATATTATGGATGCAATCGGTTGGGTGTTAATAGCATTCTCTGGTATATCATTAGTAGTTTCTTCAATTATGATAGGTATAATAACATATATATCAGTATTAGAAAGAACAAAAGAAATAGGTATTTTAAGAAGTTTAGGGGCAAGAAAAAAAGATGTAAGTCGTGTATTTAATGCGGAAACATTTATAATCGGATTAACATCTGGGTTAATAGGTATAGTAATTGCTAGACTATTGTTATTCCCAATAAATGCTTTATTAAAGAATTTAACAGATTTAGAAAATGTAGCAGTAATGAATCCTCTTCATACATTAATTTTAATTTCAGTTGCTATTATTTTAACTTTAATTGGTGGATTAATACCAGCTGTTATAGCAAGTAGAAAAAATCCTGTCGAAGCTTTAAGAACGGAGTAGAAATATGAAATATTTAAAAATAATTATCAGTTTAGTTTTAATTTTATTGTTATATTATTTTATGTTACCACCAATAAATTTAAGTGATCCAAATTTTTGGGTATTTGTATTTATTAGTGTAGTAATGACATATATAGTTAGTTTAATTATATCAAGTACAGAAATATTAAAAGTTATAATAAACAATAAAAAAGTAAATAAAAAATCATATATTTTATTAAGTGCATTATTTATTATATTTGGTTTAATTATAATATTTAATGTTGCAAATTCGCCATTATTTATGGCAAAATCATATTATAATAGAATAAGTGTTAATAATAGTGATTTTACTATTGATGTAGAACCTGTTGATTTTGATAAATTACCATTATTAGATAAAGATTCTTCTATGAAGTTAGGAGATAAGGTAATGGGACAAATGACAGACTTAGTTTCGCAATTTGAAGTATCAAATCAATATACACAAATTAATTATAATGACGATATTGTAAGGGTAACGCCATTAGAATATGCTAGTATAATTAAGTACTTTACAAATAGAAATAATGGAGTGGCTGGTTATATTACGGTAGATTCTGTAACTGGTGAATCTAATTTAATAAGATTAGATAATGGTATGAAATATATGCCTTCAAGTTTATTCTTTGAAAATCTATATCGAAAATTAAGAATAAGTTATCCATTTACTATCTTTGGTGAGGTTAATTTTGAAATTGATGATGAAGGTAATCCATATTGGATAGCTCAAACTATAAAATATAGTGGCGTAGGACTTAGAAAAGAAGTTACTGGCGTAGTAATATTTAATCCAATTGATGGAACTTCTAACAAATATAAAGTAGAAGAAGTTCCAACTTGGGTTGATCATGTTTATTCTGCTAATTTAATAATCGAACAATTAAATGATTGGGGATTATATAAAAATGGGTTTTTAAATTCAATATTTGGGCAAAAGGATGTAGTGAGTACTAGTGAAGGATATAATTATTTAGCTATGAATGATGATGTTTATTTATATACTGGAATTACTTCCGTTTCTAGTGATGGATCTAATATAGGTTTTGTATTAACTAATATGCGAACCAAAGAAACAAAATTTTATGATGTTCCAGGTGCTACTGAAACATCAGCTATGGCTTCCAGTGAAGGACAAGTGCAACAAATGAAATATACGTCGACATTTCCTTTGCTAATTAACTTAGATAATAAGCCAACTTATTTAATGAGTTTAAAAGATAACGCTGGATTGGTTAAAATGTATGCTTTTGTTGATTATACAGATTATCAAAAAGTTGTTGTTACTGAAAGTTCTGAAGGAATATTAAAAGCGGCTCAAAATTATTTAGGCGGCAATATTACAACAGGCGAAGAATTAACAAAAGAAATAACAATTAAATCTATTAAAACAGCTGTTTTAGATGGAACAACATATTATTACATATATGATGATGATATATATCGTGCATCATTAAAAATAAATCAAAATATATTACCATTCTTAAGTGTTGATGATAAAATTACAATAACTTATAAAGAATCTGATATAAAAGAGATAATTAAAATAGAAAAATAATGTAGAATTTAAAATCTGTTAATAACTATTAATAGATTTTTTAATTATCATCTATTTTTCACTTTTTTTAATACTTTTTGTGATATAATTATACTGGTGGTAGAATGCAAAAGATATTTAAAACTTTAGATGAACAAATTGAAATCTTGAAATCGAAAGGTTTAGAAATAACTGATTACGACAAAACCAAACAAATATTGTTTAAAGAGAATTATTTTTTTATAAATGGTTATAGACATTTATTAACTAGTGCAAATAATAATAATAAATTTGTAGCCGGTGCTACTTTTGATGAATTATATGCCATATTTATTTTTGATCGAAGAATCAGAAATATTCTTTTTAAAAACATATTGATTATTGAAAATAATATAAAATCAATTATTAGCTATCAGTTATCAAAAAAATATGGATATAAAGAAAAAGATTATTTAAACCCAAAACATTTTAGATATGAAAGTTTTAAACTTAGTCAAGTTAATGATGTTATTAATAAAATGAAACGTCAAATAAGATTAAATGGAAAGCAACATAGTGCCACCAAACATTATATCAGCAATTATGGATATATTCCTTTGTGGGTTTCAGTAAAAGTTTTATCTTTTGGTATAATTTCGGAATTTTATTCTATATTAAAATATGAAGACCAAGATGAAATTGCTGGTTTCTATCGGATAAGTATAGGGGAGCTAAATATTTATTTATATTTGTTATCAAATTATAGAAATTTGTGTGCGCATGAAGATATTTTATATGATCATATTACTCAAAGAAGTATTCCGGATAATAGATTTCATCAGTTTTTAAATATTCCAAAGGTTGATGATGAATATATTTTTGGTAAAAATGATTTGTTTGCAGTATTAATAATTTTGAAACAAATGTTAGGACACAATGAATTTCATGATTTGATTAATGAAATAGGTTATGAAATAGACATTTTGGACGGGAAAATAAATTCCGTTGATACCAACTCAATATTAAATAAAATTGGGTTCCCAGATAATTGGAGAGAATTGGAAAATATAGATTGAAAGGGTGATAAATTTGAAAAATAAAGTAATATATATATGTTCTGTTGTATTATCGCTATTTATTGGTATAAGTGGCACATTATTAGTGATTTATTATATTCCTAATAATGAAGGTGATAAAATTGTCGAAGAAGTAACTATTACAGAAAGTGATACTATAGCTCCGGCTGTAAATAAAGTATATGATTCTGTTGTTACAGTTTTAAATTATGGAAATCAATTACAAGCAACTGGAACCGGTTTTGTATATAAAGAAGATGATAAATATGGATATATTCTAACTAATAATCATGTTATTAGTGGGGCAAGAAAAATTGAAGTTACTAATACGGAAAACGTAACTGTGGAAGCTACAATATTAGGTAGTGATGAATATGCTGATTTGGCAGTTTTACGTGTCGACAAATCATTTGTTTTGCAAGTTGCAACTTTAGGTAGTAGTACTGACTCTGAAATAGGCGATACGGTTTTTGCAGTTGGAACACCAGTTGATGTTAAATATGCTGGTTCTGTAACCAAAGGTATTATTTCTGGTAAGAATAGAACTGTCAATGTAACTTTAGATGATGGCGGCGCATTTATGATGGAGGTAATTCAAACTAATACTGCTATTAATCCTGGCAATAGTGGTGGACCTTTAGTAAATATTAATGGTGAAGTAATTGGCATAAACACTTTAAAATTAGTTGAAGATGAAATAGAAGGTATGGGTTTTGCTATTCCAATTGAAATGGCTACATCAGTTTTAGACAGATTAGAAAATAGCGAAGAAATTGAGCGACCACTATTAGGTGTTAGTATGATTGATGCTAATAATCAATATGCTTTATTTAGCTATAAAGTATATCTAGATAAAGATTATGAAAAAGGAGTAGTAGTTGTTGACGTTGAAAAAGATTCACCTGCAGGAGTAGCAGGATTACAAAAAGATGATGTCATTTTAAAAATAAACGATGTTGAAATAGAAGATACAACTCATTTAAAATATATTTTATATAAATATAGTGTTGGAGATACTGTTAAACTTGAATATGAAAGAGATGGTAAAACTAACACTGTAGAAGTAAAATTAAATAAAGCAATTTAGGTCATTAAATGATCTTTTTTTATGACAAAATTAGATTATTGTCATAAAATAACATGAGGAGGATAACTTATGGATTATAAAATAGTTATAGATGCTGGCCATGGTGGAGATGACCCAGGTGCAAGTGGTAATGGTATAATAGAAAAAGATTTAAATTTAAAAATATCTAATTATATGTATGATAGATTTAGAGAATTAGGTGTTCCTGTTAAAATAATTAGAAGTACTGATGAAACAATAAGCCCTACTGAAAGAGTTAATAGGGTATTAGATGCTTTTGGTAATAGTGATGATGTAGTAGTTATATCTAATCACATAAATGCCGGAGGAGCGGAGTTCATTTACCATTACATAATTTAATTGGGCATTTAGGCGGCTATATTTAAACGAAACAAATTTATTAATAAATTATACTAAAATTAAGTTTTTGACTTGAATAAAGGTATAAAACAAAGAAATTTTAATATATTTCACTTCAAATGTTAAAAATTGTCAAATTTTGCTGTATAATATAGTTAAGAATAGCAGTATCATTCTTTTTTAAGATGGATACTGCTTATTTTTTTTGAAGTGAGGTGGTTTTATGTTTTCAAATCAATTTGAAGTAGTTAAAGAAGATATTTCGCACATACAATACAAACATATTAAGATTAACGAAGAAGATTTTAATAAAATAATAATTAAGTCTTTATTTGAAGATAAAGATTTATATAGGTATGTTACAAATTATAGTGAAGAAAGATTTAGACAAATTGAAGTTGAATTTCCCATAAAACAGCTTATTTCATTAATTAAAAATTTAAAAAAAGAATATATTAAAGACTGTGTTCCAACTAAAATTAAAAAGAGATTATGTAAAGACTTAAAAGCAAAAGCAAATGGTGTAATTATTGATACTAAACAAAAAGATTGGGAGGTAAAATTTAATTCATACTTGGATAATAATATTACAGGATATGATGTTCTTGCAGAAATAATACTTTCTAAAATTATAGAAGATAGATTTGGAGCAGATGTTTTTGTAACTAAATTAGCACAAACAACTAATACAAATATGAAAGTTTTTGGCATAGATACATTACATTATAATGCTAACGAAAATACAATGTTTTTTGGGGAGTCAAAATTGACTAACTCAGTAGAATTAGGAATTCAACAACATGCAGCCGAACTAATCCTTATGGATTATAAATTGAATGAAGAATGTAAACTGATAGCACTTCGTGAAGCTGACATCAGATGTAAATTAGATATAGTACATGAAATAACAAAATTTGGTAGAAAATTAACTATAAATGATAATCTGTCTATTTTAAAAATAAAAAATGAAGATTTAGCATTTGATATAGCTATTGTATATTTTATAGCGCATGGTGATAAATTTGATTACGACTTTGTAACAACAAAAATAAAAAATTTTAGAAAAAAGGTAAAATTTAAAAATATAACTATCTATTGTGTAACTCTTCCTATAAAAAATAAAGATGATTTTATTAAAAAAGTTGAGGAGGTTATGACTGAATATGAATAATGTAGATAAATTCAATGTTAATGAAGAAGATTTTAGGGAAGAGATTATAAAAACAATTGATAAATCTGATGTTAAAAAGAATCTAGCTTATCAGGTATTAATGAATAAGTTATCCTTAACTCCTTATTTGTATGAACTTGATGAGGTTGACCCGCTATTTGTAAATTATAGAGAAAAAAATAAATCTAAAATCAATAATTTTGTACTTCATCCTTTTCAAGTTGAAATACTTAATAAATTAAATCAAGGAAAAAATTTAATAGTTAGTGCTCCAACAAGTTTTGGAAAAACTGCCTCTGTGTTTGAATATTTAAACATAAATAAAAACAAAATTAATAAAATTTTAATTATTTTACCAACAATTGCATTAAGAAATGAATATTTAGAAAAAATAGTTTTGTGTATTCCTGAACATAAAATTATTTCTAATTCAAATAAAATAGAAAAATATGAGAAATTTTGTCTTATTTTAACTCATGAAAGATTTGTTGAATACTTCAGTAAAATAAAAACTGATGCTTTTGATATAGATTTGTTAGTAATTGATGAGATATACAAATTACAAAATGAAAGTAATAGTGATAGAATGTATAGCATGTCTCTCGCTTATTTAACTGCAATAAAGTTATCTAAACAATATATATTTTTGGGACCTTTTATAAATTCCATAAGTTTACCGGATATTGAAAATTTTGAGGTACTAAAATATGATTATTCTCCTATTGCAATAGATATTACATACCAGGATAGTTTTGATTTAAATTCTGTAAAAAATAATATATTATCAGATGAAAAGACAATGATGTATTTTTCGAATAAAAAGGATTTACTAGATTTTGCAGAGAAATATATACAAAATAATACAGTAACAACAAATAATGATTTTATTAAATATATAAGTGAAGAATACGATGAAAAATGGATTGATGAGTGGTCTGTATTAAAAGCTATAGAGCATGGTATAGGTGTTCATTATAATGAATTACCATCATTTATAAAAGAATATGTGATAAATTCCTATAATAATAGTAATAATACAATGTTACTTTTAAGTACTTCAACATTACTTGAAGGTGTAAATACATCAACAAAAAAATTAATCATTACTTCAAAAAAAATTGGAAGTAATGATTTATCTGATTTTGAATTTTGGAATCTTGTCGGTAGAGCTGGTAGACTAGGAAAATATAAAGTTGGAAAAGTTACATATTTTGGTAAAAAAGATGACTTTAAAAAAGAAAATAGATATATAGATCTAAATAATTTATGGATTAACGAATCGGCTAATAGAGATGAATATGAAATTATAAATAGTGGTCAACTTTCAGATTTTGAAAAACAAAGAAAATTAGAAGAAATATACAAGAATTATAACTTATCTTTAGATGAAATAAAATTTTTGTTTTTACCTTTTTTTTCAAAAGTAGATAAATTATTTGATTTTTTTGATAATATATACCCAAAATTAATAAATAAGATAGAAGAATTATTAAATAAACAAATAAAAAATTCAGATTTTTTTTGCAGTAGAGAAATCAGACGAGTTATATTTGAAGAATTTATATTAAAATATAAAAAAACTTTAAGTATAGGAGCGCTTCCTTTAAGCCACTTTTCTATTTTATGTGATGCGATAAATATGAGCAACTCAAGCAAAAATAGTAAAATAAAATATATAATTGATAATGGAAGAAATTTTTTAGAAAAAAAGTGTATAGATTTATCTGTTGAAGAAAAAAGAGAAAAACTTAATAATTTATATAGTTATAGTTTTTACATGGTTAATAATTATATAGTTAATGCATACATACCAGGGGTAAATATAATTAAGTTGCTTTGTGAAAAGACAAAACAATTAAATAGAGAACAAAGTATACTTTTAAATAATTCAATATTTAAACAAGTAGATCAATATTCCTCTATGATAAATGATGAGGAATTATTTGATACTTTGGGGATAATTTCACCATTGATAAAAATAATAAAAGAAACAGTCGGTGATGTTGAACTAAAGAATATTAGTGATTTGAGAGATGCGTTAAAAGGTAATGTAGAAATTATAAATAGTAAAATAGCGCATAATGAATTATATATATATTATTTTGAAATGTTATTAAAAAAATTACAATTATAAAATGGTATGACAATAAAATGATGCAAAATATGTTAAAATATAATTATGGTGGTATATATGATAAGAGTAGTAGCAGCTTTAATTGAAAAAGAGAATAAAGTTTTAATAGCAAGACGTTCTACTGGTGATCCTAATATATTTGGAAAATGGGAATTTCCTGGCGGAAAAGTAGAACCAGATGAAAATGAAATGCATGCTGTTGAAAGAGAAATAAAAGAAGAATTTGAACTAATAATTAAAGCTAAAGAATTTGTAGTTAATAATATTTGTGAATATCCAACTAAAGTTGTTGATTTAAGATTATATAAATGTGATTATGTATCTGGTGAATTTAATTTACATGATCATTCTGAGTATACATGGGTGGATAAAGAAGATTTATTAAAATATGATTTAGCTCCAGCTGATATTCCTTTAGCAGAGTATGTAAAGAAGGTGAAGTAATGAAAGATGGTATTTATGAACAGCTTTTAAATAACGAATTGAAAAGCAAATTAAATAATTCAGAATTCTTTTATAAAACTAACACGATTTTAAAATCTCCGGAAAATGCTAAGAATTTGATAACAGAATATTTAAAAGAAGTAACAAGAAAAGCTATGGATTGTATCCAAGAAAAAAATGTAGATGTAGAAGATAGTGAAAGAGTTTTAAAAGAAATTGAAATTTGTAATGAAATTTTGGATTTATTAAGAACAAAATTAGATTTTGATGAGTATAAAGACTTAGATTTATCTATGGATGCAGAAGTTTTAGAATATGCATTTAAAAAATTAAATAATAATTCATTTGATGGTAAAAACATTGTTAGGCCAGTTACTTCATTAGTAGAACCAACTTTGTTTACAAATAGTTCTAAAGAAATTTCTTTATTATCAGAGTTAAGAAAAGAAATAGCCTCATCTGACGAAGTGATGCTATTAGTTTCTTTTATAAGAATGACAGGATTAATGCCTATTTATGAAGATTTAAAAGAATTTACCGCTAAAGGTAAAAAGTTAAGAGTTATTTCTACAACTTATACTAAAGCTACAGAATATAAGGCAATTGAAAAATTATTGGAATTACCAAATACTTCTATAAAAATTTCATATGAAACTGAAAATCAAAGATTACATGCAAAAGCATATATCTTTAAAAGAAACAATGGTTTTTCTACATTCTATATTGGCTCATCTAATTTGTCTAGATCAGCTTTAGTTTATGGTGATGAGTGGAATGTTAAGTTAACTGAAAAAAATTCACCACAAATTTTTCAAAATGTTATTTCTGAATTTGAAACATATTGGAATTCATATGAATATAAAACTTTAAATAATACAGAAGAAGATAAAATCAAACTAAAAGAGGCATTATCATATAAGACAGAAAAAGTTAATGTTTATCAAAATTTAATGACTTATAAACCATATGATTATCAAGAACAAATATTGGAAAAATTAGAGGTTGAAAGAGAAATTTATCATCGAAATAGAAATTTAGTTGTAGCTGCCACTGGTGTGGGTAAAACTGTACTTGCCGCATTTGATTTTAAAAACTTTTTAGAAAAGAATCCTAATGCTAAATTTTTATATGTAGTACATAGACAAGAAATTTTGAAAAAGAGTTGTGATACATTTAGACAAATTTTAAAAGATGCTAATTTTGGTGAATTATATGTAAGCAATTATAAGCCTGAAAATATAAATAGATTATTTACAACACCATTAGGCTTAGAAAATATAATGAAACAAGTTGATTCTGATTATTATGATTACATAGTTGCAGATGAAATACATCATGGTGCGGCTAAAACTTATACTAATTTCTTAAACTATTTTAATCCCAAATTATTATTAGGTTTAACAGCAACGCCAGAAAGAATGGATGGACAAGATATAACAGAATTTTTCTGTAATACTATTGCTGCTGAAATGAGATTACCTGAAGCGATAAATAATAAATTATTGGTTCCATTCCAATATTATGGAATTACTGATCCTACTGATTTAAGTAATGTAAGATGGTCATCATTTGGTTATAATAATAGTGATTTAGATAAACTATTTGTGGAAGATGAAGCAAGTGCTAATGTAAGAGTTAATACTATTATTGAAAATTTATTTAAATATATTGATGATATAGACAAAGTACATGGATTAGGATTTTGTTCTTCTATTAATCATGCTGAATATATGTCTAATAAATTCAATGAAAACAATATTTCATCAATATTTTTAACTGGTAATTCAGATAGTAATTTGAGAAATAATGCTATAAAGGATCTTGAGTCTGGTAAGATTAAATTTATTTTTACTGTGGACTTATATAATGAAGGTGTAGATATTCCATGTGTAAATGTCGAATTATTATTAAGACCTACAGATTCATTAACAATTTTTTTACAACAATTAGGTAGAGGACTTAGAAAACATATTAATAAAGATTATTTAATTGTTTTAGATTTTATTGGTGAATGTAATAAGCATTTTAATTATGCTGATAAATTTAAAGCCTTAATTGGAATTGAAGGAGTTAGTGTTAAAGATTCTATTAATAATGGATTCCCAATGTTACCAGTAGGTTGCTCAATTGCTTTAGAAAGAGTAGCCGAAGAATATATTTTGTCTAATATAAAAGCTAATACAAGTAATAGACAAGTTATAATTGAAATGTTGCAAAAATTTGAAGAAACAACGCATAAAGAATTAACTTTATATAATTTTATTAATCATTATAAATTAAATATTAATGATATTTATAAAAAAGGTGTGTCTTTTTATAGATTGTTAACAGAAGCAGGAATTAAATGCTTTACTGAAAAAAATTCGATAGAAAATGCTATCGTTGGTAGATTAAAAAATTTATTAACAATTAATTCTCCAAAATTTATAAATTATATTAAGTCATTATTAAATGATGAAAATATTAACCATAATGAGTTGCTAGATACAATGACATATTACACATTATTTAATAAACTACCGGAAAAGGAAGGATTCAAAAATATAATTGAAGCCTTAGAGTTTGTTAAAAACTCAGAATGTTTAAACTATGAAATAAACGAAATATGTAATTATCTTTATAATTCATTAGAAGTATTACCTATAAAAAATGATTTAGATTTTGATTGTCCTTTAGAAGTATATGGTGTTTATTCACAAGCTCAATTATATTCAGGCTTAGGTGTATTTAATGAAAAATATGCAGGGCCAATGTTACAAGGAGTATGGTATTTAAAAGAAAAAAATCATGATATATTCTTAGTTACAATAAATAAAGAATCTAGTCATTTTGGTGAATCGATTGCATATGAAGATTATGCTATAAATGATGAGTTGTTTCATTGGCAAACTCAGAACTCTGTAGCAGATGGAAGTGACACTTTAAATAGGTATATTAATTCAAATGGTAGAATAAGTTTGTTTGTAAGAATAAATAGAAAAGAAAATAATCAAGCAAGTCCATATATTTATTTAGGTGAGGCTGAATATGTATCTCATAACGGATCAAAACCAGTTGGAATTGTTTGGAAATTAAAACATAAAATACCTGCAAAATATTTAGATAAAATGATGAAATTATAAACAAAATTGTTATTAAGAGAGCATATTACTCTCTTTTTTTGATTTGTTTAAATTTTATTAACTAATATCATATCATCCTATTAATTCTGTGTTATTTGTAAAAATAGGATTATAAATATATTTGGTTTATTATTATATATAAATGATTAAATAGTAATACATCCCTTATATCAACCTACAAAGTAGGATGAATTTCGTAAGTACGAAATAAGAATGGTACCACTAAGTTTCCTTGTTTTATAAGGATTTTTTTACTTTGTGGCGCCATCTTCTTATCCTACTTATTTAAGAATGTAATTTTTGCATAAAAAAATCAGATAAAGTAGGATAGTTATTAAAATAGGTCTTTGAGCAATTTATCTTTATCAAATTTTTCCATATTTTTGTTTATTACTCTTGATGCTTCTTTTAGTTTTTCAGAAATATCTTTTAAAGTTATTTTTGATGAATAATATCCAGGGTTATCAATTCTATCTATAATATCCGCAAATATGCCTTTACATTCAAATGCACTTTTTCTTCTAATCTCTATATCTTCTAACACATCAAAATAAAACTTTTCATAACTTTCAATTTGTTTTTGATAATCAGTAGTTGATCTTTTATTTGAAAAATTAGTACCCCAATTTATTTCTACATCACTATATCCAGCAAGTTTCATTAATTCTACTAAACTAATATTAAGTGTTTCAGATATACCTTTTAAATAGAGAATATTAGGTTTTTGTCTTTTACCAGCTTCAATTCGAGAAACTTCAGCACAGTCCATATTAACTTCACGAGCAAGAGCTCTTTGTGAAATACCCAATTCTTCTCTTTTATTTTTAATTAATTCTCCTAATTCAGTTGTATTATTTTTACACATAAAAATACACCTCTTTCAAATACAAGTTAATAATATCATAATGTGATGTAAAAGTCAACAAAATACATAAAAGTGTTGACAAACTCAAAATATAATAGTATAGTAATTGCGATTGATGAGTTTTACATCAATAGAAAGGAGGCAGATAGAGTAGATGAGAATGAGGTATCTAGAAGTACCAAAAGAGATTTGGAAAAATAAAAATATTCCAAAAGAGACCAAATATATCTACTCTTACATTTACACCAAGGGATTCGGAAGAATAATAACAGATATAAATGTAGGAGAGATACAGCAAGTAGTTAACATCAAAAACAAAGGTTTGAGAAAAAGTCTTAAGATATTAGAAGAGTTAAATTATCTAATATATCAAGAATACTCAAACGGAATGTACACAGTAACACTTAACTAAAGAGTCAAAGGACGTTAGTTATAAGAGGCTCAGTAAGATATAAGGCTTATGTTAGAACCTATCTTATAGAAATATAAGATGAATACAGTTTGAACTATAACATATTTCAAAGAACTAAAATGAAATATAAAAAGGGGTAAAAAACATATGTTATAGTTTAAACATATTAAAGGAGATTTTCTCCTTTAGAGTGCTTTTGTTTGCTATTTTATGTAATTAGGCTTATAAAATGTAAGTCTTTTTTGTTGTTTAATTTAAATGAAGATAGGAGGAATGTTATGAGAATATTTAAATTATATTTACCAATAGAACTATTTGATAGAATTAAATTAATGGCAGATTTTTATCAAATATCTATTTCTAAAATGATGACTCAATTAATGGAAATGGGTTATTTAGAAATGTTAAAAATTAATACTAAAGAATTAAGAAAGGAGACTGATAAATGAACTTTGACAAGTATTTAAAAATTCCAATGTTTTTAGCTGATGATAAGAATATAGGACATAGTGGTAAATTGTTATATGCTAGACTATTATTACTTACACATAAAGAAGGTTATTGTTATGCTGATAATAGTTACTTAGGTAATTTAATAGGAGTAGGTTCTAGAAGAATAACTAAGCTATTAAAAGAATTATCAGATAATAATTATATAACCATGGAATATAAACATAAATTTCAAAGAAAAATTTACATTAACAAAGATAAATATACATCCGTTAATTTAGAAGAATTGTTCTAATTAATTGGATGTATATTTTACATTCCATGGATCTTTATATCCACAATAATATAATAAATAGAATATAAAAAATATTAATATTATATATTTATTATAAAATTATTTTATATATTTAAAAGAGAGGAAGTTGATATATGCATGATAAAAAAATAATTTTAAACATAAATTTAAATAGGTGGTTTAAATATGGAAGGAGCCTATTTGAATAAAATTTCATTTAAAGATCTTATTTTAAAGTACTTAATCGAAGAGATAATGAAAGAAGAAGGAGTAAATAATAATTAATGATTTGCAATTATTCATTAATGATGTTATCATTCATTTGTCTAAATACCCAATTAAGTAAGAGGATAGGAGGAATGAATGAATAATACTTACTTAAATGGATTAGATTTCAATGTTGGAATCTATATAAGATTATCTCAAGAAGATAAGGACAAAAAATATGAATCTGATAGTGAAAGTGTAATAAATCAAAAAGAATTATTAAGAAATTATGTTAAAAACAATAATTTTAATCTAGTTAAAGAATATGTTGATGATGGATTTTCTGGAACTGATTTTGAAAGACCTGGATTTAAAAGTTTGTTAGAAGATATTAATAATAAAAAAATTAATTGTGTAATAGTAAAAGATTTATCAAGACTTGGCCGTGATCATGTTATGACTGGTTATTACATTGAAACATTTTTTCCGGAGAACAATATAAGATTTATTTCTATATTAGAATCTTTTGATAGTTTTAAAAATCAAGCTAGTAATGATTCATCAACATTTATAATTGCTTGTAATGATTATTATAGTAAACAAAATTCTGTTAAAATTAGAAATGTTTTAAATGAAAAAAGAAAGAATGGAAAGTTTATAGGAAGTTTACCTAGTTTTGGATATATGAGAGATCCTAAAGATAAAGGACATTTAATTCCTAATCCAGAAACTGCTCCAATTGTAAAAAATATATTTAAATGGCGAGCAGATGGTATTGGACCTACTGAAATAGCCAATAGACTTAATAAAGCACATGTAGTTACGCCTAGTGGTTATAAAAAGACTAATTATTCATCTAGATTAATTGATAGGGATAATTGGAATATTTCCACAGTGAAAAAAATTTTAATTAATAGAATTTACACAGGAGATTTAGTTCAGCACACTCAGACTAAAGTAAGCTATAAATCCAAAAAGAAAATAACATTAGATGAAAAATTATGGATAGTAGTAGAAAACACTCATGAACCATTAGTTGATAAAGACACTTTTGATTATGTTAATAATTTAAGAAAAAGAAACACAAGAAATTATGAAATAAAAACAGATAGAGAAAAAAGGTTACTAGAAGGTAAATTATTTTGTAAGGAATGTGGAAATAGACTTACTGTACTTTATAGAAAAAAACAAGATTATTGGTCAGTTAATTGTAATAGATATTCAAGAGATCCAGTTAGAGGTAGATGTTATTCACATTTTTATCCATATAACTATTTAGAAGAACAAGTGTTAGAACAAATCAATAAATCTGTTTCTAAATTAATGAAAGAATTAGATTTAAAACAATTAAATGATGAAGTTGTCAAAAATGTCCATAAGGAAACTAATAACATAAACAATGTTATCAAAAATTTGGAAATAGAAAAAGAAAAAATAACTAAGAGAATTACAACTTTATATAATGATAGATGTGATGGAGTAATATCTACTGAAACTTATAAAGAACTGGCTAAGGAGTCTGAAACTAAATTAAAAGAAATAAATGATTTAATAGATAATGAAAACATAAAAAAATATAAAATAAAAAATAAGGTCAATATTTTACCAGACTACACTAAAAAGATAAAGAAACTATTAGATTTAAATAAACCTAAAAAAGAATTAATAGATACATTAATAGATAAAATAGTTATTGATAAAGATAGAAATATTACTATATATTTTAAATACGATATTGTACCAGTAGTTTCATTTATATATGAGAATAAGAATTTAGCTCGTAATCCTTATGGTAGAAAAGGTAAAAGTTGTTAAGATGCTTTATAATTATGTCGTAGTTTTGTCGTAGTATTGTCACAGCTTATGTCGTAGTATCAGTAAAAATCAATTTTGTTAATATACAAAAATTGACAAAAAATATGTAAAAAATATGATACAATAAATAAGAGAGGTGAACTATGAATATATCAAAGTATAATTTAGACTTAACATTAAATGATTTGATTACCAAAAGAGAAGATTCATCATTCGATAGAAAAAGCGCAAAGATAGATTTAAAAAACTTAGCAAATATAATTTGTTCTTTTGCAAATGCTAATGGTGGAATTATAGCTGTTGGTGTTGAAGATGATGGAAGTATTTCTGGTTTTGAAAAAGTTGGAATAGATAAATATAATAATTTTCAAAAGATTATTTCAAGTTCATATTTTAAAACATTGCCAAGATGTTATATTGAACCTATAGATGTGGTTAATTCTAATAACAGCAATGATAAAATATTATTATTTACAATAGAGCCAAGTTCAAGTAGAGTAGTTAGAACTGCAAAAGATGAAGTATATTTAAGGCAATCTGATAGTTCAAATAAACTAGATAGCGATCAGGTCAAAATATTAGAATATGAGAGAAATGAAGCGGTTTTTGAAGATGAAATCGTTAAAAGAGCTAGTTTGGAAGATTTGGATGAAGAAATATTAAATTTATATAAATCTAAAGTAGGATCTAAACAAAGCAATTATGATTTGCTTAAAGCGAGAAAATTTATAATCAAAGAAAATGGTAAAGAGTATTTAACTACAGCTGGTGTTTTACTTTTTACAAAAGATCCTTCATTATTTATTCCCTGTGCTAGGGTAAGAGTTATAAAAATTGAAGGTTTAGAAATGCAAACAGGAACTGAAATGAATATTGTAAAAGATGAAACATTTGCATTACCTTTATACAAGGTTATTGAAAAAACAGAAGAATTTATAAAAACTCAATTAAGAGAATTTAATCATTTGGGACCAGACGGAAAATTTGTTTCTATACCAGAATATCCAGAGTTCGCATGGAAAGAAGGACTAGTTAATGCTGTCACACATAGAGATTATTCTATAAGTGGAGAACATATCAAAATAATTTTATATGATGATAGGTTAGAAATTATTAGTCCCGGGAAGTTACCAGGATTAATTACATTAGATACTATGCGAACAGAAAGATTTTCTAGAAATCCTCAAATATCTAGAGTTTTAACGGAATTAAAGTTAGTTAGAGAGTTAAATGAGGGAGTAAAAAGAATTTATAAAGAAATGCAGGAATTCTTTTTAGATGAACCGGAATATTCAGAACCAAATGGAAGG
Organism: uncultured Bacilli bacterium; assembly: GCA_944372195.1. Lineage (GTDB taxonomy): Bacteria > Bacillota_I > Bacilli_A > RF39 > UBA660 > Faecisoma. The sequence goes on from CALVYK010000005.1 coordinate 48,659, forward strand.
TCTGTCAAACTTGTATTAAAAAATAATATAGTTATGAGAAGTAAAAGAAAAACAGAAACGATGTTAAAAAGAGATTCATTAACAGAAAAATGGGAAGGGTTAAATGAATTAGAAAAACAAATGGTACAAGCAATTCACGATAGAGGAAAAATGACCACATCTGAATTATCAGAATTAATTTCAAGAGATAGAAGGACTGTTCAAAGAAAAGTCAAAAAACTACAAGATATGGAAATTATCACATGGATAGGAACTTCAAATAAAGACCCTAAGAAAGTTTATATTATAAAATAAAAATAAATGTCGCAGTACTGTCGTATTATTGTCGTAGTATTGTCGCAGTACTGCGTCATTTTAATTACTAATGGAAACTAAACTCACCAGGTGGTGAAGGTGCTGAAGTAATATATGCATTAAGAAATAAAGATACATTATCAAATTTAGTATTACAAGAATTAGCTAAAGAAGGTCAAACAATAAGAAAAGCATATCAAAGAAGATTACCTAGTGACACGTCAAAGGATTATTATTTTATGCAAAGAAATACAGGTATAACAGAACCGATAACTGTTGAATATGGTTTTTTAGATACTGAAGCAGACGCTAATAAATTAAAAAATAATTACATAGAATATGCAGAAGCTGTAGTAAGGGCAGTATTAAATTATATAGGATATACTGAAGGACCTAATAATACTTATACAGTAAAAAAAGGAGATAGTTTATATAGCATAGCTAAAAAATATAATATTAGTGTAGAAGAATTAAAAGCAGCAAATAATTTATCCAGTAATTTATTAACAATAGGTCAAGTTTTAGTAATACCAGAAATAGAAAAAGAGCCTGAAGATTATACTATATATATTGTAAAAAAAGGAGATTCTTTATATGCTATAGCAAATAAATATAACACTACTGTGGATAAAATAATTGAGTATAATAATTTACCTTCTACTAATTTGACTGTAGGGCAACAAATATTAATACCTAATGTTTATGCTGAAAATGATCAATATGATACTTACATAGTAAAAAAAGGAGATGGCTTATATAAAATAGCTAATGAATATAATACAACAGTAGATGAATTGATGAAAATAAATAATTTAAGTAGTAATTTATTAAGTATTGGTCAAAAATTATTAATACCAAAAAAAGAATCAAGTAGTGAATTTGAATATGTTGTAAAAGCAGGAGATAGTTTATATAGTATCGCTAATAGATATAACACAACAGTAGATGAAATAAAAAAATTAAATAATTTAAATAGTAATTTACTATCTATCGGTCAAATGATTAAATTACCGACACAAGAAAATAATACTTATATTGTAAAAAGTGGCGATAATTTATATAGTATCGCTAATAAATATAATACAACAGTAGATGAAATAAAGAAAAAAAATAATCTAACTAGCAATTTGTTAACGATAGGGCAAATTTTAATAATTTAAAAACATCTAATTTAGAAGAAAACTTCTTTTTAGATGTTTTTTATTAATGTATTTGCTTACAAACGCCTGAATCTGGATTATAAAAGCAATGACTTTTATACCTTCCAGAAAGTTTTTGATCGTACCACAAATCTTTACATTCAGAGTCATCACTAGGAGAATAAAACCATAAAGCGTTAGTTGCGGGATAATAATATTCTCCTCTAAGGATCCTATCTGCTAAATTTAGTTCTGATGTTGTTGGATTACCAAAAAAAAGAGGACTATCTACACCAGAAAATTGATTTGGTTGGTATAAAGCATCAGTTATTGAATTTATATTTTTAAAAGTTAAACAATCAGCTAAGACTCTATTTACTAGAACATTTCCAACCATAAGCATTCCTAAGTTTCCTTCACCAACAGCTTCCGCTCTCATAATTCTAGCTAATAATTCTCTTTCTTTAGTATTATATTTTATTATCATAAACATTCACCTATTTAATTATATGTCTTATAAAAAAATAAATTTAAATTTTCATGTCGCTTATTTTTATATCAAAATTTTATATAGTTTAACCATATTTTTATTAAAAAATGTTAAATTAGTAAAGGAAAAAATATTATTTATAAATTAAAGATTGCATAAAAAATAAATATATAGTATAATTATTTCATAAGGGTAGGTGTTGTTATGAGTGGACCAGTCGGCCATACATTTATTTATAACATAATTATATTATTCATAATTATTGTATTTGCATTTATATCAGGTACACTTAGTTATTATAAAGCTTTTAAAGTCAATAATCGAATTATAAAAGCATTAGAAAAATATGAGGGCTATAATTTATATTCTAAAGATGAAATAGAAAGAACTTTAGGAAATTTAGGATATTCAACTGAAGATGCTAATTGTAAACAAACATACAATGGTATGATTTTAGTGGATTATTTTAATGAAAATTATTGTTACTGTGTTTATATTGACAATAAAAAACCTACTAAGAATGGGTACTATATTTATGGCGTGTTGACATACATGAATTTAGATTTGCCTATTATTAATGTCATAAACTTGCCAGTTTTCACTAAAAGTAATCGTATGTTCAAATTTACATCAAAGGGATCATTATGATTCTTTTTTTTATTTTATTTTTAAAAGTATTGAAGAAAATAAAAAAATATAGTATAATTTATAAAGAATATGGAGGGAAAATATGAAGGAAGCGATAGGTACTTCAATGGTTTTAAATATTGTTTTGATTTTTGTTGGCATTTTTATTGCACTTTATGTTGGAACAATTGCATATTCAAAAGGTTTTAAAGTACGAAATAGGATAATTGATATTATTGAAAAATATGATGGTTATACTAGTTCTGCACAAAAAGAGATTGATGAAAATTTAAGAATGATAGGTTATCAGATAAATCTTAATAAAAAATGTGGGGAAGTTGAAAATCCAGAAGATTCACAAAACCCTATTCAACCACAAAATACCAATAGTTCTTATAATTATTGCGTTTATCAATTTCATACTTCAAAAGGATATTATTATGGGGTAAAAGTATTTATTCATTTTGATTTTCCAATAATAGGCGGATTTATTGAGATACCATTATATGGAGAATCGAGAATTTTATTTGAAAAAAGTGAGGTTGAGGGATAAATGAATGTAGTTATAGCAAATCAAAAAAAAGATATATTAACTAATTTGAATATCGATATTATTAAGTTTGTTGAGGGACAGTATTCAGTTGATGAAATAATTGAGATGTTTAAAAATTTTTATTATCAAAGAATGATTCTGGACATAACAGCTTTAAAAGATTATACAGATATAAAGACTTTACAAAAACTTTCTATTTCTTTAGATATGGATAAATTGATTTTATTGTTAGATGATGATGAAGAATCGGCATCTCCTGGATATTTGTCTAAGCTGATTTCAATGGGAATATATAATTTTACAAGAAATGCTGAGGGAATAATTTATTTGTATAATAATCCAAATAGTTATCGCGATGTTGCACAATATCATCAATTAGATGACCAAGAGCAACAAGTTATTTATCAAGGAGTAGAGGCAAATTATTGCAGAATTATTGGTATTAAAAATCTAACTGATCAAAGTGGAGCTACAACTTTTACATATCTTATGGTAAAACAATTGAAAAAACATTATAATGCTATTGGAGTTGAAGTTGACGCTAACGATTTTAATTATTTTAACGATAAGAAAAGTCTTTTTAGCATATCTAGTAAAGATTTAGGAAAATTTATTGAAAAAAATAATGATCGAGATGTTATTGTCATCGATGTTAATAAAAGCCCTATAGCTTTAGGATTAGTTCAAGAAATGATATATTTAGTTGAACCATCGATAATTAAATTAAATAGATTGATGCATATAAATAGAAATGCTTTTAATCAGTTGAGCGGAAGAAAAATCGTTTTAAATCAAAGTTTATTAAATTCAAAAGATGTATTAGAATTACAGTATGAAGCAAAAGCTAAATTTTTCTTTAACATGCCACCTTTAAATGAACATGATTCTAACATAATGATAATGGATACATTTTTATCAAAATTAGGTTTTTTAAAGCAACAGACAGGTGAAGTTGAAAAAAGAAAGAAAATTTTAGGATTGTTTTAGGTGAAAAAATGAAAAAAATACTTTATAGTTTATGCTTTTTAGTATACTTTTCCTTTTCATCTTCGATTATTGAAGCGTCTAACACATATTCAAAGGTTAAATGTGGTGATAACGTTATACCTTATGCAGCACCACAGATTGTAAAGATCATATTTACGATTTTGCAAATTGCAACTCCAATAATTATAATATTATTTGGGATGATTGACTTTTTAAAAGCTGTTATAGCTCAAAAAGAAGATGAAATAAAAAAAGGACAACAGACATTTATAAAAAGATTAATATTGGGAGCACTTGTATTTTTAGTATTTTTCTTTGTTGAAATAATAATTGGATTTGTTGCTCCAAAAGATGAAAATCAAAGTATGTGGAATTGCGTTGATTGCTTTATTAACGGTAATTGTACGCGTGTTAATGTCAATAATTTGGGAAAATGTCTCAAAAATTTCTAAACATTAGCGGGAAAATTTATTCCAATTTCCTTTTGACTTAATAATTTTATTTGTAAGAAAATATAGTCGTTTTAATTACTAATTTTTCAAAAAATGAAAAATCAGTAATTAAACTCCAACAAGGTAACAAATAAAATTATAAAGTCAAAAGTTTTCTCGGCATAAAAACCCGCTAAGCATATACATGCTCTGTATGTGCTTTTTTTAATTGCTTTTTGAAGTATTCAATTTTCCAAGGATGTGTCATTGGTGGAATATATTTCTTCTTTTCTTTAACTTCCACAATTTCATCTAAATTTTTAGAAAATCTTTCATTTCTAGATAATTCTTTTAATTCATAAACATTTTTATCTATTGCAACTAATAAATCTCCATTAAAAGCTTTAATTACTAAGCATTCAGTTTTAGGTATAAAACATTTTATTTTGTTATCTAAATATGGTTGATAGTATTTGTTATGATATTTAATAGAGTTACCATTATCAATTTTTCTAGGAGTTAAAACAGCCAAAGTATAATTAATTTTATCTTCGCTAGGTGAATCTTCAAAAGCAGAAGGAAATTTTTTATAATCTATAGCGAATCTTTTATTAAAATTTGGAACAAATACATCAATCAAATATTTATTAGCTTCTTCAATTGTATTAATACCATTTAATCTTAACTCTTGTACAAGTCTACCTTGAAAAGTACCATTTGTTCTTTCAATTAGTCCTTTAGCTTGAGATACACTAGTAGTTTCAAGTTCTATTCCTAATTGTTTACAAGCATAACCATATTGAGTTAAAACATCTTTGTCACTAGTTCTTTTATCAGGATTTAAAGACATATAGTTAAATACAGTACGATTATCTGTTAAGAATTTATAAGGAATACCATAATTAGTAAGTATTTGATATAACACATTATAATAACCATTTAATGTTTCTTGTTTATCGAAGTAAGCACCAACAACATTAGAAGTTGCTTTATCAATTGCAAGATGTAAACAAGATTTTTTATCGCCAAACCAATTATGAATAGAACCATCTTGTTCAATTATTTCACCAAAGTATTTAGGTTTTTCACCTCTAGGATGAGAATCTTCTAAAGCTATTTCGTGATTAACTATAATTTCAATTTCTTCATTGGACATATCATTATTAATTTTCTTTTCTTTTAATAATTGTTTTTTAATAAATTCTTTTTTAGTTTTCTTTATAGCTTTAGGAGATAATATACCTTCTCTAGATAAAGTTTTATATATAAAATCATAAGATACATTTATATTTTCATCTTTTTTAATAAATTCTTTAAAATGATTAAAGTTAAAATCATAGTATTTATTATTATAAAGTGTTATAATATCTTTGGAGATTGAGTTATTAAAAGCATTTTTGGGTTTTCTTTGTCTATTTCCGTGGACAAATCCTGCTTTACCTTTCTCCTTGTATTTGATAATAAGACGATCAACTTGTCTTCTAGATATACCAAGCTTTTTACAAGCTCTATTTTTATTACCGTTATGATCAACTAATTCTTTAATAACATCATATTTTTCTCTTTCATTCATTCTTAATTCAACCTTTCTCATTTATGTCACCTCGGTGACATATTATATAATATTGAGACATTTTAGCAAGTTAATACTTAAGACATTATCACAAATTAATCATATATTAACGGTAATTGTACGCGTGTTAATTGACATTTAAAAAAATATATAGTATTATAATATGTAGATGGGAGGATTTTTATGTTTTTATTAGATATTACATGCGGTGATGGCACTATAGTAATGAATGAAATGATACCTAAATTAGTTACTACTGGGATAACAATTATAAAGATTGTTGTACCTATTTTATTGATTGTTTTTGGTATGCTAGATTTAGGAAAAGCAGTTATGGCTCAAAAAGAAGATGAAATCAAAAAAGGACAACAAACATTTATAAAGAGATTAGTAGCAGCAGTTATTGTTTTCTTAGTTGTTTTTATAGTTCAAATTGTGTTTAATTTAGTTGCTAATGATAATGATGGTAATATTTGGGGCTGTGTTGATTGCTTTATTAATTATAGTGAATCTAACAGTAATTGCGTACAAAGATAAAAAAGATTAATAAATTTCTTTATTATCTTTTTTTTTTATGATATAATGATATAAGATTATAACGTTTATGAATAAATGAGGTGTTTTTATGGACTGGTTAGAGACGATACTGAGATTTATATCTTTTTGGCTTGATAAATTATTTTATAGCTTTGTTCCTACTGTTTACAATGTTCTTATGGATATAGCTGAGACTTCTATTTTTACAGAAGAGATATTTGATATGTTTGCTTCAAAAGTCTATGCACTTTTGGGAATTTTTATGTTGTTTAAAGTCTCATTTTCCATTTTAACATATATTGTTGATCCAGATTCTTTTTTAGATAAAAGCAAAGGATTTAGTAAATTAATTAGTAATATTATTATCACCTTGACTTTACTAATTGCTACACCTTGGATATTTTCACAAGCAATGGAAATACAAAAAATAATTTTGAGAGATAATGTTTTAGGAAAAATATTCTCTACAACGAGTGTAAATCCAAATGTAGTAGCTGATGCTGGAAATGTTATGTCCTATGAAACCTTCAAAGCTTTTTATCACTTTGATTATGATAACTTTCCTGCTTGTAAAAATGATGATGGTAGTTTTAATGGAAGTGAAGAGTGTAAACAAAAACTTGACATAGATAATAAATTTGATACTTTAAGTGAAACTCTTAGTAATGCTCAAAATACGCAGAATATAAATGTCTACTTAAATTTTGATTTGTTATTATTGAAAGGCTCTAATGACAACTATGTTATGTATTATATCCCAATCATATCTTCACTATCTGGTGTAGCTTTATTACTTTTATTGATTGTTTTTTGCTTTGATGTTGCAATTAGGAGCGTTAAACTTGGATTTTTAAGAATGATTGCTCCAGTTCCAATTATTTCTAGAATTGATCCTAAAAAGGGAAAGGAAACATTTGATAAATGGGTTAAAACAACCATTGGAACATATTTAGACTTATTCATAAGACTATTAGCTATTTATTTTGCAATATTTGTTATAACACAAGTTATTGATTTAAAATTTGTTGATGCAGTAACAGGCCTAGAAAAAGATGTTAATGTACTTGTAAAAGTATTTATAATATTAGGTGCTTTATTATTTGCTAAACAATTACCTCAATTAGTTCAAGATTTAACAGGAATTAAGTTGGATGGTAAATTTACACTTAACCCAATGAACAAATTGCGTCAAGTGCCTTTAGTTGGTGCAGGAGTTACAACTGCAACAGCTTTAGCAGGCGGAGCTTATACTGGATATAAAGCAGGAGTGCAAGCTGGCCATGCTGGTAGAGGTTTAATTCAAGGTATGATGGGGGCCGGTAGAGAAATAAGAGGCAAAGTACCTCTTATGGGTGATGAAAAAGGTAAGAGTCCTAGAGCACTTCATACTGGTATGCAAGCTGGTTTTAAAGAAATAACAGGAAGAGATTATTCAATATATAGTCCATGGAAAGAATTTGGACAGTCTTATGGTAAAAATGAAGTTGAAAGTTTAAAGAAAAGTAAATATGCAATTCAAGGTGAACAAGCAAAATTGGATGCTCAATTACAAACATTTTATGACCAACTTTCTAGAGCTACAACAGAAGAAGAGAAAAATGAATTAAATAAGGCAATAGAAAAAAATAGATCTCTTTATGGTAAATATACTAAAAATGTTAGTTCACTTGATGATCAAATTAAAGATGTTAAGAGATTATATCGTATTGATGATTCACCTAAAAAAGATGTTGATGATGCTAAAGACGCAGCAAGTTCTATATTAAGTGGGACACAACCTCAGGTTACAGTTAATTTATCAACGTCTAATAATTCATCTAGTTCAGTAAATGGAACTGGGACAACTGTAAATATAAATACTGCGACCAACAATGGCCAAGTTCAAACTAAAAGTGGTGGAACTGTAAATGTTCAAAAGGGTGAACAATATACTGATTCCGGAATAATAATTGGAAATGATAGTAATTGGAATAAAAAATAAAAAGGGTGTGATATTAGATGAATAATTTTTTGATACCAGCTAACGCTAAAAAATCAATGTTGATATTAGGATTATTTACAACGTTTGATTTAATATTATTTGGTGTTGGTGTAGGGTTAACATTATTATTGTTATTGCTTTTGCCGGTCGAGCAAATAGCGATGGCAATAATAGCCTTGTTACCGGCATTAATAACCGCATTTTTGGTAATGCCGGTTCCTAATTATTATAATATGAGAACTTTGATAGTTTCAGCAGTTAGTTTTTATATGAATCAAAGAAAGTTTAAATGGAAGGGTTGGTGTTTTCCTCATGGCGAAGAAAAAAAGAAATAAATATACAAACGATGATATTCCTGTAAAAGAAATAAAAAATGGATATATTATTTTAGATAATGGATTAAAAGTTACTGGCGTAAAAATAATGCCAAGAAATATTTTTATTCTTGATCAAAATACTCAAGATAGTATTATTTCTAATTTAAGGACAGTTTATAATACTATAGATTATGAATTTTGGATAATTGCAGCTGATAGACCAGTTGATATTAATATTTACTTATCACAATTAGAATTATTATATAATAATGTTAGTAGCCCAGTTAAAAGAAAATTAATAATGGAAGATATTAATAAAGGTAATATGTTTATGAATAATAACATAGTTGACACAGAATATTTCTTATTATTTAGAGATAAAAAAGATGATTTAATTCAAAAGAGAATAAGAAATTTAATTAATACTTTTGCTGGTGCGGGATTGGTTGCATATCAAACTACTAATGACGATTTAAGAATGATTTTGGATAACTTTTTAAATGGTGGTACTACTACTACTTTTGGGACGGTGTTAGGATAATGGATATAAAAAGTCAAATAGCCCCTAAAGGCTTAGAATTTAGAGCAAGTGATTTTATTATCAGTGATAAATATGCTACTATTTTAACTGTGGTTTCATATCCAAAATTTATTTCCCCTGGTTATTTAGCTAACCTAACTAGTATGTCAGGAGTTAAGGTTGTAATTAAACACATTCCACTTCCTTTTAGTGTTATTCAAAGAATGTTAAATAAGGAAATTGCTGATTTAAAAGCTAGATACCAAGAAGAAAATGATAAGACAATTCAAGAAAGAATAAGACAAGATTATGAATCATTGGAATATTTTATTTCACAATTAGTAAGTACACAATCTAAAATTTATGATTTTCAGTTACATGTAATGGTTACAGCTAATTCAGAAGAAGAATTAATAGCAAAAAAATTACAGGTTAAAAGTTATTTAGAAGCTATGGAAATGAAGGCATTTCCTTTAAGATTTGAACAAGAAAAAGTTTTAAAATCAATTTTACCTATTTATCCTGATCAAGCAATTGAAAACAGAATAGGGACTCCGATTCCAGCTCCTACTATTGCTGCTATGTTTCCATTTATATTTGATAGTATAAAGGACCCAGGGCTATCATGTTTATTAGGAGTTGATTTTTCGGGGGGAGTTATATTATTTAATCAATTTTTATATCAAATAAAAAAGGAACATAATAGAAATAATGCTAATATAATTGTTTTGGGTACATCTGGTTCTGGTAAGTCAACTGCAGCTAAATTATTAATTAGAACTCATATAAGAAATGATATTCAAATTGTAATTATAGATCCAGAAGGCGAATTTGAAGATATGGCAAAATTATATGGTGGAGATTTTATTGATCTAGGAAAAGGTGGAGAATTTGGAATGATTAATCCACTAGAAATAATAATGGATGCTGATGAAGAAGAAATTAAACAAGGCTTAGGATATACGGTTTTAACTAGAACATTACAATCTTTAAAAGCATTTATCAAGTATTATGATCCTAGTACTGAAGAGGATGTAATCAATATTTTTAGTGAAATAGCTCAGGATACTTATAGAAGATTTGGAATAGATTTTACAACAGATTTTTCCAAATTAACTTCTAACGATTATCCAACATTTAAAGATATTTATGCAACTATTAGAGGAAAATTGTTATCAATTCCCGAAAAAACACATGAAAAAGATATATTAGAAAAATTAGAATTAAAAATACGTCCACTAGTTAAAGAATTGAGATATTATTTTGATGGACATACAACCATTAAACCACAAAGCAATTTTATAGTTTTTAATATTAAAGAACTAATGAATAGTGATAAGAATATTAGAAATGCTTTATTCTTTAATGTTTTAAAATATGCTTGGAGCTTAACTTTAAATCCAAACATAAATACTGTTTTAACAGTTGATGAGGCTCATGTTTTAATTTCAGGAAGTAATATATTAGGTGCTGATTTTTTAGGGCAAATTCAAAGACGTGCTAGAAAATATAACACAGGAACTATTATAATTACACAACAACCTTCTGATTTTAGTGATCCTTCAGTTATAACTCAAGGTAAAGCTATATTTGATAATGCTTCATATTATTTAGTCATGGGTTTAAAGAAGCAAGCAGTAGAAGATTTATCAAAATTAATTGATTTAAACGACAATGAAAAAGAGAGCATAAAACGTTATAACCAAGGCGAAGCATTATTTGTGTGTGGTAGCAGAAGAATGAGAATAAATATTATCGCTACTGAACAAGAATTAGACTCATTTGGAAGTGGCGGTGGATTATAATTAATTGGTGGTGATGTAAATGAATAATGAAATAAATAACAAAGATAATAAACTAAATAATATTCATAATAACGAAAAAATTCCCAAACATGGAAATTTTTCTTCATCACCTATAGAACAAAAAAATAATTATTATTCAAAACCAATTCAAGAACAAAATAACACAGGACAACTAAATAAACAAAAAAATGGATATAATCAATCGTTAAATAATGGGTCTCCAGTTAAACAGTATAAAAAAACTGTTGCAAAAGAAGGATTAAAAAAAGCGGCTGATGCTTATGCACCAGGTGTTGGTGGTCAGGTAGTTGAAAAATTATCAAAAACTGAAGTCGGAGATAAGATATTAAATCAAGCCGCAGATAATTCTTCTATATTACCTGGCAATCCATTAAATATGTTAAAAGCAAAAAAAAATTTAAAGAATCAGCAAAATAATAATCAATCTGATGAAAATAATAGTGTTAATGGTTCTGTTGAAATTTCAAAACAAATTACAAAATTTTTGGCTATTGTACCTGGATTAATAAGTGGTTGCTTCGTATTCTTGATAATTATTACTGTTATAAGTATTATCATATCACCTCTTTTTTATATGGATTCTTTGTTAGGAAGAACTTCATCTTTTTTTGAAAAAGTTGGTAACTTTGTGACATTAAGAGGTTGGTGCACTGATGAAGAGTGTACAGAAATAGAAAAAAATAATTTTTATGATGAAGTAGAAAAAGTATATCAAGAATATAAAACCGAAAAAAACGTCGAGCTTAACACTTCTTTAATAATTGCCACATTGACTTATGCCGACCCCTTAGTTACTCTTGAAAACATTGATGATATGGATATGGAAACGTTACCATCATCTAATATGATTGATTTTAAAAAAAGCAAAAAAAAAGTTAATATTTTAGCGCAAAATATGGTTTCTGAATTAACAGTTTGTTATGATAAAAATAATAAAGAAATTGATTGCGATTCAGTTAATAATGAACAAGCTAACGAAATAACAAAGAAGACGAAGTATGTGTTAGATATTGATAAATATCGAGAGTATTTGAAAGTTTATTTTATAAGGAATTTTTATTTTGATAATAAGCAGGGAGAAGAAATAAATATAGAAATTGAAAGTGTAATTGATGAAATATTCTCCAGAGTGGAATTTTATGAATACATATCAGGAACTGAAAATTCATCACAGTATTTTGGCGTTAACAATATTACGGTAACTATTTTAGATTGTAATAATGGCCTTGTTATGGAGGAAGTTTCATTATATGAGTATATACAAGGTGTATTGTATGTCGAAGGCTTTGCAACAGGAAGATCAGAAGAATTTTTGAAATTAATGGCGGTAGTTGTTAAAAATTATTTATATGCTATAAACAACGCAGATGTTAATAATCTACCAACAAACTTAAGAGTGAAAAGTTGCGCCATGAATCAGGTTTATTGTAGTGTTACGAATGGGTGCCATAGTATGGATGATGGAGAAGATGACAATCACGATACAATAGTAAGTGGACCAGACGAGAGTGGTAATTATTACCGTGGCCCTTTAACTGACGATGTTGAAACTTTAGAAAAAATTAAAAATGCGATAGATAGTACATTTTCAGAGTTCGTCATAGAAGATGGTTCATTTGTTATAACTCAATATAGATCTAGTTGCACAAATGAAATTTGTGATTCTACTACAAACATATTAGATCAAGAAATAGCAAATAACATGATAAATTCAGGAAGTAGCTATGAAGAAGTTTTAAATTTATTTTATAAAGGAACAATTGAAACAGTTGAAATATCTACAATTGGATATCCGCTTGATTTGGAATATAATAGAATTACTTCTGCATTTGGATGGCGCGTGCATCCTATTAATAATTGCTGTAGGCACCATAGTGGAACTGATATTGGTGCGCCAGCTGATGCTAATATTTATTCTATTGCAGATGGTGTCGTTGTTTCAAACGTAGCTAATCATTCGTCATATGGAAATTATGTTGTAATAGGTCATGGTAATTATGATTCTTCTACTGGCAAATATGAATATTATAGTTTGTATGCTCATCAAATTAGATATTCTACTTATGTTAATGTAGGTGATCATGTAAAAGCTGGTCAAAAAATAGGTAATGTTGGATCGACTGGCACTTCAACAGGAAATCATTTACACATTGAAATATATCATTATGAAAATGGTTTAAAAATTGGAGAAGACGCTGTAAATTATTTTAAAAACGTTCAATTAACTGGTATGGTTGGTGGAGCTATTTATGATTCAGAACAACAATGTAATCAACAGTCAGGTTGCTCAAGTTGTAGTTAGGAGGATTATATGAAGAAAATATTTATATTTTTTGTGATATTATTATTAACAGGATGTAATGTTCAATATGATTTAACTATAACTAATAAAGAAGAAGTTAGAGAAAAATTTTATGTTTTTATAGATAACAATACTATTGATAATAGTAATATGTCTAAGGATGAGTATCTTGATTATTATTCGAATTTGTATTTACAAAATTCCGGTTATGAAAATTATAAGGTAGATACTAAAAAAGGTAAAGATATTTCTAGTTTTATTGTTACTAGAAATTACGAGAATTTAAATGATTATATAACTTCTGTTTCATTCAAAAATATGTTTTATAATGCAACGATAGAAAGAATTGGAAATTATACTAGTTTTGAAACTTCAAAAAATCAGTTTTTAGAAAGCATAAAAAATAATGAAATTGTATCTGAAGATATGAAAAAAAATACATATACAATTAATATTAAGTTTTATAATCAAGTTGTAAATCATAATGCAGATGAAGTAGATGAAAAAAATAATATATATACTTGGATTGTAAATAAAGATACAACTAAAAATACATTATACTTTAAAATAGGCCCTAAGGTTAGATATGATGTAATGATTTTAGATTATATTCAAAATAATTTACTATTATTATCAATAATTGGAATTATTATTTTGTTTATATTGATAACATCTCTATATATTTTTATTAAAATAAAAAAAAATAATGAAATTGATTAAATAATGTGATATACTTATTTATAGTTATGAGGTGAACATAATGAAATTAAAATTTAAAGCTAGCGCTAAAGATTATTTAATTTTTGCAATATTTGCTGTAGTTTTATTATATTTTGTTGCAATTGCTGTTTTGAATTTAGGTAGTTTTGCGAGTAATGCAACATTCCATGGATTTAATCCAATTCCTGCTTTTTCAAAACAATATATAGTTCCAACTATAGTTGGTTACATATTTTCTATTATTTTTATTGTAACAAGTGTTTCTTCGTATTTTTTTGAAAGAGATAAAGGATTTGGATTTAGCACTGGTGTAAAAGAAGAAAAAGGTTATTCTAGATGGGCAGATGAAAAAGAATTTAAAAAACAAAAGGACATTAATAAAGTATTACCAAGTCAAGAAACTAGTGAATATGCTGGTATCCCTTTAATAAATAACGGTAAAGAAATTTGGGTTGATTCTGGAGAATATCATAATCTTATTTTGGGTTCTACTGGTGCCGGAAAAACGCAAACTATGGTTCAGCCAATGGTTAGAATATTAGCTAAAAAGGGTGAATCAATGATTATTACTGACCCTAAAGGCGAAATTTATGAAAACAATGCTGAAATGTTAAAAGAAAAAGGATACAATATTGTTCTATTAAATTTCCGTGATCCACAAAGAGGTAGTGCTTGGAATCCATTAGGTTTACCTTATCAATTATATAAAAGCGGTAACAAGGATAAAGCAAATGAATTGTTAGATGACTTAGCAATGAATATTCTTTATGATGATAAAGCCCAAAATCAAGATCCATTCTGGGAAAAAACATCAGCGGATTACTTTACTGGCTTAGCTTTAGCTTTATTCGAAGATGCAAAAGAAGATGAAATAAATTTAAATACTATTAACTTAATGACAACTGTAGGTGAAGAAAAAATTGGTAATAGTACATATATCAAAGAATATTTTGGATACAAAGATAAATCAAGTCCAGCTTATATTAATGTTTCTTCAACTATTATGGCACCTAGTGATACTAAAAGTAGTATTTTGTCAGTATTTAAACAAAAGATAAAATTATTTTCTTCAAGAGAAAATTTATCTGAAATGTTAAGTCACAGTGATTTTGATTTAAAAGATATTGGTAGAAAAAAAACAGCAGTATTCTTAGTTATACAAGATGAAAAGAAAACATATCATTCTTTAGTTACAATATTTATTAAACAATGCTATGAAACTTTAATTGATGTAGCTCAAGAATCTGGTGGTAAATTACCATTTAAAACTAATTTTATATTAGATGAGTTTGCCAATATGCCACCTTTAAAGGATGTAACAACAATGGTTACTGCGGCAAGAAGTAGAAATATAAGATTTACATTTATTATTCAAAACTTTGCTCAATTATATCAAGTTTATGGCAAAGAAAATGGTGAAACCATAAAAGGTAACTGTGGTAATATAGTTTATCTTATCAGTAGTGAATTAGCTTCACTAGAGGAAATAAGTAAATTGTGTGGTGAAGTTAAATCAAAAGAAAAAGACAAAACTGCTAGTACACCTTTAGTAACTGTTAGTGATTTACAAAGACTACCAGAAAATACTATAATTGTCTTAAGAATTAGATCAATGCCATTTAAAACTAAAGTTGTTCCTGACTGGAAAATCCAAAAGGAAGGTGGCTGGGGAAAATCATATCCTAAAGCAACTTATCCAGTAAGAGAAAAACAAGAAATTAAATTATTTGATATAAAGGCTTTTGTTGATAAAAAAAGAGAATTAAAATTAAATGAAATGATGAATTCTTTTAACCCTATGAATTCTTCAATGGCTGGTGGTTCATCTTTTTCAAAACCTGTTTCTAATTCTTCGAAAAATGATTCTTTTGACATTGATTCTTTAGTAAAGAGAATTGATGCTAAAATAGCTGAATTGGAAGAACAAGAAAAACAAGAACAGTTAAAAGGTGATAAAGAAAATAAAAATAATCAAGAGATTGAACAAAAAAATGTTGAAAAAACTACTAAACCAGAAAATGAAGTTAAAATCACTGAAACTAAACCAAAAGAAAATACAATTGTTAAAGAAAATAACTCAACTAATAATTCTGAAAACAAAATGGATAATGTTGAGCCTAAAATCGAATTAAAAGAAGAAGAAAACAAAGTAATTAATGGTGTAACTGACGATGAATTCTTCGATGATTTCTTTAATGACGATGATGAATAGTTTAATTACCTTTATTAATTATTCCCTTGTACATATAATGTATTAGGGTGGTTATATGGTATTAAATATTTCAATAAAAGAATTATTAAGAAAAAATAATATAAATATTATTGATATTAGAAGTATTGAAAAATATAATGATAACCATATAAATGGTGCAATTAATATACCTTATATATTATTATTAAAAAATCCAGAAAAATATTTAAATAAAGTCGATGAATATTACATATATTGTCAATATGGTAAAAATAGTTTAAAAGTTTGTAATATTCTAGCCGCAAAAGGATATAAAGTATATAATATTGTAAAAGGTTATGAAGGATGGTTATTAGAAAAATAAGTCTTATAATTAATATAAGGCTTTTTTTTTATAAAAATATGATATAATGAAGATGGTGATTGTATGGAATATATAATAATTATTTTATTAATAGTTATATTAATAGTTTGTATATTATCATTATCAAAAAATATAAACGAATCAAATATAACCGAAAGATTAGGCAAATTGGAAACAAATGTAGTTAAAGAAGTTAGTGAGTTTAAATCATCTTTCAGTAAAGATTTAACAAATGATTTTGATAAGTTAATTGATAAATTAGATAATAAATTAAATTTAATTAATAATAAAGTTAACGAACGATTAGATGAAAATTTTGAAAAAACTAATAAAACATTTACTAATGTTTTAGAAAGATTAACTAAAATTGATGAAGCCCAAAAGAAAATAGATAATTTGTCTAATGACATTATATCATTACAAAGTGTTTTAACTGATAAGAAAACAAGAGGAATATTCGGTGAGGTTAATTTAAAAAATATAATGTATAACATATTTGGTGATAATGATAAAATATATCAAATGCAATATAAATTTAATAATGATACTATAGCGGATTGCGTCTTATTCGCACCACTTCCTTTAGGAACAATCGCAATTGATTCAAAATTTCCTTTAGAACATTATCAAATGATGGTTGATAAAAATAATGAAGTAAGTGTAAGAGAACAAGCTGAAAAAATGTTTAGAAACGATATGAAAAAACATATTGATGCTATTGCTAGCAAGTATATAATAGATGGAGTTACTAGTGATCAAGCTATTTTGTTTTTACCAGCAGAAGCCATTTTTGCGGAAGTAAATGCCCATCATACCGACATAATTGAGTATGCTTATAAAAAAAGAGTGTGGATTACTAGTCCAACAACTTTAATTAGTACACTAACTACAATTCAAGTTATAATCAAAAATATGGAAAGAGATAAATATGCTAGTGTTATTCATAATGAGTTGAGATTATTAAGTAATGAATTTAATAGATATAAAGAAAGATGGGATAAATTATATCGAAGTATTGAAACTGTAAGTAAAGATGCTAAAGAAATACATACCACTACTGATAAAATAACTAAAAGGTTTAATTCAATCAATCAAGTAGAAGTAGAAAAAATAGAAGATTTATAGGAGAAACTTATGGAAGAAAAAATTATAGAATTATTAAAAAATACGGATAAAGCATTATCAGTTACTGAAATAAACGATAGTTTAGGTTTTAATTCTGTTGATGAACTAAAACAATTATTAAAGGTATTAAATGAAATGGAAGATAGTTTGAAAATATATCGAACTAAAAAAAACAATTATTTATTATTTACTAATAGTCATTTAAAATTAGGTACTATGATAGCTAATAAAAAAGGTTATGGTTTTGTTGATATTGAAGGAGATGATGATGTTTTTATTGCACCTACCAATATGAATGGCGCAATTCATGGTGATAGAGTAGTCGTGGAAATAACTTCACCAAAGGGAATAGATTTAGAAGGAAGAATTGTTAAAATAGTTGATCGAAAATTTAAACAAATGGTTGGCGAAGTTTACTTAAATAAAAATGTTCCTTATGTTGATTTAGATGATGAAAGAGTAAAAATAACTATTAAATTAGATAAAACTATGGGTGCTATGCCTGGTCATAAAGTTTTAGTTAAAATTACAAACAAACTAAAAGATAATAATTACAAAGGTGATGTAATTAAAATATTAGGCCATAAAAATGATCCTGGGGTTGATATATTATCTATTACTAATGAAATGGGAATTCCTGATACTTTTAGCGATGAGGTAATGGCAGAAGTAAATAATTTACCTGATCAAGTTTTAGAGAAAGATTTAAGTGGTAGAACTGATTTAAGAAACGAAATAATTTTTACTATTGATGGTGATGATACTAAAGATATTGATGATGCTATATCGATTGAAAAGATAGGTGATAATTATAAATTGGGTGTACATATAGCTGATGTTAGTTATTATGTTAGACCTAATACAGCTCTTGATAGTGAAGCATTTGATCGTGGAACTAGTGTTTATTTAGCGGATAGAGTAATACCAATGTTACCTCACAAATTATCAAATGGTATTTGTTCTTTAAATCCAAATGTTGATAGATTGGCTTTATCCTGTATTATGGAAATAGATAAAAATGGTAATGTTGTCGATTATAATATATTACAATCTGTTATTAGATCTAGAAAACAAATGACATACAAAAATGTAAATAAAATATTAGAAGAAAATATCGTACCAGAGGGATATGGAGAATATGAAGAAAAGTTAAGACTAATGTTAGAATTAGCGCATATTCTTCGTAAAAATAAAGAAAAAAGAGGTTACATTGATTTTGATATTGATGAATCTAAAATCATAGTAGACGATAAAGGCAAAGCTATTGATGTTACTTTAAGATATCGTGGCGAAGGAGAAAAGTTAATTGAAGACTTTATGATAGCTGCTAATGAAACAGTAGCTACTCATATTTATTATATGGAACTACCATTTATTTATCGTGTTCATGGTGAGCCTAATGAAGAAAAAATAAATAATTTTATGAGATTTTTAAACATATTAGGTTATAAAGTAAAAGAAGATTTACATAAACTTACTCCAAAGACTATGCAAAATATATTAGACCAATTAAAAGATAAAAAAGAATTTCATTTATTATCAGCATTACTTTTAAGAAGTATGCAAAAAGCTATATATGATACTAATAATATAGGTCATTTTGGAATTGCTAGTAAGTGTTATACTCATTTTACTTCACCAATTAGAAGGTATCCGGATACAACCGTACATAGACTATTACATACATATTTATTTGATAACAATATTAATAACGAAACTATTAGTTTTTATGAGAGGGAATTACCTTTTGTTGCTGAACATACATCCAATATGGAAAGAAGAAGTATTGAATGTGAGCGAGCAGTTGATGATATGAAAAAAGCTGAATATATGATGGATCATATTGGTGAAGAATATGAAGGAATTATTAGTTCGGTTATGCCATT
The DNA here is from genome assembly GCA_944372195.1 of uncultured Bacilli bacterium. Classification (GTDB taxonomy): domain Bacteria; phylum Bacillota_I; class Bacilli_A; order RF39; family UBA660; genus Faecisoma. The sequence goes on from CALVYK010000005.1 coordinate 68,522, forward strand.
TGGAATGTTTGTAGAACTTCCTAATTTGATTGAAGGATTAATAAGATTAGATAGTATTAAAGGAGACTATTATACTTATGATGAAACGACATTTACTGTAAGAGGAAATAAAGATAAACGAGGATTTAGATTAGGAGATAGTATTAAAGTAAGGGTTATTGCTGCTGACAAAGATAAAAGAACAATTGATTTTGAGGTGGTAAAAGATGGAAATACAAAACAGGAAAGTTAACTTTGATTACGAAATAATTGATACATTTGAGGCTGGTATAGTTTTAACTGGGACAGAAATTAAATCAATTAGATTAGGTAAATGTAATTTAAAAGATAGTTATGCAATTATTAAGAATAATGAAATATTTATTCTTAATATGCATATTAGCCAGTATGAACAGGGAAATAGATTTAATCATGATGAAACAAGAACGAGAAAATTATTAATGCATAAAAAAGAAATATTAAAATTAAGAGATAAATTAGAAATAGATGGCTTTACTTTGGTACCTATTAAATTGTATTTTAAAAATAGTAAAGCTAAATTATTAATAGGTTTAGCTAAAGGTAAAAAAAATTATGATAAAAGAGAATCTATTAAGAAAAAAGATATCGAAAGACAGTTGGCTAGGGATTTGAAAAACTATTAGGGGGAATAAAATAATGGAATATTTAGATATTGAAAATAGAAATGAATTTATAAGAAAAACTAATAATATTATAAGTAAAATTAATGAATATTTAAATTTTATTAAAAAGTTTAAGCCAGAAATAAAATCTGTCGATAATGTCGGACAATTATATTTTGATAAAATATTACAAATAGAAAAAATATTTAAAGAAAAAAATTTAAAATATTTTGAATTGCAAGATAATATCTTAAACAGAATGATTGATTTTTGTTTATATAATTATGTAGAGTACGCTTTTTATGTATTAGAAAAAATAATAATAACAACTAATAAGTTTTATGGGTTGCCAATACTTAATAAAATATACAATGTATGTTTTAATCAATATTTAAATGAATATGAATATATTTGTGGAATGATTACTGATTTTTCAATAGAAAAAAATTTAATAGATGCCTTTTTTATGTATGCCGAATATAGTAGTAAAGTTGAAAATAAAGTTTTCTCAGAGCAAGATGCTGAACAATTGAACTGTCAATTAAGTAATTTGGGTATCAACAATTTAATATTCACGGTAAAAATTATGCCAATGGCTGACAAATCAAAAGTTAAAGTTAATGTAATTAAGTGAATTTTACAAATATAAAAAAATGTGGTATAATTTCTTCCACACGGGGTCGTTTAGATTCGACGGAAATAATAATTTTTAGAGTGCAAGTCGTAAGGTATACGATACATCCAAATTTAAAAATAACTGGAAACAGAAATCAATTAGCTTTCGCTTAATATATTAGAAGGCTGCTTCTTTATATTTTTACTCACGAAATATAAAAGAGGCTCGATTAGTGAGTTATATTGATAATTTTTTTCTAGAATTATCAATGAATAAATATAGAAATTACTAAATAAAATTTTGATAGTTTATTATTATTTAGGACATTAACAAATTATCTAAACTTGTAGAACTTTAATCTTTATATTTTCGGACAGGGGTGCGATTCCCCTCGACTCCACCATTTTATAAGGAGGATATTATTTTGAAAAAAGATTTAACTGACATTTTAAACTTAGCAAAAATGGATGATGCAGTAATTTCAACGGACGAAAAGCCCGTTGTCGGAACGCAAGGTTTGGCAACATGTTTTGGATTATTATTATATGATGAAAGTAGTAAAACAGCAATTGTGGCTCATTTATCAACTGATTGGCAAGTTACATTAATGAAATTATTAACTTTAATTGATTTTAATAAGAAAAACAATTTCGAATATCTAATTATTCCAGGATTTTATTCAAAAGATAGAGATCCATATAACATAAGGAAAAAATTAAACGTCTTTTTTGAAGAGTTTAAAACACAAAATGCTCATTTTAAATCTTTTGATAAAAATAAATTAACTGATAATTTTGTTAATTATGATGAAAAAACACATTCAGCTGAATTTGCGTTTGATTCTGAATCAGGGCAATTTGTAACGGATAAAGTTAAATTTGGAAAAAACTATTTAGAAGCTGTAAAATCTAGATAGTTTTTTTGACAAATATATTGCTAAATGTTATAATTATTTTACTTACGAGGTGACTTTAATGAAGATTAGTTCAGTAAATTTATCAATTTGTGCAGTTAGACGCAGTCAGTATCCAACCGATAATAAGCCAGAATTTTTATTAGTCGGAAGATCTAATGTCGGCAAGAGTAGTTTTATAAACACATTAATTAATAGAAAAAATTATGCTCGTACTTCAGCTACTCCTGGTAAAACACAAACTATTAATTTTTATCTTGTTAATGAACAATTTTATTTGGTTGATGCACCAGGATATGGATATGCACAAGTTAATAAGAAAAAGCAAAAAAAATTTGGACTTATGATGGAAGACTATTTAACTAACAGAAAAAATTTACGACAAGTTTTTATGTTGGTTGATTTTAGGCATAAATTATCTAACGATGATATAATGATGTATAATTTTTTGAAGTATTACAAACTTCCCGTTACAATTGTTGCTACTAAAGTAGACAAAATTCCTATTACTAAACAACAACAACAAAGGACTGTTTTATTAGAAGATTTGGATTTAGTAGTAGGTGATGAGTTTGTAATGTTTAGTAATGTTACAAAGATAGGAAAAGATGAAATATATCAAAAACTAGAAAGAACAATCTAATTGACATTTTATTAATTATTTCATAAACTATCTTAGGTGATTAAAATGAAATTAATCAATAAAGATAACAAAATAATTGTTTTTTTAAATAAAAAAATTAATTTTAAGCAAATAAATTTAGAAAAATATTTTACAAAATTGTTCACTAAATTTAAAGAATATTACCATTTAGAATTAAATGGTTGCTATAATATTAATATATATACTGATGAATTTTATGGTAGCGTTATTGAGATAGAAAATGAAGAATTAGATTATTATAATTATTTCAACCAAATAGATATGGAAATTAAATTAAATAATAATATATTTTTATATGAAATAGATTATGAATACTTAAGCAAAAATATAATAAATAATTCAAATATTTATAAATTGAAGGATAAGATATATTTACAATTAAAAAATAATAAAGATTTAAATAAAATATTAGAATATGCGAATATTGTTTATGGCAAGAAGATAAAATATGTTTTAAAATATGGTAAGAAGGTGAGCTTATGAAAAAACCAGTTGTGGCACTAGTTGGAAGACCAAACGTTGGCAAAAGTACATTATTTAATCGATTAGTTGGATTAAAAATGGCTATAATTGAAGATACTCCAGGCATTACGAGGGATAGATTATATGGCAATGTTAAATTTAAAAATTATTCTTTTCATTTGATTGATACTGGTGGTATTGATCTTAGTAATGAAAAATTTAATGATGAAATTAAAATACAAGCTGAAATAGCTATTAATGAAGCGGATATTATTGTTTTTGTAGTAGATGCTAAAGAAGGACTTACATCTAATGATTTAGTAGTTAAGGACATGCTATTAAAATCTGGCAAAAAAGTAATCGTGGCTATCAATAAAATAGATAGTAAACTAGCGAAAGACAATATATATGATTTTTATGAATTAGGATTTGAAAATTATATAAATATAAGTTCCGAACAAAATGAAGGAATATACGATTTGTTAAAAGAGATTACTAAAGATTTTAAAGAAATAGTCGACGAAGATGACGATTCAATAAAATTTAGTGTCATTGGAAGACCAAATGTAGGTAAAAGCAGTTTAGTTAATGCTCTTTTAAATGAGGAAAGAGTAATTGTAAGCAATGTTGCTGGAACTACTAGAGATGCAATTGATACACCTTTTATTTATCATAATGAAAAATTTATTGTTATTGATACTGCTGGTATGAGAAAAAAAGGAAAAATATATGAGGCAGTAGAAAAATATAGTTTATTAAGAAGTATGAAAGCAATTGATAGATCAGATGTCTGCTTGTTAGTGCTTGACGCTGAAACCGGAATAATTGAACATGATAAGCATATAGCAGGTTATGCAATAGAAGCTGGCAAACCTATCATTATTGTAGTTAATAAATGGGATACAGTTGAAGATAAAGACGAATCAATGAAAAAATTTATTAAGGATATCCGCAATAATTTTCAATTTGTTACTTATGCTCCAGTTGTATTTTTATCGGCTAAAACTCATAAAAGAATGCACACTTTAATGCCTGAAATAATAAAAGTTTATAATAATAGTACCAAAATGATTGCTACTAATTTAATAAATGATTGTATAAAGGATGCTTATAATCTTAATTTGCCTCCATCTTATAAAGGTAAAAGATTAAAAATATATTTTTGTAATCAAGTAGCAATCAAACCTCCAACGTTTAACATTCAAGTAAATAGCAAGGGGTTAATACATTTTTCCTATGAAAGATATTTAGAAAATAAAATAAGAGAATCTTTTGATTTTGAGGGAACACCAATTGTGTTGCATTTTAAAAATAAAGGTGAACAAGAAAATTAAATTTCTTGTTTTTTTTCTTGAATTTAGATATATAATTTAGTATAATTATTATAAATAGAAAGTGTGATAATATGAATGTTAAAATAGATAAACATAAATTGACAAATAATAAATTACTTGTTTATAATAAACCTAAGAAAGTATACATACCATTAATAAGCGGCAATGATACAAATATCACAATTTTAGTAAAAAAAGGCGAATATGTTTATAAGGGAAGTATTATCGGTAAAAGAAAAGGCGATTTTCGAATACCTATTCATTCAAGTATAAGCGGTACAGTATTGGATTTTGAAGAAAAAACATGTTTTAATGGTACAAAAGTAAAATGTGTTGTAATTGAAAATGATTTTAAAGAAAAAATTGAACAAAAATTGAGCGTAAAAAGAAGTATAAATAAATATACAAAGGAAGAATTTTTAAATTTATTAATGGAAAATGGTATAGTCGGTTTAGGTGGCGCTGGTTTTCCAACATATGTAAAATATGAGCCTAAAAATATAACTACGCTCATTGTTAATGCAGTAGAATGTGAGCCATATATTACAGCTGATGATATTTTAGCTAAACAAAAGTGTGAAGAAATCTTAGAAGCAATCGATGCAATATTAGAGATAAATAAGATCAACGAAGCTATAATTGCTATAAAGAAAGAGAATGTTGAATTAAAGCAAATATTTGATAATTATATTGGAACATATTTAAAAATTAAAATTAAATTAGTGCCTAATGTTTATCCGATGGGTTGGGAAAGAAAATTAATAAAAGAAGTTATTCACAAAGAATATAATAAATATCCAATTGAAGAAGGAATCGTTGTCAATAATATTTCAACAATTTATGCAATATATGAGGTATTAAAATACAATAAACCATTAATAGAAAGAATAATCACTTTTTCAGGTGAAAATTTACAAGAAAAAAGAAATGTATTAATTAAAATTGGAACACCAGTAAGTGAAGTTTTAGAGCAATTAAAAGTTAAGGAAAATAGTGTAATAGTTGCTGGTGGGCCAATGATGGGCATACAAGCAGAGGATTTAGTTGTATCGGCAAATATGAATTGTATTTTAGCTTTGGAAAATAAGATTGATATACCTACTATTTGCCTAAAATGTGGTAAATGTGTTGAAGTTTGCCCTTCAAAATTAAGCCCAGTTTTAATAATTAAAACAAAGATAAAAAAAGAAAATGATATTAATAAATTAAAAAAACTACATCCTGAGAAATGTATTGAATGTGGCTTGTGTTCTTATATATGTCCTGCTAGTTTATCGGTCAGAGAAAGAGTTAAAGATGCCAAAAAAATAGTAAGGGGTGATAAATAATGGGACCATTTTTGAAAAGCAAATATAAAACTAACAAAATAATGTTTAATTTATTAATTGCCTTATTACCACTTATTATATTTAGTATTTATAAAAATTGCTATATTCCTTATAGTCATGGAATGATAAGTTTTATTGATATATTTAGTCCAATAATTTCAATTATAATTGCTTCATTATCTTCATTTCTTGTCGAAGCTATATATGCTCTAATTTTAAAGAAAAAAAACTATATTAAAAATTCATATGCTTTTTTTCCAGGTTTATTTTTATCTTTGATTTTACCTTTACATACTCCAATATATATTTTAATTATTGGTAGTATTATTGCAAGCATTAGCAAAATTGCTTTTGGAGGATTTGGTAAAAATATATTTAATCCTGCTCTAGTTGGATATTTATTTATAATATTATTTTTCTCTAGTATTTTAACTACGAATAATTATTTTAATGCCTATGAATTAGATACCATTAGTAAAGCAACCCCACTAACTAATGCATCAATGGTAACTGGACTTGGAAGTTATAATGAATTAGTAAAACCATATGGTGATTTATCTGATTTCTTTATTGGGACTATTCCAGGTAGTTTTATTGAAACAAGTTCTTTATTGTGTTTAGTTGCATTTATATTTTTAAGTTTAACCAAAACAATTAAATGGCGTATATCTTTATTTTATGTTTTAACGGTATTTGTTATAACTTTAGGAATAAGTAGATTATTATCCGAAGGAATATATTATCCATTTTATCAAATTTTAAGCGGTGGATTAATGTTTGGGGCCGTATTTATGGCAACAGATCCTGTAACTAGTTGCGTCACTCCAATAGGTCAAATTTTACAAGGAATTTTATTGGGACTAATAACAGTTATTTTTAGATTTACTGGAGTTGAAGGAGTAGCATTTAGTATATTAATCGTAGATATTTTTGTTGTTTTCTTAGATAAAATAGGTGTTCAATCAAGATTTAATTTTATTAAATCAATTATTTGGTTCTTTTTAATCTGTATTGTTATCATGATATCAACAATATTATTGGCTTCTACTAGAAGAGTTGAAGGTAGTAGCGACCCTAATTTTGAACTGATTAGTAAAGAAAAATCAAATAATCAAACTATTTATAATGTCTCTCAAAAAGGCTATGGTGGAAAAATAAAAGCAGCTGTTACCATTGAAAATGGCAAGATAATTTCTATTGAAATTACTTCCCATCACGAAACTGCTAGCAGATATCAATTAGTACTAGATGAAAACTATATAAACAAATTGATCGATAGTCAAGATAATTTAGAATCATTAGATACAGTAAGTAGTGCTACGGTTACATCGACTGCATTAAAGAAAATGATTACAAATGTTTTAGAATATGAAAAGTCAAATTAATTTTTGACTTTTTTTTACATATATTTATTTAGGTGAAATAAATGATAAAAAAATCTACAGCTTTTAAGTTTTTGTTTTTAGTTGCTTTAACAATTTTAACTTTAGTATTACTAAAAAATGATCAATTTAAAACTTTATTTTATAAATATGTATATACTGAAAATATTTCTTTTGCTCAAATAAATAAATGGTATCAAAACAAATTTGGTTCTGCTTTACCTTTTAGTAAATATTTTGAAGATATAACACCAGTATTCAATGAAAAATTAAATTATAGTGAAGCCAATAAATATAAAGATGGCGTTTCTTTACTAGTAGAAGATAACTATTTAGTTCCAGCTTTAGATTCTGGTATTGTCATATTTATAGGAGAAAAAGAAGGGTATGGGAATACAGTTATAATCCAACAAGAAAATGGTATTGATTTATGGTATTCTAATTTAAAGGAGATCAATTTAAAACTATATGATTATGTAAAAGATGGAAGTTTAATTGGTGTTTCCAATTCTAACTTATATTTAGTATTTTATAAAGAAGGTGAGGTAATTGATTACCAAAAATACCTTTAAAATTCATATATTTTTTTATATAATAGGTTTTATTTGTTTTATAACTGGAAATTTTAAAAATTTTATTATTTTCAGTTCAATAATTATTGTTCATGAATTAGGCCACATAATAGGTGCTTTAATATTTAAATGGAAGATTGATAAAATTATTTTATTACCGTTTGGTGGCATTACAATTTTTAATGAGAATGTTGATAAATCATTAAAAGAAGAATTTATTATAGCGATATTAGGTCCTTTATTTCAAATAGTTTTTTATTTAATATATAAAGATAACTTAATATTCAATTATTATAATATAGCTATATTATTATTTAATTTATTACCAATTTATCCATTAGATGGTAGTAAAATATTTAATGTTATATTTAATATATTTTTTCCTTATAAACTAAGTCACATTTTAAGTATCGTATTATCTTTTATTTTTATTATTTTAATAATATTATATAAAATAGATTTATCACTTATTTTAATATTTATAGTAGTTGAATTATTTAAAGAAATTATTAAACATAAGTATTATTTCAATAAATTTTTACTAGAACGATACTTATATGATTTTAATTATAAAAAACATAAAGTTATTAAAAATATAAATAGCATGTATAAACAAACTAAACATATTTTCAATATTAATAATAAGTTTTATACAGAAAAAGAAATTATTAGAAAAGTGTTTGACAAATAAAGGGAAATGTGTTAAAATTAGAAACTGTGTAGAGGCCTCTCTACAACCGCACAGAAAAGGTTTTAAGAGTAATCACCTTAATGGCGAGTCTGAGATTAAAGGAGGTAAAAAATGAAAGCAGTAATTGAAACAGGTGGAAAACAATACTATGTTGAAGAAGGTTCAGTTATTTATGTTGAAAAATTAGATTCTGAAGCTGGTAAGAAAGTTACATTTGACAAAGTATTAATGATTAATGGCGTTCCTGGACATCCTTACTTAAGTAATGTAACAGTTACAGGTGAAGTTTTAAAACACGGTAAAGATAAAAAAATAAAAGTATTTAAATATAACGCTAAGAAAAAATACCGTAAAACTCAAGGTCATCGTCAACCATATACTAAAGTTGAAATTAAAAAAATTGAAGAAAATAATGATTAAAGTAAATATTAAAGAAAAACAAATAATAATTAAAGGACACGCTAATTATGATGAATTAGGGAAAGACATAGTTTGTGCTTCCGTATCATCAATGGTAATTACTACGGTTAATGCTATATTAAGAATTGATAATGAAGCAATTAGATATAGTGATGATAATGGTGTTATTATTGATATTATTAAAAGTGATGAAATTATAAATAAATTGATTAATAATATGATTGATTTATTAGAAGAATTAGGAAAACAATACCCTAAATATATAGAAATAAGGAGGTGTTAATTGTGTTAAAATTGATGCAATTAAATATACAATTATTTGCTCACAAAAAAGGACAAGGTTCTACTAAAAACGGTCGTGATTCAATATCTAAAAGACTAGGTGCTAAAGCTAGTGATGGTGAGTATGTAACAGGTGGATCTATTTTATATCGTCAAAGAGGAACTAAAGTTTATCCAGGCGTTAATGTTGGAATTGGTTCTGATGATACTGTTTATGCTAAAATAGATGGATATGTTAAATTTGAAAGAGTTGGAAAAGATAGAAAACAAGTAAGTGTTTATGCTACTAAATAGTTTTTGTGAATTGAAAAAGTAAATTCCAGTTTCATAATATGAAATTAAAATGTAAGAGAAACGTCTATAATAAAGGCGTT
>CALVYK010000006.1 GCA_944372195.1 uncultured Bacilli bacterium
ATTACCCATGATTATTACCCATGATTATTACCCATGATTATTACCCATGATTATTACCCATGATTATTACCCATGATTATTACCCATGATAATATCTTTTTTTGCCCCAATCCCCTTTATAATTCCCCTTTATAATCATATAATTATACTATTGTATTATACTATTGGTTTGTTTTTGTTGTGTGGTGGTATTTTGAAGGTGTAGGGGGGAAAAGGTGCTTAATCCATGTTTTAACCCATGTTTTAATCCATATTTTAACCCCATATTATAAGCCCATATTATAAGCCCATGTTTTAATCTATGTTTTAATTCCATATTTTAACCCCATATTATAACGCTTCATATTTGGTAAGCTGTATTATAACCCCATATTATAACCCCATATTATATATAAGCCCTATTACAAGCCCTATTACAAGCCCTATTACAAGCCCATTTACAAGCCCTATTACAAGCCCTATTACAAGCCCATTTACAAGCCCTATTACAAGCCCTATTACAAGCCCATTTACAAGCTCTATTGTATTAAGCCCTATTATATAAAACCCCTTTAAAACCCTTTTAAAACCCCTTGCAGGAATTAAAAAACATAAACATAAAAAAAAGAGCCTTTAAAAGCTCTTGTTATTTTTTTTATTATACAATTTTTGCTTTATTTTTTAAAATCTAAAACCCGCCCAACATACAATTTATCAGTGTAAAGAAAATTAAAAAAAGCGTTGTATTTGTAAATAAGTCAGCTATTAAAGTATTTTTCATGGTTTAGTTCTCCCTTCTTTTATCCTTTAGTTTAACTCTTAATTGTATTTCATGCAGAATTCTGCAAGTGCATCTTCAAATTGTTTATCAATTTTTGCCATAAACTTAACGGCATCTACTCCATAATAACGTGTAGTGTATATTTTTACAAGTTTTTTGTAAACTTCATGAAGGTCGTCTAAAGTTTTGCATTTTTCATAATAATTTTTCATGGTTTAATTCCCTTTTTTATTTAACGAAACAATTATATAACAAAACAAAAAAAATTGTCAATCAATATAAACATGTACAATTGCTTTATTGTCATCAACATATTGAACATGCCCGCCATAGTTACCCATGTCTATACTGTTTATGATATCCATAATATCATATTTTTTTATGTTTTTTGCTTCAACTTCATAAATGTTTCTAAAATTATTACCTCTTATAAAATTGCAATAAGTGAAGTTTATTTTTTTAGTTTTTATCATTTTTTTACCCCTTTTTTATGTTTTATATTTTATAACTTTATTTGTTGTAACTCTGGCATATAGTGTGCCAAATAATCGACCAAACCGCCATAAGCTATTATATCATGGTTTTTATCAAGTTTTATTGAATAGCCTTTATTTTTTAATGTTTCGATTAGAGCCCAATTATAGAGCAATGGTTTGTTTTCATGGGTTTTGCCCAATAAGTTAATATAATAGTTTATGTCGCCATTTTGAGTACAATTTTTATATTTTACAAGTAGGATAAAATTGTTTTCGCCGCCCAATTCTTGTAATTTTTCTTTTAATTCTTCAAACATGGTTTAATTCCCCCTTTTTTAATTTTTAATAAAACCAAATTAATTAAAATATAATATTCTTTTTTTTATGCTTGAAAAATTAAACAAGCCTTAACTAATTTGATTTATATGAATATTATCCATGAAAATAATTTTTTGTCAAATGTTTTTTTTAAAAAAAGTTTATACTTGAATTTTATCCAATATCATATTCAGTATTAGTGATTTTGATTTCAGATATTTTTTTGAAAGCTTTAAGATTTTATCGTCATTTTTTTTTGAAATCAAAAAAGCACGTTGAATTGTTGCATGTCGGTCTTTTATATTGTACTCGATTGTATTAATATCATTAATATAATTATTCAATGTCATTTTATTAACTCCCCTTATTTTATAAAATCTATTAATGTTGATGAAAAAGAACATGGCTGCAATTCAAACAAGCCGTACAATTGCCCATGCATTTTGTTTCATGACCGCTTTTTAAGCCATAATTGCATATATGGTATGTTATACCTTGTTTTTTTAGCATTTTTGCGATATTGCCAATATAGCCATTATTACCAAAGTTTATATATTTTTTGCCACTTGGGGCTTCGATAACCGATTTTACAATGTTGAAGTTTTTAAAGTTATCATTAATAAAATCAATTGTATTATTATCAAGTTGCTTTGTGTATGTATACAATTTAATATTTTCAATTTTTTCTAATTTTTTTGCAATTTCAAGCCAAAATTGTAAATATTGTTGTTTATAAAAATCGCCTGAACTATGCAGCCTTACAACGCTTAATTTAAAATAGTTTGATTTTAATTTTATTTCGTTTATTAATCTATTTTGCAAAATTTTATAAAACGGTTTATAATTAAGCGCAAAATCTATTAAAATCAAGTTTTTAAGCCTCATTATTCTAGTATTTTTATAGATTCTTTCGGCTTTTAAAGCATAGCAATGGGCGCATGCGCCTTTGCAAGTTATAATTGAGGGCATGTCAAAGATTAACACGTTTGGCGCAAGTTTTAAATTACCTGCCTTTAAAAATTCATTAAATTTATATCCCCTAATAACATCATATGCTTGTAATACTGCGCCATTAAAATCATCAATATTATAATATTGGTTTTTAGCCATTAAATTATAAACATTGTTTAAGCTTTTAATAAAAGCTTTTTGAAAGCGGGCATGCCCCGCTGTAGTTCCTAAATCTTTTAAAATACTGCTAATATTTAGCGGCATGTCAATCGTACATGTCATGGTTTAATTCCCCCTTTTTTAAAATTTTAAAATATCCTATTTTTTTTTAAAATAAAATCAAATTAATTAAAATATGATATCTTTTTTTTATCCTTGAAAAATTAAACAAGTCTTAATTAATTTGATTTATGCTTTTATTATCCATGAAAAAAATTTTTTGTCAAATGTTTTTTAAATTTGTTCTAAAAAATTTAAAAAATCATCATAAGTATAATTATTTATTTTTTTATTATTTTTAAGGTATGAAATAAATTTTTCTATTATTGAAAATTTGCAATATGGAATAGATTCCCCCGTTACTCCATTTATTGAAAAAAATATGTCATTAGTGTTAGTTTTCATTTTTCCCCCTTTTTTTAATCCTATTTTATTTTAATTGGTTAAAATAAAATTAATTAATTTATAGTATCTTTTTTTTATCCTTGAAAAAATCAAAACAAGTCTTAATTAATTTAATTTATAATTTTCCCTTATGTTTATTAAACCAAAAAATATTTTTTTTGTCAACAATTTATTTTATTTTAAAAGAAAAAAACCCTTAAACCCTTGTAAAATCAATGTTTTAATAAAAAAGTTCATGAACTTTTTCATGGGGTTTTTTGATTTTTCTTTCAAAAAAAAATAGAATAAAAGCATAAATTGAACGTTGATATTATTAATAAAAAACGGCTTGTGTGTATATATAAAAGTATATACAAAATATATATAGCTCTATATATACAAAATATATATAACTCTATATATACAAAATATATATAACTCTATATATACAAAATATATACCAAAAAAGTCAAACCGAAATTAAAAAATCTGAACAAAATTTGCAGTTCCAGGACAAAATCTGTAAAAAATGACGAGCTACGGCTACCATGACGAGCTACGCCATGTATAAGCCTGTGTGTTAGCTTGTGTGAAGCAATTGCACATACAAAGCTTACAACATAAAATTTACAACACAAAGTTTACAACACAAAATCTGTGTGTTAGCAAACAAACCTATTGACAAAATAAATATTATATGTTATAATAGAATTAAAGATAAAATACATTAATTGTCTCCCTGCCCTGTTTTATACAGGGCTTTTTTTATATACATGATATACATGCGAAAAGTAAATTTAAAATCGGGGTTTTAAAAAATGTCAAAATAAAATTCAAAAAAGGACATGTAAAATTCGTATGTTACCATGTAAAATTTGTTGTATAACAAAAAAAGCCCATTTATATTGAATGGGCTTTGTAGTAGGGGCAAAATTTAACGAAAGGAAACATTTTATAGCTTAGATATTAAGTTATTAATATAATTTATTTGTACATCAATATCTAACTTCTTAAACATTTCAATTTCAAAATTTGTAGCTTGTCTTTTTTCAATTATTCTTACAAGAGTTTTAAATTGTTTAACTTTAGATGTAGGGCTTAGTTCTACGTCTGTTAAAAGCTCAAAAGCTTTTTTAAACCCTTGTTTATAGCTTATATTATATTTCATTTGTAGAATGTGTATAAATTTTTCTGCTTCATCCTCTGTTAAATCTACACTAGAAAAAACCCTAAAATGTTCAAACATTAAATCTCTATAAGTATCATCATCAAGTTTAAATTGATTTTTTAAAATATGAATTTGTGCTTTTTGGTTATTAGTCGCTGATGTCATTTGTTTGCCTCCTTCTTTTTTATTTCTGTTTACATTCATATTGTAACATAGTTTATTTTACTTGTCAATAATTATTTTGCTCTTATCTTTCTTAATTTTGTGATTAAAATTTTTGCTTGTTGTTTGAATTTTGTTTCTTGTTTTGAGCTTATTAAGCATAGCATCATGCAATAATCAATTAACTTTAATTCATCTTCACTTAATCTTACAATAGCTTCTTTCATGTTTGTTACTTCTTTCTTTTTCATTTCTATTTACATGCTTATTGTAACATAGGATGTTTAACTTGTCAATAGTTGGAGTTGCACCCCACTTTAATTATACTCTATTGTATTTGTAGTCGTTGTAACCTCTTATTCTGCTTGTATCAGAATAGTGTGTTCTAAATTTGATGTCTATTCCATACATATCTTTATATCTATTGTAAAAGGTTGTTAAGTCACAGTCTTCTTCAAGGTATGCGTATTCCCCTCTTTCATAAGAGAATGATGTTATTTTATCTGCTATACCCATTTTGTGTAAGAGTTCTTTATTAACTTTCATCCAAGCATGCCCTGCATCTTCATAGACATCAAATACTTTTTTAATTCTCATTTTGTTACCCCATCTTTTATTTATTCTGTTGTATATTTAACTTTCAACATGTCTATTATAAACTAAAATTTTTATATTGTCAAACTTTTATTAGTTATCATAGCAAAAGGTAACTTGAAAGTCGCAAAGGTTATTCTTATAACATTCCTTATTTTTTAAGCTATATATGGTGCAAATATAATTATAAGTTTCTCCGTTATATATACCACTTATACCATTTTCTAATGGGCAAATATCTTTATACTTCTTTTTAAATTCTTCTATAATCTCTTTTATAATATCTTTATTATCGCTTTTTATATTACATAATAAAGCCACCCTTGATACCCAAGGCAAATAATTAACAGTTATTGTAGCATTTTTATAATCATATTGTTCAACTAAAACAGGCTTTATATATTTATTATTTAAACTTATCATTTGTATATATCCTTTTTACCCCTTTGTTTTATCTTATGTATAAATTATACCATGCTTATTTATATTTGTCAACAATTAAACGTAATTAATCACACCTATTTTCATACCAAGTTTCACCCCTTTTAACCGCTTCTGTTACATTATATAGCTTATAATAGCCATTATCAAATGAAACATATTCACATGGTTTATCGGGGTTATAAGTGCAAATTTGTAATATTTTATTTACTACCTTTTTGTTTCCTTCTTTATCTGTTACAAAAGAGTTTACAATAGGTTTAACCCTGTATGTTAAAAAGCCTGTTGTATCATAGTCTATATTAAGTTCTGTTAATTCAACTTTTCTACCTTTTATAGCCGTTACTTGGTAAAATTCATTAATTGTCATATCATAACCAAAGCTATGGTGAAAAATATCGCCTAATTTAGTCTGTATTTTATGTTCTTTTTTTATTCTTTTGTCTTGTTCTTTTTCGTCTATTCTTTTATTTGCTCTTTCGATAACTTCTTCGATAATATCTTGTTTATATTTATTAAAATGCTCTAATGTTCTAAAACAATAATTATATCTAGGCTTTTTAGCTTTACCAACCCATGCAATTAATTTAGGTCTATCGGGGTTTTGTACATCAGTTTTAATAATTAATTGTACTTTGCCTTTGTTGTCTTTGTATACTTCATTATTTTTATCTTCTCTATCTTTAGCCCAAACATCAAACATCATTTTAAACCTCTTTCTTTATTTTATAACCCTTTGATTTTATATTATCATAATTAACATTATTTGTCAAGCTTTTTTTTAAAAAATTCTATTTGTATTTTTGCTAAATTGTATTCACTTTCGGTTAAATCTTCCATATCAAGTTTAATGTAGCCATTTTCTAATAATTTTGGATTGAATTTTTGGTAATACTCTTTACAAAGTTTCTTATATTCTTTTAACACAATATCTTTATTATCTTTATAATCTTGCATATCGTTCATCCATTGTAACTTGCGTAACCTATTTTGTTCTTCTCTTTTTTGTTCAAAATATTTAATAGCATTAACATTATCATTTACAATCTTGTACATTATTTTACCCCTTTGTTTAACTACATGATAATAATACCATGATTAAATTTATTTGTCAACAAGTTTTTTTAAAAAAAAGGTGAGTTTTAACTCACCTAATGTTGCACTGATATTACGTAAATAATTCACAATGACATTTTCTTAATAAGAAATATCTACTCTATAAATTTCTTCTTCATCAAAGCTCTTTTCAGAAATTGTATTATCATATTCTTTAAGTTTATCAATGAATTTATCAATTATATCATAACCGATAATTTCAAATATTGCGCCACATTCACCTTCTAAACACCACATTCTATTTCTTGCGAAATCAATTAATTCTTCACTTAATCTGTTATTATCAAAAGAAATAATTTCAGTTAATGTTATTGTTTTAGGACTTTTAAATTCTATATCTTGTTTGTATATTGTTGTTGTTCCGCTCATTTTTTATACCTCTTTCTTTAATTTATCTTTACTATTCAATTATACCATGATTAATATTTTTTTGTCAAGCATTTTTTCATTTTTTCTTTTATAGCTTCTGCATAAATAGGGTATAAATATTTATTCTTATCATTTTCAAGCCTTATAAGTAACAATTTTAAATTAAAATATTCAGCCATTAAAAAATCGTATTCCGTTAAATCATAGTCAAGGTCTGTAACATCTCTATATTTTTCTAAAAAATCGTTTCTTTCTAAAACTGCAAAATCAAGAACTTTAATAATGTTTCTATCACCCAAAAAGCTTTGATATTCATCTTCACCAAAAGCTACAATATCTTGTGGAATGTCATTTTTAAAATCATAGTCTGCTTCATACTCTATAATTTTGGTTGGAAGAATGAATTTAATAGAATTGTCATTTTCTTTATATTCATTTACCCCAAAATCACTTCTGAAATCGCCTATATCCTCTATTATAATTTTAACATTATCGGGAATATTCTTTAATAAGTCTTTTAATTCACCCACATTCATTTTAAACCTCTTTCTTTATCTTGTCTTTATGAGCTTATTATAACATGCTTAAAGTTTTTTGTCAATCTCTTTTTAAAAAATTTACATATCTTGTTATTTCAATAGCCACATTATATGGTATGTTATAATCTTCAACCAATAAATCAGCTATACTAAGATTGCGTGTTTTAGATAAAATTATTAAATTATCAAAATTATTATAAGTATATTCAATTAGCTTATTAACTTTATTTTTATTATTCTTTTCCCATGCTAATCTGTAATTTATTGCGGTTTGCATATTCTTTTTGTACATATCACGTAAGTTTTCAACATTAAATCTAGTTTTTAAGCTCATAATTTTATCCTTTAACCTTAACCATATAAATATTTTGTCAAATGTTTTTTTAAAAACCAAAAGGCAGATTTTTAATCTGCCTTGTTTTAAAGAAAGAAGGTGTTAGTTATAAAACCTTTTTATTTAAAAAATTGAAAAAATTAAATTTCTCTTTTTTGGGTGTTTCTAAGACGATAACATTTTTAACTGTGATAATACCTTCTTTTGAAGAAATTTTTGCTTTTTTGCCTACGCTAATAACTGTACCTGTTTTTGTAGCCATTCTACCTTTGTCATTTTGGTAAACATAAGCAACTACATCTTGAACTTTAACTTCTTTGTTTAATAAATCTTTCATTTTCAACCTCTTTCTATTTTTTTTATTTACTACTTTATTTTTTATATCTTTATTGTACCATGCTTTTGTTATTTTGTCAAGTGTTTTTTTTAATCTATTTTAATTTAGGATTTGTTTTGCTTCTTTTATAAGTTCCTCTATTCTAACCCAAGTAGCTTCACCCTGATCTCCGTCTACATAGAATGCTTCTAAGAAGTCTAACATCTCTTTACTAATTTTTTTAAGTTGTTCATTATGGCATGTCATTTATTTATATCCTTTATTATCTGTTACCATTTAATTATACTACAAAGATTTTATCTTGTCAACTATTTATTTTTAATATGTTAATAATTTCACCTTTATATAAATATTCAGCCATGGATGTATAGCTTCTTAAATCTACATCCTTTTTATTATCCCAACCCCTACAATCTAAGAGTTTAATACATTCTTGTTTAAGTTCATCAAATGTATAAATTTTATTTTCAAGATTTCCATATCTTTTATAATTAATTAAATACTTCATTTTAAACCTCTTTCTTTAATTTGTCTTTACTTTATGAGTTTATTATATCATGCTTAAAATTATTTGTCAAGATATTTTTAATAAACTATAAGCATTCACTGCCCTTTACTTTGTTGATAATGGTTTCAATGAGCATTCCAATTTGTTTACAATACTCAAATTTTTGGTCAATACTATCTTCCTCAAAATCATCAAGCATTGATTGTGCTAATCCTTTAATCTCATCAAGTGCTAATATATACTTTACTAATTTGTTTTGTTTATCAAGCATTAATAAATGTTCTTTATCTAGCTCTTTTTTCAGTTCCTCACATTCTTGCTCTTTGCGTTGAAGTTGTTTGTAGTAACAATTTTTTTCATCTATAAATTTGCAAGGTTTCATATTATCACCGTGATTATCTCCTGTCAAAGCACAATCCTTATCCCAAGTTTTATATCTGCAACCTTTACCGTCAATTATTATTTCTTCTTTATCTGTCATTTTCATTTTACCTTGTTACCATCTTTCTTTAATTTATCTTTAACAATTTAATATTACCATGCTTAAAATTATTTGTCAAGACTTTTTTTTAATCTATTTTAACTTCAATTTCAAAAATTCTTTTATCATTTTCTTTGATTTCTGCTTCTTCAATTATATTTTGTAATTGTACAATCTCTTTTTCATAAAAAGTTTTAGGATGTTCAAAATTAAACTCTAAAGTATATTTTAAATCTGATAATAAGCTCAAAATTTCATCACTTGTAAATTTTGAAATAGTGAAAATATTAAAACTAGAGTTATATTCTTTTAAGATTGACAAAGAAACTATACAATCCTTAATAATACCATGACATACTACTTGCCATGTATCTCTGCCTTTTTCATCTTTTGATTTACCAATTCTTTCAGTTATAATTAAATCACCAATCATTTTTTCGCTTCTTTCTTTTAATTTATCTTTAACAATATGATATTACCATGAATAGAATTATATGTCAAGCATTTTATAAAACATATTCAAACTCAATTTTACCATTATAAATACCTACATGTTTATCTTTATTTTTATTAAACATAAAATGGTAAACATCACAACCGCTTAAATCTTTGGCAAATGTAACATTTTTTAATAAATCTAAGTCATACCCATTCTTTTTAAGCAATTCTCTATTAAAATAGTTTAAATCTTCTGTACCTACAAAATTACCTTTTTGAAATGCGTATAAATTATTCAAATATATATTCATATTTACCCCTTTTCTTTTAACATGTTTATTATACCATAGAAGTTTTTATTTGTCAAGAGTTATTTTATAAATACTGTAATCTCAATTATATCAGCCTCGTTATTATCAAAAGTATAATTGCATAATTCAATAAAATCTTTTAATTCTTCTTGTAATTCTGCGTTTACACAATCTTCTTCGGGTATGTCGTTATAATATTCTATTTTAAGATACCCTTGTAATTGTAATTTTTCAAATAAATTTTTTGAAACATAAACTAATCTTGTAACACTTTTAACATCTAAAAAATCCATTTTAAACATCTTTCTTTAATTTTCTTTTAACAACTTTATGTTACCACAAATATTTTTCTTTATCAAATACATATTTTAAATGTGATTTAAGACTAGGCAAATATTATTTATGATAATTTATACATAAAATATATTTACCCCGTCTTAAAACTCATTCTAGCAGCCTTAGATTTAATATTTAATTAAATTAAATGTTTAGCATTTAAATTTAGTAAATTTGATATTGTTTATTACCTTTTAATTATAATGCTCTGCTCTTGTTTCCGTATCTATAATTACGAAATTTTTTATATGAATTGCTATAACAAAAATCTACATCTCTATAATCATGGCATAAATATTCAATGCAACTTGATACACTTCTTAAATCTACTTTTGCTTTATCTGCCCAACCTTTACAGTCAAGCATATCAATAACTGATTCTTTTACTTCTTTAAAATCTTCGAATGCAAAAGTGTGTTTGCCTGAATTTGATGAAAAATTAACTAAAATGTATTTACTCATAATTCTTTTGTCCTTTCACTTTAAAAATTATGCTTCTATGTTTTTTTGTTTATAATCCAAAAATGCAAATGCTAATCTTAATCTTTTAACGCTATGTTCTTTTTCGTTTGGGTCATATATTCCAAATTTTTCATACAAATTGGATAGATAAGTTTTATATGTAGATTTAGCTATAAACAATTTGTTCATAATTTGTTTATCCGAATAACATTGTGTGATTAATTCTGCAATCTCTTTTTCTCTGTTTGTTAATTTACCTAAAAGCATTATAAAACCTTTACCTCACTAATTTTTTTACATAATTGTATTAATTTTTCTCTATATTCATTTTCTTTTTCAGATAAATTTTTATCATCAATATGAAAATAACAATTACTTAACAAATCATACGTTAAATAAAAAATTTTGTCAATCATTTTACTTTATTCCTTATTTTCAAGATATTCTGCAATTTCTTTACATAGTTCAATTATTTTTTCTCTATAAATTGCTTCGTTTTCAGAAAGTTTATTATCAATATTTGAATAACAATCTTTTAAATCGTAATATGTATTTTCAAATCTGCAATAACTCATATTTGCCATTTTAAACCTCTTTCTTTTAACTACATTATAATATTATCATGATTAAATTAGTTTGTCAAGCATTTTTATAAAAAAAGCACCCATTAAATAAAGGGTGCGATATTTTAATGAAAGGGGTCTAATTAATAGTAAAGATAGTAGCATGAGCTTCTACTTTTACCACTTTGTAAACATTGTTTAAATTGTAAATTTCTTATTTTTATTTCTCTTGATGTCATTTGTGAAGTAGATTTATTTCTATTTGAATTTTTATTATCTTTTTTATTTTCTGCACCTTCACAAGATACAACACATGATATAAATACAATCCATAATAAAGTTATTGTTAAAAATATTTTAATTGCTAATTTTACACTCATTTTTTACTCCATTTTGTTAGTCTTTAATATATTTAATTTTTATTTCATCAATAATAACCTGTAAATCTTCGATTGTTTTAACATCTCGTAATATTTCAATAACTTCATTTACTGGTAAATCTATTTTAGCACTTAGATTAATAAATTCAGCTATTTTTTCATCCATTTGTTTAACCCTTTCTCCAACTTTGTAATTCTTTTCTATATTCAATAATATCATTTATTATCAAATCTTGAACCGAAATATTGTAGTTAATTTCTTTAACATATCTTTCAAAAGACATACCTTCTAAACATGGCTCATTCAAAGTCTTTTGTACTATATTCCCTTTTTTAATTAGTTCTTTTAAAGATTTCTTTTCATCTTTTGTTAAATTTTTAACTGGATATTGTTTATTCATATTTTCAATAAATGTTTTCCAACCTAATGTTCTACGATTTTCAAACTCTTTTAAACTCACGCTTTACCTCTTTCTTATCTTTAATTATAATATAGCATATATTAATTATTTTGTCAAGTAGTTTTTTAAAAATATTATTTTTTTCTTTTTTATATTGAAATAGTTCATTATATATTTTTAAATCATCATAATACAACCAAATATAATCAATATATATAAATTCACCTTGTCTATATTGTTTAATCTCTGTACATATCGCAGGGAATTTTAAAGGTGTATTTAAACTTTCACAACAAATTAAATTAATATCTTGCGTAATTATGTTGTTATTAAATTCCTTAAAAGCTTCAATATCTGCAATAAGCATTGGTAATTTTATATTTAATTTCATTTTAAACCCCTTATTTGAAATTAGAATGATTGAATTTTATTACATAACCGTCAAAATCAACATCTTTTAGAACATATATTTTATTTTCCATTAAAATATTCTTTGATAAGCCATTGTTAAAAAGACCTGTTGTATTTTCTACATTATCACATATAAATTTCATACTTCTTTCAAAAAAGCTATCTATATTTTTTAAGTATGGTTTTTGCTTATCAATAATATCATCTATTTTTTTCTGTGTTTTTCCTAAAAAATCCTCTTTTAACCATTGTTCTTTAGCAATAATGGTAAACATATTGCTTGGAACATTTATTTGTTTAATTTTTTTGCTTTTATTATTTAAAAGATATTCAAATTTCATAATTTTAGATAAAAAATCAACTTTATTAGGATTGATTATCCTTTTTTTTATTTGATTTCCAATTACGAATAAATAGGTATTATATATTTCATATATATAATTATAAAACCCATAGCCGTTTAAAATTAGGGTGTTGTCTATATTTTTATTCTCTACATCCGATAAAATATAACTATAACCTTCATCTTTATATATTTTACCCAAATATCTTATATCTTTTTTTGTTAGCTTCTTTGGTAAATCTAAAATTATCACATTAAACCCCTGTTCTATTTTACATTTTTACCATATCAGAATTATATTTTGTAAAATAAAATTTGTCAAGTACATTTTTTCTAAATTCTTTTCCTACACTTTGGTTTGAAAAATGAGCCTTAAATAATTTTAAAGCAACATTAATATCAACATTATAATATTTATAAAGTGTACCCTTTTTGAATAAAATTCTTAATTCTTTGTTAATAGGGTCATAATTAATTATAGATAAATTAGAGCTATTAACTTTTACAGTAACAGTTTCTCCGCTTTGAAATTTGTCTTTTAATTTTTTTAACACATCCATTTTGAACCTCTTTCTTTATATCTTTTATTATAAAATACCATGACTTTATAATTTTGTCAACCCCAAAATTTATTTTCATCATTATTATCTTCATTATTATCATTATTATCATCAAATATAGGAAATTCAATTTTTATACCCTTATGGTTTGGTAAAATTTGTGTAAGGATTTTATTATCTAAATTTATATCTAGTTTTTTATCTTGTGTATTACTTTTTTCTTTGGCGGATTGTTTCTCTTTTTCCTGTTGTTCCTCAATAAAATTTTTATTTTTTTCAAGATTATCATTATAAATTTTATCATTATTGTTATAAATGTTATTGTATTCTTTAATTAAATCTTTTTGAATTTCGTCTAATATCCTTGTTTGAATATATTTTTTTAAGTTCGGTTTATCTTCGATTGTTTCTAAAATCATTTTAATAACAGGATGTGTATAAAATTTGTGAGAATTTTTGCCTCTAGCTTTTAGGGAATCATAGAACCGAGCTATTTCTACTGACGAATTAGAGAAGCCGAGCATATTAAGCTCTAGGTTCATTTGTTCTACAAAGTTTAATATCTTGTTTCTACCAGTTATAGTTTTTACATCAAAACTGCTGATTAACAAATCTTCATCATCACCATTCAAAATCTTTTTTATGAAATCGTTATTTTCAAATTCAAGCATAAATATCCTCATTGTGTAATGACTAAATTATATAAATATAATAACATAAAATTTAATTTTGTCAACTCAAAAATGTCAAAATAAAATCCAAAAAAGGACATGTAAAAAGGGTGAGATTGGACTTGAACCAATGAATACAGAATTTGCAATTCTGTGTGTTATGCCACTTCACCACTCACCCATAATATGGAAGTATTAGGACTCGAACCTAAAACCAAGTGGTTATGAGCCACCTGCTCTGCCATTGAGCTATACTTCCATTTGTGAACTTTATATTATTATTATTATTATTATAACATGTTTTTATGTTTTGTCAATAGCCTTATAACTTGCAATTTCTTTAGCGTCTTTTAAAATACTTTTATAAGTTCTATTTTTGGCTTTTTTGCATATTCTATTAAATTCTTTACATATAATTTTATCTGTTATGTTATATGCTTTTAAAAAATCTTTTGGAGTTTCATACCTTTTACAAGATGTACAAAAAAACTTATTATCTGGTGGCAAATCATTAAATTCACCATCTGTATCATTAAATAAAAAAAGTTTACCACATTTTTTACAAACCGTATAGGTATAACCTGAAAAGTTTTTGTTTATCATGAACTATCCTTCTATTAACCATAAATTTAACTATGCACTTGTAAAACTATTATATCATTATTTGTGAACATGTCAACATTATTTTTATCATCATCTAAAGCAAACAAAGTGTCATATTCTTCAATTATATCATTTAACATATCTTGCTTTATAGTTTCACTGGGTCTAAAATCATTATATTTTCTCATATACAAAATATAGTCTAATTCTGTAATAGGGAAAATATCTTGTAATAAAATCTTTGTATTTTCTTTAATTTTACCTGTCGTTTCATCTTCTCTTGAAGTTAGAAATATTAGTTTAGGGCTGTTAAATATAAAATCACTAATATATGTAGATATTAAATCTACAACTATTCCTATGGGTTCAAAGTAAGATGGGTCATAATACTTCATATCTTTTTGAAATTTATCCCAAGATTGTCTATTGTTATCAATAGGATGACTAATATTTAAAGTGCTTTTAGCTATAGTTGAGTCTATATCTACTAATATACATGTTTCTTTTTTCATTGTTACCTTTCTACATAAATTATAAATAAGGTCTTATTTCATTCAATTTATAAACTATTTTTAGATTAGTAAAATAGTCATATTCATAGCAACCACAATTTTCATAGTTGCCTTTAATATAACTCCAAATAATCTTATTATTTTTAGCAAATACAATAGTAAAAATAGTATCATTATTTCGCCAATTGATACCTATTTCATCTGTATTATATAATCCAATTTGAGGAATAATACTATCATATTCTAAATAATTCACAAACGAATTAAAATTATGTAAAGAAATTTTATCAATATTAATATAATCTTCTTCACAATCAGAAATTAATTTATTTAATTGTTTTAATAAAATATTTTTAATACTACCATAAGTCATACTGTTATCCTATATTATATATTCGCAAGTTAAAGGATTTGAACCTTTACCAATGGTTTTGGAGACCATCATGCTACCATTAACACCAAACTTGCTAATTTTCTATATTTCTATTCTTGCAACTCTTGTATTAATAATCAATTTTTCTTTTTCTCTCTTGGTATTCATAGCAGGTCGCTATCCTTATTTTCATTTTTTATTGTATCTCGGGCAGTTGTTAATAAATTATATGCTTTAGTTACTCTTTCCGCATTATCAATTAAGTATTGCCTTAAATCAGCATAAGCTTTTAGTTGTCCTCCTGTTATATTGCCATTTTTATGATGATACGCCCATGCACCTTTAGGATTAACTAATTCTATAAACCAAGCTCTAGCCGATGTAGGCATTTTATATTCTAATTCCCAATCAATAGCAAATATACCGCATAACATATTTAATTCCCATGTGCCTTTAGTACCCATTTCTTCACCAACCCAATTTCTCATTACTAAGTCTAAGTATTCTAATACTTGATAAAAACCTTTAGGGTAATTTTCTCGTCTATTTACTATATTGGTATTAATTTCTTTGTAGGATATTTCTATTCTACTTTTTAATATTTTGTTTTCTTCTTCTAATTCTTTAACATGCTTCATCAGCTCAATATTCATATCAGTTTTTTCTGTACATTCTTTTTGTAGGCGTTCTATAGTTTGCTTATAATCTTCAATTAGCGACTCAATTTTTTTATTCATTACTTCACCTCACTTATCTTTTGTAGGGCTTCTTGTGCACTTTCATTATCATAATACACTTTATATTTACATTGATTAAATTCACCCCCGTATAGCCCAAATATCTGTACTTATTGCCGAGCCGTTAATTTTTTCAGATGTATATAGATTATCAGGCATTTTACTTCCTGCATAATATTTTAGTGCTTCCTCTGCAATCTTTAGCTTTTGTTTAAGTATTCCGTTTTCTTTTTCAAGCTCAATTTCTCGTGGAGTTTTAAGGTTCATATATAATTTTCCACATTTTTCACATTCAAAATTAGTCATTTTTACCGTCCTTTGTTTTGTTGATAATGTTTAATATTTTATTTGCAAATTTTGCTCTATCAGTTTTTCTTGTTTTCCAATGAAAAGTGCAAGTTTCATCTATATACACTTCCCATTCTTTACTTGATTTATTACATATCTTCTCAATCTTATCAAGTGCTTGCTTGTAATGTTGGAGTTCGTCATCTTTATCACAAAATTTTTGAAAACCAATATTCCATTTTTCTTTCCATTTCTCGCATTCTTGCTCTTTATTCTTTATATGTTCTTTTAGCTTATTTATTATATAACATATATCTCCTTGTACTTCAGATGTTACAAAATCAAGTGATTTTTCTATGACTTCATCAAAATCATAGATAATAATTTCTTCTTTATCTGTCATCATTCACCGCCCTTTACTTTTTTAATAATATCTAAAATTTTCTTAACAAAACATTCATATTCACAACTAATACAATCGTCCCAATATTCGCAATCTGCTTCATTTTTAATTATATTTTCTATTTGTTCTATGTACGCTTTATCGTTAATCATATTTTATACATCCTTAATTATTTGTAGAATATCATATCCTGCTGTTTTAGATTGAATAGAATCATTAATATCAAAATCTGTGTTATTATAAATATATTCCTCAATCTCATCAAGGGCTTTTTTATATCTTTGAGCCTTATTTCCTAAATTTCGCCACATTTCCCTTTCACCTGTTCTTATATCAGTCAAGGCAACTTTAAATTCAGGGGTTTCTAACATTTTTGAATAAGTTTCTATTTGAGCTTTCAAATCCTCACATTCTTTAGACTTATCAGCTAGAGCTTTGTTATAATCTTCTACTTCTTCTGCTTTTTGGTCTTTTATTTTTATGGCTATATTTATTAAACCTATAGACCATATTCGTTCTTTACCCCCACTCACGTCCATATCATCATTTTTTATTTTTTCTTTATCTGTCATTTTCATTTTTCCCTTTTTGTGTTAAAATATCTTTTATTTTTATTGTATACCTTAATTTTAACATAAAAATATAATAAGTCAAGTATTAATTAGTGAATGTAATTTTGTCCTACACTTCCCAATCTTCGTTTTTAATTGCTTGCTTAAATTTTTCACATTTTTCGGTTAAATCACTGTAATAGTAATCTATTGACAAATCATTATTTGTTTTATCTTGCATAAAATCATCTAAAATGCTATTTAATATGATTTTCTTTATATTTTTGCAATCAAAATAAATTTCTAACAGCTTCACAAAATTGTTATTATTTTTAAAATCGGGATATACATATTTATAATTATTGCAAGGATTGTCGCCTCTTTCGCATTCATTATTAATTAAATATTTACACTTATTGCAGGTGAAATCTTGTACACGCTTTTTTTTAATTCCACAAATTTTACAAATTTGTTGTGATAAAGTTTTATTTGTCATTTTGAAACATATCCTTTATTTTTTTTATTTCGCTTTTTTTGGTTTGCAATACTTATGGAATGACTTTAATGGAATAAAGTCGACTCTTTGAAATTCTTTAGCTACTACACACTTAAATTGTTGTTCTTCCCTAGAATATTTTAAATAAGGAGTTCCTGCTTCTAAATTTTTATCTTTATAATCATACTTTATATTAGGGTTTATTCTATGTTTTTTCATATATGCTTTACAATTTTCAGAGTCTGAACCTTGTGGTTTAGCAACATCTTTTAAACCAATATCTATTGCAATTTTGTCTAATTTAGAAAACGGCTTAATAGTACCATTCGTCCTAAAAATTTTGTCACTATCAAAATAAGTTTCGAAAGAATAAACTAATTCGCCGTCCTGATAAAAGTCCATAGTACCTTTTGATTTAGTTGTTCGTATATAACAACCTTCGATACCCATCTTTTCTACTTCTGCAACCATTAACGAATAAAGACCCTTAGGTCTATCGAAAAACAAAAAGTTAAAGGTACTGAATACATCTAATATATTTACACCAATACGTTCAAGCGGATAATCTGCTTTTTCAAATGTATATCCGTCTTTTTGAAATGTATATCCTGCTGGTCGAAATGCGTAACCTTCTCTTTCGAATGACTTGTCGTCTTGTTGTTCAACTTCATGTACATCATTTCGATGTAAATATGCTAAAATTTTTTGGCTAAGTTTTTTAATGTTCATTTTTTTATCCTTGAATAATCATATTTAATTTAATTTAAAATTGACGGTTCATTATTTCAATATATTCTTTTAATTCTTTTGATAAATCCATAACTCCAACAAGTTTACCAATGGTATAAGTTTACAATATCTAGTTAATCCATTTAATAACTGTATCACCTTTATAACCCTTTTCCCATACAAACCAAGCATAAGCTACTGCACTTGAAGGGTATTTATCAAAATCACCATTTTTAGCACAAGGAATACGACCACTGCAAACATAAACTACTTTAGGTGGATATTTTTTAAATAACTCCTTTCTTGCTTTACCTTCTAAAAATGTAAGTTTGAGAAACATACAAACTTTTCTACCCTCTTCAATTAATTCAAGAGCTTTTTCAACAAATTCTTTAGCATATTTATATGGTGGATTGGTAACAATATCACCGTTATTATATAGCTCTTTATTAAGCAAGAAATCTTCAATGTTTCCATAACCTCTATCAATTAAATCTGTAGCTCTTTTAAGTTTTCCTGCTTTATCAAATACTTTTGCTAAATGTCCTTCGCCACAGGCACATTCCCATATATTATCTAAATCTGGTTCAACTTCTAGTAATAGTTCTGCTGCTTTTGGGTCGGTAGCGTAATAATCTTCTTTTTGTCGTTCTTCTAACGCATGATTTGAAGCCCCTAAACAAGTGTAAATAGCTTTATTGTTTCCTGTCCAATCTTTCATGTTTTACTCTTTCTTCTCTAAAATTTCTATTACAAAATGATTATAACAGAAAATTAATATTTTGTCAATAGCTTTTTTAAATACTAAAATAAAGATGTAAATATGTAATATTTTTTACGGGTTTAAAATATGGATAAAAAATGCGGTCCAAGAATAAAATTAGATAATAAAAAGTTAAAAGCTTTATTTTCTGTGATGTTACAAGCACCAACTCCAAAATATATAGCTTATGCATTAGGTATATCTAAAGTAGATACGGTAAGGTCATATATAGCTTCTGGCAATGCACTCATAGAAAAATTTGAAGAAGAACTAGAACCATTAGATGATATTATACCAAATGAATTTGAACTTGTTTTTGAAGGTAGACAAGAAGAATTTGATGCAGAATTTCGTATTTTATATGGGTTAGAAAGTGATGCACAAATACCAGATAGATTAAATTTTAAATATGAACAATTTATATTAAATTCTAAAAGAAAATTTGTTGAAGGGCATATTGAACGCAAAGAAAAAGAAATACTTGATACTATTAAACTTTCTGATAACAAAGAATTAGATGAACAATATAAACTTTTAATAAGGTTTGCCCGTATTTACACTAGGGGTAAATGTGTAGTAGAAATGGGCTTATTAAATAGCATTAACAAACATAGTGTTACTGCAAAAAATGTTTCATTAGGTTTCAAGCTCTTACAAACATATAATAAAGAAGATTTTGGAGAAGAACAAACAATTAGACATGAAGGTTCAATAGATTTTAATAATAAATCTATTTTAAGCATTGCTTTAAACTGGGAACAAGAGCAAAAAGAAAAAGCAAAAATGTTAGAACAAAAAAATAATAATATAATAGATGTTACCCCTACAAAACTAATAGAAGTTAAAAATGAAGATGAATAATACTTTACTATTGTCTTTGTATTATTAATCTTACCTTAATATTATTAGCTAAATCATTATCTAAATTATCTAAATTATCTTTAGACTCTCTACAAAATTCATCTTTTTCTGGACTTCTTAATAAAATATTTTTAGCCTTTTTGTATTCATAAGATTTAATATCTTTTGTACTATTATAATTGTCAACCTCATTGCCTGTAAATTGGTTAGTACAAATAATATAACCATTTTTAGCAAAATAATCATATACTGGTCTTATCATTATGTTACCTCATATCCTTCTTCATCTTCATTATCATACTCGTCTATCTTAGTATATTCTTCATCATTTAGTTTATTTTGCCTTATAAAATAAGAGTCTGGAGAATTAAACCAAAAATCTTGGCAATTAGATAAAACACTAAACATTAGTTGTACTTTACATACTTCAAACATTAAGGTTATACCATTAGACGTTTCATCATACATTAAATTATAGTTAAACCATCCGTATAATGTATTACTTTCTATATGTAGCCTTATGGAATGCCCAAATAAACAAAAACCAAATGTAAATCCAAAAATATTAGCCATTATTTTTTACCCTATTGATATTTTATTCTAAACGCCTCAAAATCATCTAGTATATCTTTACAAGTATCTTTTAAGGCTACTACAGCTACTCTATCCCGATAAAATAGAGGATTAATTTTTATATAATTTAGTAAGAAAAATGATATAAAATCATATTTAATAAACATATTATAAAATTTGATTATCTTATCCATATTAACCCTCTTAAATTTCATGTATTAAAAACTTTTGTTTTTTATTGATAGATTTCGCATTATATTCTTCTAGTTCTTTTATAATTTTATATCCTTCAATTTCATCAGTATTTTGTAAATCTACATTCATAATATTTCTTGTTTTATTGGTATAGAATATCCCTATTAGTTGACTAGCTCTACTATTTAAGTTTAAAGCACCTTCACTATAGCTATTACTACCACACAAAGAACCACATCTTGCACATGTATCACCTATTCTAGCAGAGTGTAAATGTCCACAAAATAGATAGTCTACATTTACACCATTTGTTCCATATCTGCCAAAAGTTTGTGTTACTGATTTTTCCAAATCAGTTTTTAGGGCTACACCATGAGTTATTAAAACATTTTGTCCACTAATATTAATAATTTTTTCTGAAAAATTACCATCAATAAATTTCACATTTGGATGATATTCAAAAGCTACTTTTAAAAATTGATGAATTGTATAATCATAATTATATGTGGCTATTTCTTCTGAAGTATCATACTCTTCGCCTACAACCCTAGACTCATTACCAGTTACACTAGCAATAGTTAAATTGAAATATATACTTAATTCTTCAACAAATTGTCTAAGCAAATAGAAAGCTAACACCATGGCTTTAGAACGATTTGTAACCATGTTCATATATTCATTCTGACGTCGATCGCTGTTTAGCAGGTCGCCTAAGAACAAAACAGCAACTTGGGTAATACCATTATTTGTAAAATGCAAAATAGCAGTTTGAGCTAATTTTTTTAATCTTTTACTAGCTATTTCAAAATCATATTTATTAGTAGGAGTATGTATAAGCTCATTAAAATGTGTATCGGATATGCATATAATACCAGTTTTACCATTTTGTTTAGTAGGTTCTATTCTATATTCTACAGGCTTTAATGGTATTTGTTTAATAGCTTGTATTAATTCTTTATTTAAATCTTCTAATGAAATAATTTCTTTAAGTTTTTTATTAAAATTATTTCTCTCAAAATTTAATTTTTGTTTATAGGATAAAGCTTCTTTGCGTAATTTTGTTAAATTAGCTTCAAAAGTTTCATCTATATCTTTAGAGCTATTTTTTACAGTAGAAGACTTATTAGTTTGATATAATTTTTTAATAATGCCTGTATTAATAATATGCCAAAAATATTCATTTTTAACATTAAGTGTTTCTAGCCCTATTGCAAATTGATGTTCAGCAACTTCAGGGTTTAACTTAAAAAAGTTATATATTTCTATTGCTTTATCTCTGCTTAGAAGAGTATCATTTTTAAATTTTAAGAAATCGTTAATAGCTGTTTCTTTTTTATCCATATATAATCCTTTATTATTAATATTATTATATTAACATATAAAATACATTTTGTCAAGTGTTTTTATAAAAATTAATAGTTGATAACTATTATTTCTTTATCATTTCCTTTGTTTTTCCTTTGATAATTACAATTATAAAAATTTACATCTGTATTAATCACTCTATATTTTTTGCTAAAATCTCTTAGATAAACATTTGTTTTATCACCTTTTTGCAATTGATTAACTAACATAAACTTACAATTAGATTTATCTATATTATCACACATTTCATATAGTTCTATTTCATCATCAATAGACCATTTTAAATTATTGGTTCTACTATAAATATCATCACTTATTAAATAAGGTGGGTCTATAAAATAAAAACAATCTTTTATATTTTTTGTCTTATTATAAAAATCATTAAAATCTAAATTATACATGTCTATATCACAACAATGTAAGGCTTCTATATATCTTTCTAATTTATTTCTTAAACTATCATTAAACCATGAACGCTTATACCCTGATGTATTAATAAATCTTCCATTTTTATCCATTGTTAAATAATAATTAAAGCTATAATACATTAGGGTTAATAGCTTTATAAAAGACATATTTTTATAATCTTCATCAGAAGAAAAAAGGTGTTTAGAATATCTTTCATTAAACTCTTCACGAAATTTGAGAAAGCCTTCTTTATTATCTTTTGATAATCCATAATAATATATTATTTCGTCAATTTCATTTATGATATATTCTGGTTCAAGTTCTATTAAAACTTTGATAATACCAAATAAATAATAATTTTTATCGTTATAAATTTTTTTATTATATACAGTATTAAGACTTACTTCGAATGTACCTGCAAAGGGTTCTACAATAATTTTACAATCATTTGGTAAATACTGTTGTATAATTGGTAATATACGAAATTTTGACCCAGAATAGTTAAAACCATTTTTAATGCTTGTTTTTGTATTTTCCATTTATTAATCCTTTGAAATTATTTAAATCTATCGACAAATTAAGTTTATTATGTTCACTATAATCATTAAATTTCTGAATTATATATTTATTAGCATTTTCCACATTATCTAAATTATTTAAAATTTTATTATCACTATAATTTCCACCTATAAAAAATATTTTTTCTTTTTGAATTTTATTTAACATAAAATTTGTAAGAGAAGACATCCCTCGCCCATATGAAGATTCTTTATTTCTAATCACATCAACAGTTATAAATCCTATTTTTCTAAAATATTCAGGGGTGGAAATATAGGCAATATTGGCTATAGATAAATTTTTAGTATCAATTTTTACAGTATATAATACATCCATATCGTTTTGAATATTATATTCCATAACGTATAAATCTACGATACATTTATTTAATAAAAGAGTATTAATTAAATTAGTTATTGCAATACCTCTATTAGATATTTGATTTGCAGTAGCTATACAACTAAAAGTAATATCTACAATTATCTTAACAAACTTATTCGGCTCTGATGAGCCTACATTTAAACAACATTCTGGATTTCCATTAACTACACTTTCCATATCATACGCAAAGCCTTCATAATCCATATAAAACCCAGTGTTATCATCTTTTGAATTTTTAACATTCACTACATAATCTAAGAAATAATTAGTATTATCTTCAAAACCATATTTTAATCCTTCTAGTGTAGATGAAAGTTTATGTTTTCCATAAAACTCATCACTTTTATTAACTTCGCTAGGTGTTCCAAAAATGTTCAATTTTATGTGTGGACTAACGTAATTATATTGTTCTAATAAACTAGAAAAATCAATGCATTTTATAGTCTTACCTTTATAAGTAATATTATATGGTTTAATCATTTAGCCCTCAATAACTACACTAGAAAATTCATCATCCTTTGTGCGAATATTAAATACAATTGGTTGTGGAAGCTTATCTGGAGTTTTTATTTTTTTAACTGATAAAAGATGTTCTGACATTTTTTTTAAAAAAATTACAGCACTTGGTGGAAATGCTATATCCATAAAGGTCTTTCTTGTATTCACAAGATAAAATGAATTTCCTAGACAATAAGACGATTTTGTGCTATTCTTTTCTGCACCATTTAAACTCAAATCTACGTTTAATTCCCAATCTATAAGTCGTTTTAAACAAAAATCTGTTTCTATACCTTCAACTTCAAATAAATTATTCATAAAATCTAATTCTATATGAATGGCATTGTTTAACACATTTGAACAATCATCTGTGTTTGAAATACATGATTTATTTTCAAAATCAATACCATCAGTTAGCTTAATTTTAACATCCTCGTTTAATCCTTTAAATATACACATATCAAGAATTTCAAAGATATTAAACATTCCTGTATCTAAAAGGTCTGCACCATGCATAGAAGCTCTTGGCGATATAATAACTTTAAGTTTAAATTTTTCTATATTTTTTCTCATTTTGTTAATACAATCTAACCAAAAATTGTTCTTTACCAAATCTTTTTCCATTTTACCGTCATAGCCTACATCAAAAGTTATAAATCTGTCTAAAGTAGCAGCGTCAAGTTTATTTCTACCTATGTATTCAAAAGAACCACCATTACCATAAGTATTACAAGCTACTAAACAAATAAAATCTTTATTTTTATTAACAGTTTTATCTGGAAAACCTACTATATCATTCGCTAATACAGAATTTAAAATTGTTACTACACCTGCATGTGCAGAGTCAAATTCATCTAAAAGTAATATACCACCCTTTTCAAAAGCCTCTCTAACAGGTGATGTTACATAATCACCTTTTGCATTAATAAATCCCATTAAATCTGATTTTGTGGTTTGCAAACCAACTGACATAGGATAATAATTTAGTTTTAAAGCCTCTGCTATTTGTTTACACAAGGATGTTTTACCAGAACCACAAGGTCCAACTAGCATTATATTCTTTTCAATACGCTTTGCCGATTGTAATACATTTAATATTTTATTAAAATCCTTATGTACCACTTTATAATCTGGTTTCTCTAGTGTCCCAACATTAACATTAGCAGGTAAAGCCTTAATCTGTGTTTCTAATTTTTTAATTTTTTCGTTTAGTTCTTCTGTTTTATTTTCTACTTCTTTATTAATTGTTTCATTAATTTTATCTAATTTTGATTTTATTAATTCTTTAACTTCTTTAATATTATCTTCTATAATTGCCGTTGAAATTAAATCTTCTAAATTATTTTCCATAAAATTATTCGCTTTCTAAAAAAATGGTATAACTTAATTATACCACATAACTTTATTTTGTCAACAATTTAAAAACTTCAATCTAAATAAATAATTTTACCACAATATTTATCAAGTGGAATTTTATTGTCACTTGGTCTAAAGGTTACTTGCTGAAAATATCCGTAACAAGCATTTACTAAACGTGTATTATTAATTATAAAATCTTTTTGTTCATGTGAATGTCCATAACACCAAAGTTTAATATTAGGATTTCTATGAATTAAATATTCTAAATCAGAGCAATAAAATGGGTTTAAAATATCATCAGTATAATATGAGCCTATACATTTTTTAGATGGTAAAAAGTGTGTAGCTATGATTATATCTTTATTTTTATTTTTTTTACATGTATTTTGTATGTATCTAACAGACTTTTTATTATACTTTATATAATCTTCAGGTGTTACCTTTCTTACAACTTTATAAGACCTTATATATACATTTTTAAAATCATTTATATACATGTTTGCCATTGCTTTATTAAATTCTTGTCCGCCATTAAGTAAAAAGTCTGTATATAAAGTACAACCCAATATTATTTTGTTGTTTATTTCTACATAATCATTCTCTAAAAATGTAATATTATTGTCTTTGTCATATTCTTTTTTTAAATATTCAATGGCTGACGTTTTATCTATTCCTTCTATATTAGAATCATAAAATTCATGATTACCTAAAATAAATACTAATTTAGTATTATAAAGCATTTTATTAATATTATTTAAGAAATTACGCAAGAGATAATAAGAGCCACAAATATCACCAGAAATTATTATAACATCATTTTTATTTAAAAATTTTTCTTTTTCAAACCCAAACCTGTTATTAGAACTCCACTTATTAATATCTATATGTAAATCACTTAATAAACATATTCTCATTCTATATTAAATCCTCAATTGTGAAATTATTATTATAATTGTCTATTATATATTTCATTAATTTTTTATTAAGATATTCTAAATCATCTTTAGTATTCTCTAAGGTTTGATAATCATCATTAGAGTCTTCTAATTCTTTTTTAGTTTGAATTAACAAATCTGTTTGACTATCATATTCTACTTCTAAGTCTTCGTATAATTTTTTATATTCATGACATACAAAGGGACATAAACCCTCATTACAAACAGGTGTAAATGGGCAGTTTTCTTTTTTGAAAGCTTTTTCAAAATGTTCACAATTAAATAACATAATAATATCCTATTCTATTTCCCAACATTGTAAAGTATCGTTCCAAACTTTTTTAATTTTTTTGGTATTATTGGTTTGTATTTGTTTATGTTCATCTTTTATTTTCTTATTTTTTATTTTTTTGTAAAATTTTATTGATAAATCTAATATATATGCTATTAAAAAGGCTGAAAAAAAACATAATAAAAAATATCCAAATATACTTAAAATCTTAACAATCATTTAATAACCCTCTTATTTCAAGTGAAAATATTTTTTCAACATCATTAATACCTATATCTTCATCCAATAAGTATGACTCTATAATCTTTCTTGTAGACTGACAATACATTAAGGTTTTATACTTAGCAAATAAATACATAAGTATTACATCTAAGCATATTTCAGAAGTTATTAAATCATCTTTTGTTTTGTCAAGTTTAATGAATTTATTTTTAAAGTTTTGTAAATCATTACTAAAATTGTCTAAATACATTTTAATTCTTTCTACTCTTTATAAAAACTATTATGGGCTTTTCATTTAAATATGGATTTTTTAGAATATTGTCTACATCATTATAAAATTCCATGCTTAAATCTGCTTTATTGTTGACATAAGCTATAACATTTATTTTGGATATTTTTGTTTCAAATCTGTTTAAAAAATTTTCTATTTCACTTATAATTTTATTACATGAAGAAATATAATCTGAATTAGTAGACACTACATTTTCTTTAGTATCTACCAATTCTTCTATAATAATTTCTAAATTATTTTTATCATCTAATTCAAAATGTTTTATCATGTTGTTTTCTATCTTATATATTCTCTAAATTTTTTATACGAACCATCAAATCTATCTTCTACTTCTTTTAATATCTGTGTGATATTAGAGTTAATTTTACGCAAAACATATTCATTATATTCGTTATCTCTAAGTTTTTTACGTCTTGGGTTGATTTTTTTAATTTCCTCAAAAACTTCATTTTCTGGTATATTATATTCTTTCTGTAAATATAACATGGTGTCACTGTCTGATAATTCTTCAAAATTACACAATGGACATAAACATTCTGGTATATGACATCTAAAATCGCCATACCCTAATTCGTTTGAAATAAAATTAAAATCTTCAAATGTTAAATGGTCTATATCTATATGATTTTCTTTTATAAAATCATTTAATTCATTCTGTGAGATTTTTTCACCCTCACACAACCTTTTCAATATCATTTGTCCTTGTTCTTTTAGCGGTTTAAGTAGATGTTCTTCACATAGTTCATGTCCATTTTCGCATTCTACCATTTCTGCTTCTGATAAGCTCATATCCCATCCACTAATTCTATAACCACATACATCACACACAAAACTTGAACTTGATGAATTACTTACAAAACCCTGTCTGTATTTAGTCATGCTAAACTCCTTTAATATTCTTCTTCATACTCTAAATCAAGTGCATCACAAATATCTCTTATAGTTTCTTCTGCACCATATTCAACAGTAGCCAATAAAATATTTAAATCTTCCTTTAAGGCTCTAACCAAAATGCTAGAATCATCTTCTTTGCGCCAAGTTAGAAAATCTTCTACTGTATCATATCCTAATTCTTCTGTAACATATTCTTTGGCAGATAATACCTTAAAAATTGTTTCTATTAATTTTTTACATTTTGGGCAATCAAAATCATTTTTATCGACTTTAACTATAAAACTACTACTTGATGAATTACTTACAAAACCTAATCTAATTTTTGCCATATATAATCCTTTTATTTATTCCTATTTATTGTTTTATTATTATTTTTTATTATAACATATTTTTTATAAAATGTCAATAAAAGATGTTGACTAGCAACATCTTTCACCAGAGATAAATTTTATGTCATCATTAATATTTAATTTATCCTTAATTCCCTGTAAATCTTTTATAAAATCATTTGCTTCTAATATTATTGAAGAACTTGAAGCATAATTTATATCATTATTAGTATCTAATAAAAGTTTACCTAGCATATAAGTATACCCTTCTGGAACACCATCTTCATAATCAATACCTAAATATAAATCTTGCTCATTTAAAAAATCACGAAATTCATATAGTTGGTCTCTAATAGCATCTTCTCTAGTATTTCCATATTCTTGAATGCATTTTTTTACGTATTCTTCATCAATTTCATAGCCAAGTGTTTTCATTAAATTTTCTAAATCTAGGTCTTCATCAAATAAATAGCCTACTAATAAAAAACTACTACTTGAACTATTGCTTACAAAGCCGATTCTACATTTCATCTTTATTACCCTCATTTAATCTATCGCATATATTTACATTAGAATAAACTAAACATTTTCTACATCCATTACAATCTTTTGTTTTAATACTTAGTTTACGATATTTATTCAATAAAGGATTATACCATACATCCTTAATAAAATCATCACAATTTAATACATCTATACCATCTTTCCATTCTCCTACGCCTTCTGCAAATGAACAAGGATAAAACCTTCCATCTACATTAATATAAGCGCTTTCTATACCAAAGCTTTCACAGCTTATAATACAATCTTTAATCAGCTTTTCAAGCCCTAATTCTTTATAAACTTGATATAGAATACCACTTCCACAAGAATCAGAACCAATAGAAACATTAGATTTTATTGCATGCTCTATAACAGTTTTATAATCTTCAGGTGTTGGGACATGCATAGTATTTCTATTGCCTTTTTCTTTTAGTGTTAAAAATACGATGCTATTAAGACCTTTTAATCTTTCGTCATTCATTTTATCATCTATAACTTCAATACATCCCTTAATGGTTTCATGTGCTATTAACTGATGAATATTAATTTGTTTTAACGTATATCCGTCTTTATCTTTAAATTTAGATAATTTTTCTATAGCATTATAACACACATCTTTAGGTGAATATTTAGACACAGAAATTGCACCACATAGTTTAGCTAGTTTTTCAGCATATTCATCTGTTAAATTCCACCCATTTATAGTGATATTAGGAACAATACCTTGTGAACGTGTATATTCTAAAATATTCCATAAATCTGGATTGCTATCTATATCGCCTATTCCACCTGCAATTTGACATATAGTTTTAGGTAATTTAGATAGTATTTTCTTATATGTATCTAAGCTCATATTTTTACCACATCCAGTATTACTTTTATAACAAAAACTACAAGGTGTACAAGTGTTATATGGGTCTTTAGTATCATATTTATTTAGATTGCCTATTCCATGACAAATTGTACTCCACTCCATATCTAAAATATTTGGACCAAATATACAATATTCAGAGTCTAACTTTAGATTTTCACCCCAAGACATAAAAACACCATTTATTTTGTTAAAATTATAATTATATTCTTTTGACCTCATTAATTTTAAATATTCGTTTTCATATATTTTATAATTATCATAATTTTGAACTTTAATATCTTTAAGTAAATTCATTTTATCCTCTCTATCTAATTTATATTTTTAATTATAACACAGATTGTGAACTTTGTCAATAACTTTTAAATATATTCATAAAAAAGTGGCTAAAAAAACGGAAGTCGCCACTAAAACTTTAAACCTAATGTACACTTAGTTTATGAGAGATAATAATATATCTACATCACCGTTATAAATTTGTATTATACACCATAAAATACTATTTGTCAATATTTTTATAAAATTCTTCTGCTATATCAATAATTGATAATTGTTTAAGTTTATCTACAGGAATAGAACGCATTAAATTATAAACATTAATTTCAAATTCATTTTTAAAAGATGGTCTCTTTTCACTACCACCTTCAATTTGGTGTTTAATACCACGCATATATTTCCAGAAATTATAATAGCAGGTTTTCATTTTAACTCTAAAGTTGTTAGTGTCTTGAATAACCCATCCTTCATGTCTTATAGAATAATCATTTTTAACAGATTGTCTCCATGAGTATAAATCATCCCAATTGTTAAAAGTATAATCTAATACTTTACACTTAACTTTGAGTTCTTTAGCCAATTTCTGAACTTCTTCATATGGCATAAATTCATCTTCAAATTTATTTTTAACTATATCCAATAAAACTAATTGATTTTCACTATATCTGATAATATGTGGGTCTAAATCTTGATTAATACATTCAAAAATTAAAGTACAATTATTGGTTTTACAAAATTCTTTTACCCTATTTTTAAAAGTCTTGTCAAGTTTATCTAATTCTTGTTTTATCATATTGACAAAATCTCCTTTATCAGTAGATTTTGACGCTATAAATAAATCATCTGTTTTAGGGTTATATGACATTAAGGCTAAAAATCCATTTTCTTTTTTAAAACAATATACAGGAAATAACAATTTTTGTTTTAAAACTGCTGATTTCCAATCATAGCCATTTTCTGGAATATCATTTTTAATATCTATATTTAACTTCATTTTACTCTCACTTTCTAATATTACCATCCAAAAAATTTATTATATCCTCTAGCTATTACTTCACCATTATCTTCATTAACAAATAAACCTCTAGCTTTACAAGTAAGGTTATCCCATTTACCTCTTTGGAATGCTTTTCTTGTAAAATTGTATGAAGCAATATTATTTTCTAATATTTTCTTTTGGATATTTTTTGATTTTTTTAATTGTGCTAAAATATCATTTTGGTTTAAATCAAGGTCTAATTGTTGAGTTTCAGGCACAACTAAATTTTCGTCATAGACATTACTTGGTTGTAATATTTCTTTAACTGAATTATCTTCATTAATTTCAATAATTCTAAGAAATTTACCATATTCTGGTTCATCACATAAATTATAAATTCTATCACTTGCTTTAATAGGCAATTTAAAAATATTTCTATGTGAATGGATTTGGATATAGTTATCGGGTGTATTGTTGTTCCAAGAGTTATAAATTTCTTCTAAATTTTCATATTTTCCAACACCTTTTATAAACTCTTGTGTAGGAGTAAAGATGGTTGGAACATTAGGTAAACCGCCATGTGTAATAAGATATACATTTTTACCGAACTTAAAATAAGCCATTTGTGCTAATTTTCTACAAAATTGTCTAAGACTTCCTTTATCAATATCTTGTATTTCGGGAATTGTCTTTTCTTTGAATAAAGAGCTTTTAATATTGTTTGAAGATAATTCATTTAACTGTGTTTTTGTTAAATATTTTTTAAATACCGCTTTATCTTCTAAGTCAATATTAACTTCTTTATATTCATTTGAACAATATTTCTTTAAATGAGCGCAATGATTGCCTTCTAAGATTAGAAAGTTTGGCTTATTCATATGTTCTAAAAGAAATTCTAATACCTCTTTATTTTGAATACCTCTATCTATATAATCACCAGTAAAAATATACTTATAACTATCATTAATAGGATTTGCTTTAAAATAGTCTTCAATTGGGGCAAAACAACCATGTACATCCCCAAAAACTACTATTTTTTTATATTCATTTGTAAAATCGTATAAAACATTTTGTTTTAATACTTCTAAAGCTTCATTACGATTTAAAATTGTAAATTTATTACTTACTTCTTTACAACTTGCTATATTTTTTTCTGCTTCAAATACAGCATGCATTTTATGTAATACTTCTTCTGGTACGAATTTGTAAGAATCACGTTCTCTATTTCTTTTTAAACATACATCTAAAGAAACATCAGTAAAATCTACAATATAAGCCCTATATCTGTATTTATCAATTAACTTTTTATATCTTGTTAAAAGTTCTTTTTTATAATGAGTAGCATTAACTATTACAAATTCACCTCGTTCCATACGTTGTTCAAGAATTTCAAATAACATAGTCCATACTTTACCATCATTTTTTTGAGTAATTTCAAGATTACCATTTAATGATGTAACGGGTGATTGAAGTAATAATCTTATATTGTCAGCAGAGAGTGAATACTGTTCTAAATTATTTTGTTTAATCCAATAATCTTTACCACTTGCTGGCATTCCACGTGTTAATAATAAAGTTCTCATATTTGACCTCCGTTTTTATTATTTGTTCTTATTATAACACGTATATTTTAAAATGTCAAGTGGGGCTATTTTTTTAATTTAGCCCCACATTTTGTACAAGTTATTTTATCTTGTTTATTTAAAAGTTCAATATCATAATCTTTAAGTTTTCTTTTACATTCAGGACATTCTAAAGCCCCGTTTAATTCATATGTTTGAAATACAACTTTTTTTTGTCCTGTTTTAATGTCTACAATTTTTTTCATAGTTTTATTCCTCACTTTCTATATTCCACTTTTAATTAACTTGATTAGTTTTTCTTCACCTATGCGGTTTTTGGCTACGGTTAAAAAGTTTTCATCAAGGCAGTAAACTTGTCCTATATCAGGATAACTAATTTTATCATCTTGAACTAAATCCTGCTCAAATCTCCAAAAGTATATATAAAATTTTAATTGATTATCGTAATCCCAATCAATCTCAACCCCATTGTTAAGCTCTAGTGCAAGGTCTTTTAATTGTTGTTTGGTTAATAGATTTTCTTTAAAATCTATCGCTTCTTGTTCGGTTTTGAAACAGTTGCCTGTGTTAAAGCGGAATAAATCATCGTCATCATATTGCCATTCAACACATCTAATGATACCTCTATCATCTAAGTAAAAATAGTGTTGTCCAAATATAGGTTGCCATCTTACACCCTTTTTAATTCCTTCAAATTTAGGTGAATTAACTTCCTTTTTTAATTCTTCAATCTGCTTTTCCAATTCTTCAATTTTATTTTCAAATTCTTGTTTATTCATTTATTTGCTCACTTTCGCTCACTACAATCGGCATCACGTTACAATAGTTTTTATTTAATTGTTCAAGTGAATTAGCAATCCTTTTAAGCTGTTTTGCTATTTCTTCAAGCATTTCTACTTCGTATATCATTTTTATTACCTTTATTTTTAATTGTTATTTTTCATTTCATTTTCTAACATATTTTTTACTTTGCTTAATTTTTATATAATTTATTCTCTATAATCATAATTTTTTGTAACAAAATTATATAAACATCCAAAAATTATTACTACAATTATTATACTCGCAATTATTTCTGGTAGGGTAATCCTTTTTTTTATATAATCAAATTTACTCATTTCATAGGGTTCATAAAATTTAACAACTATAGCTAAAATGTTATTATAGTCAT
Organism: uncultured Bacilli bacterium; assembly: GCA_944372195.1. Lineage (GTDB taxonomy): Bacteria > Bacillota_I > Bacilli_A > RF39 > UBA660 > Faecisoma. The sequence continues at coordinate 34,074 of CALVYK010000006.1, forward strand.
TGTTATTGACAATACCATTATCTAAAATATATTGTTCAAGCTCTCTTTTAACTCTATATGATTTAGTCCACCCAAATACTTTTACATATTCAGGATTTTTAATATCACCTTTAACACAAATTACTAAGTCATTCTTTTTACCATTTGTCCATGCACTTTCTATTTTATTAGCTTCTTCTGAATTATCTATGGGCAATATAATTAAATTTGCTTGTACAGCTTCATACACTTTGGTATTTAAAATATCCCATTGTTTTTTGTTTATGTTCTTAATTTGTACTCTATTTGTTTCAAGACAAGAAATAGATTTTGGATATTCTTTTTTATAGTCTACTTTAGAGTTAAAAATTGTGTTTTGTCCCTTTAATGGATTAGCCCATATTTCAACTTTATTAGTAGGATAATTGTAAGTATTTGTCATGTTGTTATAAGTGTAAACATAAGGGTCTCCACTAACAATTTTACCGCCATTTAAACATTTATAAGGTTTAGTCCTTATTACCTTATTACCAAAATCTTTTCTTACTAAGTCATAAAAATTTTTAGATATTTCCCATTCTTGATTTAATGAGTCAGTTGCAATCCATTGATTAGGATATTTTTGGTATTCTGTTGTATAATATGTACTACAACAAGTAGATTTACCGCAGCTATGACATACGGTATGACTTTGTTCATATTCTTCAGTGAATTCTGGATTAAAAGATACTGATATTATCTTGCCAGATGTAAAATATATGTCATTAGGGTATGGTATTTTGCATAAAATATAACAAATACCACTTGTTAAAACTATACTTAACACCAGAATTAAAAATTCTTTAGTTGTTATTTCTTTATTAAATATATAACAAACTGCTGATATTATTATAAATATTATGCAAATTGTAAACACTAGAGTTCAACCTCGTCATCCTTACCTGTTTCAAATACTTTTTCTGTTTGAGTTGATGTAACAATATTTATTTTTATTTTATCTACTTTTAATACTGTAAAGTATAAATTATTTGGGAAAGATGTTAGTAATGTATCATGCTGTCTTTTTAGGTCTATTAATTCTTTTTGATTAAGGTTAAAGTCATCTCTGCTAGATACAATTATATTATTTAACTGTTTATAAATAGAACTGTCAAAGTTAGGAATAGCCTCTGCACCCCATTTCATTAACATATTAGATGAATTATCTTTTCTACCAGTAGTGTATACTTCTACAATCTCTTTAAACCCGTCTTTGTATTTGTCTGATACATTAGCGGCTTGCTTTATTTTTTTCCACATATTATCAAAATTAGAAGTGTTTTCAACTTGTTTAGCTTCAATTTTATTTCTAAGTTGAATTTCATAGTTGTATAAATCTATACCTCTACCTATAATACCAAATAAAATTACTGCTAATATAACTAAAATAGCTGTTAAAATAGTTTTCATAAAAAATCCTTTTTTAATGTTATATTATAATTTTACCATGAAAAATTTTTTTGTCAATATTTTTTAAATATATTTGGGTTTATAATACTCGTAAATTATATTTCTTACATCATAGAATATTTCATTTTTATTATTAATGCACTCGATTAAAATCTCACGCTTTAACTCTTTTAATGTTTTACCTGATATTTTAATTGTTTCTAGTAATTTTCTATTGAATAAAGCTATCAACCTTAAAAATATTTCATCAGTTATTGGAAGATATTCTACTACTACTCTTTTGACTTTTAAATTTTTAATATCATCTGGACCTATTTTTCCTTTTATTTTTGCAGATAATAATTCGTCTTTAGTAAAAGTTGAAGTAAAGCTATGCTCATATCCTAAAACGTCTATATATATAAATGTACAATCGTATAAATATTTTTTAATAATATTAAACTCTTTGTTAAATTCTTTAATTAAAGCTTGCATTATTTCACCTTTATATTATCTATATATTATTATATTAGTTATAATTAAGTTAATCAAGATATATTTTTACCACATTTTTCACATATATTATATTTTTTACTACAATTTTCACAAACTTTTGGTGTATTAGTATTGTGATATATATATATTTTACCACATTTTTCACATTTCCATTCAGTGAAACCTTGTCCACATGCACATCCATATTGCATTTCTATTTTACATTTAGAACAAATCATTATTTACTCCTTGTTTTTTATTGATTATTATTGATTATTACTTATTATTTTAATTTATTTTTTTATTACCATTATTCTTGATTTTAATTATTTCTTCTATTATTTTTTTTACCTAATGAAAATTTTATCATTTATTACCTTTCTACATTATATCTATTTTTTACATACTCTAAAATACGCTCTTTATATTCTTCATCAGTTTCATTTCGTCTAATTGTAATTTCAGAATGTGTAAACCAATCAATAAGTGTTTCAAGCCACAAATTATTATTTATTTTAACATCATTTTTATTTTTTATTTTTCCTTTATACATTTATTCACCAAATTTACCCGTTATCTTTTGCTTTTATCCTTTTTTTACAAATATTTAATACTCAAATAATTAATAATTAAATGCAAAATATTATCTTGAATAATTATTAACCATACTCTTATAAATGGTGGTCTATTAGCTTTATAGCCGTCTTTTATTATATTATCGCCCCATATAAAGAGAGACTTAAAATCCCAATTCTTAATTTGATTTAATTTATATACAATATTTGTACCATCAATAATAGCGTGTGTTATAAATATTACAAATAAAGCTAAAGGGCTTCTAGTTAATAATATAAAAGGTATTGTATATGTGAAAGCGTGTGTTAAGGCAATATAAAACTTATCTTTTTTATTTAATGCCATCCAGTCATTTTGTAGCCAGTAATCAGCAAATAAATGTATTAATAATTGTTCCATTATTACCTCTTATTATCTTCAAATTCGTCTATTTCTTGTAAAATATTTTCTTCAAAAATTTTAAAATCTGCATTCCATAATTTTTCATTAAATCTTTTTGCGTTCGAGTTTTTAACTTTTTCCATATATTTTGAGTTCCAAGTTGCTCTTGGATAATCAAATCCATAAAATAAATTATTAATTACTCTTAAAATTGAATAGTATAAATTGTTTTTTTTCTTAAGGTTTTCAGCGTTAGCATAATAAACAAAGCTATATTCAAAAGGTAAATATTTATTTGATTTTATAACAAAACTTTTTTCATATTTACATCTACTCCAGTAACAAGTGCTATTATTAAAAGTTTCCCAAATGGTAGTAGAAAAATCTTCATTATTTAAAATGCTTTTTATTTCTTTAATGGACTTAAATCTTCCATTATTTTCTTTTAATATAAAAAGCAATCTAATAATTTCTTTTTTAAATTCATTCAAATTTAAACTATATAGAAGAGGATTAAATCTATATAAATGAAACGAATGATGTGAAATAACTGTTGTTTTCTTTTTAATTAAATTACATAAAAATAATGTATTAAATAATTTATCATCTAATAAAAAACTATCATCTTCTAAACACCAAATTCCACAATAATATTGTATTTCTTTATTTTTTAAAATATCTAAATTTGCAATTATATCTTCTAATGTTTTTATTTCAATTCTATCTGTCATTATTTCATCCTCTTTCATACAGCTTTTTTAAGTAATAACATTTTGCATAAGTATCGGGCATTATATCTGATAAAACTGCTATTATATGTGAATATTGACCGTTTGTATTTGTAGCTCTTAATTGTTTAAGAAGAAGGTTTATTTTTTGCCATTCTTTATAATAAAATTCATCAAATCGTGAGTTTATTTCAAATTGTTCATTTGCTAATCGCAAAGTTATATAAAATCTATTTAGCCAAAAGCAAATAAAAACAGCAGGTAGAGAAAGTATTTTATCAATTAATTTTAAATATCTTTTAAAAAACTTCATTTTGTTGCCTATCTTTCGCTTGTAATACTTGTCACATATCTAAAATAAATTTTTGTATGTGTATTTTGTAAAAAATCACTTAAAATTTGTTTTGTTGTCATTTCAGGTGGCAAAAGATGAATATTTGATACCAAAAAACCATTGTCAATTTTTTTTGTAACAAGTTCGAGATTACAGTTACAGGGCGGTAGCAATGAAAAATCGTATAAAAAATCAATTTCAAAGCTACCTTCTCCGTTTACACTAGGAAAAAAACCTTGATTATCGTTTGGGGAAAATTCAATATTTCGTACTTCGGCTATTAGCTTTTTCTCTGTAATAGCTTTACTATCTGAAGAATAAATTTTTTCATAAAAAAGCATTCCATTTAAATTACTTTTCATTTATTCCCACCTCTTAAATTATCAATACCAGCAATAATCTTTTGTATCTATATTATTATCTTTTATGAAATCATCTAAAGAATTATTTGCTAAATGTTTTTTAAGTTCTTCTATTTTAGTTTCTAATCTAGCGACTAATTGGTCTTGTATGTAATTAAAAAGATTTATATTGTCTTCGCTTATTTTGCAAACAGTTTGGTATTTTGAGCAGTCGTTGTATATATCTAAATCGTTAAGTATTATGTTTTTTGCACAGCTACTACATATTTCTTTTCCGCTAAAATCGTCTTTAAATATTTTAGTTTGAAGTTTATGTTTCCCACCACAATTATCACAAACATATCTTTTTTCAGCAACTTCTATCTCTTTCATTATTACCATCCTTTCCACTTTGTGTAATCCTGATAAATATTTAAATTTATATTTTTTTACACCAAGATTAACATCATTGCTCTAATCCTCAATTATTTCTACTTTATCAAGTGTGTCAAAATTAAGTCTATCGCTATTAACCGCCTTATTTATTGTGCCGTCTTTTTTTAATTGTTTAAAATCTAGGTTACTAACCATAGTAAACAGTTTATCAGTATAAAACCAACTATCATTAATTTTAAATTTAGTACCTTGTTTTAGCCCTTTAGCCTCAACTGCTTGTGCTAATATATCTATTTTTTTTTGTTGTAATTCAAAAATTTGTCTATTAATTTTTTTATATTCTTCTTTGTAATTCATATTTTATACCTCATTTAACTACTTTTTTATTATACTACAAAAATTATTATTTGTAAATACTATTTTAATTTTTATTCTTTATTGTTAAAAAATTCTACAAAAGTGTTATGCCCATATTGTCCTTTTGTTATTTGAATAACTTCATCTAGTGTCATTTCTTTTTTAGGTTTGTGTTGCTCTATAAAATTTTCTACACCCAAAGCACAAGCCCCAGTTATAATCCTATAACATTCATACCAATATTCTAATGAATATTTTTTGTTTTTATCTAAATTATTATATTTAGATACATCTCTATCAGATTGTTTAAATAACCAATCTCTATAGGCTTGTTTTACAGTATAACCATGTGCAGAGATGTTATTTTTAGTAAATACAAAGCTTTCTTCTATATCAGCTTTTAAAACAACTTTTTTAACATTAAGTTTAGACTCAATTAGTAAAGCTTCAACGCCGTCTACAGTTATAACTTCTCTAAATTCTTTATTATAAAGCCCATAATAAGTATCTTCTTTTATTCTTACTCCGTCAACACATTCTGTTTTAACAAAATAAGGATAAATTTTTTCATTTTCATCTTGACGATATTCAGCAAGTGTTATCCAACTCCCCTTTTGCCCTTTAGCTATAGACCAAGGACCTATAGATGCAATAATAGATTTATGTCCTCGATTATCAACTTGCGTCAAAACACCAGAGTTTATTATTTTTGCATAAGCACCAAAGTTTGTTATCTTTGCATAATCGCCAGAGGTTGTTATCTTTGCATAACCACCAAAGTTTGTTGCTTCTGTATAATTACCAAAGCTTGTTATTTTTACATAATTGCCAGAACTTTCAATTTTTACATGGCTACCAGAACTTGTAATCATAGAACACTCACCAGAGGTTGTTATTTTTGTATAATTACCAGAGGCTGTTATTTTTGTATAATTACCAGAGGCTGTTATTCTTACAGAATCACAAGAATTTGTAATTTTTGAACAGTTGCTAGAACTTATTATTTGTTCGTTGAAAGTCTTATTTTTGTCTATAATATTTAATTTCATAATATTTTTAATTAAAATATTTGTAGATGTTGCAAATTCAAAAATTTTTTTTAAACATTTTTTAAAATTCATAATTTACCTCTTTTTTATAAATATAACATATAAAGCATTTTTTGTCAAGCTAAATTTGTGAAAATATGTTTTATCACTTCAGCAGTCCAACTATTACCTATGCATTTGTATCTTTGGGTATTTGAAATTTTAATTATTTTATTGTCTTTATCAACTCCAAATTCAGTATAATTTCTTGGCAATGTTTGTAAGGCTTCACACTCTATAGGATGAAATTTTCTTATACAATTCCAATCCCTAAAAACATTATATGGCACACCCTTAAAAAAATTAGCAACTACAATAGCGGATTTATCATTTCTTATGTCTGAATGGTGTAAAAAATCCCAATGTGTACGCCCGTCTTTAACTTTTCTGTTCATATATTCTATAGCCTTTTCAGAGTGTAATAAGTCTTTTAAAACTAAAGATGGTATATGACCTCCGCCTTTAGCTGTTCTTATAGTAGGGCTTTTATCTTCAAAAACTCTAACATTTTTTTCTTTAAAACCCCCATATAAATTATGAAGTGCTACTGGATATACATCTGAAAATACAACATCTTTTAAAACTATGTTCCTATCATCAGGTTGTTTAATATTTGGAATATTAGTCCAATATAACCTTTCCCTTTTTTGAGCTGACACTAAACTTGAATTTATAAGGATAGATTTTATACCTAATTTTTCTGATATTATATTCTCGCTTTCTTTATCCATTTTTACATTTTCAAGTAAAAAATACTTTGGTTTTATAACTTCTAAAGCTTCTATAAATTTATAGAATAATTTAGAGTCTTTACCATCTAATTTTTTCTTACCCTCTTCTGATGTATTGGCTCTTGAAAGCTGCGTACAAGGTGAGCCACCTATTATTAAATCAATTTTACCAATGAATTGGGTAAAATCAATTTTATTAATATCACCTAATTGAATAGTGTTAGGATAATGATATTGTGTAATAGAAATTGCATATTTATCAATTTCACTTGCATAATAATTTTCTACAGGAATATTTAATTCTTTTAATACGTATTGTCCTACAGATATTCCATCAAATAAACTTAATACATTCATCAATTTACCTCTTATTCTATTTCAAAATGTCGTTTTCTATTTCTGATTGAATATCTGCCTGTAAACCTTTTTCTAAAACTTTTTCATAAACATCTTTAGGTTCAATATCATTTGGGTATAAAATATCTAATGCTATTTCTTGGGCTATAATCTTATACTCATTTTTGATACGTTCAAAAGTTTCATTTGGTTCTTCATAAAAATTATCAATAATATTATCATCCTTGTCTTTTTTAATAATTTCTAAAGCCCAAAGTAATTGACAAAATCTCAAATCCTTATATTTTTCAACTAAAGCAGTTAATAATTCTACTATTCTTTTATTATATGTATATCTATCTTCTTTAAGTTTTTCAAAATCCATGTCTATCTCCATCTTAAAAAACTATAAAATTTAATATCATTCTTATCAAATTTTATTTTTAGATTTTTAAGTTCTTCATATACCTCATTTATTATATCTTGTAATTTACTAGGCGTAAGCTCTAAATTCCTAATTTCATCTAAATGTTCAAATTCATCTATTACTTTGCCTATAAAACTACACTCTTCACGTATGATATTAGATTCACAAATGTATTCATCATCCATATAATCCTTGAATACAATATTTTGGTAATCATATATTTTACCGTCTTGTAAATCTATGATATAATCCTTATCATTTTTAGATTTATAGCATTTAATAAAGTTAATATCTTTTTTGATACCTACCATTACTAAAGCATTAATTTCTAGCACCATGAGTGTTATCTTTCGTATTTTACTTAGGGGTTATTTTTTGTTTAAAATACATTTTTGTTCGTATATCTGCCACTGTTCTTTAGCTATATTTTCAGCTTCAGCTTTTGAAATATACGACCTACAATATATAAATTCATTATTATATATTTCTACGTCTTGTGATTTGCTTACATGTACTTGTTCAACACCACTGCCAGCAAATTTAATTTTACCATAATCTTGTACGTCTTTATCAATTGCAATGGCATAATCCCAATGCTTTTTATAACACTGATTATCAGGAACTTTCATTTCATCTATTTTAAATGTTCTAACCATAAAGCCTTCGTCTTGTTTCCTAAAATCTTCTATTCGTGAATTTTCTAATTCACAGAATTTATTTGCATAATCATAAGTAGAAAAAGCACCTTCAACTTGAAGTCTATTTCCTAAGTTAGACATAACTATATAAATACTTTTATTCATTTTTATCCTCTTCTTCTATATTTGAACTATTTACTCCATTTTTTAAAAAGCTTATATTCATATTTTTCATTCTATTTTCAGTTCTTTTTAATGGCATACATCTTTCTTCAAAGCCTAATTTAATAGTAGTAGTGCCACATTCTTTACTCTCAATGCTTACTACAGTTAAATCATAAGTATTACCATATTCATAACAACTACTAACGTCTAAAACAATATCAGAATTTTTATCTTTTAAGCAATTTAATATTTCTTCTAATTTATTTACTTTCATTATTTCACCTTTACTTTAACCTTCTATTGTATTAATAGCATCTGTAATATCTTGTGGTAAAATAGCACCAAATAATCTTATTTCTTTATCGTTGCCTTCAATAATCAATGTTGGTACAGTCATAACACCTTTTTTTGTCAATTCTTCTGTATCAACATCTTCAATATATACAGTTTCAATATTTTCAATGTTCATATGTTTTAGCATTTTTTCTAAAAGCTTACATTTTACACAATGTTGACTAGCATATTTAGTTATTTTCATTTTTAATCTCCTTAATTATATCTTTTAACATTTTAGCTAATTGGTCTGGGCAACTAGTGTTTTTACCGCCACATTTTATATTTTCTAGCTTATTTACAACATCTTCTATATTCATATCTATAATAAGACTAGTTATACCCTTGGCATTGCCATTACATCCACCTAAGAATATAACATCTTTAATTTTATTGTTTTCAATAACTACTTGTATGTTTTTGCAACAAACATCTTTAGGTTTATAAGATTTAACTATTACTGTCATATTAACTCCAACTATTATCTGAATTTTTTTTCCAAATTATTTGATTTTCAGTTGCTAACTTTATACCATAACAAATATTATTATCTGTAGTAAGTTCAGGTTTATATTCGCCTGTTTTAACATAATCTACTCTATCCAGAATATCTTTAGGTATATTCCAAAAGTCATGTCTAGTGAATAAGAAAATAGGTTTTTTTACATTAGATTTAATTTCATTTAATAGCTCTTTTAAATCTAATGGATATTTTTTATAGGCGTCTACAGGGTCTCCGCCCACTATAATAATTCTATCTATTATTTTGTCAAATTCTTTATTTAATATTTTTATTTTTTTAATAGCATCCTCTATATTAATCCCTGTAATATCCCAATTTTTAATCTCTGGATTACAGCAACCTTTACAAGAACCATTACAACCTATTGTAAAAATATCTAATGATTTTGTATTCATTGAGTATTCTATATGTGCTATTTGTAAATGTTTATTCGTCATAATATCATTTTACCTTAAAAATATTTTTTGTCAAGTATTTTTTTTAATTTAAAAGACCTTATATGAACTATAAGGTCTAATTATTATATTTTTTTAAACTTAAAAATTATAATATTGCCTATCCTCTGCTTGTCTAGCATCAGACCAATCACTTTTCTTAGTTAAAAAGCCTACAACTCTCATATAACGGTCTATATCTGTGCTATTACAATTAGGACATTCTTTGGCTTTACCTACAAATATTTTATTGCAATTCTTACATTGATTTATTTCGTAATTAAATGCAAAATATTTTACTCCAGATTCTATTATATTTTTAGTTAATTCTTTCATTGTATCTAAAGAGATTTTATTATCAACAGTAATATGCATTATGCTACCGCCAGAGCAGTATTTATCCATTGAACTAGATAATAGAATACGGTCTAATAAATTACAGGATTTTGAAAGGGGTATAAATTGATTAGAATACATAGTATAATCATTATTATACCCTAATATTTTATCCTTTGCAGCAAGCTTAACACAAGTATTTTCCCCTGGAATACCCTCTAGGTTACAAGGAATTTTATATTGTTGTGCAAATTCATTATTATATTGTTCCATAGTTGACAAGATGTCAGTTGCAACCTTCAAACCATCTTCATTTACAATATCATAACCTAAAATTTCACAAGCTTCATATATACCTATAAAACCTAAAGTGCTAAATTGTTTAGTTAAATCCATATAATCATTAGAATAAAGTGGTAAATGACCTTTTTTAATACTTGCCTTTAACAAACATCTTTTTGCGTAATTTATATCTTGCGCCAAATCTACCAAAGTTTTAAGTTCAATTTTAAAGTTGTCTAAACTATCTTTATTTTTATATGCTAATTGTGGTAAATTGATACAAACTACACCTGAACTACCTATAGAATCACTAGCACCACCAAAAGAATTAAAAAATTTGTTAGAAGCGTCACTGCGCAAGCGGCAGTTTGACAAATGTATACCATTGGGGAGAGTAAAATAATGGTCTTCTTCATCCGCCATTTCCATGCAATATACAAATTCTTTGTTGTAATCTTTTATTTGTTCTATAGAATTTACTTTAATAAATAGTTGGTTATGTTTTACTTTTAATATATTTTCAATTTTTTTATGTCTATTAAACATAAAACGTATATGATAAATAAGGTTATTACGTTTATGTTCTTGCCCACGTATTACTATAGGTTCATCAACTCTAGTATCAACAGATATATTGCAAAATCCTCCTAACGAAACTATTAAGCACTCTATTGATTTCATTAAAGCTTCTGAAGAAGTATAAACTATATTATATTCAGAATGACCGTCTGTTGCATGCAATCCATCTAAAATGCCTTTTCTAAATTCCTCTGTTTGACAAAGAACATTTAAATTAAGGTTTTTATTTTCAGCATGCCCTGTTATACACCAGCGTTCAATAAAATCACCTATTTCTACCCCATTAACCTTAGCAAATACAACATTATTAACTGATGGGTTAATACGCAATGTCCTTTCGGGCGCAATTTGGCGTATAGCTTCTTTTAGTATAGACTCTAATTTAACAACTTTTTTATCGTTTAAAGACAATGTTAATTCACAACCATTGTTATCTTTTCTGCGATATATATTTCCATCGCCTAAATATGCACCAACTAATACACCTTGTTCATATGTTAATCTTTCATCTCTTTCAGTAATAACTGGAAGAGTCAAAGTGCTCATTAATAGATAGTCAGTATCTTTTAGCTCATCAGCACGAATTTCACCCCTATCTGTTAAAAGCATGTGGTCTTCAGTGCAGATAAAGTGTTGATGTTTAACAGTATTGATATTAAACATTTTTTTATTTCCACGAGGAACTTTAATAACTCTAGCAGAAGACCAAGCACCATTATTCATGACTTTAAGATTTGGTCTATTTATAGTTAGTTCACTCATTAAGTCGATAAAAGAGATTAAACGAACACCATTTTTACTATCTTTTACTAATACTTCTTGTTCACCATCAAAACAGCAAGAACTTAGTATACTTGTATCTCCACCAAAAATATTAATAAAACCACGTGCTTCATTCTTTTTACAAATAAAATCTAAAAAGTCTTTATCTTGTATAATGGTTTTACCTGTTTCTTCATCAACTTTAGTAGAAAAACAAGCGGTTGTAACTGGGAATGTGTGTACCGTTCTTTCAGCCTCTTCATTCATAATGTCTAAATATATTTCTTGAACTTTATTAACAGTATCTATATCGGTACCATATCTTTTACCATCAATAATTAATTCTGTTTCAGCTATAATATTTTCTAAAAAGTATTTATCAAATATACTTACATTAGTAAATAAACTTTGATTTCCTCTGCAAGCTTGATTTACTCTATATATGAAAGATGTTAATTCTTCTTTAAAATGAGTCCAACAATCATCTTCTGATTCTAAATGTGTATGTGAGTCTGTAAAATCATTTTGTATCATTTTTTTGAGAAATACACTAGCCACTACCAACAAATTAGATATACCTGTAGCACCAGCAGTAGCATTTCCAGCTATTAAAAGATATGCTTCTATAATATCAAAATAACTTCTTAAATATTTAGGTGGAAGTGTATCATTAGTATCAATACCCACTAGCCCTTGCATAGCTATATTAAGACAAGAATGATTATAACAATAACTCATAGGATATGAAATATAATGCATGTCATTAACATAAAAGGCACCAGATATTTGATATTCTATAAAATTATTGGCTTTTTCTAAACTTCTATTTTTTTTAAGCCATTTCCATATTCTATAGTATGATTGCATTAGGGCATGAGGTTTAGCAATTTCGTGCATAATAGTTATAGCTGTTGTTTTACCTGCATTAGCATTACTATCAATAGAGCCATTTGCCACACTATTAGCATTAACCATTCTCTTAATAGCTTTATTAATATCTAACTGTTCACCAATTCCATTTAAATTGAATATGTCAACATCATATTTATCTAACATTTTTAACATGAAGTCTTTAAATTCTTTTTGATAAGATTGAGATTTAATATAGTTTTCAATTAAAATTTTATTGTTAAGTTTTAAATTTTCCATTCTTACATCCTTTTTTAAACTATATACACATAATATCATATAAAAATTATTTGTCAAGCAGTCTAAAAAAGGGGTAACACAACAAAGTGAACCCCATATAATAATAGGATTTATCCTACCTATTTATTTTTTTTTGTTTTTAGGTTTTAACTGTTCATTAACATTGATATTATTATCTTCTAATGTTTTTATATTTAGAAATCTTTCAGTTAAATCTTTTACTAAATTATCTAGGTTATTAACATTTTCATTTAAAGAAATAATACTTAAAAATTTTTCAGTTAAATCTTGAACAGCAAATTCTAAATTATTAATTTTTTCTACAATTTCGTTAAAGTTATTATCTTTTGTAATATCAAAAGATCCACACTCACAATTAGTAGAAGTTTTTTTAATTTTTAATTTGTCGACATGTTTACCCATTATAGTTCCTTTTTAGCTTTTTTTTAAATAATTTATATTATGAACTAGGAGATTCTAATGCATCAACTCTAGTTTTAAGGGTTGATATTTCACCATCTATAGCAGTATCTTTTTCTGCCAATTCAGTATCTTTAGCTTTTAATGTAGAGATTTCACCTTCTATAGTAGTATCTTTTTGTTGTAAACTTGAAATAGAAGTATCTTGTGTAGTATTCTTTTGTTCAATACTGGTTATTTTTCCTTCTATAGTAGTATCTTTAGTTTTTAATGCTGATATTTCACCATCTATAGCGGTATCTTTTTGTTGAAGAGTTCTTATTTCTTCGCTTAAATCTGTACCGCCACCTTCTAATGTATTAACTTTTTCTTCTAATCTTTTAAATAAAATTTTACCAACGTGTTTGCCCATTTTAATTCCTCTTTAAAATTGCCTATTCATTTTCAATTTCTTGTTTAATTCTATTAACTGCTTTTCTATATAAAAACCCTACATTCTGCAAAGAACATTGTTTTTCATTAGCTATTTCTTTACGAGTTTTTTTCATAGAACCAAAAAAACCATGCTCTTCTATTATAGTATTAAATTGTTTATCTGTTATCTTTTTTTCTTTATTTAATTTTAATAAAGTAGATTTAATTTTGCTTAAAGCGTTTTTATCGTCTATTTTTGACTCTACATCTTCGGGTTTAGCCATTATTATCTCATCTATTTCTATATCATAGATATTATTTAAGTGGCTCATTTGCTTTTTATTATATCTTTTTAATTCATAACAACACGCCCTACTAAAATAAGTAGAAAATTTTATTTTTTTTGTAGTATCAAATTTTTTGATACATTGCATAAAAATTAATCCTGCCTCTTGTATTAAATCTTCACGCATAAATGGTAATACAATATGCTTAGACTCTAATATGCTAAGCATTTTATATATAAGTCTGCTGACATTCTTATATAACTTTTCTGCAATTTCTTTTTTAATCTTTTCATTCTTTTCGTTTTGATAAGCAAAAATTAATTCTTCATTACTAATTTTATTTTTCAACTGGGGCATAACTGAACCTTTTTTTATTCTACCATAACATTTACCCTGTCCTAAATGTTTTTATGAATATTAGCTGTACAATTGTTGTCTATATATTGCTTAATTTCTTCCCAAGATACTGGTTCATATTCCCAGCAATCTACACCTACATCTGTTGATAAACAATAATCATTAAGTTTAGCATGAGTGTGTCCATGTAGTGCATATCCACCTTTATAAAAATTATACCATTCTAATAGAGGATAATGCGTTAAATGTATTGTATCACTTCCAATATTAAGAATTTTACTTTCTCTAACATCCAATAATAACCCTTCTTTTTGACATTTTATAAGATGTTGTTTATTATCATGATTTCCTAATATATATGACTTACGACCATTTAACTGCTTAAAAATATTTTTATAGTTTTCATAGCTTTGGTTCCAAGCTAAATCACCTAAAAAATATACTACATCTTCTTTTTTAACTAATTTATTATATCTATCAATAATATCCTCATCCATATATTCTATAGAACTATATGGACGATTAGATAATTTTATTATATTTTTATGACCGAAGTGTTGGTCTGATGTAAACCATATTGTCATTTATTTTGTGAACTTTCTGTTTAAAATTGCGGTGAGTGGACTTGAACCACTGACCTTTGGGGTATGAACCCAACAAGCTACCACTGCTCTACACCGCTATGTATGTAACTGTATTATTATAATAAGGTGAAAAATATTGTCGACTTGTGAGACTTGCACTCATTTTTCCCTTACCCTAAAGGGTGTTTTACTATATAAACTATCAGTCGTTAGTAGATGCTTATAATGTATGGTGCCGAATACTTCGGCATATATGGTTTTACCATCCAACCATAAAGGGATTCCACATTCATTTAGCCTATTTCAACCACAGACTTTGCAATCATATTTATCCTAGTGCTCTATAGGTTTAGTATACATATTAACTATAGGTTGCTAAACATATCTAATTAAGCGTTAATTAGAAAACCGTTCTTATTTCAGCTCACAAGAAATATTATACTGTAAATTCTGATGTAGTTTGTACTAGATATAATTATTATATATCAAACTTCTAAAATGGGTGGACAGACAGGGCTTGAACCTGCACTTACTTAGTGTAAATCGGAGTCACAATCCGAAGCGTCTACCAATTTCGCCACTGCCCACATAAATGGAGGAAGGCATTGGACTTGCACCAAACCCACGTAAATGAGCGTCAGTCTTAGCAGGACGACCCAGTACCTTGACTGGTTTACCTTCCATTAATGGCTGGCAGAGTGAGAATCGAACTCACAAAATACCTTGATTAACAGTCAAGTGCGTTACCATTTCGCCATCTGCCAATGAATTTAGGTTGAGTTGGAGTTGCACCAACAAAAACTAAAAAAGGTTATGATGTTACGCACCATCCCGACTAGCTGATATTCGGCTTCAACCTATATAAACGGAATACTTATATGTGCTCTACCATTGAGCTACCTCATGAAATAAATTTCATGGGATTGGATTCGAACCAATAATACCAAGCTTAAAAAACTAATATATTTTGCTGTGTGTATTCCTCAATTTATACTTTGGATTTTATTTAATTATACAAAATAATAGGATTTAACCATATTTTATAAATTATAAACTAATAATTCTTATTATAGCGGTATAGAGAATTGAACTCTAATTCTTAGGTTGAAAACCTAAAGTCCTAACCATTAGACGATACCGCCAAATTAATTAGCTATATTTAATTTTTTTTAAAATGGTGGAGGTGGAGAGAATTGAACTCTCGTGCAAAAATATTTTTATAACACTTTAATTACAAGTTTATCATGTTTTTTACTTTCCTTCTAATGTTTACATGCAACACCCTAAAAGTCAGCATTCAATTTATACTAAATTGAAAAAAAATCACCTAAACAAATAAAAATGAGATTTTATGAACATTTAATTACTTTACTAATTACGCAGCATTTATTTTTTTGTCGTTTTTGAAGTGTACACTCACTTACTTGTAGTAATTATAAAAAGATATTTTTGTCAATACCATACACCCCCATTTAAAACTGGCTGTATAAAATATTTAGATTTCAATGTTCAATTTTGATATATTTTTATTATAGCACTATTATTTTTATTTGTCAAGTGGTTTTAAAAATTTTTTATATTATTATCGCAAATGCAATATTCTTTAAGTGTTTCGACCTGTTCAAAGAATAATTTATCTAAATCCTTAGAATCTAAATCTTCAAAATTATCTACTTTCATATAAATATCAAGAAGAACCTTTTTTACAACTTCATTTACTTCATCATTATACAATAAATTAGAAAAGAAATTAGTAAAATCTATTTTTTGTGATTGAAAACTTTTAATATACGGATATATTAACTCTAAGAATATATTTTTGTAAAAAGAGTCCATATAATTTATAGCTTTAAGTCTTATTAATTCTACCGCTCTATTATTTGAAAAAATAGGACTAAAACATGTTGCTAATAATATTTTTTGTGCAAAAACAGGTCTACTGTCATAATGTATATCTTTTTTAACTATATCTTCTTGTTTTTCTGTGTGCCATTTTATTTTTTTATAAATATCATTTTCAGAAATTATAAGTTTATTAGCAACAAGTTCAATATATTGTTTTCTATCCATAAAATTTGAGATATTAGCTAATATTGGAACCAAAAAATTTAAACAGCTTGTTTTTTCTTCAATATTCTTTGGATTTATATTCTTTAACTTTAAATCAATTAAAAATTCATTATAAATTTTTGAATGTTTAATTAAATTATTAAAATCTTCTCTTGTATGATTTGTAAGGTACATATCAGCGTCACATTTTGACCCATCCTTATTTCTCAAATCAATTATATACACTTTAGCATAAGGTATATTGCTTTTGATAGTAGCAACAAGCTTATCTAAAGATGTTAAGCCTTTTGTATCTGGTCTTAAAGGTGCATCATCTTCTAAACAATAATAGAACTTATCTGTATATTTTTTTAACATATTAACTTGACAATCTGATATATTAAGCCCATCTAAACATACAGCATTAACAATTCCCTTTTGATGACATTTAATTACATCAATATTACCTTCAACTAAAATAACTGAATTAAAATTTTTTATATATTTTTTTGCTTGATATAAACCAAATATAAATTGACTTTTTTCATATATTTCTGTGTTAGAAGTGTGCATATACTTATAGTTGTCACTATCTACGTATAATCTTCCTGTAAAACTAAGTATATTACCATATTCATCAATTCTTGGGAAAATAACTCTATCATTTTTAAATTTAGCATGATAATTGTTATTTAAATCTGGGACTATTAATCCTAACCTTTTCAAGCTATCTTTAAAAGGAAGTTTATTTATGCCACATCCTATTTTAAAATCTTCTATTATCTTAGGAGATAATCCTCTTATTTTAGTCAAATAATTATAAGCTTCGTTATTACCCTTTAGTGATAACTGAAATTTTTCACACATAAGTTTGTTAATATCATATAAAGACTTTTTTACTTTATATTTTTCTTCTTCTTCGGGTGATAATTCAATAGTAACATCATATAACTTTGCTATTGCTTCTACAGCTTCACCAAAAGATACATTAAAAAATCTTTTGTAAAAAGAGAATACATCACCACCTGTGTTACAAGACCCCCAACATCTCCATAAACCATATTGTGTATCTATTGAGAATGAAGGTCTATTTTCATTATGAAAAGGGCATAATGCAAATGCTCTATTACTACCAGTATTTTTTAAGTCTGGCAAATATTTTTTATAAAAATCAAAAAAATTAATTTTAGATTTAATTTCGTCTAATTTTTCACGTGTGTATAACATTTATTATTCCTACTTTATTGTTTTAACTTTATCACTAAATCACTTTATTTATACATTTTTTAATTACATCACAACAAGTTTTGCATTTATGGTTTGCAATCTCTAATAATGATATTTTTATATTCAACAATTTTATATATGAAAGACAATTAAGGTCTAGTTGATTTTCTAAAATACTGTTCACTTCTTCTTCACAGGTATACATTATATCTTGTATTAGCGTAATATTTGATAAAATATTTTGTAAATAATCTTTGAATATAGGATTATTGTCTTTTGAAAGTAAAATAAATTCATCATAAAATGACAATAACACTTCAAGTATAAAACTTATTTTATCATTTTGCGTTTTTACAAATTCAGAATATCTTTTTATTAACTCTTTTATGTCTTTCATAGCAACCAATTTTATTTATTTTATAGCTGATAATTTTGTCAATTTTCTATAACAATTTTTACAAACAGACTTGTATTGTACATTAGAATTTTCTATTAAAAGTAGGCTTGAACAATTGTCTATATCTAATTTATCATCTACATATCTAACACATCTTGTAGCTATATCGCCACATTCTTCACATTTAGCTGTTAAAACTTCAATATTATCCGCATAAGGTAAAACTCTTTCTATAGTAGTAAATGCTTTACCCATGTAGTCTAAAGATAGACCAAAAAGATATATTTTTTTATCGTTTTTGTCACAAAACTCTAAAAAATTTAAAAATTCATCTATATTATGTTGTCCAGCTAAAAACTGTGTTTCATCAATAAAAATGTATTCAGAATCTTGAATATAATTGTATAAATCTTTTACTTCAAAAATTCTTGTTGCTTTTAAAGATTTGTTATCTTTTCTTGAAACGATATAATTGTCTTTTCTTGAACAACAAGCTGGATAAGCTACAATGTATTTAAAACCATTCTTGTCACATTCTTCAACTATTGATATTAATTTAGCAGTTTTACTAGCTTTCATAGTGCCTATAAAAATGTTTAGCATTATATCTCCAATTAAAACTATTTCTAATTTCATTATAACACTTTAGATTTAAAAGTCAATATATTTTTTGTAAATTTTTTTTAAAAGTCAATATATTTTTTGTAAATTTTTTTTAAAAGTCAATATATTTTTTGTAAATTTTTTTTAAATTAGGGGTTGACAAATTTTTATTTTTATGATATAATGAAAGTATTACTAAGGGGTAATACTTTATAGTATTACTATTAGTATAATACATGATATTATACATGATTATAATATGATTATTATACATGATTATAATATGATTTAAATATAATCATGAATATAATCATAAAATACTATTAGTATTAATCATGATTATAATATGATTAAATATAATCATGAATATAATCATGAATATAATCATAAAATACTATTAGTATTAATCATGATTATAATATGATTATAAAAAAAATATTTATAAAAACACTTGACAAAAAAATATAATGTGTTATAATGAGATAAAGAACAAATAACAAAGGTTCAAAAAGGAGTTTTAAATGACTAAAAATTTAGTAAAAATCAAAAATGCAAAAGTTTCTTATTCAACAATGCTTAACAGAATTGATAAAGCAAAAAAAGGTAGAGCTTTTATCATTTTAGTTCCAGCAGATTCACCTGAATTAGCTAAAATTAAAGAACTTTATGGTGAGTTAAATACTCAAGCTAAGACTGTTTTTGGTGAAAAATTAGGTAAAAAATTGAAAAATGCTGATACAGACATTTTTGAAGAAAGCGTATATCATGAAGGATTTGTAGAATTAAAATTTAATGTCTACAACATTAATGAAAAAGAACTTGAAAATGAAGATGGTACAAAAACTACAAAACTTGTAGAAAATTTAAATCCAATGTATAAAGGTAATTCAAGATTTTGTTATTTTGTAGACAATAACGGTAATAAGATTTATGAAACCAACACTGGTAAAGGGATTTATCCATTGTCAGGTAATACCGTAGACATTACTTTATCTTTAGTTGCTAAATATAACAGCCAAAAAAATAGACCATCTATCTTATTCAAAGCCGAAGATGTAAAAATAGTTGAAAGTGATTTTGGTAACAAAAGCTCATCTCCTTCTACTGGATTTTTAACATTAGACGGTGATGATGAGGATATACAGAACAATGTAGAAATGGCTAAAACCGTAGATGAAAATGAAGTATTTAGCGAAAATGAATTAACAGCTTTAGATGTTTAGGAGGCGTAAGTGCAAGTAACAATTGGTAAAATAGAATTAGGTATTACTAATAATGGTACTGTTAAAGCATACATCTACCCATCTGGAAGTGATTTCACAAATATATGTGAAGCTATTGAGATAATAGGAGATTCAGCTATATATTTAGCCACACGTAAAACAGGTGAAACTGTAGAAATTACAGAAAAGGGTCAATGGAAAAATATAAACATTCCAAAGCAATATTTAAATGCGTTAAATGACCCTATGTATGAAAGAACTAAATTATTATTTAATAGAAGTGTATCGGCTTTCAATAAATTAGCTAATGGTCCTAGACAGGCTTTAGACTTTGATAGTGCTAAAGTTTTAATAACTAATAATTTAGAATTATTTTTAAAAACTCAAGATTTTATATTAGCTACACTTAAAAAAACAAATACAAACTTTGCTAAAAAAATTGTAGCAGATATTAAATCAGATAATGCTGAAACACAATTTAATGCTTGGAAATTAATTAACGAATTAACACATAAAAGTATTAATGAAATTAATAAAGATTTTAAAATTATTAATGATTGTGAAGAAGTAAAAGAAGAAAAAACACCTGATAAAAAATAATTCTAAAATTGGGATTATATAACCTTATTAATAGTTCTGTCCTTTCTTTCTATATTGGTATTAATCCCTTGATACATAGACGTTATACATTTTAGTATAACGTCTTGTATTTTATATTGACTTTTTTTATTCACATGATATAATTAAAGAAAAAAAGGATTATTTATGGCTATTCAAAATATCAATAAAATTATAACAAAAAGTCCACAACAATTAGAAGAAAAAATTTTAAAAGCAATATTTAAAAATAATAATTCTTTACTTGAAATAATAGATATTATAAACTATAAAATGTTTACAATCGGTGATTATTCAAGTATTTACATAGCAATGTTAGAATTATTAAAGTCTAATACAAATATCAATAATGAAACTGTAAAAATGTGGTTAGAAACTAACGGTATTAATATTGATTTTGAGGTTATAAATAGACTTTATAACGAGAGTTTTACTGCTCTTAACATTAAAGATACAGCATTAATACTCAAAGAACTGTATCAAAGAAGATTTATGTTAATAAATATGAGGGAAATCATTGAAAAACAAGAAACTTCTCCTGCTTGTTCAAGTGATATATTAGAGTCTATTAATGACTTAGCTATGAAATCTGGTGAAATTGTAGCTAACAACACCAAAGATACTAAGTGTTGTAAAGATGTAGAGCATTTTATGCAAAACTTTGAAGAAAAGTTTGAAGATAAAAAAACAGATGACTCTATTAAAGTAAGTTTGAATGTAATAAATTCACAACTTGGTGGTTTAAAAAGAGGGAACGTATGGACTATATGTGCAGACTCTCAAGTAGGTAAATCAATATTAGCTATTCAACTTTCTGTAGATGCTATAACAATTGACCCAAATATAGTAGTAGATTATTATAGCTTAGAAATGATAAAAGAAGAACAAGAAAATCGTGCTATAGCTTATTATGCAAAAGTTGAACCACAATATATTGAAAATCCCAGAAAATATTTTGTTAGATTTGATAAAGTCACTGGTAGATATAGGGATTATTATAAAGAAAATAGTGAATCTGATGAGGTTTTAGAATTTAAAGACAGGATTAAAAATGCAGTAAACTTTATTCATAATTCAAATTTATATATAGATGATACCCCTGATTTAAATATTGACACATTATATGCTAGAGTCAAAAGAAATTATATCAAAAGGGGTAAAATTGATTTAATCGTCATAGACCATATGAATATTTTAGCTAATGGAAACCCTAGTGAAATGGTGGGTGAATTAGATAAAGCATATAATAAATTAAAGCAATTAGCTAAAAAATTAAATTGTGTAGTTTTGGCTTTAATGCAGTTTTCTAATGAACTTAAAAATGATGAACTTCGTAAACCAAATATATTTAACCTAAGAGGTAGTGGTGCGCCTAGGCACTATAGTGATGTAATAGTGGGAATTTGGAGACCAGAAGTTTATAGAGAAGTTATGGATAAACATCCTGAACTAAAAGGATATTGTGATTTAACTTGGCAAAAGGTTCGTGGATGTAAAAAACCAGATGTTACTGAATTAGATTATCATGGATATTATTTTACAGAAAAAACTATACAAGACGATAAAAAAGAAAATATTAAAAATATTTATCTTGATGATGAAGGAAATGTAATAGGTGAAAAATAAGAGGTATCAAATATGATTGAACCTAAGATAGTATATCTTATTAAAGATTTAGATAGTGATAAATATTTAGAAGTTAGAGGCTTAAAATTTGAACCCTTATTTTCTAGTAACCAATTTTTCTATAATTTAGAAGAAGCTAAAATAGAATATAAAATCTTAAAATTTGACAAAATGAAAAATGTTGAGATTATTGCTTTTAAAATAGAAGAGTTAGGAACTATTAAAATTAGAAATGAATAAAAAAATATTAGCTTGTGACTTTAGTTTAACTGGATGTGCTTTTATATATGATGATAATAACTATAAAGTAAAATATAAATATTTCTCATCTTTGAAAAGTGATTTTAAAAATGAAAATTGTTGTGAATTGTACAAAGAAGATACATCTGTTAATAAATTAGATAAAATAATTAAAGTTTTTGAAAAGCTATTAATAGATAAAGAATTATTTATCTTAGAATCGCCAGCATATAGTTCAGTAAATAGTAATAATGAGTTTAAATATGGGTATGGTATAATGATGTTTTTAGCTAGAAAACATAATGTTCCTTATTTATTAATTCCACCAATTAGCAATAAATTATATTTTACTGGAAATGGTAAAGCCACAAAAGATGATATGATTAAAAAAGCTGATGATTATAATAATATTATAAATATTAAAGAAATATCTAAAAAACATCAGGAAGATATATCAGATTGTTTAAGTTTATATCTATTAGGCAAAGACTATATAAAAAATTATGATTATTTAGTTTTATCTGGGGAAAATAAACATTTTAATAATTTAGAATTAAATAAGCAACAAGTTATCGCAAAGCTATATAATCGTGAAGATTTAGTTAAAAAAATAATTAAATTAAGAAAAAAATAGAGTTAAAAAATATAATTTTCCTAAAAAAACTTTTTAAAAAACACTTGACAAAAAAACATTATATGTTATACTAATAATATATCTGTTGCATTAATAAAAATTTAAAAAAAAGAATACATACAGCAAACTAAAATTATATACTGAAAATATTTGCTCCTATTTTGTTTAAAAAAGTATTCTGTTAAATTTTTATAAAAAATACTTGACAAAATGATTAATATATGATATAATGTAAGTATATTAAATATAATTAAAAAAAAAGATTACAGACAGCAAACTAAATTACAAAATATTGGCGCTTTCAAAGTAATTTGTAATAAAAGAATACAAACAGCATAATAACTCTTCGCTAACCGTATTATTGAAGTAAAATGTATTCTGAATATAAAAGTAATAAAATGAGGATATAAGTGATGAATAAATTTATTGAAACAATGTTGACTAAAGATAGCTTTACTGCTAATGGTGCAATAACCAATTCTACATCATTAAATAATTGTTTAGATTTGTTTTTTTTAGCAGGTGCTTGTAGAAATGAAAGCGTTAGAAATATCGAAGCTAAATTAACTGCGTCTTATGTTCAAGATAAGATTAAAACTTTAAAAATAATATTTTGGGCAGGCGATATTAGACAAGGTGCAGGCGAAAGAAGGTTCTTTAAGATAGCTATTAACTGGCTTAATAATAATTATAAAGAAGACTTTGAAAAATATTTACAATATATCCCAGAATTTTCAAGGTGGGATGTAATATTCGAAGTTGATAACGATAAAGTCTTAGATTTTATATATGAAAATATAAAAGAAAATGGTTTACTTTGTAAATGGTTACCAAGAAAAAAACAATATAACAATTTAGCATATAAAATACAAAAAAAATTACATATTACCCCTAAACAATATCGTAAACTTATTGTTGGTAATACTAAAGTAGTAGAACAAAAAATGTGTTCAAAAAAATGGTCTGAAATAGATTATAAAACTGTTCCAAGTGTAGCCATAAATAAATATAACAAAGCTTGGTATAGAAATGACTATGATAGATTTACCGATTATATCAATGATGTTAAAAATGGTAAAACTAAAATAAATGCTAGTGTAATATTTCCACATGATATTATAAAAAATGTTATTAATATGTATGGTGGCTATGCCCAAAAACTGAACGATGCTCAAATAGCACAATGGAATAACCTTCCTAATTACTTAGGAAACGAAAATAACTCTATATTGCCTGTGTGTGATGTTTCTGGCTCAATGTTTACTGGTTTACCAATAGCTATATCTGTGGGTTTAGGATTATATATTTCTGAACGTAATACAGGTGATTTTAAAGACGCATTTATAACATTTTCAGAAGAACCTAAACTTAAATATTTAAAAGGCGATATTAATCAAAGAATAGAACAATTAATGGAATCAGATTGGGGTATGAACACCAATTTTATGGCAGTATTTAAACTTATACTTGATAAAGCTATAAAAAATAATTTATCACAAGATGATTTGCCAAAAACTATACTAGTTATTAGCGATATGGAATTTGATGAAGCTGATGACAACAATACTAACTATGAAGCTGTTAAAAAAATGTTTGAAAAAGCAGAATATAAACTTCCTAATTTAGTATTTTGGAATGTTAATGGTCGTGTTGGGGATGTTCCTATCAGGTATAATGATAAAGGAGTAGCACTAATAAGTGGTGCAAGCCCATCTATAATTAAATCAATTTTATCAAACGACATTGACCCTATTACTATTATGAATAAAACTATAGAAACCGAAAGATATAACTTTATAAGATAGGACTTGGTAAATAAATATGAGTGAAGAAAAAAATAATAAACATTTAGTAGTTTTCTTAGGTGTTAAGACTAGTGGCAAAGACTGGAATGCTAAACCATATTTAGAGATGGGGTATAAGAAAATATCTTTTGCAGACCCACTAAGAAATATGCTTTGGGAAATATTAGGCTTTGCACCTAATGAAAAAATATCATATAGTGATTTTAAAAATGTAAGCTTTGATATTTGGACTAAAAAAACAGGTAGAAATACTTTAGACTTATTAAATTTTTTACCTGAAAAAACAAACATATCCTCTATACGTAAAATGTTACAAAATTTAGGCTCTGTAATGAAAAAAATGTTTGGACAAGAATATTGGGCTAAATTATGGTATAATAATGTTCTACAAGCCGATTGTAATACAGTATGTACTGATTGTAGATTTGAGTATGAGATTAAAAAGGCTTTATCTTTGTCTAAAAAAGGATATGAAGTTAAGTTTGTATGGTGTTGTTATAGCGGTGCTAATTTTAAAGAAATTTTAAAAGATAAACACGAGTCCGAAGCTTTAGCTCAATATATTTATTGGAATCAAGATAAATATAAATTATGTGATGGTTGCTACATTAACATTGAAACACTTAAAAAAATTATGAAAGATTTTAGCGTATTTCAAAAGGCTAATAATAAAATTCTTAGTATTTCATAATTTATACTATTAAACTAAAATAGTATTGTATACAATATAATTATTCACACTTTATTTTTGACTTCTTTCTTTAACTGGTAATACCTCCACCAGTTTAACCCCCAGATTTATATCGGGGATTTTTTTTATATCTATTGACTTTTTTCTATCTGTATGTTATAATATTAATATAACTGGAGGAAAAATGTCAAAATATATTAATTTTCATTGTCACAGTAAATATTCTATTCTTGACGGTCTAATTAAACCAGAGGAATTAGTATCTTGGGCTAAAGCTAATAATATGGAATCTGTAGGGTTTACAGACCATGGTGAAATTAGTGGTTGCATGTCTTTATATAAAGAGTGTGTTAATCAAGGTATTAAACCTATTCTTGGAGAAGAATTTTATATAACAGATAATAAAATTGATGATGAAGGTAAAAAAATAAGAGATAATTACCACTTAATTGTTTTAGCAAAAAATCGTAATGGTTGGGATAATATAATAAAGTTACATAATATTTCTTACAGAAAAGATATGTTTTTCTATGACCCAAGAATTACACTTTCAGATTTAATCAAACATAAAGATGGACTCATAATAACATCAGCTTGTATAGGTGGTATATTAGGTAAAAGATGGTCTGACGGCAATGTTTTAGAAGCTGAAAATATTGTAAAACTTCTTAAAAAAGAGTTTGATGATGATTTTTACCTAGAGCTTCAAAATCATAATGCTGATAATATTGAAGATAGAAAAAGGCAACATGATTATAATAAATATTTAATTGACATAAGCAAGGATTATGGAATTAAATGTATAGTACAAAATGATGCGCATTATTCTTTTAAAGAAAATTGGTTAGCTCATCAAGTATTATTATGTAAAAATACTCACAGTAAACTTAAAAATCCTAAATTTTCTTTTGACAGTAAAGAATATTATTTAAAGAATGAAGTTGAAATGCTTGAAGCTTTTAATGAATATCCTTTACAATTTATAGAACAATGTTTTGAAAACACAAAAGAAATTTCAGACAAAATAGAACAATTTAATATAACATATAAAGAATATAATTATCCAAAATCTGATAATGAAGAAGTGTCATATAATAAATTAGCAAAAATGGTTAAAGAAGGGTTTGAAAAAAGATTTGGTTCCAATTTTGATAATAAAGAATATACAGATAGAATTAATTTAGAATTAACAGCTATTAGAAAAATAGGGTTTGTAGATTATTTTTTAATACTTGAAGACTTATACCGTTTTACTGAAAAAGAAAATATCTATACAGGATTAGGAAGAGGAAGTAGTGCTGGTTCACTTGTATTGTATTGTTTAGGTGTAACACATGTAGACCCTATTAAATATCATTTATTATTTAGCAGGTTTATAGACGAACACAGAATATCAGCACCAGATGTAGACTGTGATTTTGATGATAATGATAGACCTAAAATAATTAAATATTTGTCTAACAAATATGGTAGTGACCATGTATGTTCTATCTCTACATATGGTGAACTTACAGCTAAATCTGCTTTTAAGGCTGTAGCTACTGTTTTAGAAATTCCTTTTGATAAAGCCAATAGCTTGACACAAATCATGGATAGTAATTTGTCTTTAAAAGAAAATTTTGAGAATAATGACACTCTTAAATGTGCCTGCAAAAATGATAATAATATTGAAAAAGCTTATAAAATAGCCTTAACACTTGAAGGTGGATTTGATAGGCGTGGAATACACGCTTGTGGGCAAATAATTTCTAATAAACCACTAGATGAAATATGCCCTTGTGTAAGTGTTTTAGATACTGATTCTAAAGATAGGATAACAGCTTCAGCTTTTGAAATGAAAGAAGTAGACGGTGACTTAAAAATGTTAAAATTAGACATTTTAGGTCTAAGGAATTTAGGTATTATCAAAGAAGCTGATAGACTCATAAAAAAACGCCATGGTATCACATTAGATTATAAAAATTTCGATTATAAAGATGAAGAAACATATAATGCACTATGTGAAGGTAATACATTAGGTGTATTTCAATTTGAGTCAGAATTAATGAAAAGATTATTAAAAAAAGTAAAACCTAATAGTCTACAAGATTTATCAGCAGTAACAGCAGGTGGTCGCCCAGGTCCATTAAAATCAGGAATTATGGATAAGTTTATTAAATGTAAAAATGGTGATGAACCCATAAAATATATTATACCTGAATGTGAAGCTTTTATGTCTGAAACTTATGGTGAAATGATGTACCAAGAACAATTAATGCAGATGTGTAAGGTATATGCAGGGTTTACTGATAGTGAAGCAGATGGTGCAAGAAAAATTGTTGGTAAGAAGTTGATTAGCAAAATGCCAGAATTACGAAAACAATTTTTAGACGGTGTTAAAAAATTAAACAGAAATATAGAACAAGCTGAAAACTTATTTGACGATATAGAAAAATTCGGAGAATATGGGTTTAATTTGTCACATGCTATTTCATATTCTGCTTTATCATATATAACAGCATACTATAAAACACATTATACTGTAGAATTTATGGCTTCTCTATTAAATTCTGTAGTAAATGATTTAGATAAATTAAATTTATATATTGGTGAGTGTTTGAGGTTAGGTATATCTATTATGCCACCAAACATTAATAAATCAGACAAAAACTTTACCATAAATAATAATAATGAAATCTTATTTGGATTAAGTGCTATTAAAGGATTGGGTAAAACAGCTATTACACAGATTATAAATGAGCGTGAAAAAGGAATGTTTGAATCTGTACAAGATTTTATAGAAAGAACTAATAAAGTGGATAAAAGCAATGTACAAGCATTATTAAAAGTAGGTGCTTTTAATGATATAGTTAAATATCCTAAAAGATGGGATGTAATGTGTGATTATATCAATGATGCAAAAAATTCTAAATCTTATAAAGAAGATGGAAATTTAGAACAATCTGTGTATATAATAGTTGGTACTAAAAACGCTAAAAAATCTGATGAGTATTTACACTTGGGTAATTTAAAAAGAGATTTAGGTTCTTCTAAGTTAGCTATGCTTAAAAAACAGGAATATACATGTGAGCAAGAAAAAATAATAAATAAATATTATGAAAATACTGTAAAATATTTTTTACAATACACAAACTATACTCCTGTAGAAAAAGTTCAAAATGAACAACAGCTATTAGGGTTTAACATAACTACCAATCCTTTAAAAAGATGGAATGACTTTAAGAAATTTTTTATATCAAAAACTAATAGTCCTAATATGGAATTTATTGAGTTTAATGATTTAATAGAAAACGCTGATGAAATTTTTAATGATAATAAAAATTTTTATACAGTTGCTCTATTAAAAGATATAAAAGAATTTAAAACCAAAAAGGGTGATAGAATGGCTAAGTTGACCTTAGAATATTATGGTGCAAAGTTATGTACAACTATATTTTCATCACAATGGCAAAATAATCTTGAATTTAAGGTTCAAAAGGGCAATATGTTAGTTATAACAGGCAAATTGGTAGAAACTAATAAACAATATTCTGATGAAGATTATGAAATTCGTATGGACTCTATCAGACAATTAAACGTATTAATAAACGAGAATAATAAGTGTATTATAAATATTGATAATAAGGATAGAAATAATATTGATAATATTGTGTCAAGTATGGCTAGACAAGAATTAAAAAACTTTTTACCCATAGAAAAATATGTAGTTTATGAAATAAATCAAAAATATTTAATGCTAAACGGTTTAAGTTGGATAAATGACGATGACAAACTAGCTAAAAATTTGATATAAAATACTTGACAAATAAATATATATATGTTATAATGATAATAAAGGTAATATATGAAAGAAAAAATATTTAAAATTTTTATATGTATAGTTTTGACATTAATTTTTGTCAGCATAATTAATATAAAATTAGAGTTAAAAAATATGTCTAAAGAAATTAGTGCGCTTAAAACTGATGAGAAATTAATGTTGTATCAAATTGAGGATAACGAAAAGGGTATATCTGAATTAGATAGACTTATTAATAAATACTCAAAAGAATATGGTGTAGATAGAAATCTGGTAAAAGCTATAGCTAAAGTTGAAAGTGGCGGTAATCAAAATGCTCGTTCAAATGCAGGTGCTGTAGGTGCTATGCAGGTATTACCATCTACTGCTAAAGCTATGGGTGAAAATCCATATACACTTGAAGGTAATATTAAAGCAGGTACTAAGTATTTAGCTTACTTACAAAAAAAATATAAAGGGAATCAAGAACTTACTATAGCTGGATATAATGCAGGTGAAGGTAATGTAGCTAAATACAAAGGTGTACCCCCTTTCAAGGAAACAAAACACTATATACAAAAAGTTAAAAAAGAAAAATACAAGTTAGATATTGACAAGAAATAATGTTAAGAAATAATGTTCGTACTAGTAAAAAATAAAATAACAAATGAATATAATACTATATATACAAAAGATGTAGAAAAATTTAAAAGTCTTAATGCATTTTTTAACTCTGACCCAAAACTTCAAGAGGGTGAAACTGTAGATTTTAACTATGAAATTATTGAAGACTTGGATGAGATTAAAAAAATATTAGAAACAGAATTTGCTTCACAAAATAGAGGTAATGGTTATAATAAAGATTTAACATCTGTATCCAGAATAGCATATTCATTATTTCCATTGGATATAAATAATGAAAAATTCTTAATAAGATGGAAGAATAATACTCCATTAAAAGAACAAGAAGACGATAAAAATAATATATTGTCAAGAGGAACTTTTATACATAAAATATTACAAAATTGGGTTATGGATAAAGAGGCTAGATTAGCTGATAAACCTTTAATAGACAGCTTAATCAAGCTTCAAAAGGCTAAAAAACCAAGTAAAAAAATTCTTCAACAAATAGACTGTAAGATTTTAAATGATATTAGAAAATACATAGAATTGGCTTATACAGATGAAGAAATAGTATCTAAAATTCCTAATTTATCAGAGCTAAAAGAAGAGCTTGCATATATTGCCACAAAGAGTTTACCTGATTTTATTAAAAATGAATTGATATTTACTGATTTAATATATTCTGAAATATTTTTATGTATAGACGATTATATTCAAGGCTCAATAGACAATGTATGCTATTATAAAAATAATTTTACGATAATAGACTATAAAACTACAAGTTCTCTTGATAAAAAAACTGGTAAACCTAAGTTTAAATCAAGTAGTCAATTACAAGGATATGCAAGACAATTATATCTTTATAATCAGCTTCTTAAAAAAAGTAAAATGGCACATTTATATGAGGATAAAGAACCTAACTTTGTATTGGTTCAAATACATCTTATAAATGGAAAGTATAAAAAATTCAATATTCCAAATGGTTTGGTTAAATCCCAAGGATTAATTGTAGAGAGAGTGTTAAAATGGTATCATGATGTTGTAAATGGTAATTTCAAAGATGTTATAGAGTTATATGAAGAAGATTATGACGATATTTATAAAGAATTAGAATTTTTAACAATATAGTTTACTCTGTCCTTTCTATATGATAACCAAAAGGGTATGAATTATTTATCATACCCTTTTATTATGTGTGACACAAGTCAATAATGTTATTATTTACCTACATTTTATCTTCTTCATTATCATAGCAATAATGTTCTTTTGCTTTAATCTTTTCGTGTAAATATCTATCATGTTCATAAATAACAATAGGACTATAGTCACTGTCTTCAAATTTCTTTAAAGCACGCTCATTTTTAAGAAGATTATGATATAATATTTTTTGTAGTTTTTGAGCTGTACAACTAATATATCCATGTTCTTCAAATATAGCTTTTACTGCTTCACCAGCTTTTTTAAGGTGTTTTTCAAGTAATACATTCCAAGTTTCTAAATGAGATTTTAAGTCTTTGCTTCTATATTTGCTAAAATCAGTTTCTGCTTCAATAGCTTCATCAAAGTTTTCTACGGCTTCTTTTTGAAACTCTAAGTATAAATCATAAAATATCTTAGAAATATATCTATGTAAGCGTTTATACCCTTGCATATTCATTTCCATCATACAAACATAAGAGTCTGATGAAAACATTAATTCTTCTAAGCATATATTAGCTAGTTCAGCCATCATATATTTAGAATTACTATGTTCTGACAAATTATGTTTTTCTTCATTAAAATATCCCATTATTACTCCTCCTCATTAAGAACAAGGTGTATATATTTTATTACCTTATCTTCTGGTGCATCTTCATCTTCTAACCATGCTTTTGCCATATGAGCATAAAAACTTGCACTATCAGTAATAGTTTGTTTCATTAAAGGACTTGTAGCAAACATTTTTTTAAACTCGTTGTAATAATCTGTTCTCATCATATTCATAACAAAATTAAATGTATAGCTATTATATTTCCATTCATCAAAATTTATATTAATGTCTTTAGCAACTTTGTTGGTTTGTTCTACAGTCCATAATTCAGGCATATTTTCATGCTTCATATTTTTAAGATATTTATTTAACTCATTTTTATCTACAATATTTATCTGTTTGCCTAATTTATTTATTTCTTTCATTAAGTTATTATAAGTTTGTGGGTGGAATTTTTCAAGTTCAACAAAATAATCATTCATTATTTCATGAAATTCTTTAGTTTTGTTGTTTTTTTCTACAAATTCTACCATTTTTATATATTGACTTTTGTTATCCATAGTTTACCTCACACCAAATTAACAATCTTTTGTAAAATATTCAGATTTCATCTTACTTTTTTTAATCAATCTTTCTACAGAATCATCAATTAATTTTGAAAATTGTTCATTTTCTGATAATATATTTATTATACATTCTCTAGTTTCTTCACAATGTAAAAGACAGTGGTTTAAAAAATCTGCCATCATACATTGTGCGTCTTTAGATTGCATTAATCCATTAAATATTTGTCTATAATTTATATTTACTAAATCCATTATACTCATTTTATCATCCTTATTTTTTCCTATTAGAGTTTTTAGATTGGTTTTTGTCTGGTTCCAATAATCCGTTATTAGGTTGGCTATTATCCCCCAAGTTATCCCCAATATTGTTTCCGTTGTTATAAAATTCCCCTGTGGGTTGTACTGTTGAGGTTGTATTATTCGGTTTAATATTGGATTTAACTGTCGCATCTATGTTATTAATACCATTTCCATTATTATTTCTTATTTTATCTTTAAGAGTATTAATTTTGTTTTGTCCTTGTTCTTCTAATATCTCTTGTTTTGCCTGTAAAAATAATTTATAATCATCAAATATAGCTTTTTCAGATATACCATAATTTAATAGTAAAAACTCATCCCAATCATTTTTATTACCACAAAATAAATAATATGGTTGTTGGTGTTGTTGACTAGATTGGTTTTGTAGAGCTTGTGAAGATATTTGACTTTGTATTTGCTGTAGTCTATTCTCTGCTTCTTTTTTAACGCTCTGTAAACCTGAACCGTTATCTAACCCTAGAATTGTAGCATAAGGGTTATAAGAATTATTAAACGCAGATTGATTATACATATTTTGGTTAAATGGATTTTGAGTATAATCATTTGGATAAAAATTTAAATTCATAATTTTATTTCCTCATTGTCACACATAATTTAAACAAGGGGAAGAAAAATCTTCCCCTTTTACACTGCTAAGCAGCAGCAGCAGGTGTAGTAGTTGTAGTATAAAGTTTTTCTAATATAGCTTTAACACCACAACCTATATCAGCCAAATTGCGATTTACAGAGTCAAAACCACATTGTGTTTGTTGTTGCGCATTAATATTTCTTAATTTAGCAACTTCATCTTGTAAATAGAACTGCTTCATTTCAGGTACAATAGTAGCTATCATACCTTGTGTTTGACAGCAACACAAATCTGATTTAGCTGAAGCGTTAGCAATTTGGAGTTGAGTTTGGTTTGCTAATTGTGCATTTTCATACCCAAGTTGGCATATAGCAGAGCTTAATGTAGTATTGTCTTTATAAAGTTGGCTTAATACATTAAATTCTGAAGTTTGTGTAGCGTTTAATTGAGCATATTGTGCATCTTTTGTAGCAACTAAGTTAGCTACATCTGCTGTAGAATAAAGATTTTCACCTACAGCTACACCAGCAGCGAAATTACCCATAGGATATACACCACCGTTGTAACCACATCTGTTGAAACCATTACAGTTTCCACCAAATGCCCAACCTACTAAACCACCAAGGATAGCACCAGTTGCAAAACCGCCTAAACCTGTGATAGTACCATCAGTCATAACATTACCTCCGTCTTCTGTTACTTCATAATTTTCACTAAATTTTGCCATTATTACCTCCATATGTGAACTTTGGCTTGTTCACAGCCCCTTAGATTTATATTCTATGTATTAAGGCATACATAAACCTTTTGCATGCAAAATTTTAAATTAAATCAGAAAATATAAAAAAATTTTTGACTTCTCTGACTTCCTATATAACTATTATAGAATTAAAAATAATAAATAAATTATTAAAAGATTAAAAAAATATATATGTTTTATTAATCTTTGGTATATTTTATATAAACAACATTAATAATAGTATATAGAGTAGATTCTAACCTAGCTACACTCTCATTAATTATATTTATATATGTAGACTTAGATATTGAAAAAGTTCTACATATTTCTGGCAAAGATATGTTATTAATAAACTTCATTTTTAATATTTTTATATGCTCATCTTCAATATTTGACATTTCAAATAATTTATATAAAATATCTTTATCTAATTCTTTAATTATTTTTTTAAAATTTTTAATAGACATTTTTAGTTCCTTGTTTATCCCAGCCCCTAAATCTTTGGAATGTATCTACAAATATAAACATAATATATGCTAAAATTTTATTACAATCAGAAGATAAAAGTAGATAATAAAATAATAAAGATGACAAGTATCTATCATAATTTATTTTATGTTTATTCTTACAAAGATTATCATGTATTAATGATGGGATTATAAATACTGGTGATAATGGATAGCCAGTTAAAATCCAGAAAAATTTTAATATTGTTGCACCATCCCATATGTAGTTTTCTTCTATATTGAATAGAAATGTTTTATTTTTGTATACAACTTTAACAACTAATTCTTCTGTATTTATTAATGGGAATTTTTTAATTTCTTCTTTTTTTTCTTCGGTATTAAAAGGGGATATAAACCTTATTTTTGGATAAGAAGGGTATCTATCAAAATAAATACTTATATTATCATCTATATTTTCATACCACTTTATCACAATGTTTATATCCCATTTAAAAAGTTTATTAATTGTATTTTAAAAATTTTTCAAAATTTTTTGAAAAGTCTTCTTTATCTTCGTCTGAAAATTGATTATGATATTTTCCAGATATAACTATTAGTTTTTCAGCATAATCTACAGCCTTTTGAAGTTTTTTTCTGTCCTTTATAACTTCGGTTTCTGATTGACTTTTTTTACACCTTTCAGCATAAGAGAAGCCGTTTTTAACAGCTTCTCCAAAAACCTCAA
The DNA here is from genome assembly GCA_944372195.1 of uncultured Bacilli bacterium. GTDB lineage: Bacteria > Bacillota_I > Bacilli_A > RF39 > UBA660 > Faecisoma. The sequence goes on from CALVYK010000006.1 coordinate 69,584, forward strand.
ATGCTTTTGCAAAATCAAAAGCCATATTTTATTCCTCGATATTACCTTCTACACCATCAATTTTATCAATTTGTTTTGTTAAAAACTCATCTAAAATGCCAATGCCTGTGTTAATTATAGGCAAAAACATATCATCAATTTTGTTTTCGGATGTTTCAATAGCGGTGTTTACTAAATCTTTAATAAAATTAATGACATCGGGCGAAATAACCGCTGTGTTTCTTTCGCAGCATTCAAGTAAAGCTTGTTTCATAGTGTCTTCCATTTTAAAACTCCTTTTTTTAGTTAATTGTAACTTAATTTAATAAATCTTCTAAGTGACTGATTCTTTTATCTAAAGAGTTTATTTTAGATATAAGCTGGGATATTTTATTATTCATATCTGCTTTTGTAGTATAATTTAGTTTTATAAGTTCTATTTCGTTTCTTATATCAGAATGTGATAATGAATTAGTATTGTGAATATTAACTGCGTCATTAATATTGGTTTGTGTGGCAAAATCATTCTCAATAAGATATTCCTTTGTTACATAATTATATGGTATTTGAAAATCAAGATTGTTATCATTTATTATAAAATTTTCACCAAAATTAATTTTATGTTGAAAATCTTTTGTATACTGTAACATTTCATCCATATTTAATATTCTATATACTGAATATGGCATTAAAGAAGATATTTGTAAATTACCATCTTCTAAAGATATAGCCGTTCCTTCAGCTATAATTTTAATGTAGCTATTTATTGGATTATATATACCATTATCTACATATACCATTTTATAATATTTATTATCATTTATATTTTTTATAATACCGCTTAAATAATTAGGTACAATTTCTGTATTAATTATTTTAAAATCACTTTTTGATATTATATCTAAGTTGAATTCAGAATTATCATAAGTTAAGATTAAATAAAATTCTTTATATTTATCTTCATACTTCATAGTTGATAAATCTAATATTTTATCTTGTTCTAGGGTTAATTTAATGTTGTTATAACTGTTATATCCACTTAACAAACCATTAGAAAATAAAATTGTTAAACCACTTTTAGCAGTTAAGGTGTTTTCAGTATATGAAGCTATACCATTTGGGGCAGATATAATACAATCCGTTAATTTATCATTAATGCTATTTATTATATTATTATCAACTTCATTTTTTGTATAAGCATCAGCTATGTTATATCCTTCTAAACTATCTGCTTTATCAGCTTTTGTGTTCATAGCCTCAAATAGTTCTAAGTCTGTGCATATATCATCTGGAATAATTGCAGTTATTACATCGTTTTCAATTTGTATATTATTACCAGCAGTTAATCTATTTTGGTAGTCTCCTATTGGTTGTATACCAAAATCAGATAAAGTCTTGCTACCTATTAATGTTACACCATTTAATATAGGTTTATTAACCAAAGAGTTATAACTATTTATTACTGTTGTACTTTTTGAATCAATAGCTGAAATTGTATATGTTCCATCACTATTTAAAGTCATTTTGATATTATCGCCAGCTAAAATAGTATTTTGTTTTTCTTTTAACTTGGATGTTAATTTTTCATTTGTTACAAAATCATATTCACTTAATTCAGTTTCGGTTATGTATTCTTCTGGTATAATAGCTGATATAGTTGAAGTATTTAATTCTTCATCATTAACAATATTGATATTATCGCCTGCTGTTAAAAGTGATTGTTTTGTTCCTAGTTCTTCTTTTGTAGCATATTTAAGTTCATTTTGTTCGTCTGTAAAATATGTATCAGGAACTGTTTTTAAAAATTGTTCAGCCTGTAATTCTTCTTCTGTAATATATCCAGAGGGTACAGATGTTAAATATCCTTTTTGTAATAGTTTTTCTTCAGTGATATATTCACCTTTTTCTTGAATATTAAGTTCATCAAGAGTTAAAGTACCATCTAAAACTACATTGTTAATCTTAGGTTTATTACCTAATTCTTTATAGTCAGTAGTTACACCACCTTGGCTACCCAAAGAAGAAATAATGCCATCTATAATAGTTATATTAGAACCAGCTATTAATCTATTTTGTTTATTCATTAATTCATCACGAATATCTTTATGAGATTTAATATCTGTATTATGTTTTTCTATTTCAATATTAGATAACTCATTTATATGTTGAGTGATTCCTATTTCATCAAATGTTTTATCTTTTTCTAATACCACACCATTAATACTGGGTTTATTTAAAAGCTCATCATAGTTTTTATATTTAGATATTCCTTCTTTATCTAAAATAATTTCAAATTCATATTCAGATTTTATATTATCAGAAATATCTAAGGAGTCATTAACTTCTATAATAAAATTATATAAAGTCTTAACTCTATTTAATGTGTCTAATAATTTTATACTACATCTGTGTTCGCCCACTTCTAATGTAGAAGTTATAGTTTTATCTAAACTAATCTCTACAGTATTATTCTGAACTTCATATAAACGTATAAAATCAGTAGGGTTCTCAATAGTAATTTTACATTTATACCCATCTAAATTTAGATTAGTTTTAAAATAAAATATTAATAATACTTTATCTAAAAAATCTGTATCATCACCATTTATTATAATAACATCAGCCATTTATTTAATTACATCCATTTAAACTTTATATATTTATTTTAGTTATTTGTGAAAATATTTTAAGCTATGTTCCATGCATTTCTGTAGCATACAATATATTTAACTGGTATAGATTTAGGCTGAACCCTATCACTAGTTTTAAAAGCTTGTGATAAATCGAAGTTTATTTGTTCTACCAAATTAGAAGTAAGAGTTGTAGAGCCTATTATGGGATAAGCATCAACAGATTTACTTTCAATGCTAAACACACCACTTGCACTAGAATTTTCTGATAAATATGTGTTGTTTGCACCAGTTAAGCTTAATGTGCCGTTAATATTGGGTAAGGTGTCATCTTCTTGTACACCTAAAGCAGTATGACATGAAGGGTCGTAGCCTACAAGATAATACCCAGTCATTTTTGGCACTCTAAATGTGGTGCTTCCATCTCCATAGCTGTATAAACCATATTTTTTACTACTTTGCCATTCTTCTTCTGTTACTATAAGATTGTTTTGTGCAGCCCAATTATATAATTCACTATATTCTTCTCTTGAAATCTCTTGTCCATCTAAAAAGATATAATTTTCTGGTGCAACTTCACCTCTCCATACCTTTTCTGAACCTACGGATAATTCAAATACAGTAGAAGCCAAAGCAATTATAACATCATTTATGGTTTCAAGTTCAGATTTTTTTTCATCAGCTAAATTGGTTATATCTTGTTGATATTGTTGTACTTCATTTCTAAAATTAGTTAAATTTAAGAGTGTATAGTTACCTGAAATTTGTTTATTATTTTTTTTAATACTCATATTTTTATTTACTCTACTTTACCTAAAGTTTTAACTACCTTTTTAATATATTCATCGCCATCAAAGTCTTCTACTTTTACTCCTACAAATTGTTTTAGATATTTGATGGCATTTTCAGGATTAAAATAATCCCATAAAGAGTCATTTCCTCTTTTATTATTATTTTCAACTGTTGCTAAACTAAGTTCTCTAATATAGTTTTTCCACCTTTTGAATGAGGTTTTAAATGTTCTAGTGATACTGTATCTTTTGTAAGTTCACCACCATAAAATCCAAATTCTACACTTGGGAGTTTACCTGCTTTATACAAAGTTTTTAATTTATGTTTATATCCAAAATTAATTTGGCTATTAATAGGCTGTATATTCATGTTAAACTCCTATTTTATATTTTGTTATATATTTATATCTACTATTCTATTATAGTATCTGGCAGTAAATTTGTTTCAGGTAAAAGTTTGGTATAATCATTTGTTTCAAAAAATAAATCCATTTGTTCGCTTGTGAACCCTAGAAAATTACCTATTTTATTTACCCATTCAGAACCCCTATAAAAATTATTTGCCTTTAATTCAATTTTTAATGCTTTTATATCAATTATAGGTTTACCTGTTTCTGATAACGGTTGTGCTTCTATTAATGATATAATATCATCAAAGTCCATACCTACTGCTTTATATATAGCTCTTTCTACATCTGCACCTGTTAAATTGAGCATTGCTATACGCTCTGCTTCTTCTTGGGCTTTTTGTTGTTCAATTTCAGTTTCTGTTTTTTGAACAATTTGATTATCTTGAATTTTAAAATTATTAGGGTTTTCTTTAATTAATTTTGCCATATCGGCTGTTACAAGGTAATTTTCTTCAATTTCGCCAATTTCTGTTATATC
>CALVYK010000007.1 GCA_944372195.1 uncultured Bacilli bacterium
CAATTAGACATCTTCCTTCTTTCTAAAAAACACCATATTATTCAATAAGTGGCAGGTTTTGTCACAAAAAAAGACTAATTTTTATTAGTCCCTGTTATGCTTTATTGGTTAAATATATTGATTTTTCATAAATAAATTTGTTAACTCCTTTAATAATCAATTTTAATTGTTTTAGTTATTACATCTGTATAAGTAAATGACTTTTTACAATTATTATTTAATTCGACTAAAAAAACATTTTCATATAATTCTTTAATGGTTACTTTATATTTTTCATATTTATTTCTACCTAAATTATATTTAATCGTTACTTCTTCCCCTATATAATCATTTAACTTACCTCTTATTTGCCCTATCATCTTGGATACCCCGTATACATTGTTCCTTTAGTAATAACGCCACCTATACCATTCTTTCCATACTTTGTATTTTCAATTATATCTTTTAAATCAATATCTTTTCTAACATCAGATAAACTCATTTTAGTCGCTATTATAGCAGGATCTAAAGCATGAATATTAATTCTTTTAGGGGAAGAAGCAAAATTAGCACCTGCTTTTATTAATTCTTCATAATCCGATTGGCAAGCACCAGCAATTATAATTAATTTATCATGACTTTTTTCAAACTTTCTCGCTTCTTTAATGGCTTTGACAAAATTATTACTATTTTTATAGGCATTTAAATTATTCTGACTACCTTTTTTCTTATAATAAGCATCATGACCTGTTATAACTATAATATTAGGATTATATTCTTCTAACCAATCTTTAATATATAATGGTACATTTTCTTCTGTTTCATTTATTCCCATAGCCCATATATTAGCTTCTTTATAATATTCTAAACATCTATTTAAATAATCTAAATCACTATCAATATGTAATATCTTACCAGGAATATAAAAATAATCATCTCTATTTAAATCAACATTAGGCTTTACTCTTTCTTCAAATTCTTTATCTTCTTCATCAACACTTTCAAATTTAACTAAATCATCTTCAAAACTATCAGCGCATAATCTAACATTCGCACCTTTTAAATAATAAACATTATCGATTATATCTGTTATTTTAAATACTATGTCATTATTGTATGATTTTCTAGTAACTAAATCTCCTATATCAAATTTCATATAATCACCCATGAAATTATATGAAATTAACAATATAAATATGAAAAAAGATTGCTTTTAACAATCTTAATCTCTTTCATAAATAGCATTACTATACTGCGGACAATTTGTTCCATTTTCAACAATTTGTAATTTGTTGACATTAACAATCTTAATTTTAAATATATCTGTTTTATATTGTCCTTCACCCATATACAAAATAATTTTATTTCCAGAAACTTCATATGTTCCTTCTTCGAAACCACAACCTTTTAAACTATAAGTCCCATCTTCACGTAGCTCTAAGTCACCAAATGTTCCTGGTTTAAAAGTTGTAAAAAATTGTATTAAACAAAACGCAACAATGATAATAATAACTAAAATTAAACTAAATATTATAACTTTCTTTTTCATAATACACCTCTATAAATAATTATATCAGATAATTTTTAATATAACAAATTTATTTAACTAATATTGCACGAGTTGAAGCGTTCAACTTAGCATCACCATTGTAAATATTAAAGCAAAACAATCCTGAATTTGAAGCATTATTGTAATTTCCACCTCTAACAATCCATGAAGTGCTAGAATAAGGTAAGCTCGAATAATCACTATACCAGCCACCAGCATAATTCCCAAAAGATTTTAAATTTTCTTTAGTAGCATCGCCTAATTTACCACGTCCATGAGTTGTATAAGATGATGAATCGTATGTATAACTATTATAATATTTCTTATCTGGTACTTCACTAAATCTAGCGCCACTTGAATAAAAAATACCACTACTATTTACCATATTCGCCATGACATATTCATATGTTCCACCACTCATATCGTATACTCCATATATATTTCCAGTAGTGGATTGAGCAACATTTGTTTTATATACATTAGCTGTTCCTCCACCAGTATAATAGCTACTATTTGAATTTATTGCTACTTCTACACAACTTCCATCAATACATGTCCCATATTTACTATGAGATAAATATGCTACTGCTCCCCATTCCATATTCTTCATCATATGACTATCGGCATTTAAATTATATATTTTTCTTATATTTTGAATTGCTGTAAAAAATGATGATACTGTTTGATTCCTCAAACTACTTACATTGGGCTTTATTTCTATTTTATCAGTACTTCCACTTACTTCAAATTTTCCTACCCAAAATCCTCTTAATTCTTGAGAGCCAAACGTAAATGATGGATGCGTATACCAATTGCCATTTTCTGCATTAGTGCATATTTCACTACTATCACCACTTCCACTTACTGAATCAGTACAACTTACTGTTCCTGTACTAACCGTCCCTCTTTCAAATTCAATTGCTATTTCTTGTTCATTGATGCTTCCGTTATTAGCATTAAATAATTGATATTTATATCTTGGTATCCATACATACCATAAGGCTATTTCATCTTCAGCTATTGTATCTCCTATTTTTTTACTAACACCACTATTTAACACAACCGCATTGGCCCATTCTTTAGCATCATAATTATACCATTCTTTATAGATATCAGCATATATCCAATTACTTCCATCATAGTATACTGGTATCATATTATTAAGTAATTCTGGACTATTGGCACCACTGTTATCAGTATATATTAATTGTTCTTCTGATTCATTACCATATATTTTGTTTAATGTATCATTTTTAAATTTGTCTATTATTAATTTACGGCTTCCTAAAATTGCCAAAATACTAAATACTAATATCAAAAACAAAATCAATATTGAATATATAATTCCTGATACTGCAAAACCCCTTTTGTTCAATTTAAACACCTTCTTTACTATGAAAATTATATCAAATATAAAATAAAATTTCAACAAAAAACAGCTAAAAAATTAGCTGTTATACATTAATACTTATAAGTTTAAAAATGAAACTTCATCGGTACTAAATGTAGTCTATGCATTTGAATATATATATTCAATATTAATATGTACTTTTTATTTTTTATTATTCATTTCATTTTCGTAATAATTATGATTGATAGCTATTCCTAAAACAATGATATATGAAATAATATAAATTAACAACATTAAAATTGCTATATTAGCTAATCCACCATAAATAATATCATAATGAGCTATATTATTTACGTATACTGAATAAATAGTTGTAATAATTATAATGGCAAATGTTGCAAATAAAGTACCATAATTAACATATTTACTTTTAATCGTTTTATCTGGAGCTATTGTATATATAATTTTTATAGTCAAAAATATCATTATAAAAGCAATAATAGTTTTAATCAATACAATTATAATATAATTATTAGAAATAAATTCACCTAATATACCAAACGACAATAATTTATTTAAAATAAATGATCCAAAAGCTAAAACAATCAAAGCAAATATAAATAACAATAATAACCAAAATGTCATAAAAATAGCTTTAACTCTTCGATAAATATAATTTTTGTTTTCTGTTTTATATAGAAAATTAGAAGCAGTTATAATGCTATCTGGACCATTACTAGCTACGAAAAATCCAGTAACAACTAAAACGATATTAGTAATATTAATTCCACTTCCATCGATAAAAGGTAATAAAATTTCTATGACTTCTTTAGGAACAAAATTGCTTACATAATTAGTTATACTACTAGTTGATAACGATAAACTAGATGCAACAAGTCCAAATAAACTTATAAGAGGAGCTAAGGAAAGAATTAAGAAAAATGCTAAGTTACCAGGCAAAATAAGCATTTCTGGTAACCTTAGCACATGCCATAAATCAATTAGAAATTTTTTAATTTTTTTCATTCTTTAAAAAATTCTTCTTTATTATTTTTCATATCTAAAGTTGCTTCATTTATAGCATCATCGATTGTTTTAATAGCATCATTAATCATACTATAACCAATAGCAGCCCCAAAGCCATGTTTTAATTCTTTCAATTCTTTTCCTAATTTTCTCATGTAAGTAATTACTTGTTTTTCTTCGTAACCAACTAAATATATTAAAAATTCATTACCATTAGTCCTTATTATTTCACTATTCTCAATTTGATTTAAAATTAACATATTAGCAGCTTGTTTAATAACAAAATCTCCTTCAGTGTGACCATAATTATCATTAATATATGATATATTATTTAAATCAATTATAATTATAGTTTGTGGATAAGTCTCATTATTATCCCATTTTTCAATACATTTATTTAAATAATTTCTATTTTTTAAAGATGTTAAATTATCAATATATCTTAATTTATCTTCTTTAGATAAATTAACATTTTTCTTCTTTGGTTTTATTTTAATAATAGCTAAAACAATTAATAATATACCAACAATACTACCTAAAATAACAGCAATATTTTTTAAAATAATCGGTGTTTTATCAATTAACAACAAATCACTTAAGCCTAATGTTATAAATTTTTGTGTATCATTAAATCTAATATAGAAATCGAAAAATTCATTAAATATTTTATTATCAGAAATATCTCTACTAACAAAAGAATAACTATCCATATCAAATTGGTATGCAATAATAAAATCAGTTAGTTTATCAGCATAATAATTATAATTATATAAATCTAAAACTATTATACTATAATTATTAAGATTATTAATTAAATCTTCCATATTACCATAGGCTGTTACCATTATATTATTGTTAGTAAAATATTCGGCTAACTTGCTATTTTCTAATGATACAATATTATCAACTGACTTTATAGAATTAATTATTTTATTATTAGATGAATGTTTTAAAATAATCGCACTATTTTCATATACAGGAACTGTATTATATACATCTAAATTATATTGCGTATTAGAATTAATTCCATAAAATAAATCTATCTGATTAGCATTAAAAGCCTCTAACATACTATTTATATTATTATATTTTTTATAACTTATCTCAGCATTAGTTAACTTAGAAAAGCTAGATAACAATTCATAATTTATTCCTGTTAATTTATTATCCAATAAAGTATCATAAGGAGCATTTTCAACAAAACCATACACATATCTTTTACTTCTAAATTTAACTGTTTCAGAATCGTTTATTCCTTTAAAAGTTAAATAATTTTTTGATAAATATTTATTATATAAATCATCATAATTATTGCTAGACCATTTATTATAATATTTTGTTAAAATTGTATTTAATTTTTCAGTACTTCCTAAATCTAAAACATAATATTTTTTATAGTCGCTTATATTATAAGCAATTCTGTAATTATTATCGATTAATTGTTTTAAATTTGTTGTTTTTAATAAAACGATAGCATTTAAAGTTGAATCAGTTTTATTAAATTCATTTATTAAATCTTCTTCTTTTTCGAATGTTTTATAAGTAACATCAGCATTAAATAAATAATTATTAATATTACTTAAATTATCATTTAAAACGCCAATAGTTAAACCTTTTAAATCATCAATAGATAAATAAGTTTCTTTTTTTGTAGCTAAAATATAATTGTCTTCATAAATTAAAATATCATCTTCAGCTATATTATCAACTAATTTAAACGCATATTCAGATTTAACTTCGTCACCTAATTTATATGATACTTTATTAAAAGATAAATTAGTTTCTTTATTTAATGAATCTAAAAAATCTAATATTATTCCTTCCCCGTTATAACTTAAAATAGGAATACCATCAATTATCGACATATCAATAACATTATTTTTATTACTTTCAATCCATTGCTTTTCAAATAAATTTAAAGTTGTTATTTTATCTTCTTTAGTTAAAAAATTATATATTAAAAATCCAATTATTAGTAATGCTACCACTATAACACTTATTATGATTATTTTTTTATTCTTCATCTTCTTCACCCACATTATTAATCCAACTAAATGAAGAAGCACTTTTTGAATGATATCCAATTGACGGATATTGTTCATTATTTTCATTTGTTAAATAAACTTCTATATCATAAAAATTAATTACTTTAGTACTTAATGTTTCTAATATAATATCACTTAATTTTTGAGCATCTTCTAATTTAGTACTATCTTTTACACTTATAAAAAATTTCATAACTGCTACATTTGTTTCATATTTTACTTCTTCAATCAAGCCAGTATCGGTAATTTTATTTTTGATTTGTTCAATTACTGCATTATCAATTTCTGGCGCATTATCTAATCTATCACCATATACACTTTCATTACTTGGATAAAACATGCGATAAATAGCTAATCCCATCAAAACAAGTAATATCAAGCAGACAATTCCAACAATTACAATCGTTTTATTTTTCTTCATAAACTTCATATCTTCACTCCTAACGATAATATTATACTATAAATATATGATTTAATCAACATTAAAATAATTTCAAAAAAATCCTAAAATTTAGGATTTTTTTAATACTTCAATTAAAGTTTGATTAGCTAAACTAGGATTAATTTTGCCTTTACTTTCCTTCATTATTTGACCCATTAGATATTTAACTGCGCGATCTTTACCTTCTTTAAAATCTTTTACTGAATCAGGGTTTGAACTAACAACTTTGTTAACTATTTCAATAACAAAATTATCATCACTTATTTGTTCCATATTATTTTCTTTAATAATTAAATCAACATCTTTATCATTTTCTAAAATAATAGATATAATTTCTTTTCCTTGTTTACTAGATATACTTTTTTTATCTAATTTATTTACTAATTTAATAAAGTTTTCTTTTGTTAATTTAGTATCTTCTATTTTAATAATATTTTTATTTAAATAAGATAATACATCACCTGTTAATAAGTTACTTGCAATAACAGGATTACATTTATCGATTACAGATTCTAAGAAATTACAAATATTTTTATTAGAAATAATTGTTTTAATATTATTGTTATTGATACCTAATGCAATATATTTGTTTTTAAGTTCATCAGTTAAAATAGGCATATTATCACTTATTTCTTTTAGCCATTCATCATCAATATAAACAAATGGAATATCTGGCTCCGGAAAATATCTATAATCATTACCTGTTTCTTTATAACGCATTAAAATAGTTGTTTTTGTTTTATCATCAAATCTTCTTGTTTGTTCTACTATTTTTTCGCCTTTTTTAATTAATTCTTCTTGTCTTTTAATTTCATAATCAATAGCTAGTCCAACTGAAGAAATTGACCCAATATTCTTAACTTCACATTTTGTACCTAATGTATCGCTATCACTTACCGAAACATTAACGTCACAACGCATGCTACCTTCTTCAATTTTAACATCACTGATACCTAAATATAATAATGTTTCTCTTAATTTTTCTAAATATTCCATTGCTTCTTGACCACTACTTATACATGGTTTAGTTACTATTTCAATTAAAGGTACACCTGCTCTATTAAAGTTTAATAAAGTATCAGTTGTATGGATACTTTTACAAGTATCTTCTTCAATATGCATTCTTTCTAAATATATTTTTTTATTAGAAATTTCTACATATCCATCATAACCAATTGGAGTATCTTGTTGTGTAATTTGATAACCTTTTGGTAAATCTGGATAAAAATAGTTTTTACGATCAAAATGCATTAATCTATTTATTTTACAGTTAAACGCTAAACAAGCTTTTAAAGCATAATCAATTATACCTTTATTTAACCTTGGCAAAGTACCAGGATAACCTAAATCCAATACATTGATATTAGTATTTACTTCATCATTAAAATTATTTTTGCTTAAGGAAAAAGCTTTAGCCATTGTTTTTAATTCAACGTGTACTTCAATTCCAATTGTTGGTTTCATTACTTTCCCCCCTTTAATGTATTTTCAATAAATGACGCTAATTGATAAATTTTGTCTTCCTCAAAATAATTTCCAATTATATGCATACCAACTGGCAAATTATTTTTATAGCCAACAGGTAAACTTAATGCTGGTAAGCCTGCCATATTAACCGGTATTGTTAATAAATCATCATAGAAACTTTTTAAAGCATCATCTTGTTTTGTACCCAATTTATAAGCAACATCGGTATTAGTTGGACCAATAATTAAATCATATTTATTTAATACTTTTTTAAAACTATCAGTCATTTCTTTTCTTAATTTTAAAGCTTTATAATAATACACATTAGCATTTTCCCCACTTAAAATATAAGAACCAATCATAATCCTTCTTTTAACTTCATTACCAAAACCAATCGTTCTAGTATTTTTATATAATTCATCGATATTTTTAAAGTTATCTACTTTTAAACCATATCTAATACCATCATAACGCGCTAAATTACTACTTGCTTCACCTAAAGCAATAACTTGATATAATGGAATAGCATATTCTAAATAATTAATATCAACATAATCAACTGTGCAACCCTTTTCTTTTAATAAATTAATAACATTGATTATTTTTTCTCTTACCGTTTTATCAATTACTTCACTCATATAATAATTTGGTACTGCAATTTTTAAATTAGTTATATCTTTTCCAATTAAAGATGTATAATCTTTAACCTCTTTTAAAGATGAAGTTAAATCATTTTTATCATGACCACTTATAACATTTAATAATAAAGCATTCTCATAAACACTTCTTGTAATAGGTCCTACTTGATCCAAACTAGAAGCAAACGCAATAACACCATATCTTGATACTCTTCCATAAGTAGGTTTTAATCCAACTAAGCCACAGAAACTAGAAGGTTGTCTAATAGATCCACCAGTATCAGTGCCTAAAGATAAAGGTGTTATACCAGCAGCTACACAAGCAGCAGATCCTGATGATGATCCACCTGGCACTAAAGAATTATCAATAGGATTTAAAGTATTACCAAAATAACTAGTTTCACCAGTTGAACCCATAGCAAATTCATCCATATTAGTTTTACCAATAATAATCATATTTTTTTCTTTTATTTTTGTAATAACAGTTGCATCATAAATGGGAATAAAATCATCTAAAATATGACTTGCTGCCGTTGTTCTTAAATCTTTAGTTAAAATATTATCTTTAATGGCAATAGGTAAACCAAATAAAATATTGTCTACTTCTTTACCTTCTAATTCTTTAGCTTTTTTAATAGCTTCTTCCTTATTTAAAGTTATAAAACAATTTAAATTAGTTTTTTCAATTCGATCAAAAGCTTCATTTACTAAATCAATTGGTTTAATTTCTTTATTTTTTAATTTTTCATTGATTGTTTTTATATCTAAATCTAAATATCTCATTCTATCACCTTCGGTACAACAATGTAATCTCCTTTTACTCTTTTTGCATTTTTTAACGCGTCAGCTTTGCTAATATGACTTTCAATAACATCCTCTGAATACATATTTCTATTGTCACTTGGACTAATCATTATTTCATCATTTGTAATGTCAACTTTTAATATTTTATCTATTTCCGTTAAAATATCAGTCAACTGTTGTTGATACTTACCCATTTCACTATCAGATACATTTAATTTAGCTAAATCAGCAATATGTTTTACTTTCTCTTCACTTATCATTTTTTAATCCTCCAATATATATGTCTCTATTTTTGTATCATTTCTATTTTTATTTATAAACGCTTTAGTATTATTATTACTTTTAAAATAAATTTTAATATCAATATTATTAAAATTATTTAAGTTTGTTGTTAATATTTTACTAATATCTAATATTTCTGATTTTTTAAAATAACTTTTATTTAAAATAATACTTACTTCATTTAAAGTTTTATTTTGATATAATCCATAAGAATTCATATATAAATTATAATCACTTAAACTTTTTTTTATAGCTAAAATGGTATTATAAGTTTCATTATCGTTTGTCATAACAAAATTACTTTCTAATAATTGATAACTATAATTGACATGTTCCATTTTTATACTATCGTTATTAGTATAACCTAAATATTTAAAATTCCCTTTGTAATCGTCTTCTAAATAAATTCCTATAACTACATCAGCTTTTTTCAATTCATCTTTACTTCTAATGTAATCTAATAAATTACTTACTTTAGATAATGCATAATCTAAAACTATTTTTTCATCTACTATTTTATAATTATTGTCATAATACTGTTTATTATCAACTACTATAGCTAGGGAAATTCCCTTTAAAACATTGTTAGTAGCTAAATAATCTTGTTCATATATAGTTGTTATATAACTAGGATTTATTGTTACATCATCCACTTTTATTTCTTCTGTGTTGTTATAATCAGTAACTAATTGTTTTATTTCATCACTAGTTAGGTATTGTCCTTCTTGATATAAAGAATTATTAATTTTAAAATACTCAGTTGATAACTTCATCAACATCGATTCAACTTCTTCTTTATCATAATCTTTAATACTATAACTACCAACACTTTCTTTATAAGGTATTGCTACTTGATAATAAGAATTATCATAGTTAATTTCAATTTTATCATCTTGTTTGTTGCACCCCACCAATAATATCAATAAAATCAAAAAAAGTTTTTTCATATACATCACTACATAATTATATCATATTTACAAACATTTATTGCATTTTTTATGAAATTATGATAATATCAAGTTGTATAAGATTATTGTCTTTTATTTTTTAAATATATATTCTATTCTTATTAAAAAAAATTAGTGTAAATCCGAATTTTAATCTTATACAGAAAAAACTAATCAATATGGTGTTGCGTTGATTAGTTTTTTTGTATATTATCAATTTCCTCTTTAGTAAAACCCTTATTATATAACTTACTATATATTTTATACTCTAATTCTTTATCTTGATATTTTTTACTTAATTTACTATACAATTTATTATATTCTTTTACAATTAAATCATCGTTTTTTATATTTAAATTATCATAAATTTCAACAATTTTTGATTTATCATAACCTAAATTAATTAATTCATTTACTACTTTATATTTTAATTTAGAACCAGAATAATTGCTATTTCTTGTTTTTTTAATAATCAATTTTTCTATTTTATTGTCTATTAAATCATTATCTATTTTAGATATTTCTTCGGATATTATATTTAAATCAATATTATGTTTTAACAAATCATTTTTAATCTTATCAATTCCATCGTTAGATAAATTTATTCGATCTGAAATATATGCTTTAGCAAAATTTTTATCGTTTATTAAATTAATACTTTTTAATTTATTTATTACTTTATTTTTATCAACATTATATTTATCTAAAAATTCATTTATTTCTTTTTCACTTCTTAATTTTTTAGATATTAAATTAACTGCTTTATTATAAACATCATAATATTCATTTTCTTTATTTATTTTATCTAATAAATCATTATCAATTGTTTTGTTATATAATAGGCTATTATTAATAATTACATCATCAAATGTTTTAATCTCTAGTCCATTATCTAAAATTATTTTATATTTTTTACCATTTTTTTTAATTTTTGCTATCTTCATTTAATAAAACCTCATTTAGATTTAATCTTGGTCTTACAAGTGGATTTTCATTTTTTACGCCAATTGCAATAGCAGAAACTAATTCATAATCAATATTAACTAATTCTTTAACATAATCTTCTATTTTTTTAATATATCCTATCCATAAAGTACCCAATCCCATATTTTCAGCTTCCAACAAAATATTTTCAATAGCGGCTCCAATAGATAAATGATTAAAATACTCATTGTTTATATTGTAAACTAATATTAAATAAGGAACAGTTTTAATAACTTCAGCAGTTTTATTTGGACCATAAATTTCGACCATTCTATCACTTATTTTGTTTTTAATGTCATTATCTAGTATTAAAAATCTCCATGGTTGATTATTTTTAGCTGATGGCGCTTTAATGCCAGCATTTAAAATATCAAGTATCACTTTTTTATCTATATTGCCCATTTTATAATTTCTAATACTTCTTCTATTTTCTATTTCTTTTAACATTTATTTCCTCCTTATAAAATTTTAATGAACTTAATATTATTATTGAAAGTGGTAACGCAATAATAATACCAATAAAGCCAAATAAAATACCACCACCAAAAACAGCTGCTATAACAATAATCGGATGAACTTGATTACTTTTACCATATACTAATGGATTTAATATATAAGAATCTATCGTTGAAGACATAAGAGTAGCTATAATAACACTTATACCTAATGAAGTACTTAAAGTAAATCCTGTTATAACACCGATCACTTGGACAAATATCCCACCAAAATAAGGAACAAAATTTCCTAAAGCAGATAAAATACCCAACAATAAAGCATTAGGATGACCAATTATGTAATAAATTAATGTATACTCAAAGAAACTTATAAAAACAATAGTTAAAAAACCTTTAATGTAATTTTTAATTTCATGATCTAATAAAGAAATATAACGATATAATTTATCTGATTTGCTTCTTAAATATTTTTTTATTTCTTCTCTTATTTTATCCATATCAATTAAAAAATATATTCCAGAAGCTAAAGCAATAAAAACATTTGATATTACATTTATTGATGTATTAATTGTTTTAACTGCTCCATCTGATACATACTTACCAACATTGCTAATTATTTCGTTAAAAGTTTTAATTAATGTATCACCTAAACTACCTAAATCAATATTAAAATTAGTTGTTATATCTTTTATAAATATAATTAAAGAATCAATTAAACTAACAATTTGTGTTGATAGCAATGGTATTAATAATATTATTATTGTTACTATTATAGCAATTAAAACAAACAATATAATGCCAACGCCTAATCCTTTAGGTATTTTTTTATCTTTCAATACTTCCAAAATTGGATATAAAGCATAAGCAATAACAAAACCAGCAAATAAGGGTAATACTATTTTTAATATTTTATCTAAAATACCTAACCATAAAGGACTAGCTTGATAAATGAAAAAACAAATTACAGCTATTAAAGCAATATTAATTAACTTAAAATCTAATTTATTTTTTATCATAATTTCTCACTTTCTAATTAAGTAATTTTTCTTTTTCTTCAATTTTATTTATTCCAACAATATTTTTATCGTTAGATAATAACTGCAATTCTTTTATTGCAATACCATTTAATTTTTCTAATCTTTCTTCTTGTGAAATACCATTTTCAATCATATTACTATTTAAAACTTCTAAATTACTTAATATAACTAAATGCATAATATCTGTATAATCTCTAATGTTTCCGGGTAATTCAGGATTTTTGTTTCTCCACTCTTTAGCAGTCATACCAAATAATGCAACATTTATAACATCTACTTCATTAGCATAAATAAACTTTTTTTGCTTATCTGTTAGATAAGGCACAATATATTGTTTCACACTATCAGTCTGAACTAAATAATTAGTTTTAGATAAACTTCTTCTTACAGACCATTCTATTTTTTGATTATAACTTTCATTATATTTTAACCGTTCAAATTCTTTTATTAAATATAACTTAAAGATTGGATCCAACCAAGAAGCAAATTCTAAAGCAATATCTGGATGAGCAAATGTTCCCCCATCATACTTTCCACGTTTGCTTATAAAACCTTTAGCATTAGTTTCTTTTATCCATCTTGATGGACTCATCGTGAAAGATTGGTTAGCGGAATCATTTTTAAACTCGCGAGATTCCGCTAGTTTAAAATCATCATTAAATAATTCTTCCCATAAACAATAAAACTCAAACGAACTTTTATTACTCATCCACTTGATAATAACATCACCAGGATTATTTGAATTTTTATAGCGTGCCAAATCAGTTAAAGATATATAATCTATTTCATTAATCCTTATCACACTTACTAAATTATCATTTACTTTTAATTTTGTTTTTATAATTTTATTTTCTATAATTTACACCTCCAATTAGAATTAATCTTCTAATATAATTGTAACAGGACCATCATTAGCAATTTCAACTAACATATCTGCTTGAAAAATACCAGTTTCTAAATGAACATCATATTTTTTTATTTCTTCATTAAATAATTCATACAATTTTCTAGCTTCATATGCTTTCATTGAATTAATGTAACTAGGTCGATTACCTTTTTTACAATCAGCATATAAAGTAAATTGCGAAACAGATAAAATTTCTCCTTTTATATCTAATATTGATTTATTCATAATATGATTTTCATCATCAAAAATCCTTAAATTAACTAATTTTTTAGTTAATTTTTTAATATCCTCAATAGTATCAGTGTGACTAAATCCAACTAAAACAACTAATCCTTTATCTATTTTGCCAACAATTTTATTATCAACTAATACTTTAGAATTTTTACTTCGTTGAATTACTAGCTTCATTTTATTAACCTTTCTACAGATAAAACGTTAGGTATCATATTTAAATCATTCATGTATTTAGTTAATTTTTCTTTGTTTTCAACTAATACAGTAATCTGATAAATGTAATCATTACCACTTGATAAAGATTTAATACTTTGAATTGTTATATCAGTATTTGATGTTTTAGCTACTATATTCATTAATATGTTATTATCCAATGATTTAATTAATAAACTAGTTGGATATTTTTTATTTGTATCATTCCATTTTACATCAATTAATCTTTCGTTTAAATCACTTACATTTGGACATACCATACGATGAACTGTTATACCATTTCCTTTAGTAATATATCCTACTATTCTATCCCCTTTAATTGGTTTACAACAAGAAGCAATATTAACTTTAATATCGTCTATTCCCTCTACTACAATATCATTTTTTATATTTGGTAACACTACTTCTTTATCTTTAGTTTTATTTAAAATAATTTCTTCTTTTGTGATATTTTCTTCAGTTATAATATTAACAACTTGTGTAGCAGTATATTTATTACTACCAATATTTATATATAATTCATTAATATCAACACATTTTAATTCGTCTAATACCTTATCAATACTATCCATAAATACAGCATTAGATATTTTTCTTTTTCTTAATTCCTTATTTAATAAATCTTCACCTTTATTGTAGTTATCTTCTTTAGAAGTTTTATTAAAAAATGCTTTTATTTTATTTTTAGCTTGACTAGTTTTTACAAAGTTCAACCATTCTTGACTAGGTGTTGAACTTTTATTAGTATTTATTTTTACAATATCATTATCTTTTAACTTGTAATCTAACGGAACAATATTATTATTTACAATAGCTCCTATTGCAGTATCGCCTACTTTTGAGTGAACACGATACGCAAAATCTATTGGAGTTGAACCATTTGGTAATTCGACAACATCGCCCATAGGTGTAAATACATATATTGTATCTTTTAAAACATCTTCCTTTACAGAATCAACAAAATGTTCTTCACTTTCCTCATTTTTAAGTTCCATAATAACCCTAAAAAATTGTAATTTTTGTTCCATTTCACTTTGCATATTTGATTTACCTTCTTTATATGACCAGTGAGATGCAATACCACATTCCGCAACTTTATCCATTTCATATGTTCTTATTTGAATTTCAAATAATTGTCCATCGATACCAAAAACAGTCGTATGAAGTGATTGATACATATTTGTTTTAGGCATGGCAATATAATCTTTGAATCTTTTAGGAATCGGTCTAAATTTAGAATGAATTAAACCCAAAACTTGATAACATTCAGCCTCAGTATCAACAAAAACTCTTAAAGCTAACAAATCATATATTTCATTAAATGATTTACCTTTATCTAACTTTTTATAAATACTATAGATACTTTTACTTCTACCTTTTATTTCATGTTTGATGTTGTGTTCATTTAATAATTTAGAAACACTATCCATCATTTCCACAATGTAATTATCACGTTCTACTTTAGTTTTATTTAACTTTTCTACTATTTGATAATAAGCATCTGGTTTTAAATATCTTAAAGATAAATCTTCTAATTCTGATTTTATTGTATTAATACCCAATCTATGCGCGATAGGAGTAAAAATATCTAATGTTTCTTTCGCATTAGCCTTTTGTCTTTTTTCTGATAGAGCCCACAATGTACGCATATTATGAAGACGATCTGCTAATTTTAAAATAATTACTCTAACATCTTCTGTCATACCAACTAATATTTTTCTTTGATTAGCAATCATTGCTTCGGTATCTCCACTAAAATTTAATCTATTAATTTTAGTTATACTTTCAACTAATTTAGCAACTTCTTCACCAAATAAATTTGCTATTTCTTCTTTTGTTACATCACAATCTTCAATTGTATCATGAAGCAATGCAGCTTCGATAGTTTTACTATCCGCATGAATTTCACTTAATATATAAGCGACATTTAAAGGATGAATTATATAATCATCACCACTATTACGTTTTTGGCCAAAATGTTTTGCACTAGCAAATTCATAGGCTTTTTTAATTTCACTTATTTCATCTTCATTTTTAATATATGTTTTTAATTTATTTTCTAATTGTTCATATTTATTTATTTTTGTTACTTTCATACTATCACTCTTCTTTAAAATATATTTCTCTATTTTTTAAATTTAATTTTTGTTTTAAATAATCGTCAATTAATAAATCATCAACATTTAAAACATCGCTTACCATTTCATATAATGATAAATCTTTAGCTTTTTTCCATTTCACTTCTTTTAAGTAATTCCAAATATCTTCTACTTTAATATATTTGTAGCCATTTCTTTTCATTTCGTTTCTTTTAGTTATCAACGCCGGCTTTAATCTATTATACAATTCTTCTAAACTATTAAATTCTACGTCCATTTTTGTTCCCATTCCTTTTATTTTAAATATTTTCATCTATTTTTTTTAAATCAATATCCATCAATCTTAAATAATCTTTTTCTACTTGTGTCAAATGATTTTTCATATATTTATCATGTTATTCATGCGCTTTCTTTAATGCCATTTTGTGAGAAACAAAACCATTTGTTTTTAAAATATCATTATGAGTCATCGTTAGAAAACTATCTAACTCATTTATCCAATCTTTCATTGTCATTACTTTTCTCTTTAAGGCATTAATTTTCGCAACATCGAGATATGCCTAAACTAGCCTATTTAAAATATTTAATTCTTCTAAAGATAAATAATTTTTAGCAATTTCTGTTTCTTTTTTTGTTGGCATTGTACCTTTAAAATTCGTTAATCCGATATTTTCTTTTTTTGAATCAACTCTATTATAAACTATTTCAGCTGCAGTGTTATTAGACACTGCATAATGCATTTTGTTTTGTATAGTTTTAAAAAAATTTATTGTTATTTTTTCGTCTGGATTATAATCTATAGAAGTAGCATATATATCTAAAATTTTTCTCCAAAAAACTTTTTCACTAGACCTTATATCTCTTATTTTTTCTAATAATTCTTCAAAATAAGGATCGTCGCCATTATTTTTAAAACGTTCAACGTTTATGTTGTAACCTTTTTTTAAATATTCTTTTAATAATTCATTAGCCCATATTCTAAATTCAGTGCCGCGGTTTGATTTAACACGAAAACCAACAGAAATTATCATATCTAAATTATAAAAATTAGTTGGTTTTGTAGAAAATTCGGAAATACCGAATTTTCTCATAGTATTTTCCTTTTTTAGTTCATTTTCAGCATAAATATTTTTTATATGTTCATTTATTGTTGACTTAGACTTATTATATAATTTACTAATTTGTTCTTGATTCATCCAAATGTCTTCTTCTTGCAAAAAAACTTTAACATTTACATCATTATTATCTTTATAAATTACAAAGGAACTATTTTCCATACATCCATCAACTCCTTTTTTTTATTATTAATTATTATTTTTTTATTGTCTTATTTCAAAAAACTTATACATATATTATATAAGAAAAATTAATATTTTTAAAGGTGATTTATGAAAAAAAATAAATTTATTGTGTCAACTATTATATTAATTATTGGTGGCTTTATAACAAAAATATTAAGTATGATTATTAAAATAGTTATGACTAGATTAGTAGGTACTGAAGGAATTGGTTTATACATGTTGGTTAACCCTACTTTTATGTTATTTATAGCAATATGTACTTTAGGATTACCTACTGCTATATCAAAATTAGTATCCGAAGATAAAAGAAACAATAAAAAATTAGTTTTTTCTAGTTTGTTTTTAATAATTATTATTAATATATTTGTTATGTTATTTGTATTTTTGTTCGCTAAATTTATTTCAAATAACCTATTGCATGAAAATAGAGCATATTATTCTATTATAGCTATTGCTTTAGTATTACCATTCATATCAATATCAGGAATATTAAGAGGATATTTTTTTGGTAAACAAAGAATGTTTCCTCATGTTTTATCTAATGTTTTAGAAGATGTAACAAGATTAATCAGTATTATTTTATTTACACCATTCTTTTTACTTAAAGGTTTAGAATTTGCTGTTGCATTTTTAATTTTATCAAATATTATAAGTGAATTAACTTCAATATTTATATTATTTTTCTTTTTACCTAAAAATTTTAAATTATATAAAAAAGATATTACTCCTTCATTAAGTAATATCAAAGATATATTAGAAATAAGTCTACCAACTACTGGATCTAGATTAATAGGAACAATCGGTATGTTTTTTGAGCCAATTATTTTAACCTATTTTTTAATCAAAGCTGGTTTTTCTAATACTTATATTTTAAACGAATATGGCATTTTAAATGGCTATGTTATGCCATTAATACTATTACCTTCATTTTTTACAGGTGCGATATCCCAAGCACTACTTCCAATTGTAAGTAATAGCTATTCTAATAAACATTATAAATATACTAGAAATAAAATTAAACAAGCTATATTTATTTCATTATTAATAGGTATTCCAGCTACAATTATATTTGTTTCAATACCTGAAATACCCTTAAAATTAATATTTAATACTAATGAAGGCATTACTTATATTAAAATACTAGCCCCTATTTGCTTATTACACTACATCCAGTCACCTTTAACAACATCATTACAAGCGATGGGAAAAAGTAATAGTGCAATGATGGGAACATTAGTTGGAATGATTTTGCGAACTATTATTTTAATAATTTGTTGCATATTTAAATTAGGTATTTATAGTTTAATAATAGCAAGTTGTATTAATATATTGTATGTAACAATACACCATATAATAAAAATTAACCAATTAATATAAAACAAAAAACTTGATTAATTATCAAAATTTAATTTGATTATTTATCAAGTTTAATTTATATTTAATCAATTCTATTAAATAACAACTCAACATTATTTATTTTCATATCACCATTTAATTTATATTCTTCCCATTTAAATGGTTCTAATGATAACATATTTTTAATTTTATCTGCACTACTAGGTATAAACGGATTTAATAAATTAGATAAATTAGCCATAATATAAACACAAGTATATGTAGTTTCATTAAATGCATTAATATCTTCTTTAACTTGAATCCAAGGTTGTCTTTCATCATAATATTTATTACCCAAAGTAGCATATTCAACTATTTTATTTAAAGCTTCTTTTAGTTCACCATCAGTAATTAATTTACCTACTTCATCGTATATAGCTTTAGTTCTAGCCATAATATCAACATCAATTTCTGCTTTTTTAATAACTCCATCAAATTTTTTATTGATAAATGATAAATTACGATTAATAAAATTACCAATTACTCCTACTAAAAATTTATTATGAGCCGAAATAAGATCACCGCTTGAAAAGTTAACATCTTTTTTCTCAGGGCCATTAAAAATCATATAAAATCTAACAGTATCTTTATTATAAGTAGTTGCTAGTTCGTCCATAGTAACTAAATTACCTTTAGATTTACTCATTTTCTCATCATTCATATTTACATATTCACAAGAAATAATCTTTTTAGGTAATTGATATTTTGGATTAATAGCATATAGTAAAGCCGGATAAATAATTGTATGAAAAGTAATATTATCCTTACCATGAGCAAAATAAGTTATTAAATTTTTATGATCTGTTACGAAAGATTCAAAATCAATATTTCTATCTTTACATACTTTCATTGTAGCTGTTAAATAACCAAGTACTGCTTCTATCCAAACATAGATTTTTTTATCTTCATAACCAGCTACTGGTACATCTACTCCCCATGTTAATTGTCTTGTGGTAGCTCGGTCAATCAATCCTAAATTAAGATATTTTTTAGTTTCATTGTAAGCATTTTTACGCCAATCATCTTTATGTGAATCAACATATTTAGTTAATATATCTTGAAAAGCAGATAATTTAAAATATAAATGTTTATTATTTTTAACTACTGTACTAGTACCACATATTTTACATTTTTTGTCTTTTAATTCTTTAGGATTAATTGGGCTTAAACAATCGTCACACTGTTCACCCATTGCATGACCACCACAATGTGGGCAGGTTCCAATTATTTCCCTATCAGATAAATATTCATTGCATTTTGGACAAAAATCTTGTTCTTCCTCTTTTTCATAAATATATCCATTATCTAATATTATTTTATAAAATTCTTGAACTTGTTTTTTATGCTCATTAGTCATGGTAGCTGTATAAAAATCGTAAGAAAAATCTAAAGATTTAAAAGAATTTGTAAATTCATTATGGTATTTATTGGCTATGTCGATAGGATTTATTCCTTCTTTTTTAGCTCTTACTGTGATAGGTGTACCATGACAATCAGTACCTGATACATAAATTACCCTATTCCCACAACCTCTATGATATCTTGCTATTACATCTCCTGGGAGTAGTGCCGCTAAATGACCAATATGCAATGAATTATTAGCATATGGCCAAGCACCTCCTATTAATATATCTTTCATATTTTATCTCCTTTTTTAGTAAAAATAATTTATTTTATAACAATATTAACTAATTTTTTAGGTATTGTTATTATTTTAACAATTTCTTTGTTTTCAATATATTTTTTAACATTATCTAAATTTTTAGCTAAATTTTCCATCTCTTCTTCAGAAGTATCAGTATTAACTTCTATCTTACCTCTTACCTTACCATTTACTTGAACAACCAACTCATAACTATCATTTTCTAATTTATTTTCATCATATGTTGGCCATTTACTTAAACAAATTGGATTAAATCCGCATTGTTCATTTAATTCTTCAGTAATATGTGGTGAAATAGGATTTAACAAAATTAGTAATATATGATAATCTTCTTTGGTTATTTTATCTTGTTTTTCATATTCATTTAATAAAATCATTAAACTAGATACAGCTGTATTATATTTCATATTATCTAAATCATTTGTTACTTTTTTAATAGTTTGATTTATTAATATTTCCAAATTAGAACTATATTTATTATCATCAACTACTTTATCTTTTAGTCTAACAATTCTATCTAAAAATTTACGGCAACCATTTAAACCAGCATCACTCCAAGCAGCATCTTGGGAATAATCACCAATAAACATTTCATAGCAACGTAATGCATCAGCACCATATTTATTAACCATATCATCTGGATTAATAACATTACCTTTAGATTTACTCATCTTTTCACCATTAGATCCTAAAATCATACCATGAGCAACTCTTTTTTTAAATGGTTCTTTAGTTGGCACTAAACCAATATCATATAAGAATTTATGCCAAAATCTTGCATATAATAAATGTCTTGTAGCATGTTCCATACCACCATTATAATAATCAACCATTCCCCAATATTTTAATGCTTCTTGGGAAACAAATTCTTTATCATTATGAGCATCCATATATCTTAAATAATACCAACTAGACCCAGCCCAATTAGGCATTGTATCAGTTTCTCTTTTAGCAGGCCCACCACATTTAGGACATGTTGTATTAACCCATTCAGTTATATTAGCAAGTGGACTTTCTCCATCATCAGTAGGTTCATAATGCGCTACATCAGGTAATAATACAGGTAATTGATCATAAGGAACAGCTTGCCATCCACATTTTTCACAATAAACTAAAGGTATTGGTTCTCCCCAGAAACGTTGACGAGAAAATATCCAATCTTGTAATTTATAATTTGTTTTTCTAACAGCTATTTTTTTACTTTCTAACACATCAATCATTTTAGAAATTGCTTCTTTTTTAGTTTTAATACCATTTAAGAAATCAGAGTTAATCATTTCCCCATCGCCTGTATATGGTAAAGATTCTCCACCTTTAATAACTTCAATAATAGGCATATTAAACTTTTTAGCAAATTCATAATCTCTTTCGTCGTGAGCAGGGACAGCCATGATAGCTCCTGTTCCATAATGCATCATAACATAATCAGCGGTAAACAAAGGTATCTTATTACCATTTAATGGATTAATAGCTTCAATTCCTTCAATTTTAACGCCTGTTTTTTCTTTAACTAATTCAGTTCTTTCAAATTCGGTTTTCTCTTTAGCTTTCTTTTGATATTCTCTTATTTCTTTTATATTTTTAATTACATCAGCATATTTTTCTAAAATTGGATGTTCTGGAGAAACAACCATAAAAGTACAACCAAATAAAGTGTCAGGTCTTGTAGTATAAACTTTTAATTTATCATTAACTGTTAAATCAAAATCAACTTCTGCTCCTTCACTTTTGCCAATCCAATTTATTTGCGCAATTTTAATACGATCTAAAAATTCTGTATCAGCTAAACCATCTAATAATTTTTGTGAATAATCGCTCATCTTTAACATCCATTGTTCTTTTTCTTTTTGAACAACCTTACTACCACATCTTTCACATACTCCACCAGATGAATCTTCATTAGATAAACCAGTTTTACAAACAGGACACCAATTTATATCTTTTTTTGCTTTATAAGCCATACCATGTTCAAAAAATTTTAAAAACTGCCATTGCGTCCATTTATAGTATTCAGGATCAGTAGTCGAAAATTCACGAGACCAATCAAAAGAAATCCCTAAGTTTTTTACTTGTTGCTTAAAAACTTTTATATTTTCTTTAACAGCTTCTTTAGGATGAATATGATTTTTTATTGCATATTGTTCGGCAGGTGCTCCAAAAGCATCCCAACCAATTGGAAATAAAACATTGTATCCTTCCATTCTTTTTTTTCTACTCATAGCATCTAAAGCTGTATAACTTCTGACATGTCCTACATGTAATCCACTTCCTGACGGATAAGGAAATTCAACCAAATAATAATATTTTGGTTTATCACTATTATTTTTAGCTACAAAAATATTATTATCTTCCCAATACTTTTGCCATTTACTTTCTATTTCTTTTGTATTCATTATTTACACTTCCTTTTCAAATAATTACCTATTAAATTGTAAAAAATAAAAATAAGAGGTATTAAAACAATTAATCCAATTAATAATTGTAATATTAAATTATTAACTAAATATGTAGCTGTAAAAGCAATACTTATTATTAAAGAATTAGTTAATCCTAAAATATTAGTAAATTTTTTCATGTTTAATTTATTAACATCTATTTTATATTTCTTTACAAAATACATAACTTGATTACTTCTCTTAAATTTATCATATCTTTTAGTTTGTAATATAACTGTAAATAAATAAAATAGATAAACAATTAAAAATGAGATTATAAAACCAAATAACATATTAATACCTCCAAACTATTTATTATTATATTATAAAATATAACAATAATCAAGAAATTGTTTTAATATTAAAAAATTCATCAGTTTATTTATGCATATTTTATATAGTCATATTTATGTTTACTATTTAATTTTATATTTCCTTATTGAAGTTGTTTTATTTTTGTTAAATGCGCCTCTTTTAAATAATACATATAGATTCTTTTCTTGTTTATGAAATATTATTATAACAAAAAAGTAAACAGTTTTATGTTTACTTTTATCTTAAAAATTCATAATAAATAATATTTTTTTAATTTGATACTAATACAGCACGGCTAGACCAAGTAGAATTAGCATCACCATGACTATTACTAAAGCCTAATAAACCACAGCCACGATAAAACCAAGCAGAAGTCATATATGGGAATAACGTATAATCACTATACCAACTACCTTTTTCATTGTTAAACGTTTTTAATATTTCTCTTGTTGCATCTCCCAATTTTCCTCGCAAATTAGCTAAATTTGATGTATTATATGTATAACTATCATAATATTTACTATTAGGTATTGAGCTAAATCCAGAAAGACTTTGAAAAAATATTCCGGTAGTAGTTATCATATTTCCCATAACATAATCCCATGCTCCGCCATTCATATCGTATATTCCATAAATATTTCCAGTAGTAGATTGACTAACATTTGTTTTGTATGCATTTGAAGGACCACCACCTGTTATAAAATGACTATCATCATATATGTTAACTGGTATACATTCCAATGCCACACATTTTCCACCTGCACATGTTCCATATTTGCTATATGATAAATAAGTTACAGCTCCCCATTCCATATTCTTCATCATGTGACTATCTCCATTTAAATTATATATCGTAGTCATATTTTGAATTGCTGTGAAAAATGACGATATAGTTTGATTTCTTAAACTTGTTATATTTGGTTTAATTGTAATTTTGCTAGTACTTCCACTTACTTCAAATTTTCCTGCCCAAAAACCTGTTAATTCTTGAGTTCCAAATGTAAATGCTGGATGAGTATAAGTACTTATTCCATTCTTTACGCTTCCATTAGTTTTGTCTGTACATATTTCACTGCTCGTTCCATTTCCACTTAGAGAATCAACACAATTTACTGTTCCACTACTATTAGTTCCACTTTCAAATTTTATTTGAATTTCTACTGGCTCTATGGCTTCATTATTACCATTAAATATTGTGTATGTGTATCTTGGTATCCATACATACCATAAAGCTATTTCATCTTCTGTTATTGTGTCACCTACATTTTTAGTTACTCCACTATTTAATACTACTGCATTAGCCCATTCTTGTGAATTATAGTCATACCATTTTTTTGATATATCAGCATATTCCCAATTATTTCCGTCATAATATATTGGTATCATATTATTAAGTAATTCTGGACTATTGGCTCCACTGTTATCAATGTACAATTTTGCTTTTACTTCAATTTGTTTTGTAGCTGTAACTTTTTTGCCATTACCTCCAGTTGCTGTACATGTAACTGTTTTTGTTCCTGAAGATAAACTGCTTGTATTAGTTGGACTACAGCTTAAACTTCCGCCACTTATTCCATAACTTACCGTAAAGTAATTACTTGTTGCATTGCTATCACCCTCTGTGATACTTACTGTTCCACTTTTTGCTGTTATCGTTGGACTATTTTTATCAATCTTTATTGTATAATTTCTAGTTGAACTATTTCCGGCTAAATCTGTTGTTGTTATTGTTACTTTTGTTCCACTTGTATTTGATGTTATACTGCTTATATTACTTGTTGTACTTGAATGTCCTGATAAACTATCACTTCCATTTACTTTATTTACTGTTACATTACTTGTATACCAACTATTACTTCCTAATGTTCCTGTAAATGTTGCTGTTCCAGCTGTTGGTGCTGTCTTATCTAGTTTATAGGTATCACTACAAATCTTTGATGTCTTATTATTATTATCGGTTACTTGGATACATAACCTATTATTTCCTTCTACTTCTATATAGAAATCTTTGGTTGTTCCAGTAAATGTTGCACTTGGCGTACATTCATCAGAACTATTACTTGAACAACTTTTAGTCGATTTTATTCCACTTCCACTATTATCTGTGATTGTTGCTCTTACAAAGAAATTACTCTTTGCCCAACCGTTGCTATTTACAGAACTACTATTTACTAAATTGTATGTTATCGTTGGCGCTGGGGCATCTATGATAATACTTCTTGTTGCTTCTTTTGTATTTCCTGCTTTATCTCTTATTGTGTATTTTACTGTCTTTGTTCCTGCTACCGATGTATCTACAATTGTTGGCTCAATTATTAAATCTCCTGAGATTCCTGATAATGCATCGTTATATGTTACTCCTGTCTTTAAGTCTACACTTGCATGTCTTTGAACTGTTTGTGTGGTTAATCCTGAAATCGTTGGTAATGTCTTATCTAGTTTATAGGTATCACTACAAATCTTTGATGTCTTATTATTATTATCGGTTACTTCGATACATAATTTATTATTTCCTTCAGTTTGAATATAAAAGTCTTTTGTTGTCCCGGTAAAGCTTGCACTTGGCGTACATTCATCAGAACTATTACTTGAACAACTTTTAGTCGATTTTATTCCACTTCCACTATTATCTGTTATTGTCGCTCTTACAAAGAAATCACTCTTTGCCCAGCCATTACCATTTACAGAACTACTATCTGCTAAAGTATATGTTATCGTTGGTGATGGAGCATCTACGATAATACTTCTTGTTGCTTCTTTTGTATTTCCTGCTTTATCTGTTACTTTATATTTTATTACTTTTGTTCCTGTTACTGATGTATCTACACTTGCTGGCTCAATTATTAATTCGCCTGAGATTCCTGATAACGCATCGTTATATGTTACTCCTGTCTTTAAGTCTACACTTGAATGTCTTTGAACTGTTTGTGTTGTTAAGCCTGAAATCGTTGGTAATGTCTTATCTAGTTTATATGTATCACTACATACTTTTGATGTCTTATTATTATTATCTGTTACTTCGATACACATTCTATTATTTCCTTCAGTTTGAATATAGAAGTCTTTTGTTGTTGATGTAAAGCTTGCACTTGGCGTACATTCACTCGAACTATTACTTGAACAACTTTTGGCAATATTGATTCCACTTCCACTATTATCTGTAATAGTTGCTCTTACAAAGAAATTACTCTTTGCCCAACCGTTACTATTTATTGAACTGCTATCAACTAAATTGTATGTTATTGTTGGCGCTGGGGCATCCACTATGATATTTCTTGTTGCTTCTTTTGTATTTCCTGCTTTATCTGTTATTTTATATTTTACTACTTTTGTTCCAGTTACTGATGTATCTACAATTGTTGGCTCGATTATTAATTCGCCTGATATTCCTGATAATGCATCGTTATATGTTACTCCTGTTATTAAATCTACATTCGTATTCCTTTGAACTGTTTTATCCCCTATTCCTTCTATATTTGGCGCTGTCTTATCTAAATTTAATTCCTCTGTACATACTACTTTACTTTCGCCATATGCATTTTCTGCTTTGGCACACAATACATTTGTTCCTTCATTTATTATTATTTTTGTTCCATTTGTTTTATTTTCTTCTATGTTTGGCTCACATTCTGTATTTCCTATACAATAATAATATTTTGTGCCTGTCCCATTTATATTTACCATTATATTTTTATTTAGCCAGTCATTTTCATTTATATTTTCTTTATCATAAACTAATGTCATTGTTGGTGCGATTTCTGTTCTTACGCATGGTTCAGCATATTTAAAATAATATTGACTAGTTGCCTCATTCCATCTATATAACACACATCCTTCCAATTCATTATTGGTTACTGGATTGATATGTTCTTTATCACTTATAAAACCCTTGTTAGCCAATTCTTTTAATTCTAATATTTGTTGTTCTCTTGGATAACCCAAATCATATTCAACACTATAATTATAGGCTGCTCCCTCGATATTTTCGATTGTTCTTTCTAAAGCACTCTCTCTACTTCTTTGGATTGATTTATCTACTATTGGATATGTTATTAAAGCTATTACGGCTAATATTATTATTACGCCTAATAATTCTATTAGGGTAAAGCCTTTTTGCTCACATATTTTTTTAAATTTGTTTGTTATATTTTCCATAACATCTCTCCTACTATTATCCACACTTAAATAATTCTCTATAACAATAAAGATAGTTAAAATTTTAATTATCTAATATTTCTACTTCATCACCATTTTTAATTAAAAATGCATTAGCGTCATCAGTATCTAAATGAAGTTCAAAAAAGGCTACTTCACTTGGTTTTAAATTAGCTTCGATAATTCCTTTTTTAATACCATCAATTTTAACATTAACTTTATCTGGTAAATTGTATTTTTTCTTATCTTCATAAGTAATATGAATATGTCTATCAGCTATAATGCAACCATTAGTTTCAATAGTTCCTTTTGGGCCAATTATGGTAATGACTTCACTACCATCTAGGTCACCAGATTTTCTAACAGGAGGATTCAAGCCCAATTTATAAGCATCAGTTTTGGAAATTTCTATTTGAGTGTAATTTCTTACCGGACCTAAAACTCTTACATTAGTAATTTCAGATTTGCTAGTTTTAATAGTTACTGTTTCATTACATGCAAATTGACCAGGTTGAGTTAAATTTTTTTTAATAGTTAATTCACAACCAAATAAAATATCTAAATCACTTTGTTTTAAATGAACATGACGATTAGAAACGCCAACTTTTATTTTCATATATATCACCATAATAATTATATCATATTTTTAACAATTTTAAATATATTTTATTATGAGAGGAGAATTTTATGAATTATTATAATCAATATAATGGGCAACCACTATATGTTAAACCTACCCCACCAGGTAATACAAATTATCAACAAATGGCACTACCGTTAGAACAATCTTACATTGAAAACATATTAAGATTAAATAAAGGAAAAAAAGTTAGAGTTCATCAAACATTTCCTGATTCAAATACATGGCGTGATTTAGAATTTACAGGAATTATCGAGCAGTCAGGAAGAGATCATATTATTTTAAGTGATCCAACTAATGGTGTTTGGGAATTATTGTTAATGATATATGTAGATTATATTTCCTTTGATGAACCAATAAATTACGATCTAGATTTTTATCCAAATAATTGATATTTAATAAAATATTTGTTATAATTAGTATGGTGAGTATAGATGAGTACATTTTTTATAACATTAATAATAATTATTTTCATTTGTTTAATTCTAGTATGGTATATTAATACCTATAATAAATTTCAAACTTTTATTATTAGAATAAACGAAGTAGAAGCTAACATAGATACAACTTTAAGGAAACGATTTGATTTGTTAAACAAATCTATTAGTATAATTAAAGGTAATATAAAAACTGATGAAGATGTTTTAGGATTAATAGTAAAATTAAGAAGTAGAAAATTATCTAATTTTGATTTGGATCGACAATTATATGAAGCAATCAATGAATTTAATTATTATAAAGAAAACTATCCGGAATTAAGTGAAAGTGACGCATTAGTAAAAATAGATATTTCATTAAATGAAAGCGAACATGAAATAACTGCGTTAAGAAAATATTATAACGATATAATTACTGATTATAACAAATTAGTTAGAAAATTTCCAAGTAATATTGTTGCCATAATATCAAAAAATAAAGAAAAAACATATTATGACGGCAAAAATATGAACGATGATATTACAAATGATTTTAAACTATAAAAAGAGAATTTCACTTCTCTTTTTTCTTTCTTCTAAATATTAATAAAAATATTAAAAACACTATAATTCCAATAATATAATATATGTTATTGTTATTTGTGACAACATTATTTTCAGTATTTTCTGTACTGTCTATTTTCAAAACATATTCTCCATCAGCTGAATATAAATAATTTTCTTTAGCATATCTAGCAACATATTCTGGATCATTTAACTTTTGAATTTCTATTTTCAAATTAGCTTTTTTATCTTGCAAAGCTAATAACTGATTTTTTAAATTATTTTCTTCCTTTTTTAAAGAAATATAACTATAAGTATATCCGAACAAAGTAACAAAAAAATATCCTATTGCAATAATAGAAAGAATTCCAAATATCATTAATCTTCTTTTAGATGCCTTTGAAACTTTTTTCTTCATACCTATCCTCCAAAAAAATTATATCACTTTTTTTTAGATAATACAAATTTTTTTATAAGTTTTTTTATACCAATTTCTAACAAAAATCCAATTAAAAATGAAAAAATATAGTAAGGATGTATTATTGCATTATTTAATTCAAGTAAAATTAAAAAATAAATTAATGTAAATATTATGACAATTATTAATGATAAAATTATATTAAAAAGTTTTGTTTTATAAAATATATCTAACAATAATGAGAATGAAATTCCAAATAATATTGAAACTAAAAAAGTTTTGATTTGAATATTTAAGGTCATCATTTAAATAATTTACTAAATACTCCCTCTTCTTTTTTTACATTGTCATAGCTTAAACTATTTATCGTTCCTTTAATTGAAACTGTACCTTGATATGTATCTAATTTAATTATCTCTAATTCGGTTCCTTTTATGGTAATATTCCCCATAGTAGTTTCTAATAAAAATTCTTCATTATCAAAACTTTCTATCTTTTTTACACCACTTATTATTATATTCTTTCTTTCATTGATAGTTATATTGTGGTTTAAATTATTTAATGAATCTATCTTGTCCATAAATTCCTCCTTTTTATAAAATATATGCACAATAAAAAAAGACTATTCTAAAATAGCCTATTTAATTGCTTCAATAAATTTTTCTGCCACTTCATCGATAGTTAAATTAGTAGAATCAATATAAACTTGGTCAGCAGTTCTTGTTAATGAACCAACCTCCTTATGTGAATCGTTATAATCTCTTGCTTTAATATTTTCATATATTTCATCGTAACTCATATCGATATTTTTTTCTTGATATTCTTTATATCTTCTTTTTACCCTTTCTTCTAAAGTGGCGTCTAAATAAAATTTATAATCAGCATTAGGAAATACTACTGTTGTTATATCTCTACCTTCCATTACTACATTATTAGAATTACCTAATCTTCTTTGTAAATCGACCATATTTTTTCTTACTTCAACAATACTAGATATAGGTGATACAATATTAGTTACTTCCTTACTTCTAATTTCTTTAGTAACATCTTCCCCATCTAAATAAACATTATTATTTAAATCAAATTTAATATCAATATTATTTGATAATTTAATTATTTCTTCTTTATCTTCTACTTTCAAATTTTTTCTTAATGCTTTTAGAGCTACACAACGATAAGTTGCTCCTGTATCAATATTAACTAAATTTAATCTTTTCGATAAGATACTTGCAATAGTACCTTTACCGCTTCCTGCAGGTCCATCAATAGCTACGATCATTTTATCCCTCCTAAAACTTTTTCTACTTCATTTATTAATACTTCTTTTTTTGGAATATAATATGTATAAGTAGAAGCAAAAACATTGTTTTCTAATCCACCCAAGGCATATTCCATAGCAATTTCTTTTTTGCTTTTACAAAGAATTATACCAATAGGCTTATTATCATATTCATTTGTCCTGCATATTCTGGTTTCATTTGCCCTATTTTTAAATCAATTAAAACATAACATTTTAGTATTTTATTATAAAAAACCATGTCAACATAATAATGCGTATTGCCTAATGTAATTCTTTGCTGTGTGCCAACAAACATAAATCCTTTCCCTAATTCAAGTAAAAAATCTTCCATATGTTTAACTAATTTTGTTTCTAAACTTTTTTCTAATATAGGTTTATTTTCTTTAATATCTAAAAATTCAAAAACATATGGTTCTTTTAAAATGTCTAAAGGATTATTTAAAATTTGACCTTCTTTAGATAACTTATAAACTATCTCTTTATTTTTTTGTCCATCAGATAATAATAATCTTTCAAACAAAGAAGTATCAATTTGTCTTTTTAATTCTCTAACACTCCAATTAGAATTAATACATTCCTTTTCATAAAAATTTCTTTCTTCTTCATTTTCAATACTTAATAATTCGCAATAATGTGACCAATTCAATTTTCCAGACACTGTCTGGAATTTTGGATAAGTAATATAAAATTTTTTCATATTAAATAAATTAGATACTGAAAATCCAGAACCTAGTATTTTTCTTAATTCTTTTGATAATTCTTTTATTACTTGTTTTCCATATTCGGCCTTTATGTTACCATTTTGTTCATTTTCTACTATAATTCGTCCAACATTCCAATAAGCAAATACCATTGTATTATTTACTTCATAAGCTATTTTATTTCTACTATTAATTATTACATCTTTTATTTCAGCAATTATATTGTTATCTACTAACTTCATCTATCCCTCCTAATATTTTTAATATTTCCTCTTTTGTTTTATTAAAATTTTTATTATCTATAACATAATCAAAATTATAATTATCTAAATCAATTTCCGTAATATGATTCTTTTGTTTATCCGTTAAATTATTATCACTACCATTAATTCTAATAGTAATACAATTAAATAATTTTTTAGGTATATCAATTTCCTCTTTTAGTCTTGCATCTGTCACAATTATAATATCAAAAAAGTAACTATATACTTTTATATCCTCCATAACTCTCCTAATTAATAATTCATTATCGATTTTTTTTAACAAATCAATTCCTAAAGATTGCAATAAATCACGTGGCTTTGTTTCTTCTTTTCCATCCCAATCACTTATTTTTTTTACATATTGTTTCAAATAATAAGCATAAGATATTTGAATACTATTTTTGTAATAATCACTTATAATATCAGCGACATAATTTTTACCACTTTTAGCCTTACCTGATAAAATAAATATTTTAGGATTTTTATTAACATATTCCATAAATGTTCACCATATATAGTATAACATAAAAACCTAATAATTAATTAGGTTTTAGTTAAAATTTAAAAAATCATATTTTTCATCAAAGAAATTGACTAATTCTTTAATAGCTCCTATTAAAGGCGTTGAAATAATCATGCCTAATATGCCAAAGAAATGACCAAATATTAGTAATCCTAAAATTATAGTAACAGGACTTAATTTAGTTGTTTTGCTCATGATTAAAGGTTGGAAGAAATTACCTTCAACAGCTTGAACTATAACAATAAATATTAATATTGCGATACCAATTGGAGTTGATTGAGTAAGTCCTACAAATACAGCTGGTGCTCCACCAATATAAGGACCTGCATAAGGAATTACATTTGTAAGGGCACAAAACAAAGCAAATAATAAAGGAGCTTTCAAGCCAATAATTGAAAAGCCAATAGCAGTCACAACAAATATTACCGTACAATCTAATAATGCTCCATTAACAAATCTTTTTAAAGGTTTATTAACCGCTTTCAAACATCTTTTTGTTTCTTTACGATATTTTTTAGGAATTAAAGTATACAAAGTATCTATATTATCGTCAAAATCTAATAATAAATAAAATCCAATAATTAATCCAATACCAAATACACCAACCCAAGAAAATATAGCAGTTATACTAACAACGATTATATCTGGTAAAGAATTAGCTAAATTAGTTGCCATTAATTCTAATTTTTTAAATATCTCATTACGCATTGCAACAGCATCAAATCCTTCGATGCTATTAACATTACTAAATATATTATCTATCCATTGTTTAGATGTATCATATAATGATGGTATTGTAGTTGATACAAAATCATTAATTTGTTCTGATAATAATGGAATTATAGCATAAATAATTAAAAATATTATTCCCAAAAAAACAACATAGCATAAAATTGTACCTAGTATTCTCCTAATACCTTTTTTATCTAATTTTGTAACAATTGGATCAAATAGCCAAGCAATAAATACCCCAATAAAAAGTGGTGATAGTATTTTTAATATTGATATTACAAAAGGTAAAATTTTCAATTCTTTAATTAACATTATAATAGAATAAGCACCTACTATAATTAATAAAACAAATAATATTTTTAATATGTTATGCGATAATGAAATTAAATCATTTAATTTTGAATAATTAATTTCCTTTTTCATATTACCACCCTATACACTCAATAATTCTTTTTCTTTAATACTTAATTTTTCATCAACTATCTTATTATATTTATTAATTAATTCTTGAACTTCGTCCATACAATATTTAATATCATCTTCTGGAACTTCTAATTTTTTAGCATCATTATTAGCATCTTGTCTAATATTTCTTAAAGCAATTTTAGCTTCTTCAGCAACATTTTTAGCTTGTTTTACATATTCTCTTCTCGTATCTTCTGTTAATGCTGGAATATTTAAAATAATAATTTCTCCATTATTATTAGGCGTTAACCCTATATTTGCTTCGTAAATCCCTTTTTCAATAGCATTTAAACAACTTCTATCAAAAGGCTTAATACATAATTGTCTAGCTTCAGGAATTGAAATATTAGCTAATTGTTTTAAAGGTGTTTCAACACCATAATAATTAACTACTACTCCATCCAACATACTAGGATTAGCTCTTCCTGCTCTAATATTAATTAATCTTTTTTCTAAAGATTCAATGGCACCTTCCATTCTTGTTTCCGTTTCTAATAAAATATCATCCATAAATTTTCTCCTTCAAATTTTTAATTCTTTCTTCATAATCTCCACTAGTAATATAACTACCAACCACTACAATGTCAGCATCATTAACTAATTTAATAGTATTATCATTAATGCCACCATCAACTTCAATTAAATAATTTCCTTTTAATTCTTTTAATTTTTTTATTTTATCGATTGTATCCATAATAAATTGTTGTCCACCCAATCCTGGTTCAACGCTCATAACTAAAACTAAATCTAAATATGATAAATATGGTATTATCTCTTCTACTTTAGTAGATGGTTTTATTGATAATCCCACTTTAATATTAAATTTTTTAATATAATTGATAGCATCTAATACATCCGTAACCGCTTCATAATGAAATGTTATAAATAAAGGATTTAATTTTTTATACATATCTATATATTTATAAACATCATTTACCATTAAATGAACATCTAATGGTTTTCTATTAGTAATATTAATTACTTCATTTTTATTGCTAACAAATATTCCATCCATTATATCTAAATGAAGATAATCAATATCACAATTTACTAATTTATTTACATTTTCTATATTATCTATAGTTAAAAATGAAGCAGATATTTTCATACTCTTTCCTTCCTTATTAATTTAATATAATTATTATATCTAGATTCTAATATATCTTTATTTAATCTTCTTTTAATTTCACAATCATCTTCTTTATCATGCATACAATCTTTATAAGCACATTTATCACGATATAAATTAAATTCTACAAAATTATCTCTTATATCAGATAAACTCATCTCTCTTAAATCTAAACTAGAAAATCCCGGTGTATCAGCACACCACCCATCTAATAAATTAATTAAACTTACATGGCGAGTGGTGTGTTTACCTCTACCTAAAGCTTTAGAAATATTGTTAGTTTGTAAATTTAAATTACTATCTAAAATATTCAATAAAGTAGACTTACCTGCACCAGATTGACCTGCTATAACTGTTATTTTATCTTTAAATATATTTTTAATACTTCCTTCTTTATTATAGTAAACTTGATACCCAATTTTTTGATAATATTTTTTTAAATTATCTATATCTTTTTTATCATCTAACAAATCTAATTTAGTAAAACAAATAATTGGTTTTATATTATTAAATTCAATTAAACACAACAATTTATCTAATAAATATAAATCTAAATTAGGTTCTTTAACACTTGCTACTATAATAGCTTGATCGATATTAGCAATCGGTGGTCTTATTAAACTGTTTTTTCTTTCTTTAATATTTAAAATTATTTTTTTATTACTATCAAACTCTACATTGTCGCCAACTAAAGGAGTTATTTTTAAATTTCTAAATTTTCCTCTAGCATTACAAACATATTCTTTATCACTTAAAACTGTAAATGAATTACTAATAATTTTGATTATCTTGCCTTCCATCATTCTGTTCCTTCTGGTACATCAGGAGTTTCTTCTGCAATTGTTTTTTGAGTAACAGTTATAGTAAGAGTCGAACCACTTATAACTTCACCTGTTCTATTTTGTTTAATAATTGTTCCTTCTGGATAAGTATCGTTTGTTTCATATTGAATACTTAAAGTAACATTATTTTTATCACAAAATTCTTGAACCATATCAACAGTATAATTTTCATTAACAAAATCTGGATATTCAACAGTAAATACTGCATAATATATAACTATTGTATCCCCTGGCTCTAATTTATCTCCTGCTTTAGCACTTTGATCAACAACAGTTTCTTCTTTATATTTATCTTGTTCTTCTTTTTCAATTTTTCTTGGTTCAGTTATAACATTTAAACCAGCATTTTTTAAGTTAGCTTCAACAGTTTTATAATTTTGCCCAGTATAGCTTTCCAAGGTTATATTATTACTTTCTTTAGCAACGATAATTGTTACTTCAGTTCCCTCTTTAACCGTTCTTCCAACCTGGGGACTTGTACCAATTACTTTGCCTGGTTCAATCTCATCACTTTCTTTTTCTTCAACATCACTAGCAACTAACAATCCTAATTCTTTTAATTTACTTTCAGCTTCAACAACAGTTAAATTGCTAACATCTGGTATAGTAACGTCAGGTACACTTACTAATTTAGGATAAACAATTATAAATAAACAAATTAAAGCTACTAATAATGCAAATATACCACCTGTTATCCACAATACAATATCTTTTTTTGATTTCTTTTTTGATTTAGCCACATCACTTACCTCCTCATGTTTTTTATCTAATCTACTTAAATTAGGCATTACCTTTGTTTCTTCTAATTCATGTTCTGGATATTTATATTCTAATCTTTTTTGGTTCAAATTTTCTTCCGTTAAACAAGACTTAATATCATCGTACATTTCACGTACTGAATCATATCTATTTTTTGGATTCTTAGCACATGCTCTTAACACTATGTTTTCAACAGACTGTGGAATATCAGGATTTTGTTTACAAATAGAAGGTATTGGTTCTTTCATTTGTTTGATTGCAATCTCAACGGCATTGTCGCCCTTAAAAGGAACTTTACCAATCAATAATTCATACATTAAAATTCCTAATGAATAAATATCAGATTTAATAGTTGAACCACTACCATTAGCTTGTTCTGGTGGAAGATAATGCACAGAACCCATAACTGAATT
Source organism: uncultured Bacilli bacterium (assembly GCA_944372195.1). GTDB lineage: Bacteria > Bacillota_I > Bacilli_A > RF39 > UBA660 > Faecisoma. The sequence continues at coordinate 36,889 of CALVYK010000007.1, forward strand.
TGTCTGCGTTAGTTCGTTACTGTTTAAAGCCATGGCTATACCAAAATCCATTATTTTAACTCTGCCATCATCTAATATCATGACGTTTTGTGGCTTAATATCACGATGAATTATATAACTATCATGAGCACACATAATCGCACTGGCTAATTGTGTCATTATATCTATTACTTCCGGTAATGTTAAAGCTCCTCTTTTTTTAACTAAACTTTTTAAAGTTTTACCTTGAACATATTCCATTACGATATAATAACTACCATTGTCTTCTCCAACATCATACATTTCAACAATATTTGGGTGATGTAATTTACTGGCAGATAATGCTTCTCTTTGAAATCTTCTTACAAATTTTTCATCATCAGCTAAATCGCCACGTAATACTTTAACTGCAACATTTCTATCTAAAATTGTATCTTTGGCTAAATAAACATTAGCCATGCCACCTTCACCAATCGTTTTGATAATTTGATATCTATCGTTTATTTTGTCCCCTTTTACAATCATTTATTTCCACCATCCTTTAAAAATGCAACTGAAATATTATCTGTTCCCCCTCTATTATTGCATTTTACAACTAATTTTTTTAATCTATCATCAATTGATATATCATCATCTGTCAAAACCTTAGCAATTTGTTCTTCATCCAACATATTAGTTAAGCCATCACTGCATAACATTATTCCGTCAACATCTCTTTCAACATCAAAAATATCCATTTCAACGGTACTAGTAGCACCTAAAGCGCGCATTAAAACGTTTTTTCTTGGATGTTCTTTGGCTTTTTCTAAAGATAATTCTCCAGATTTAACTAATAAATTAACCAAAGTATGATCGTTAGTTATTTTGTGTAGTTTATTTTTCTTTAAAACATAACCCGATGAATCACCAATATTTCCAAATAATAAGAAATCTTTCGTCACAATAGCTAAAACAATAGTTGTCCCCATACCAGAACTTTCTTTGTGTTCACTTGTGTATTTATATAATAAAACATTAGCTTCACTTACTATTTCTTTAATAAAACTAATTGCATCTTCTTTAGTTCCAACCGAACTTATTTTTCTAAATCTATCACCTATATGGGATATAGCAATGCTAGAAGCAATCTCACCACCACAGTGACCTCCCATACCATCAGCAACCGCTAATAATACTTCACCCATCTTATTTTCATTTATAATAACACTATCTTCATTATGGTCTCTTACTTTTCCTGTATCGGTTATATAAGCATATTCCATATTATTCCTCCTTGTAATTGGCTCGTAACTGTCCACATGCCGCACTTACTTTCTTACCAAATTCTCGTCTAATTGTAACACCAATATTATTCTTTTTTAATGTATCATAAAATTTTAAAATAGTATTTTGATCACTTTTTTTAAACTCAATATGACTGGTTTCATTATAAGGTATTAAATTAACATAACAATTCATACCTTTTAATAATTTAGAAAGTTCAACTGCATTTTCATATTTGTCATTAACGCCTTTCAATAAAATATATTCAAATGTTACTCTTCTATTAGTTTGTTTAATATATTCTTTTATTGTTTTCATTAAATCTTCTAATTTATAAACTTTACTTATTGGCATTAATTCCTGCCTTAATTTATCATTAGATGCATGTAAAGATATAGCCAAATTAACTTGTTTTCCATCTTTAATAAATTCTTTTATTTTAGGAATTATCCCACAAGTAGATACTGTTATATGTCTACTTCCTAAAGCAATTCCTTTAGGTGTATTAATGATATCGATAAATTTTATAACATTTTCATAATTATCAAATGGTTCACCAATTCCCATTAAAACTAAATGAGATATTCTTATATTTAAGTCTTCTTCAATTTTAAGTAACTGCAAAACCATCTCACTAGTATTTAAATTTCTAACTTTTTTAAGTCTACCACTTTCACAAAATTTACAGCCCATATTACATCCAACCTGACTAGATACACATAAAGAATTACCATAATCATGTTTCATTAATACAGCTTCAATTTTGTTATTATCTTCTAATTTAAATAAATATTTAATTACATCAACATCTTCTTGTTTTGTTAATATTTCTAAATCATTTATTTTAAAATCTTCTTTTAAATAACTAATAACTTCTTTTTTAATATTAGTCATTTCATCAAATGATTTTACTCTTTTTTGATACAACCATTCAAATACTTGTGTAGCTTTAAATTTTTTTTCACCTTTACTTATGAAATAGTCTTCTAATTGTTTAATTGTATAGTCATATATATTCATAATTACACCCTAACAACATTATATCATAAGTCTTAAATTTTATCTATTGTTTTGTCGTGAAAATACATATAATTTATTATTGTGAATTGAAAAAGTAAATTCCAGTTTCAATATTTGGAAACTAAATTTAGTCTTACGTTTTTAAAAATTCTATAGCCTTTTATGTTTTCGCAATGGCAAAATTTCTAATACTTTTTATATTTCACACTATTTCTCGTTAAATTTAAAACTATTAATATCAAAAAAGTCTTTGTTATATATATTCCTTTTATATTTAATTTCATATCATTAAACTATAAAATTGCTTTTTCAATTCACAAAATTTTCAAAACAAATAATAACAATTCATATTTTAATAAAAAAAGTAATTTATCATATTAAAAATTCAAACTCTAAATAAGTTTAGCGTATCAAATTAACGATATAAAAAAACGTTAGAATAATTATTTCTAACGCATATTACACCTTTAAATGTATAAACATAAACAGTATCATATAATTTTTATTTTATGACATGAAAATAAAAATTATATAGATTAAAACTTAATATACTTTATAAGTTTTAATAATTTCATCAATCAATGATAGATTTTTATTTGCTATATCCTCATCATACACGTATGATTCATCCTCAAAGTCTGATTTCTTAGCTAAAGCAATTAGGTAAGATGGGCAATTATTTCTAACACCAATACTGTTGTTCGCTAAGAAAAAGTATCCTATATAGTCATATGCAATAACTCGGGTACCCGGCTCGGAACCTTCAAGCGTAAACGTCCCTGTAACCCGGAGCATGTCCACTCCATTTACATTCACCTGCTCACGGGAGTCCTCTGTTCTGTTATAATTCTGATGGCCTCTATGAACATTAAACCGCTCGTCAATTTTTTCCTCTACAATAGCCGGAACATCCTCTGCACTAGTAATTCCTTCTTCCCAGTTGCTATCCTGAATGATAATCGTTTCCACTTCTTTTCCGGTTCCTTTATAGTAATACCAACCATAACCTGTCCCACTGTTATCCAGCCATTGATTTTGATCAATTGAAATAGCAAAAGCAGTTACACCATAAATCTTTTCTACTAAATTTTGTTCGGGTTTATTTTCACTTTCTGTATTATCTGTTGTTGATTGTTCTACATCATTATTTATTCCATCATTAACAGTTTCTTTTTGACATCCAATCAAAGTCATTCCTAATAATGATAGCGTAATTAAAATTATTAATTTCTTTTTCATTTTTATTTCCTCCATTTTCCTATCTATATTAATAATATCATAATTTATATAAAAAGTAAATTTATTTTCTTAATATTTTGTATTTTTTATTTTCTTAATATTTTGTGTTTTTCAAATACTCGTTTTTTTAATATATTATTTTTAATTTCAAAAAACTATGTTAATTCATAGTCTCATAAAATTTTTTTATATATTTAATTTTCTCTTCATTAGACAAAAACGAAGCATTAATAGCATTAATATTCATTTTTTTAAAATCTTCTATTTCAAAATTAAAATATTTATTTAATTTTTCATATTCGCGAGTTAATGTTATGTTAGATACTGTTCTATTATCGGTATTAATAGTTACTAAAACACCTTTATCATATAATTTTTTTATTGGATGATTAATATATTCACATATATTAGTATCGACATTACTAGTAGGACATACTTCTAATGTTATATTTTTTTCTTTTATTAAATTTATAACTTTGTCATCTTCTATACATCTAACACCATGACCAATTCTTTTTGCATTGAAATCAATAGCAGATAAAATACTATCAATTCCATCTGCTTCACCAGCATGAATAGTAAATGGTATTTTTAAGTCATTAATTATTTTGAATAAATCTTTAAAATTATGTGTTTTATATTTTTTTTCATCGCCAGCCAAATCGATTCCTACAACACCTTTATTTAAATATTTAAAAGTTAAATCAATAATTTTTTTATTTTCTATAAAGCTACTATTTCGCATCATACATAATATCAAATTAACTTTTAAATCTTTATCTCTTAATCCTTCTAAAACAGAATCGACTACTTCTTCTAAAGATAAATTTTTAGTGTGTAAAATAGGAGCAAACCTAACTTCAGCATAGATAACATTATCTTTTCTGAAATCTTCGACTAATTCTTTAGCTACTCTAGTTAACATTTCTTTTGATTGCATTATTTCAATTGGTAAATTAAATTTAGTTAAATATTCTTCTAAATTTTTACAATTATTACGCATTACATCTTCTTTTGCTATATTTTTAAATTCTTTTAATGTTTCATATCTAACTGATCCATCTAAATGAACATGTAATTCTACCTTAGGAATTTCTCTTAGCGTATTCATAAGAATCTTTCACCATTTCCTCTATTGTTTTAGTTGCTTTAAAATTTAATTTTTTTAAAGCATATGAACAATCAGCATAACAAGCATCAATATCACCAGGTCTACGATCAGTTATTTTATAATTTACTTTAACATTATTAACTTTTTCAAATGTTTTAACTATTTCTAAAACACTATAACCATGGCCTGTGCCTAAATTATAAAAATCAATACCTTTTTCTTTATTAATCAATTCAATAGCTTTTATATGACCAATTGCTAAATCGACAACATGAATATAATCTCTAACACCAGTTCCGTCAATAGTATTATAATCATTACCAAATATACTTAATTGTTCTAATTTACCAGTTGCCACTTTAACAATATAAGGCATTAAATTATTTGGTATATCATTAGGATTTTCCCCTATTAAATAACTTTTATGAGCACCAATTGGATTAAAATATCTTAATACAGCAATACTCCATTCATGATCTGAATTATATAAATCTTTTAAAATACCTTCAATATATAATTTGGTTGAACCATAAGGATTAGTTGTTTTTAATGGAAAATCTTCTTTAATCGGTAATGTTTTAGGATTACCATAAACAGTAGCACTTGAAGAAAAAACTAATTTTTTACAATTATATTTACACATAACTTCTAATAAAGTTAAAGTTGAATCAAAATTATTGCGATAATATAATAAAGGTTTTTTGACACTTTCACCCACGGCTTTTAATCCGGCAAAATGAATTACTGCATCAATATTTTCATTTTTAAATATTTTATCAACTAACTCTTTATCGCATAAATCTCCTTTATAAAATTTTAAATCTTTATTTGTTATTTTTTTTATTTTATCTATTACATCTTCTTTAGAATTAGATAAATTATCAATAACAACTACTTCATAATTATTATCTAATAATTCACAACAGGTATGGCTTCCTATGAATCCACAACCACCCGTTACTAATATTTTCATTATTTCCTCCTAAAAATCTTATTTATAAATTGCTTGCCAAATACTTCTTCTAACATATTATTTTTAATTGATAAAATCAAATATATTATTCCACCAATTGAAGCATATATTATTATTTCTAATAAAGCCCATAATCTAGTCGTTTCAAAAGTACCTAAGAATAATCTTACAATCATTATACTTAATAACATTATTCCATTCATAAGTAATATTTTTATAGCTGGAACAATACTACTTTTATAATTAACTTTATAAACTTTATTTAATTTATATAATAAATAAATTACTGCTAAAAATTGAACTAACATAGTTGTTACAATTGTTCCATAATAAGCATCAAATCCAATAAATTTTACAAAATGCATCATTGGAACATTTAATATTGCTTTTAAAATGAAACTACCAAATAATGTTCCTAAAGCTATTTTAGGCTTGTCTAAAGCATTAGTAGTATCAACTAATACATAGAAAAATGAATTAATAATTGATTGTAATATATAGAAACTAAATACATCAACACTTAATTTATCATAACCATAAAAGATTGTCCAAACACTACTAGATAAAAACCAAATACCTAAAGTCATCGGTAAAGCAATATATAAAATAATTTTTAAAGATTGATTTATTTTAACAGATACATCTTTATAATCTTTTAAAGTAGCACTCCTTACGATATTAGGAATAATACTCATCGTAAGGCCAAAAGTTATCGCTAAAATAATCATATTTAATTTAGAACCCCAAGTCGTTACGATACTTAAAACATTTTCGGCTAAAGTTACGTCATAACCTAAACTAACTAACCCTTTAACAACTGTAAAAACATCGACAGTATTGTAAATTGATCTAATAAATTCAATTAAAATAAAAGGTAAAGAATATAAAACAATTCTTTTAAAAATTACTTTGTTAGTTAATTTTAATTCTTCTTTTTTAGGTTTTTCATCTCTTTTTAATTCTTCTCTACTTTTATTTATTTTATTAATTATATATAAATAAGCAACTAAAGCTCCAGCGGTTGCTCCAAAAGTAGCTACCCCTACTGCTGTTGTTATGGATAGATTAAACACTTTTAAAGTTAAATAACTTCCACCAACTATTACAATAACCCTTACTAATTGTTCTATTACATTAGCTATAGCAGGAACAGCCATCATTCTATGACCTTGTACATATCCTTTACTAACACTTAAAATAGGAATAAATAATAAAGCTGTTGATATAACTCTTATAACAAATGTTATATCTTCTATACTGTTACCGCCTTCAATATCACCTATTATTAAATAAGATATTTGCGGAGCGAATATAAATAAAGTTATAAAGCAAATTAAACCTAAAATAACGATAATATATTTACCAATTTTATAGGCTCGTTCTTGAGCATTATAATAACCTAAAGTATTATATTCACTTACCGCTTTCGCCATTGCACTAGGAATACCTGTTGATGAAAGTGAGGCGAAAACCGCATATATTGTATAAGCATAACTATATAAAATAGCTCCTTGTGTTCCAATTATCGCCCTAAAAGGAATAACATAAATTATTCCTAAAATCTTACATAAAACTATTCCGATTGTTGAAATTAATGCTCCTTCAACAAAACTATTTTTTTTCAAACAAATCACTTCCTTATATTCCAGTATCCACCATTATCTGCACCAATTCTTTCAATTATTTCTTTATCAACTAATTGTTTTAAATTATATTTAAAACCATCAGGTGAAATACTTAACTTATTTGCTAATTCATTTCTTGTAATTTTAGGATTTTCTTTTATATATTCTAATATTTTTATTTGATTATCATTTAATTTCTGGGTAGTTTTCTGGGTAGTTTTCTGGGTAGTATTATTAATTTTTTTAATAGATGAATATATTACTTTTAACATGAAACTAATAAAAACATTTACATTTCCATTGATATGACATTGCGCAATTGAATTATAATATTCTTCCTGATTTAAATATATTTCTTCCTCAATTGGTATATATTTAAACTTATCATTCCAATCAGTTAAAATTAAACTTAACCAAAATCTTGCTATTCTTCCATTACCATCACTAAATGGATGAATAACTACAAAATAATAATGAAAAATAGAAGATAAAATTAAAGGATGAATTTTTTCTTCATTTATAAATTTGAATAAACTTTTCATAAGTGATGGAACTAATAATGAATTAGATGCCATATAAATAACTTCATCACCTTTTTTAACACACGATAATAACCATCATCATCTTCAAAATATTTCATAAGTAATGTATGAGCCCTTAAAAAATCTTTTTCATCTTTCCAATTATATTCATTTATATGTTCATATAACTCATTAGCATTTTTTACTTCTTGAATATCTTTTCTATCTCCTAATACTAATTTATTTTCTATAATTTTTTCTACACTTTCTAATGATAATGAATTATCCTCAATAGCCAATGAAGAATATATTGACCTAACTCTAGATTTTATCTCTATTTTATTATTTAAATTAATTAAAGATAATTCCCTTTCGATTTTTTTTATATCTTTTTTATTATCTTCACTTATATAAAATTTAGGCTCTACTTTATCAAAATTCATAATCTACCTCTATTTTCTATAAACTATCATTGCTGAAAAACAATATAATTGTTCTTCTCCTACTATACTAATTGCTACTTGATATTTAATATCTAATATTTCTTTATCTTTAATAAAATCATTAACGCTTTCTTCTAAATCTTTTTCATGACCTTCATCAAATATTTTTACTTGCATATTATTCACCAATTATATTTTATAATAAATAAATTATTAATAATGTCAATAATTGTAATCATATACATATCTTTGGTCAGTTTCAATTAAAACCTTAAAATTAATATCTTCTGTTTTATTAATATATCCCATTAAAATAATTCCCTTTTGTTCATTTAAATTAACTGGATCATCTACTATTCCAACGCTTGGAAAAATATCTTCTGTTTTAGCATCATGAATAACTAATGCTTTAACACTACTAGCATCTACTTTAGGATTATCGATTATAACTTGATAAATTATTCTATTTTCATTAACATTATCAATATTAAATTCAATATCAAAAGGAATTTCACTAGATGCTTCACTATTTTTTAATTCTTTAACATAATTATCATAAACACTATTACTACATCCTATTAATAAAAAACATAGTAAAACTAATAACTTTTTCATATTCTTAACCTTCTTTTAATGATTTTCTTATTTCCTTATAGTTCGGACAATATTTGGAAACTTGTAACCAAAAATTTTTGGAATGATCAAAATGAATAAAATGACTTAATTCATGAATAATTACATAATCAATTTGCTCATAACCATATTTAATTAATTCACTATTTAAAGTAACAGTATTATTTTTTCTATTACAAACACCCCATCTAGTTTTCATACTTCTTATTCTTAAAGTAGGATAAGGTATTTTTTCTTTATAATTATTATAAAGATAATCTAATCTACTTTTAAATATTTCACTAGTTTTTTTCTTTAACCATTTGTTTAAATAATCTATACTTTTAACAAATATCTTATCATCAGTTATTTCAATATCTAAAGCATTAACAATAATAACATCATACTTTTTATTTAGAAAATAAAAGTTTTCGTTCCTTTCTAACTTTTTACTTTGTTTTTGCAACATCTTTTTAATTACTTCATAATTATTATCTAATAAGCTTTTAATATAATGTTTACTAACAAAATAATTAGTAGTTATATATATACTATTATCTTTTATTCTAATATAAGTATTTTTGTTATTTTTTTTATTTATTATAACATCATATTCTATACCATCAATTACATATTTCATAATTAAAATTATATCATGAAATATAAGTAATTGCAAAAAAAAGATATATTTCTATATCTATTTCAATATTTAGTTCACCATTAGTTTCAACTTCTTTTTTAATTAGATACTAATATAGCACGTGATGAAACGGTATTTTCAACAGCACCAGTATAATCACTATGAAAAAACACGCCAGCTACATTAGGATATAGATAACTTCCACCACGTATATACCATGAGTATGTAGAGCTAGGAATATAACTTTGGTTGCCATACCATCCACCATAATTAATTCCAAATACTTTTAAGGTCTCTTTTGTTGCATCGCCTAATTTACCACGACTATGAGTAAAATTTGATGTATCGTATGCATAACTATCATAATATTTGCTATCAGGCGAAGTTGTAAAACCCGAACCACTTGAATAAAACACGCCATTAATATTTGCCTCATTACCCATTACGTATTCATATAATCCACCAGACATATCGTATACTCCATAAATATTTCCCGTAGTAGATTGAGCAACATTTGTTTTATATGCGTTAGATGATCCGCCACCTGTAGTGCTACTTATATTGACAGAAATTCCAACACAATTTCCATCAGTGCATGTACCATATTTACTATGTGATAGGTAGGCTACCGCTCCCCATTCCATATTCTTCATCATATGACTATCTCCATTTAAACTATATGTAGTACTCATATTTTGTATTGCTGTGAAAAATGATGATACAGTTTGAGCTCTCAAGCTACTTGCATTAGGCTTTATTGTTATTGCATCTGTACTGCCACTCACTTCAAATTTTCCTACCCAAAATCCTGTTAATTCTTGTGTTCCAAATGTAAATGCTGGATGAGTGTATGTACTTGTGCCATTTTTTATACTTCCATTTGTCGAATCGGTACATACTTCACTACCATTTCCACTTATTGTATCGACACATTCTACTGTTCCACTACTATTTGTTCCACTTGCAAATTTTATTTGAATTTCTTGTTCTTCTACGCTTTCATTGTTACCATTAAATATTGTATATGTATATCTTGGTATCCATACATACCATAAGGCTATTTCATCTTCACTTATTGGATCTCCGACATTTTTAATAACATCATTATTTAACACTACCGCATTAGCCCATTCTTTAGCATCATAATTATACCATTCCTGTGATACATCAGCATATATCCAATTTTCTCCATCATAGTATACTGGTATCATATTATCTAATAGTTCCGGACTATTAGCAATGCCACTATCATCAGAAGGTTCTTCTGGTTGACTATCTTCTCCACCTATTTCTCCATTACATTCTTCATCATCCATTACAAATGTTCCACTGGCACATAATGTAAATGTATGAGTATTACTTTTTACAACTAACTCTGTTAATTTAGTACCATTATATGTTAATTTTTCTACTGTCGCATTTCCTAAATTAACCATTGTTGGTACATCTTCTTTTGTCATATCTTTGGTGCATATTTTTGTATAACTATTATCTAGTTGATACTTCATCTCTTCACTTGCACAATAATTATTGATGCCACTTAATATCATATTTGCTTCTGACTTACCTGCTGATACTCTTGCATCATCTATTACATTTAATATTATTGGTGTAGCTATTAGTGCTACTATAGCTAATATAATTATTACTGCTAGTAATTCGATTAATGTAAAACCTTTTTTAGTCATAAATACATCTCCTATCTTTATATAAATTATATATATTTTTTTTATCAAAGTCAATACATTTATAAATCTTATTCATAAAAAAATATATAAAAAAAGATATATTTCTATATCTTAAGCTCTTGAATCATATTTACCTGTACTAGTTGATACAATAATTTTTTCACCTTGTTCAACAAATAAAGGTACTCTTACTACTAAACCTGTTTCTAATGTAGCATCTTTAGTAGCATTATTTGTAGTATTACCTTTAACAGCAGGTTCAGTATGTGTAACTTCTAACTCTACTTTATCAGGTAGCATAACCCCTAATAATTCGCCTTCATAAAAACTCAAATCAACATTTAAGCCTTCTTTTAGATAATTAACATCATCACCTAATTGATCTTTAGTTAATTCAATTTGTTCATATGATTCCATATTCATAAAGTTATATGAATCACCTGATGCATATAAAAATTGCATAGGTCTTTTTTCAATCATTGCTTTTTCTAGTTTTGTACCACTATTAAATGATTTTTCAGTAGTAGAACCTGTTCTTAAATTTCTAATTTTCATTTTAACAAAAGCAGCACCCTTACCTGGCTTAACATGAGAAAATTCTAATACTTGATAAATATCACCATCTAATACAAATGTAATACCATTTTTAATATCATTTACATTTATCATAATTTACCCCCCTTATTTTTTTTCTTTGTGAGTTGTTGTAGATTTACATTTAGGACAATGTTTTTTTAATTCTAAACGATCTGTTGTATTACGTTTGTTTTTTTCTGTACGATAATTTTCACTTTTACATTCTGTACATTGAAGAGTAATTCTTTCTCTTGCTTCTCCTTTTTTAGCCATATATTAATCCCTCCTTTTAAAACACTTACATAATTATACCAAATTATTCAAAAAAATCAAAGTATTTTTTAATTATATTATAAAATAGTTAAGTTTATTATAATCAATTTATCAAATTAGTAGCCCTTTATATCAAAAAGTGTAATTATATAATTAGTTAAAATATAGTCAATTATACATTTCAAAATATTTGGAAGATACTCTATTAGCTATAATCCTATTAATTGGAGCTCGTGAGCTAGATGTTTCTTCATAAAATATATCAGGTGAAACAATAATAAATGATACTTTAGGATTATCGTATGGTGCATAAGCCCCAAAAGTGTTACTCATCGTCTCTTTATCAACTACACCATCGCCATCAGTATCAATAAAGCTTTCACTAGTTCCTGTTTTTGCTGCTGGATTATATTTGCTATCGACATAACCATTAGCGATTCCACTAACAACACCTTCCCTAAATCCCAATTTAATTCTATCCATGTATTTACTATCTAATTCTACTTTATTTAAAACAGTAGTTTCAACTTCATATAATAAATCAGTTAATCCATCTTTAGTAGGATTATACACAGCCTTTAATAAATGAGGCTGTATTCTATACCCACCATTTGCAATAGTATTTATATATTGACTTAATTGAATTGGAGTATAGGTATCAAATTGACCGATTGCAAAATCTAATAGGTGACCTGCCAAAGTACTATTGCTAGTATAACCTAAACTTTCAACTGGTAAATCTATTCCAGTTTTAACTCCTAATCCAAATTGCTTAAACATATTACGATAAATATCAAAAGCATCAGGATTTATATTTAATTCTTCATTATATTTATATGTTCCACCACCAACTTTAATAGCAGTATGAAATTGATAAACATTAGAAGAATATTTCAAAGCCCCTATATCATCAATTGTACCTAAGGTTGTCCATGAACATTTTAAAGGAGTAGCAGCTATTTTAATACAGCTATCATCTCTTCTTTCTCCTATTTGTAAAGCCCCTGTACTATAACCAACAGCATGTGATGCACCTTTAACTATTGATCCGGCAGTCACAGGCGTAGTAACAATGCCCGGGGTATAATCATATATTTTGCCATCGATTAATTGTTTTCCAGCCATTGCAAGTATTTCACCTGTATTAGGATCACTTATAATAGCAAATGATCTATTATAATATTTTGTATTAGGATACTTTTTACCGTTAATAACTTCCTCTTCTAATATTTTTTCTATTTCTTGTTGTAATTTAATATCGATAGTAAGTACAATATCATTACCTCTTCTTCCTTCTGAAACAATTTTTCTAGTGCCATCATCTAATATCTGATAAACTGTTTTTTCCCCTTTTAAAATTGATTCATATTGATATTCTAAATAACTTATCCCTACTCGATCATTTAAACTGTAACCCAAATCTAAATAATAGTCTTTTAATTCATAAGGAATTCCTGTTTCATTAGTCGAAACACTACCTAAAATTGTTCTAAAAGTATCACCATAAGGATATACTCTATTCCAATCTAATCTCACATCAAATCCTTTTAAATTATTGACGTTTTCCGCTATTAAAGCATATTCTTTATCAGTTACATTTTCTTTTTTAATTACTTTTTCATCATAACTATAACCGACATTCATTAAATAATAAATATAAGCCGCTTTTAAATCCCTTTCTTCATAAGCATCTAGCTGTTCATCAATTCTTTCTAGTTTTAAATTTTCAATATCTAAAGAAGTTAATTTTCTTTCTTCTAATTGCTGCCATTCTAAATCAGTAATTAATTTATCTGATTCGTCTTTATTATTTAAAATCCAAAATTTTTTTAAATTATTACTACTCAATTGCTTATAATCAATTGAAATCATATCAGCCACTTTATAAGCAATTTCAATTTCATCACTAGTCGTTACACCACTTGGCTTTTTATAATAAATTACTTTAACAGCTTCATTATCAACTATTATTTCACCATTCCGATCATAAATTCTACCACGAGGAGTACTTGTTGAAGTTACAAGATTTTGACTTAATTGTTCCACCTTTTTGACATAAAATTCATGCTTTACAACCTGAATAATAAATAAATTAACACTTAATATAACCATTATTAAAACTATTACTATAATTAAAATATTATATCTTTTTTCAATTATTTCTTTAACGTCTTTATTTTTAGTACTTAAATTATATATTTTCTTGTATTTCTTCATATATTTTACTTACTTTATTAAAATCTACAATTGAAAAAAAATTATTAATATAATCAGTTCTATCGTTTTGATAATCTAAAAAATAAGCGTGTTCCCATAAATCTAAATTCATAATTGGTTTTAAACCATACGAATATGGCGTGTCTTCATTAGAAGTATTTAATATTTCTAATTTATTATCTTTATTTAAAACTAAAAATGTATAACCCGATCCAACAACATAATTAGCATTTTTAATAAATTCTTCTTTAAAATTAGAAATAGATCCAAAATCTTCGATTATTTTATTTTTAAATTGTTCACTCATTTCACCTTTTCCTAAAATACTAAAGAATAATTGATGATTTAAAACACCACCTAAATTAAATAAAATATTGCCTCTTTCGTTAAGAGGATATTCATCAATATTATTAACCGCATAAACATAATCAGTTATATCTTTAACTTTATCAAGATAATTATTTAATATTTTATTATGAATATTCATAGTAAAATCAGTTATATATGGTTCGTACATAATATTCCTCCTTTTAATATTTTATTTAATTTTCATAACATTATTCATTGCAACATATAATATAGCGGTGATCAAAGTGAAAGAAAGATTAATAAGTGAATACGTTAATAGAATGACTTTAGATGATGTAAACAATTTTGCTTTAAAAAATGGCATTAATTTAAAAGATACGGAAGTAAAAATAATTTATGATCATATTAAAAATAATTGGCGTACAATAGTATTTGGAAATCCTCGAGGAATATTAGACGATTTAAAAGAAAAATTGGATAGCACAAGTTACCAAAAAATAGAATCTTTATATATTTATTTTAAAAATCGTTACTTATAATAATTTCTTATATCATTAATTAAATTTTTATTAAACTTTTTATTTAAAATCATTTCTATTTCAAACTTATATGGTGGATACATTCTTTCTTTAGAATTATCGTCCATTGATACATAAGGTGTCTCTAATATTTTAGGGATATTTTTTAATTTTTCATGATATATTATTTTAATTAAATTATCAAATCCAATTGTTCCAAATCCAATATTTTCATGACGATCTTTATGTGCACTTATTACATTTTTACTATCGTTTACATGAATACATTTTAAATAATTTAAACCAATTTTTTTATTAAATAAATCTAAAACTTCATCAAAATCATTTAAATCATATCCTGCATCATTAATATGACAAGTATCCAAACAAACTCCTAATGGATAATTTACTCCATCGATTATTTCTTTTAATTCTTCAAATGTTTTACCTAACTCCGTACCTTTACCAGCCATCGTTTCTAATAATATTAAAACATTACTTTTACCTACTTTATTTAAATTATCAATAATATTTTTAATACCTTCTTCTCGACTTAATTTAACACTACTACCAGGATGAAGTACTAATTTAGTCATACCTAATTGTTCAACTCTCTTTAATTCTTCTTTTAAAAATGTAACTGCAAAGTCATTATTAGAAGCCATATTAATTATATATGGTGCGTGAACAATTACATTATTGATATCAATATTATTTTTATTCATTAAATCAACAGCTTCTTTAGTTAATTCAAAATTTATTGCTTGTCTATTAGTATTTTGGGGAGCTCCTGTATAAAACATAAAAGTAGTACTTCCATAACTTAATGCTTCCTTAACACTCCCTACTAATTGAGTATCTTTTTTAAATGAGACATGTGAGCCTATTATCATATAATCATCTCCTTTAATAATTATAATAAATTTTTTAAAGAAAAACAATAAAAAAATGGCATTTAGCCACTTTAAAATTTAATTGTTTTTTGAAATCCTGAATTTGTCTTTTTACTATACTCATTAATATTGATACCATTTATTAAGATTCTACCATCATTACTTACATTGATTAAAAAAGTATTTTCCTTTATTTGATCAGTTTGTTTTATATTTGCTTTATTTAAAGAACGTAAAATTCTATAATCATAAATTCCTTGCCCGTATCTAACTATAAAATTTGTTTCAGTTATCAAAGATGCTTCGATATAAGCGCGTAAATTCTTTTTAAATTCTTGTAATTTTTTTGCTGGAATTATAGAATAACTAATATCAAACTGTTTTAAGAAATTAAAACTAGTGCTAGGAGTGTTTTCTGAATTTAAACCTAAAAAATCACAAATAATATTAACAATATTTTCCACTAATAAACTTTGCTTTTGCAATAATATTGGAGAAAGCTTTTTCTTTTTAGATAATACAACCAATAAACCATTTAATTCTACAGGTGACAACTCAGTTCTTTTAACGCCTTTACTATCAGTAATAAGTATTTCAAGGCTCTCTTTTTTCAACACTTCTTCTAATGGCAACCCAACTTCGAATTCTTCATCAAATTTTTTGTTATATGATTCAGTTCTATTAGTTAATGAAGCATTTATATATCTACCAGAATTTTCGTCATAATAAGCTATTTGAACATTGTTATTACACATGCCAATATATAATTGATCTAATTCATATTTTTTTCTTATTGCCATAATATCCCCCCAAAATATGTAAGATATTTTAGCATATTTTATATCAATTGTCAAATATTATGTAATGCCTCATTAATTCCATTTCCAATCAAACTACTTAATTTTTCAATCAAAAAATCAACTTCTTTTGGGGTTACCATCATATTATATCCAATAGGAGATAAAACTTCAAATAATAATTGTTTAATTTCATCTTCTTCTAATGTTCCAACAATTCCTAAAAGAGTTTCTTTATCTTTTTTATTTAATTCAATTTTTTCTTTTAAATAATTAGGACTATGCGCCATTAATTTGTGTAAAGGATTATTTATGTTTAATTTTGAGTAAGTATAATGTTTATGCATATAATTTATTGTATCACTAACAATTGTAATTGCATCAACAACGGTAGGCACACCTATAGCTATGCAAGGAATATTTAATGTTTCATAACTTATTTCTTTTCTGCTATTACCTATACCACTTCCAGGGTGTATCCCAGTATCAGTCATTTGAATTGTTTTATTTACCCGTTCAACTGATTGACTAGCTAAGGCATCGACTAAAATAATAAAATTCGGCTTAAATTTATCTACTATGCTAGATATAACATCACTAGTTTCCAATCCTGTTTGCCCCATAACACCTGGCACTAAAACGGAAACTCTTCGATATTCATCAGATAGCTCATTTAACTCAAACAAATGATTAGTTACTATTATATTATTTACAGTTAATGGTCCTAAAGAATCGGGTGTCGATTTAGAATTACCTAATCCAATTATTAAACAACTTGCTTTTTTGTCAATTTTAAGCAAATTTAACAAATCAGTTAATTCTCTTACAAATATTTTTTTTACTTTATTATAATTACTAGAATCTGTTATATCATCAAATTCTATCGTTATATAATTTCCTTTTTTCTTGTTAATTATTTTGCTAATATTCTCATCAACTACTACATTTGTAATTTTAACATTTTCTTCTATTTTTTGTTTACTAATATTTTTTATATCTTTAATAGATTCTATTGCTAGATCAGTTCTTATCTGATATTTTGATAGATCAACACTATGTTTCATAACATTCACCATTATTATTATTGATTTAAGTTAATGTTTTATACGAAAAAGTGTTGCTTTTTTAGTAATAAAATGGTAAAATTATAATGTTTTAAGAGCTTGGAGGTGAATTAACTATGGCAAATATGAAAAATGCAAAGAAAAAAATCAAAGTAATCGCTAAAGAAACAGTAAATAATAATAACTATACAGCAAGTATGAAAACTGCTTGTAAAAATGTTGAAAGAGCAGTAATTGCTAAAGATAAAGATAAAGCTAATAACAACTTAAAAGTAGCTATTAAAAGAATCGATAAAGCAACACAAGCTGGAGCTATTAAGAAAAATACAGCAGCTCGTAATAAATCTCGTTTAACAAAAAAAGTAAATGCAATGGAATAACATTTACTTTTTATTTTTTTTTGATATAATTATAATAGGTGATACTAAATGAAAAGATGGTTAAAACTTGTTCCACTTTTAATTTTACTATTGTTAACTTTAATATACAAAAATGATATAGCTACATTTTTAGTTCAAAAAATTGTGTATTCTAAAGAAATATATTTAGATAACCAAAATGATTATTCTTTAAATTATCATTTTGAGTATGTTCAAGCAACGAATGATTTTATAGCAAATGACAAACAAGAATTACTCAATATTTTATATACTTTTTTAAATAATGGCGAAGAGAATTTTTATTTTTATTGTGATTATAATGAATGCCTTAACGATGTAGATTATTTGATAGATTCAAATAAAATGACTAATTTAAATAATTATGTCCATCCTTATAATATTTATCGTAAAGCTATAATAACATCTAATTCATTTAATAAAATTGAAGTTACCGTTGAAAAATCATACAGTGATGATATAATAGCCGCTATAAATAAAAAAATTGATGAAATAATGAAAGAAATTTTAAATGATAATATGACTGATAGAGAAAAAATAATTGCTATACATAATTATATAGTTGAAACAACTACCTATGATACAGAATATTTGGAAGCCAATTTAGAAGATATTGATAATCCTTCTCATAAAGCAATTGGCCCACTTTATTATCATAAAGCTTTATGCGGAGGATATACTGATACAATGGCATTATTTTTAAACAAATTAAAAATTCCAAATTATCGAATTTCAAGTGAAAGTCATATTTGGAATTATGTCTATTTAGATAATAATTGGTATCACGTAGATCTAACTTGGGACGATCCAGTTACCAATGATGGTAGTGAATTAGTTCTTGATAAGTTTTTATTAATTACAACAGAACAATTAGAAAGTTATCATACAGGGTATCATAATTATGATAAATCAATCTACATCGAAGCTAAATAGTTTATAAATTGGAAGTTCTATAATCACCCTAGTTCCCTTTTTTAATGTTTCGTATTGCAATTTACCATTGTGAGCATTTATAATTTCAATTGATAATGACACACCTAATCCTGTGCCATTTTTTTTAGTTGTATAAAAAGGTTCTTTTATTTTTTCCAATTCATCTTCAGGTATTCCAATACCATTATCTTCAATAATTATTTTAAAATTATCATCTATTTTATAGTCAATACAAATTAATCCATTTTTTTCTATTGCTTCAATACTATTTTTAATCATATTTATTAATACCTGATTTAATCTATTATAGTCTCCTAAAACAAACACTTCATCTTCACATATATTGTGTGTAAATTTGATATTTTTTTCTTTTAAAACAGGTTCAAATTGATTGACAACATCTTCTAACAACAAATTAACATCTAATATTTCTTTTTGAATTTTTATTTTATTCATAGCTAAAAAATCTTGTAACAATATTAATATTTTATCCATTTCTTCTTTTAATATATCAATATACCTAGTGTGATCCTTATTATTAATATCAAACATATCCAAATAACTTTTACATACAGCTATTGGATTTTTTATTTCGTGAGTTATTTTAAATAAAGATGATCTTAATTGAGTTTCTTTTTCTAGTTCTTTTAAATTCATGTGTAATTTTATTATATCCTCACCTTTTTTATATAAAAATATAACTAAATAAGTTGTTATTAAAAAAATAATACTAGTTAACAAATTAAAATTAAAAATAAATTTAATTATTATAAACAAATTTAAAATATTTTTTTGATAAAAAATATATATTAAGTAATATATTAAATACTCAATTATATAAATTATTATATTAGAATCAGCATAATTCATTAAAATTATAACAGTAATAATCATACTTACTAAAGTTCTTTTCTTTATAAAGGCAAACAATAATGGAATATTAAATAAAATTATTAAATCACTGTTACCTTTATCATAAATAATTAACAAATATAAACTTGATAAAAGAGCCAAATCTAAATATAGTTTTTTTTGCTCTTTATTTACATTATTACTATAAGTACAATAAAATAAATTAACTATTAAAGGAAATAATAATATTATAATATTAAATAAAATTTGATATAACATTTAAATCACCTAGCCAATTATATTACAAATTTTTTAATTATTTTGTCGAATTGTGTCGAAAAATAAAAAAGTAACAAAAGTTACTTCAAATCATCAATAAATTTTTTTATTTTTTCTGCTTGATCACCTAATATAATTTTTAATTGGTTATCAATTTCAACTATTCCTTGAGCACCTATTTTTTGGATACCTTCTTTATTTACTATTTTTGTATCCCTAAGTTCAACTATAAATCTTGATTTATTAGTCTCATAACTGATAATATTATCTTTACCACCTAGATATTCGACCAATTTATTAGCCTCCAACTTAAAATCTTTTTGTTTTGATTTCACAATTGCAATAGCAATAATAATTGCAACAATTAATATTATTATGTATTGCCACATATGTCCCATATAATCACCTACTTAAATTATACTATATTTTTTTTATTTTGCAAATATTTAATTGTATAATTTACAAATTTAGTGTAAGATAATAATAGGTGAAATTATGAAAAAAATTTCTAAATACAAAGTAGATAAAATTTTATTGACTGTTTTGTTTTTATTTATAATAATTAGCTTGATAACTATCAATAGTGCTCAAGATTTAATATCAAATAACACTTTAGTTTATAAACAATTATTATGGTATGTAGCAGGATTTATCATAGCATATTTTATTATGTTTATTGGTAATGACTTTATTTACAAAAACATTAAAATATTTTATATTATAGGAATTATTTCATTAATAGGACTGTTGCTGTTTGCTGAACCAATTAATAACGCCAAATGTTGGTTTAGTATACCAGGAATTGGAACTATTCAACCAAGTGAATTTATGAAGATAATTTTAATTATAACTATCGGTACTATGATTCATAATTTTAATGAAGAATATAACAATCCTAGTGTTTTAGAAGAATTTAGATTTTTAATTAAAATTGGAATTGTCGTATTAATACCTAGTATATTAACATTTTTACAGCCTGATACGGGTGTTGTATTAATATATTTGCTTATTACTATTGTTATGCTATTTATATCTGGTATTAGATATCGATGGTTTATTATATTGTTTTCAATTATTGTTTTATTTATTGCTTTAGTATTAGGAGTATATTTCATTAACACCGATTTATTTATTAAAATATTTGGAACAGATTTTTTCTTAAGAGTTGACAGATTACTAGATTGGTCAAATAGTAGCGGTTATCAATTAGAAAATGGCATGGTCAGCATCGGTTCTGGAGGATTAATTGGAATGGGGCCTAATAATACACCGATTTATTTCCCAGAGCCACAAACAGATTTTATATTTGCTGTATATGCCAATAATTTTGGCTTTATAGGAGTTTTAATTTTATTAGGCTTAATTACTTTATTTGATATAAGGTTAATATTGCTGGCTTTAAAAAACGCAAATTTAACTAATAAATACATTGTGTCTGGAATTGTTGGGATGTTAATATATCAACAATTACAAAATATTGGTATGACTTTTGGTCTTATGCCTATTACAGGTATTACTTTACCATTTATAAGTTATGGCGGCTCATCTTTGCTAAGTTATATGATTATGATGGGAATTATTTTTAATATATCCAATGAAACTATTAGATATACAAACTAATTTGACATAACACAAATTGTATGATAACATATCTAAAGTGTTAGGGGGAATATTTATGTTAAAAAGAAAAACAGTCTTAATTTCATGCAGCAAAAGTGAATATGATTTTGTTTTAGAAAATTTAAATCAAATTGTAGATTTAGAAAAAGAAGAACCTTTGTTTCCTTTTGAGTTTTTATTATTTCATAAAAAATTAGAAAGTAATATTGAAAAGGAAATGTCTACAGGCCGTATTCGTGAAGAATTAAGATGTTTATTTTATAAAAGATGGTATTTTAAAAAATTACAACATTTTAAAGACACTGCTGAGTTGGCTGATGAAATTGCAATTATTGAAAGTGATATTACAACTGATTTAGATGATTTAGCCGAAAAAAAAGAAGAAATCGACTATGCAATCAATTTAACAAATAAGCCACTTAGAATAATTAAAAGTGATGAATTAACCTATCAAAAAGTAAGATAGGTTTTTTTGTAAAAAAAAACAACTATTCAGCTGTTTTAACTACTTCTTTATTTTTGTAAGTTCCACATTTTGGACATACTCTATGTGGTTTAATCATTTCACCACATTTTGGGCATTTAACTGTTGTATTAGCGTTTATTACATAATGAGTTCTTCTTTTACGTCCACGAGTTTTACTAACTTTTCTAAATGGTACTGCCATTTATAACACCTCCCTATAATAAGTCTTTTAATTTTTCTAATTCAGGATTAATTCTTTCTTCCTTACCAGTTATAAATTTCCAGCCATCGCCTTCTTTTTTTACATCCGATAAATCTTCATTTACAACTTTAAGGGGAATTTCCATTAATATATTTTCCCATATTATTGGAAAAATATCAATA